>NZ_JBICUB010000003.1:0-704811 GCF_043197935.1 Micromonospora sp. NPDC048930
ACTTGGTCGTCTCGAAGGATCACGCGATGGCCGCCTCCTATCTACGCAACACGCCCATCACGGGCAAGTCGTACACCACTCCAGTGGACGCAACCGGGGTGGTTCGAGGGCCAGATGCCCTGGGTGGCCTTCGGGCCACTGGTCTTCGCGCTGTTCGTCGGGCTTCTAACCCTGAGGTGGCAGGGTAGGGATCCGCGTCGGCGTGGGTCTGTACTTGGCCTACTCGTGCTTGGGGCGGTGTTGAGCGGCGGAGCCGGATGCTCGGCCACCTCCGGCTATCGATCCGGTGACGGGCCGGCGACGGTGGTGGCCTTTGATGTGGGGACCGGCCGGCCGGTGTGGACCGCCGAGCTCGAGGCGGCGAACGGGGCGAGCACGCCGGCTTTCGGAGCCGGTCTGGTGTTCATCCAGACCGGTCGGTCGTACAAGTCGCCGGCGGGGAGGTTGGTGGCCCTCGACCCCCGCAGCGGCCGGCAATTGTGGTACGTGGTGACCGAGGGTGGGGTCTGCGGCGGCGCGGACGCCTTGGGCGACCCACCGGTGATCGCTGACGGAGTGGCCGTCGTACCAGCCCCAGATGGCTACATCCAGGGGATAGGCGCCCGCGACGGCAGCGAGCGGTGGCGTACACGGTTGGCTGGGGCGCCGGCCGCCATCGCCGACGGCGTGGTGCTCGTCGGGACGCAAACCGCCTATACCGGCCTGGATCTGGCGACCGGCCGGCAGCGGTGGAGCCGCTCGGTCCCAGAGGCAGCTTGGAGTGATTGGCGGCCGGGCGGGCGGGCGTTCGTCCTCGGCGTGGGATCAACGTTTGTTGTCGAGCTTGCGACCGCGGACGGCTTCAGCGTCGCGGCGCTGGATGCCGGCAGTGGGCGGGAGTTGTGGCGCGATGCGGTCGGATCGGTGGATTCGACCGCGCGGCGGTATGTCACCGCCGGTGTGAGCACACTCGCCGCGCTGCAGGGCGGACCAATGGACAGCCCACATGGCCAGGCAACACGTCTGGTCGGGCGGGACCTCCGTAGCGGAAAGCCGCTGTGGACGACAGAAGACCTGCCGCCAAACCAAGACGGTCTGCCGCAGACCGGGATCGCCGCAGACGGCGGCGAAGTGTTCTATGCGTCCGCCACTGGCCGCCTCGTGGCCCTCGACGCACGCTCCGGTGCCGAACGTTGGACGGCGTCGTACGGCAGTGGAAAGGACCTCTTCGTGCCCCGCCTGACGGTCGGCGAGGATGCGGTGGTGGTACGGCGAGGTACTCAGCTGTCGATGTTTGAGGCGGCGACTGGCGCTCAGCGCTGGAGCACCCGGCTGGACTCTAGCGACCCCGAAACCACGGCCGCCACCGGCGAAGGGCTTGTGTTGGTGCCACGGTCCAGCCGGCCCTGTATGCCCCCGGTCGTTGGCGGGATGGGTCCGGGCTGAACGGCCTGCTGCAATATCGCGTGGATCGCCTGATCTGCCCGCTCGAGTCGGCATCGGCTACCTGGCGAGCCGATGGCGGACGGTGGCACCCGTCGTAGCACCCCGCTCTCGACACCCCAGCGGCCGGCATGCGGTGGTGGCCGCGATCCCGCCGGCCGCGAAGGACGCCATCTGAGACCACCTCGTTAGCCGAGTAGTGTACGGGCGCTGGCTCGGCTTCAGGGTCGTGACCTTGAAGGGACAGTTCTTGTCCGTCAGCAGGGTGTATGCATGGCGGCTGAACGCCAACGCCTCTTCGAACGCAGCTCCGCCCAGACCTGATCTTTCGCTCGGGCAGCCCCACCGCGTGCAGCATCCCTCGTAGGCAGTCTCGCTTTGCGCCTGAAGACTACTGCACGTTACGCCGCTCGTATTCAGTCCTCGAGGCGTAATGGGCGGTGTGGCTCTGCGTCCGCTCAACCAGGCCGTACTTGTGCAACGCCCCGAGCGTGTAGTCCAACGAGCTGTCGTCGACCGGTCCGTACCGGCCGACGTGGGGCGGTCCGGCGAGGATCGTCGAAGGTCAGCGCGACGACCAGCCGCTCGTGGGCGTCACCGAAGACCTGGATGACCGCGGTGTGCAGGTCGGCTCGGTCGGTGGTGGTGAAGGGAACATGTCCGCCGGGATCTGCGGGAACGCCAGCCGCGAGCGCGATCGTGTATCGCGTGCCCCTCTGCTGATGCTCGCGCCTCCGGACGTATCACCGTACGGGCCGGCACCGACACGGCGGATCGCCGGTCGGGCACGGCGTGAGCCGGTCGGCCTGGCCTACAGCAGGAGGTGGTGTGTACCTGAGGTGCTGCTGACACAACGGCCGTGGTTATCGTGCGTGGCGAGGTGACGTGGCCAGAGGTGTCCGCGCTTGCCACCGTTTTGCCCGACGCACAGGTCGGCGGTGAGTTGCAGTGCCGGCGGCAATGGATGGGTGCCGTGGTGGGGAGCGAGCATCAGCGCGTAGTGGGCTGCGTGAAGCTCGGTGTTCGCCAGCCAGGACAGGATTGGGGTGCCGGCGTCACCGAACACGATGAGCCGGCCCGGTTCGGCGTCTTCGAAGACCAGTGACATGTCGTTGTTGGCGCGGCGCATCGCATTCCACACGCCGCGAAAATTCTCATGCAGGTCATCCGGGACGTTCAGCCGGGTTACGTCCAGGGCGCTGCCCGCGTCGTCGTCGTTTTCGTAGATGTTCTCACCGAGATACTCGCCGTCAACCAGCCGCGCCTTGCTCATCTCCCCCGTCTGCAAATTGTCTTGTCCAGGCTGCAGCCAGCCGCCCTTTCGGGCTGCCTCGAAGTTGTCCCGCAGTGCGCTGTTGCCCCGAGCTGCAAGCTTTTCAGCGAGTTCTTCGAACGCGAGCACAGCTTTCCGCACCTGGCGGGCGACGTGGTCGGGCAGCGTGGCAGGGGGCCACAACACGTCGTAGCCACGTTCCCCGGCGAGGAAGCCGTTGCCTCGAGCCAGGGGCGTGTACCGAAAGCGACCTTCCTTGGTTACTTGCCTCAGGTCGAGCGAGAGGTCGAGGCTGCGGAATCCGGTTACCGTGAGGTCCATGGCCAGGTAGGCGGCGGTGAACGGCGGTGCTACGTCCGGCGGTCGTGGTGAGATCAGACGGAGGGACGCGAAGCGCTGCCCGCGGGCCCGCATACGCTCCGCCAGGCGCATGAAACCGCGGTAGTGGTCTGCGTCGAAGTGACTTACCACGATTGTGTCGATGACCTCCGGTCGCCCGTCGAGTGCGTCCAGCAAACGGTTACACGCGTCGTCGGCGGAGATGCTGTCGCTGCCGCAGTCGATCACTGTCACGGACTCACGGCCGTCGTGTTGCGTTTTGATGATCGAGCAGGCCCCGTCACCGACGTCGACCACGCTCACCCGGTCGCGGATGCGCGGTGACATCGCGAATGTCTTCCTCGGGGGGTTCGGTCCAGGGTCTTTCTCTCTACGCGCCAGTTCGGCGAGGCGTCGCCCACCCGGGTCGGCATGCAGGTGAGAGACCTTCGTGGTCGGTGGCAGGTGGCGGTTATATAGGTCAGCCCGTGCGGCGGCACGCGGCACGGACTTGTTGATCCATTCCACTGCGCGTGTGTGCCGCCAGCCAGGTGGCGCCTCTGGGGCGGTATCGGTAGCGACCGGCGATGCGACCAACGGCCATGTACTTGGGTCGACTTGTCAAGGGCATGACGATGTAGTCGCCTGGGCTCATCTCCGCCAGGAAGCGCCACAGCTGCCCCGCGTAGTTGCCGAGCCCTTTTATGGACTTCGTTGGGTAGACGCCGGCGAGGCTCTCTCTTACCTCGATCCGGCTGCGGCAGCCCGAGATATCCCCCACCTCGGACCACTGCGCGACGACGATGCCTTGGCGCAGTGCATCCTCATCCGCTCCAAGCGGATCGGGTACGCGTACCATCCAGGTACCTGCCATCGAGCCCTCCCGGCAGTCGACCAATGCCCTGCCGAAGCGCGGTCGCGCCAGCTCACCGTCCGCCGGCCGCCCGCTTGCAGCCACCTAAGGTGTTCAGGCATACGCAGCGGTATGCGTCGAAGCAATATTCATGTCTGAATACCGACAGATCGCGGCCAGGATGGGGACTGACAGCGCGACGGCGGCTCCGCGACAGCCGACCTGCCCTCTTTCTGCCGAACGGCTCACCTGTACTGGCGATGCTGGGCGGCCAGAATCTCGGACCTCACCTCGGGTGCCAACTCGACCACTTCGACCTCCACCTCGAACGCGCGCAGCGCTGCGGCGGCCCAGGAACGCGCGGTCGTGAAATGGTGAGCTGCCTCGGGGTCGGAGAGGCAGAGCACGAGGCGCGGCGGGCTGGGCAGGGTCGACGCCACGAACATCAGGCGGCATGCGTCGGCAAGCACCTTGTGCTTCTGCGCAGGCTTCGGCGGGCCCTGGTGCGCCCAAACCTCAACGAGGACGGTCAGGTCTTCGTCCGCTCCATCGACCTCGACCCTGACGCCATCCTCGAGCACGAATCGCCGCGGGCTGAGCCCAAGGCCCAGCCGGTCGGCCAGCCGCTCGAGCATGACGCCCTCGGCGTACCGTTGCACCGCGCTGTCGCCAGCGGCCAGGGCGGGCAGCCTCTCCTGCTGCACGATCGGTGTCGACGTCTCGCCGTTTCCCGGGAGCTCGTTCACGATCTTTCCGTCAGGACCGATGTACCGCCGGAGGCGACGGCTCTGTTCCAACCGGCGGCACACCTGATTGATCGTTTGTCGGGGCTGCACATCGAGCAGGCGGGCGAGTTCGTCATCGTCGAGTGGCGTTTTGCTGCGCAGCAACTCCTGCACGACGCGCTCCGCGATCGTGAGGCCTCTCATCGACCTCTGGCTCCCTTCGGGACAATCGGATCAGCTGCCGGGGGTGAGACTCCGAAACGCCTCGTCCGGCCCGGATGCCGTCCAGCGCCGATCCGGTGGGCGCAACGGTGTGCCACGCGAGTAGGTCGCGATGCCGGTCATGAGGTGCGACCAGACCTCGGCCCGCCAGGTGGCACCGAACCGGGTCACCAGCAGCAGGCGCCGCCCGTTCCACCAGCCGTGCACAGCAGGCTCGCCGTCGGACGTCACGTGCACGTCGGAGAAGTCACGGAGGGCGTCCAGGGCGGCGATGACGGCCTGCCGGGTGCTGCGGCCGCCCTTCACGTGGACAACGGAGCCGCTGTCGAGCCGGGCGTTGGTGAGCCGGTCCACCGCGTCGTGCAGCGCCGTGCGTCCGAGGATCCAGCCGAGTTCGGCCACGAAGTTGGTCTGCTCGAACAGTATGCCGAACACGTGCCCGTTCAGGCCGGCGGCGTACCGCCGGACCGTGTCCGTCGGCACGGCGGCCAGCCAGCCGGTTCGTCCCGCGTACGCCTGCCGCAGCTCCTCGAACTGCTCGACGAGGTTGCCGGCCGGCTCAGGCTGGCGGTCGAGACCGTTTCGCAGCGCCACGAGCCCGATGGTGGCGAGCGCGGCGTGTTCGTCGTCCAGGGTCTCCTCATGTTCGGCGATCCAGAGGTGCACCATCACCCAGTAGAGGACCTCGGACCAGTCGGTCGCATCGGTCCACAGTCCGCCGGCCACGAGGGTCAGGATCAGACGGCTGACGGCGAGCTTCGCCGGTAGCGGCCACTCCTCGGCGGCGTCCACCAGTGCTTCGACCTCGCGTCGCATTCTGGTGCGCTGGCCTGGCGTGAGCGCGTCGAGGACTGTCCCAACCGTTTCCGTCCGAGTCGTCGAAGCATTCCGGGGCGCTCTTTCCTCACGCCGCTCCGCTGGCGATGCCTCACCGGTCTCCTCGTCCGGGCCGTCGAAGATCTCCTCGTCGGTCGGTGTCGCGCGGCTCTCGACGTCCACCCCGAGCGCGAAACGAAGCAACGCCGGCCCGACGGCCGCAGCGACCCGACCTTCCACCTGGCGCCGGCGGTTCGTTCCGGGTGGGGTGACCATGCGATCCGGGCGGACCGAGGCCAGGTGGGCGAGCGCTTCGAAGAGCGCGGCCAGGTGCGCCTGGTCGGCAATGACGAGCGGCAGGGGCGTGTGCTCCAACGGGGACGGGCGGTCGATGCGCGACAGCGCCGCCGGCACGTCGGTCACCACCACATCCCGGATCTCGGCTCCGGTGTCGGTCACCACGTGCACGGTGGCCGCCCCGCGGGACACGAGGGACCAATCGGGCGCCGGGATGCCGGCGTACACGTACAGTCGGCCGTCGTTCCGATCGTGGTCGAGTCGAAGCCCGTCGACCAGCAGCCACATCGGGGCCTGGTTTCCGTCGGCCAGAACGGTGGCCTCGACCCGCTCGGCACTGACCCGGATGCCGAGGACGCGCAGGATCGGGTCAGAGTCGCGCCGCTCGCCCGGCACGCGCACGTGCAGGCGGGCCGGATGCGCCAGGTCCACCTCCTCAGACGGCACAGCGTCGATCAACAGGCCCGGTGTTCCGGTCACCAGGCCGAGCTCGCAGTTCCCGCCCGTGGCCATGGTTCTGACGAGGGCGGCGACGCTGCAGTTGGCACTACCGGTCAGCGCCCAACTCTGATCGGCCGTCCGCCACTCTACGATCTTCGCGTGGTGGTAGCGGCTGCCCTTCGGGGTTGCCACCAGGCCCGTCTGGGCACGCTTGACCACGCCGGCGAGGGCGTCGGGATCGCACTGGACGTCCCGGGTGAGCAGGAGTCGCAGCTCGGCGGGGTCGAACCGGCCGGTGAGCCGGCGCAGCGCCTCGGCCTCCGCGTCGAAGAACGGGGCGGCGACGGCGAGTGCGGTGACCGGCGCCTTCGGCACTGGAAGCTGCTCGATGATCGGACGCGCGGCCGTCGTCACCAGTACCGGCTGGCCGGGCGCCGGGTCCGCGGGACGCGCGATGAGCAGTTCGGCGACCCGGTCGAGGCGTTCCCGGCCGAGGCTGTCCATCCACACGGCAGCGGGAAGTCGGCGCAGCCAGGCCGCCAGATCGTGGAACAGGTGCGGCACTGTCGGGCCGGTGCCGCGCAACAGGGTCCAGACCTCGGCGTTGTGGTGCCACCCGGACGGGGTGGCGTTGCCGGATCCGATGGCCACCACGGCGTCCGTCTCGGAGGCGATCACCACGAGCTTCGGATGGAAGGCGCCACCCGCCTTGCAGACGACCGGCACGGCCAGGTAGTCGGTCCGGCGGGGTCCCTGAGTGAGCTGGCCCGCGTCGTAGAGGACGGTGGTGCGGGCCCGGACGGCCTGTGCCTCACGCAGGCAGACGTCCTCGAAGAAGGACAGGTCACAGGTGTAGGTGAGGACGAGAACCTCCTCGGCGTCGGCCAGCGGCCGGCCGCGCAGCAGCGCCGGCGGCGCGGCTCCCCGGAGTTCCTCCCATGGCGTCACGACGTCACCTCCGCGGCGTGAGGGCCCGGGCGCCAGGTGTCGCCGTCGTGTGCCACCACACCGAGTTGCTGCATGACGTTGGTGAACGTCGGGAGCCGGAGAGACACGGCGCCCCTGCCCTCCCGGCCCTCCAGCCGCCACTGGTCACCGACGCGGCGCAGCCGGGTGGGCATTCGCAAGCCGTGGCGGGTCCACTGCATCTTCTGCCGGCTCACCGACTCGGCACGATGGAACAACGCGGTCGCGAGGTCGGACACGGCTTCGGTCAGGGGACGTTCGGCGTCGCGGGCCAGCCACGCGGCGACGTGGCCCGGTCCCAGGTCGTCGGAGAACGCGCCGACGAACGCCTCCCGGGTGACCGGGTCGAGGTGTTCCAGACGTCGGGCTCCGACGGCGAGCAGCCGGAGCATGCCAAGCACGGTCCAGTCGTCCGCGGCGAGCCGCTCGTCGTTCAGGTCGTGCTCGACGGGCAGCGGGGTGCCGGCGTCGTCGACGAGCGGGGGCAAATCGTCGACGAGCGCCTGTCGGACCGTCGCGTCCGGCAGGTCACGGACGAACTCGGCGGTCGCCTGCTCGAGGGTGCCCGTGCTGGACAGTGGTGACACCAGGCGGGCCCAGATCAGCCGCCACGCCCAGACCGACCAGTTGCGCAGCAGCGCACCGCGCCAGACGAGAGCGTGGGTGTGCAGGTCCGCGCCGACCGACTCGCGCAGCCCGGGGCGGAAACAGCACCACCGATCCATGGACATGTCAATCGACCCGCCGACCTGCTCGCCCGCCAGCGCCCCGACGAGCAGCGCTGCGCTGCGTCGATGGGTTTCGGTGTGGCCCGGCTGGCCGCGTTCGCCAAAGTAGGCGCGCCGCACGCACGTACCGTCGGGAGCGTCGGCGATGGCGCATACGCACAGGTGGCGAAGGGCGTCGAGGTCCGCCGTGGAGAGGGGCTTCTCCCGCTCCGCCACACCCAGCACCTCGTCGAGGGCGGACAGGTCGTGTGCATCGGCCGCCGGCCCCGGCCGGGGAAGCCGGCCCCCGTCGGTGAGGCCGAGGATCTCCTCGATCCCCGCGTACGTCTGCAGATAGCCGCCCGGCACCCGGCTGTACCGGTCAGCTATCCGGCCGACGTCGACCGCGTCATGCCGGTCCAACTCCGGGCCGATCGTGTTGACGCCATGCACCCCGAAGTTGCCGGCCCGCAGGTGGTGATCCTCGTCCGCCGCGCCGTGCGCCACGGACACCGCCCCCATGACGGCCTCGGCACGGCGGACCAGCGCGCGGAACGCCGTCAGGTCCGTCTCGTCGGTCCACCCGCGCCGCTGTGCCTCCATCGCGAGACGGGCGTGCAGCGAGAGGTAGCGGGCATGAGGGGTGGTGGTGATGACGCCGGGGATCAGCGCCGCCGCGTGGGTGCCGATCACCGTCTCGACCGCGAGCGGCTGCCGGCCCGTGTCCTCAGGGGTATCATCCGTCGTTGTCCAGGCCGGACCCAGCATCATGGTCACCAGCAATCCCCCACGTTCGTCGGCTGGTCGACTTGATCCACGGCGTTACCGAAGCAGACCCGCCGGGCGCCGCCAGCAAAGTGACGGAAAGTCGACAGCGCCGGGTCAGCGACGCAGCCGGCGGGCGCAGGGGCCGTCGTGGTCGGTGCGAAGCAGGCACCGAAGGCCGCCGGGCACCAGCGCCTCACGGAAGACCGCAGTGGCGTACGTTCTGGTCGTCCTCGGCGGAGCGGGTGGTTGCGCCCGGCTCGGCCTGTGGCAGGACCAGCAGCCAGCGACCCACTACCCGGGCCAGGCGCTGCGCGGCGAGCCAATCTTTGGCGACGGTCGGCAAGTGAATGACGAACCGCTGGTGCCCCCGCCCGAGCCGGGCCTGGTCGGACTGTCAGCGGCGCAGCGTGTCGCTGGCCGGTCTTGAAAGTCATCCCTGCCCATCGTCTGACTGGCCGCAAGAATGATCAAAACAACCTGGGGATGCGACTCTCGTCTGAGACAGTGAGCTTCGCGGGCCCGCGCACCGGCAGGACACCGCTAGCGGTCAGCTCCTCGACCGAGACCAACGGACCGGTGCAGATGCGGTCAAGCAAGGCTGACTGCCGGGGTTCGAGAGCCACGCACCCGCCGAGGACTGCCAGGATCTCGAGCAACTCGTCAGTGAAGTCGCTGCTCCATTGGAGCGGTTCCACGTCGTCAAGCGGAGAGGATCGACGCCGGTGGCGCTGGTTCGCGCAACGATAGTTGAACCAGTGGCGGATTACTTTCATCCCACCAACGTTGTACTCCCAGACCCGACGGTCGACAGGCCCAATCCGCCCCGTCCCGACCAGCAACGTTCGGCTTTCCTCATCCCAACCGATGTCGTCCGGCAGTGCGTCCGGCTCGTCCGGGATCGTCGCGAGGACCTTCGGCCCCGTCCGGTCGAGGAAGTCGCGGAAGCGCTGCTCGCCAGCATCAACCTGGCCGAACGTGTGTAGCCACAACACCTCTCGGCCAATCGACACGGCGGTCGCCCAGTGGTCGGCGTCGGCGGTCAGCGGAACGCGAATGCCGGGGTGTTGAAGCTCCTCCCGGAACCGCTTGGTGTAGTGGGGATGAGCCGCGACTCCGGCGACGTAGGCCATGAGGTCGGCGGCGGTCACTTCTCGTCCAAGGATTTCCCTGAGCTTGCTGCAGAGCCGGGGCGTGACGTTGGGTCGGCCTGTCGAGGTGTCGCAATAGAGCGGGAACACCCGACCGCTTCGCCCGTTGTAGTGGTGAAGGTCAGGAATGAGGTGGGTGAAAGTGATCCCTGGCCCGCTGCCGATGGGGTGGTTGTTCTGCTCTGTCAGATAGATCTGGTGCGGCGAGCGAACAGCCCACAGCGGCGGCCGCGGCATCACCATCAGCCGACTGTCCGGCAACACCCACTGCCGGTCGAAGGATCGATAGGCGACCCTCACCGGCGCTGGTGCCGGACCTGTTTCGGCGGCGAGTGGCCCATCTGGCGCCGCAAAGCCGGGCAACGGACGGACGATGCTGTCAACCGTGCGGTCCCGCGACTCCGGGAGCATCCGCCGGCGACCGGCCTTGTCGGCCCGTAGAAATCTGCGCCAACGACGCTGAAGGGTGCCGACATCGGGGGCATATACCCATGTACGCCCTGCCGTCACGCCGCGTGATGACTCCGGGAAGAGTTGCTTGAGGTCGGGGTAGCGAGACCAGTCGCTGTCGAAGTCGGGCAGGAACGCTGCCCGCCAGTCCTTGCGGCAGCGCCTCCACGCAGGGTCAGTATGGCGGAGATCCTGCAGCCGCCGAAGCTTCTCCCCGCTGGATCCGGTCACGGCGAGGGTCCAGACGGTAGCCGGAATCGCTGCCTCGCCTCGGCCATAGCGTGCGAACACCGCGATGCAGAGCTGCCGGCCGACATCAGGGCCAAAAAGGCGGGTCTGCTGCTGTGGCCGATTCCCCTCAGGGGACAGGTCGATGATCCAACCTTCGTCACAGGTACGCCGCAGAAATTCCCGCATGCCCTCGAACGACTTGCCCTTGACGAAGCTGGCCGGCGTAACGAAGGCGACGATTCCTTGCGGCTCGTCCGGATGCGCCTCGAACGCCTTCCACAGAGCCCAGCGCCAAAAGCACCACGGGAGGCCGTACAGGTCCGACTCGTAGCGTCCTCCTCCCGGGACACGGAACTCGTCCAGGGATGGCCGATCGGGACGACTGCCGGCCAACAAGGGCGTTTTGCGCCGCTCCTCGATCCAGGGCGCGCGGCCCATGGTGTTCTCGACGTGCGGCGGGTTGCCCAGTACAACCATGACAGGCACTTCCCGCTTGATGCGGTTTGCCTCGGAACGTGAGCGTTCAATCACCCGGTAGGCCGCGCGAAGCCGCCCTTGCTGAATGACGGGGTCCTCCAATGCGTCGGTGAGGAATCGAACCTCAGAGGGAGGAAGCTCGGTATTGAACTGGGTCTTCATTGCCTGATGGAGCCGCAACTCGGCCACGGCATAGGGCGCAGCCTGGATTTCGAAGCCGACCAGCCGCTGCTGAAAGAACTGCCGCAACCGTGGACCGCGCGCCCCTGCTCCCTGCTTGGCGTCGATCGTGGCCGACACCGCCCGCAGCACCTCAACGAGGAAGGTGCCAGTCCCCATTGCCGGATCAACGACCGTGACGTCATGGGCTGCCAGGCCCCAAGATCGTTCGAAGCGGTCACGAAGGATGGCGTCCACGAAGTCGACCACGGCGCCAGCCAACCTCTGGGGCGTGTAGAAGGAACCGCTGCGCCGACGCAGCGCAGGGTCATATGCGCTCAAGAAGCGTTCGTACAGGTCGGCGTGGGGATCGCCGCTGCCGGTGTCGATGGCGCCCCAGTCGACGCACCCAATGACCCTCGAGAGAGTGTCGATCATCCGGAGCTCGTAGGCGGCGTCGTTGTCGGTGAGGACCGCCAAGGCCCGCCCCATGAGGGAGTGCTTCTTGCCGAGCAGTCGGGCGATTTCGTGCAGTGGCGTCTCCTCGAAGACAATGCCGTCGACCCGCGCCAACAGTAGCGCGAAGGTAACCGTTTGCGCGTAGGCGTCCGCGAAGCCGGCGTCGTCCAGGCCGGGGAACAGCATGTCCCGCCAGTCCGCAGCGAGCAGCGACAATTCCTCGTGGGTCACGTCACGTGCGGGATCCGCGAGGATCGCGGCTACCTCGTCACGCAGCAAGCGGCAGAGTCCGGCGACAATCCGGATGAGCTGGGCAAGCGTCCGTGGCTGCTCGGGCTGCCACAGCAGGAAGTCGTGGATCAGGGTCTCAAACTCCGGACCAGCGGGACGCGGTGGGCGCCGATGGCTGGAGAAGTCACCGTCCAGATAAACGACCGCGCCCGCGAGTTCCCCGTAGCTGTACCTCGCCCACATGACGCCGTCCGAGTAGAGGACATTGGGCAACGCCTTGAGCTTCTCCCACTGCAGGCGCTCTCGTTTGGTCGGTCGACGCCAGGTCGAGGGAACGCCATGCCCTGGTGCTTTCAGCTCAACGTAACCGACACGGGCGCCCCCGACATCGACGGCGAAGTCAGGGCGCGCACGGACGGAACTGAGCCGGACTTCTCCATATGGGATCGCGTCAACGCCAGCATGCTGGCCGAGCCTGCGAAGCAACTCCTCCAACGGGCCTCGTAGTTGGTCCTCCGGATCACCACCGCGATCAATCTTTTCCCCGACTCGGGCGGTGAAGGCCGCGACCGCCTCGGCCACCGGGTCCGGCACTAGACGCAGATGTCGAGGGCTCGAGGACCGATTACGGCGGGGTTCGGGACTACCCATGGATCCCCCTGCAGCCGCGGGCTGGTCCTTCAGGATTACGGAACGGGGACCTGAACACATCCTGCGATCGATCGATAGCCATGTGTAGTACTGGCACCTAGAATCGGAGCTTGCGTGCCCAACCGCATGGCGCATGGAACCGCTCGCTCCCGAAACGACAGGGATCCGCCAGTCAGCGGCGCAGCCGGCGGGCGCAGGGACCGTCGTGGTCGGCGCGGAGCAGGCAGCGTCGACCACTTGGCATCAGCGCGTCGCAAAAGACCCAGTGGCGTACGTTCTGGTCGTCCTCGGCGGAGACGGTGGTTCCGCCCGGCTCGGTCTGCGGCAGGACGAGCAGCCAGCGACCGACCACCCGGGCCAGGCGCTGCGCGGCGGGCAGGTCGTTGGCGACGACCGGCAGGTGGATGACGTACCGCTGGGTCACCGCTCGTGTCCCCGGGCGTCGCGGGCGCGGGCCTGGTCGGACTGCCAGCGGCGCAGCGCGTCCTTGATGACGGCGGTCTCCCGCCGGCTGGCGGCCAGGGCGGCGTAGACGGCGGCCAGATCGCCGGCGACCCGGTCGAGGAAGGCGTACACGTCGTCGGGGTCGAGGCCGCGGCGTCCGAGCCCGACCGGCTTGAAGCGACGCTCCCGCACCTGCCACGGCAGCAAACTGGTGTACGCGCCGGAGCGGTAGGTCGCTCCGCTCCCCCGGGCCGGTCGCTGGTTGCGGACAATCACGCCGCTGGCCTCCTCTGCGTCGAAGGTGGATGGGTGGGGCCACCCGCCCTCCCCGCACGAGCGGACCCACCCGGCCCTGCCGCCGCAGCTCCCATCAGCGGTACGGCAGCACGGCTCTTGTAGCCAGCTTGTGGCAGCGAGCGGCGCGACGCAACGTTCCACTGCGGATTTCTCGCCAGATGTATTGACTTTCTTTACTGCAACCTGCAAAGGTTGCAAGGCGGCGTCACGCAGTGTTGCAGGACGGAATCAGGAGTGCTCGGATGGCGGAAGACATCGGATCGACCGTGCCGCGCCGGCAGCTCGGCCGGCTACTGCGCCAATACCGCACCGAGGCCGGCGTGACCCTCGACGCCGCCGCCGAGGCCCTCGAATACAGCCGGCAGAAAATCTGGCGCATCGAGAGCGGCCTGGGGGCGGTTCGGGTGCTCGACGTCAAGGCGATGTGCGAGCTGTACGGGGTCTCGGCGGAGCTGACCGAGGCATTGAAAGGGCTGGCCGCGGAGACCAAGTCGAAGGGCTGGTGGCACGCCTACGGGGACGCGGTGCCGAACTGGTTCGAACTGTACGTCGGCCTGGAATCCGCGGCCGCCAAGCTTCGCCAGTACCAGGAGACGGTCATCCCGGGCCTATTGCAGACCCGCGAGTACATCCAGGCACTGGCACGGATCGACCAGCCCGCAGCGACCGACGAGGACCGTGACCACGCCATCCAGGTACGCCTGCAACGGCAGAACCTGCTGAGCCGACGGTTGCCCCAGCCGCCTCGGTTGGACGCGGTCATCTCGGAGGCCGTGCTGCGGCGCCGAGTCGGCGGACGGACCGTCATGATCGGACAGCTCACCGGCCTCCTCGAAGCTTCCGAAAGGCCCAATGTGTCGGTACGGGTGGTGCCACTCGCGGCCGGGCCGCACCTTGGTGCGGTCGCGGGCTCCTTCGTCATCCTGGACTTCCCCGCCACCAAAGGCGGCCGAGCGGCACCGGAGCCGTCGGTCGTCTACAGCGAATCTCTCACCGGCGCGCTCTACCTCGACAAGCCCACGGAGCTGCGGGCCTATGAAGAGGCGTTTGCGAGCGTCGCTCAGCTCGCGCAAAGTGAGGCAGAATCGAGGGACGCGATCAAGGGGATCATCGGGGAGCTGCGGCATGACTGACCTGACCGGCGCCATCTGGCGCAAGAGCACCCGCAGCGGCGGCAACGGCGGAGAGTGCGTCGAGGTCGCCACCAACCTCCCCGGCATCGTCGCCGTACGCGATTCCAAGGACCCCGGCGGACCCGTCCTCACCTTCACTCCTGGCAGTTGGGCTGCCTTCGTCAGCACGGCCAGGGGCGGTCAGTCCACCTGCTGATCGCCATGCGTCCGGGTCGGCGGGGTTCGGTGATCATCACGCCGAGGTCAGCCGCTGGACCCGCTCGCGCCAGCGCGCGATGGTCCGCTTGTACGGCTGCGGCATGTGCAGTTGAGGCACCTCGTCGTACGTGAAGACGCCGAGTTCCTTGTGCTCGGCGGAGTACACGAGTTCCTCATTGTTCGTGTACACGGCACCGTAGCTGACAATGAACACATGCCGATGAGGCGTGATCTCGTAAACCCACGAGTCGATGATGTCGACGTCGGTGATGGTCAGACCGAGCTCTTCGGCGACCTCCCGGCACACCCCGTCCTCGGGTGTCTCGCCGACTTCGAGCTTGCCGCCGGGCAGCTCCCACTCGTTGCGCTCGTTCTTCAGCAGTGGCACCCGGCCATGGTGGTCGACGACCAGCTTGACCGAGACCGGCAGCTGATATTCGAAGTATCCGGGGTTCCGTTCGACGAGGTACGGCGGTCGATCGGTCATATGCTCAGCCCTCCGCGTTGGAATCAGTCTCGGGTGATCAGCACAGCGGCAACGTCATCGGCCCGCTTGAACCGGCCGCTCACATTACGGGCATCGGCCTCGACGTCGCGGATCAGCTTCTCCAGATAGTGCAGCCCTCGATCACGCGCGTCGGCGATGACCTCCGCCCACCCCCGGTAGAGCCCGTAGTCGGTGACCAACCGGGCGAAGCCGTCGGTGCACAGCAGAATGTGATCGGTGTCCGCCCACGAGCCCACCACACTGTGCGGCCGCAACACCCGCTGCGGGTGCCCTGAGAAGATCGACTCGGTGTCGCCGGAGGTCATGGTGTACAGCCGCCGCTCATGCATCGCCGCCGCGATCCGCTGAGCGTCCACCTCGCCGGACCCGACCGCCGCGGCCTCCCGCCGGTCGAAGAAGCCGGTGGCCAGCACGGACTGCTCCCGCCCGCTGACCACCGCGGTGGCGTCACCGACCCGGCTGATCGCAAAGCCGGCGCCCTGGTCGACACAGACCGCGACCGAGCATGCCGGCGGCACCCGATCAGACGGGAATTCGTACGCTGCCTGTTGTTGGGCCACCTCTGCGGCAACCGTTTCGAGCAAGACGGCCGGGTCACCACGGTAACCATCCGCGCCGGCTTTCGTCAGTCGATCCCCGATGGTGTCGACGAGCCACTGCACATCGCTGTCGGCGGGAAGCGCCGCCGTGTCGTACAGGTCGGTGGCACCGTCGATCACCCAGCCGAGCGTGCCGCAATGGCCGACGCGGTCCTCATTGGCCCGCGTACCACCGGCTGTGCTGATCATCTCCTGCACCTTCATCGGCTGGTCCTTCTCATGACATCCACGAGGTCGGCACGAACATCCCCGCCCCGATCAGCGCGCATCCGAAAATGATGGCGGCAGTCACCCGCCGGATGCTGCTGTTGTTGACCAGTGAAAAGGTACCGAACACAATGCCGATCGCGCCCGAGGCCACCAACATCAGACGGATGGCGTCGGTTCCCTTGCTCTGGCTCGCGATGTTGCTCGCAGTGGCAATGAACGCCACCACCGCCGCCAACAGCCCAAGAAGTTGCAGCTGCTGCGCCTTGAACTCGGTCAACTCCGTGCGGAACCGGCCGTGAGCCCGGGCCCAGCGGCTCCGTTCCTGCATGAGATCGATGCGTACCCGGGTGGCTTGGTACTGAGTCAGCCGGCGTAGGTAGTCGCGGGAAGCGCGCGGCTCCAGCTCGATCGCCTGCGCGACGGCGGCGCGCGCGGCTTCGAACTCACCGCGCAGGGCCAGCACTCGACCTTTGGTCTCGTAGTAGTGGGCGACACGGCCATGGGTGAGGGTGATCGCACGATCGACGTGTCGCTCGACCTCGTCAAGGTCCGCAGCTGATCCAGCCTCTTCCAACCGTTCGAGGTATTCCACCCAGAAGGCGGCCAGTTGATGGACCACCGCCGGCACGTCCGGCATCGCTTCGACGGCCTGCCGCGAGTACTCGACGGAGCTGCGAAGGGAGGCGAGGTCGCCGCGCATCCGGGCCACGATGGCGCGGAAGGTGTGGAAGTACGGCTCGGTGCCGAACTCGCCCTCATGTTCACGCACGATCGCGCCGTACTCGGCGTGCCGCTCCTCGCGCCGCAACCGCAGCAGCAACGCGTAGAGGGCCGCGAACCGGGCTCGGGACCGGAGAGTACGGTCATCGATGATCGCCCGCAGCGTCGACTCCGGGTCAGGGTGGTCTTCGATGATCTCTCGAATCGCCTGCGGGAAGGCCAGGTCGCGGGCCGAGGGCGCCGAGGACAGGGCGCTGATCAGGCGGGACCGGTCCACGGCCCGGGTCCCGCCCGACCTCGATCTAGGAATTCGCAACCGAAAACCCCCTGTTGAGCCAGGCGTACGGATGATCGGGGTTGACCCTGGCAAGGAACCGCACCAGGCGTCGACTGCCGGCGAAGGCTGCCCGGCCATGGAGGAGACGGTGGTTGTGTACGAGATACCCCTCGCCGGCGGCGAGTGACAGGGAAATTGCCGTCCCGGAGATCAGGCGACGTAGTTCCGCGAGGACATCGGCGCTCCCGGCGCCACCGTGCGGGGCAGCGACCTGATCGTCGCGGTATCGGAAGCGGGCAAGACCCTCTGCCATCTCGATCACGGGACGGCCTGCAGATCCATCTGCCGGAACCAGTCGCACGCCGGCTATCGCGGCATCGTCGAAGGTGTGGCGCAGCAGCGCCAGTACGCGGGCACCGTCGACCAGGGCCGCGGCTCCGCCGGATCGGGCCGGCGCGACCATCAGCGCGGCGAGCACGCTGGGAGGGTGCGCCTGCAGACTGCGGTCGGTGTGCGGGTGCAGCGCCGCACAGGTGAAGCCGGCCTCAGTCTCGATGTCCTCCGACCGGCTACGTGGCGTAATGACCGTCAACCCTTCGGCCGACTGGTGTGGGTGGCTGACCGGTTCTGTCCACCGGGATAGCAGGGCTTCGACCTCGCCGACACTCCCCTGACGAATCAGAACCGCGCCGTCGCGGGCGAGGGTGGCGGGCAGATGGTCGCTGTCCACTTCGGCAAGGTTCTTCACCTCCAGCAACTGCATGGTTCCTCCTGTGCCGCCCGGGCCTCCTCATGCCTCGCGATATGCCACGCCAATCACCGTATCCATCGGGGATCGGCATCACCTCTACCGTTCGTCCACTTCGGACGGGCAGGTCAATCGGCGATCCTGCCGCGCGCCCTCGTCGAGGCGGACGAGGTGGTCGAGCAGCCCTTCGATCTCTGCCACATCTGGTGAGGCCGCCCCGCGCATGCGCCGAACGTGGACGAGCAGGCCCTGCAGCTCCTGGCGGGCCAGCGCTGTGTCGCCCACGCCGGCGGCGAGGAGCGCGATCTGATGACGAATGCCGAAGAGCTCCGGCGCATCGGCGCCGAGGACGGCCTGCTGATCCGCCAACAGAGCACGCAGCGCCCGCAACGCCTCCGGGGCCTCGCCCAGCTCGGCCTGGCAGGTGGCCGCCTGCTGCCGACAGTGCCAGATCAGCTCCTGGTCGGGTACCGGACGTTCAGCGAGGTCGGAGACGAGACGCTGGAATTCGGGCAGGGCCTGCCGGAACGCGCCGGCGAGGACGTACAGATTGGCCAGGTTGAGCCGCAGCTCCAGGATCCTGGGCTGCTTGGCCCCATGCCCGCCCCGGACCGGCCGCAAGGCCGATTCCAGCAGCTCCGCCGCCTGCGTGAACCGCTCCTCCTCGGCAAGCTCCCAGGCCCGCTCCTCCACCTCGGCCAGCTCGTCGAGAGACGGCGGTGCGACGATCTCCGCCGCGGCTCGTGGCCGGACGACATCGACGCGCGTCGGCGGCAGTGGCGCCTGGGGCGGCAGCGGACCGAACGGATACCGGTACGGCATGGTCGGGTCGACCCGCTGCCCGTCGGCGACGGTCACCGCAAGATCGTCAGCCAGGTCCGGCTCCACCGCGCCGAACGGGGCAAGGATCTCGTACACCTCGGCGGCCGATCCGGGACGGTGCTGCGGGTCCTTGGCAAGCAACCGGACGACAAGCTGCACCAGGACGTCAGGCACGCCGGCGCGATGGTCCGCGATCGACGGGACCGGATCGTTCATGTGCCGGTGCAGCATGCCGAGCGGGTTGTCGGCCCGGAACGGCGGATCGCCGGTCAGCAGCTCGAACAGCACACACCCGAGGGCGTACAGGTCCGCGCGCGGCCCGACCGCGCTGTTGAGCGCCTGCTCCGGCGCCATGTAGGTGGGCGTACCGAGGGTGTGGCTGGTGGCGGTCAGCCGAGGTACGTCCGCGCCAAGCAGCGCCGCGACACCGAAATCGAGCACCTTCACCGCACCCGCCGGGGTGACCATCACGTTCTGCGGTTTCAGGTCACGGTGCACCAGGGAAGCGGCGTGCGCGGCCGCGAGCACCGAGCAGATCTGCGCGCCGATCGCGGCAGCCCACGGTACGGCGAGCCAGCCGCGCTCGGCGATCAGCTCCGACAGGAGCACGCCCGGCACGAGCTGCATGACGAGGTACAGGTCCTCGCCGTGGTGACCGACGTCGTGAACGCTCGGCACGCCCGGATGGTCGAGCCGGGCGGTGACCCGCGCCTCCCGCATGAACCGCTCGATCGCGTTCTCCCGCTCGCTCTCGGGGACGGTGAGCTTGCGGAGGAACTTGATGGCTACCGGCCGGTCGAGCTTCTCGTCGAAGCCGGCCCACACCTCCCCCATGCCGCCGTGGCCGAGCGCATACGTCAGCTCGTACCGCTCGGCCACACGTTCCTGTGCCTGCACTGCCGTCGCCTCCCCGACGCGATCCAGCAGGTGCCAGCCTGGGCTGGCCCCTGAGGTTAAGCGATCCCCTTGCGGCGGCGGATCATCTGGTACGCCTGGCGGCGCGCGAACTGGTTGAGCTGCGAGCGCAGGTTCTCGTCGTCGAGGTAGCGCTGCATCAACTTGCCGTTGTCGTCGTGTCGGGACAGGATCACGTCCTCGATCCGCTTGTCGCAGACCACGCCGAAGTTGCTCTCGTCGTTGACCATCGCGGCGGCTTCGAGGGTGCCGTCCTCGGCCAGGGCGACGATCTGCTGCTCGACCCATACCTTGTCGGCCTCGCCCAGCCCGATGCCGAACCTGTCGTTGAACGCGTCGATCAGCTCGGACAGCGCGACCTTCTCCGGATCGTGCTGGCGGCCCGCTCCCCCGCCGACGAAACCGGGCAACATCTGCTCCCCCTCCGGGGACAGCGACGCATCGTGCTCGCCGGTCTTGCTGACCCGCAGGTGGGTCAGCTGCACCTCGCCGATGTCCACGGACGGGTCCTGCCGGCGCGGCAGCCGGTTGAGCAGCGCCCGCCCGTACAGGTAGAGCCGTTCCAGGTCCGGGTCCTGGTAGGGCACGATCTGGCTGAGGAACGCGTACATCCGGGTGTAGTCGCGCAGCGCGGACCGGAAGCCGTCCGCGGCCTCCTGGTCGTCGGCAGCCAGGGCCTTGAAGCGGTCGACCGCCGGGTCGGTGAAGCGGTAGAGGGAGGCGTGGGCCCGCTGGAGCGCCGTGTCGCTGGTCGCCTTCTGCTCCGCCGCGAGCAACGCCTCGGCGTACGCCTGCATCTCGGAGTCAACCAGAATCGGATAGCCGGTCACCGCGTTCTGGGCGGTGTAGAGAAGGTTCGGATCGGTGGGGGTGGTGGCGGCGGTTTCAAAGTACGGCTTGAACTGCTCGGCGATGTCGCCGGCCTCGTTGACGAAGTCGAGGACGAAGACATCACCCTGGGCCTTGAGCGGGTGGGTGCGGTTGAGCCGGGACAGGGTCTGCACCGCGGCGACACTCTTGAGCAGCTTGTCGACGTACATCGTGGTGAGCAGGGGCTGGTCGAAGCCGGTCTGGTACTTCTCGGCGACGACCAGGATCTTGTACTCGGTGTCCTGCTTCGCCCTCGGCGTGCCGGCGTACTTGTCGTCGGCGGCGGTGTAGGCGAACTTCTCGGGCAGCTCACCCTCGCTGAACCCGTTGATCCGCGCCTCGGTGTGCTCGACGCCGTCGACCTCCAGGTCGCCGGAGAAGGCGACCAGGGAGTCGCAGCCGACGTAGCCCTGCATCTCGACGTACTTCTTGATGGCGGTGTGCAGGCGAACGGCGGCCTCGCGGGAGCCGGTGACCACCATGGCCTTGGCGCGACCGCCGAGGCGCGGCGCGGTGTGCTTGCGGAAGTGCTCGACGATGATCTCGGCTTTCTGCGCCTGCATAGTGGGATGCAGGCTGGCGAAGCGGGCGAGCTGCGCGCCGGCCTTCTTCGGGTCGACCTCCGGGTCGTCGGGGTTGGCGTTGGCCAGCTTCCAGTACGCCTTGTAGGTCAGGTAGTTGCGCAGCACGTCGAGGATGAAGCCCTCCTCGATGGCTTGCCGCATCGAGTACGTGTGGAACGGCTGCGGGTTGCCGGTGACCGGGTGCGGCGTGCCGAAGAGCTCGAGGGTCTTCGGCTTCGGCGTGGCGGTGAACGCGAAGTACGACAGCGTCTCGTGCCGGCCGCGGGCCAGCGCCGACGCGGTGAGCAGGTCACCCGACTCGTCCACGTCGTCACTGCCGAGCTTGAGCAGCACCTTCTTCAACGCGGCGGCCGAGTCGCCGGACTGCGACGAGTGCGCCTCGTCGACGATGACCGCGAAGCGCTTGCCCTTGAGCCCCTGCACCTTGTCGAGGATGAAGGGAAACTTCTGCATGGTGGTGATGATGATCTTCGCGGTCTCGCCCTGGAGGGCGGCGGCGAGCTGGGCGGAGTCCTTGTCGATCCGCTGCACCACGCCGGGCACGTGCTCGAACTGGAAGACCGTGTCCTGCAACTGCCGGTCGAGCACCACCCGGTCGGTGATGATGATGACCTTGTCGAAGACCGGCTCGTTGGGGCGCAGGCCCTTGACGCGGGCCTCCTCGCAGATAATGGGTGCGGTGTGCAGGCTGGAGAGCCGGTGCGCCAGCCAGGCGATGGTGTTCGACTTGCCCGACCCGGCCGAGTGCATGACCAGGTAGTTGTGGCCGGAGCCGTTGCGGGCGGCGTGGTCGGTGAGCTGCCTGACCGCGTGCCACTGGTGGTAGCGCGGGAAGATCAGGGCCCGCGACTCCTTGTCGGTGTGCAGGAACCGCCGGACCAGGTCCATCCAGGTGTCCGGGTGCCAGATCTGCTCCCAGAGGTAGGAGCTGCGGTAACCGGAGGCGCCCGCCGGCGGGTTGCCGGCGCCACCGGAGACGCCCGGCCCCTCGGAGCCGGTGTTGAAGGGCAGGAACCGGGTCTTGTCGCCGGCCAGCTTCGTCGTGACGAAGACCAGGTCGGGATCCACGGCGAAGTGCACGAGGGTACGCCGCGCGAAGAGCAGTTCCTTCGGGTCGCGGGTCTTGCGGTACTGCTCCTTGGCTTCCTCGACCGTCTGGCCGGTGAGCGGGTTCTTCAGCTCAGCCGTGGCAAGCGGGATGCCGTTGACGAAGAGGACCAGGTCGAGGGTGTTGTTGTTGCTCGTCGAGTAGGCGAGCTGGCGGGTGACGGTGAGGCGGTTGGCGCGGTAGAGCTTGAGCGCGTCATCGGTGATCGCGTGGGCGGGCTTGAAGTAGGCGAGCCGGATGAGGACGCCCTTGTCCTTGACGCCAAGGCGGAGGACGTCGAGAGGGCCACGCTCGTCGATCTGCTTGGCGAGGTACTGGGCGAAATGCCGCTGCGCCTCGTCGGGGTTGTTCCCGTGGTAGGCAAGCAGCTTCACCCACGCATCAGGCTGGGAGGCCCTGATGAACGCGAGCAGCTCGGCGCTGTCCAGGCCGAGTTGTCGGTCATAGTTACACGGCAAGCCCTGTCGCCACATCGAAGCAACCAACGCCGCCTCTACTGAGCTCTCGAACACGGCTTCATTCCTCGCGCGCATACCAACCTCAGTTTCTTCGCTGGCGACATGCTCGGCTATCCGAGCCAACGAACCCACTCAGCCCTGTGGCCCTTCGGATGGCTCCGATTAGGGTTGAAGGCGACAGGGGTACCCTCGCTGATGTACTCCCATTCAGCGGGTTCCACCAAGTCCCTCAGGTGGTAGAAATAATCCCTGTTACCGTAGGTTAGGAATCCGTAGTATTTGTCCGACACTATGTTCTTCACAACACCAATCCGACGGTCAAGCCAACTCGGTTCGACAGTTCTAACCCGTTCCTGAAGCTCGGCCTGAAACTCGCGGGCCTTGCGGACCACGAAGTTCTCATCCGACGCATTGGAAAGATCGCTGGCCGCCAGCGCAAGCTGCATAATGCGGTCTCTCGATTCCTCCATCAAGAGCTCAACAGGAGCCGCCTTTGCCACGTCCTTCCCCGCCTCCACGGCATGCAATGACCCCTCTAGATCGCCTCGATCGCGGTCGGTAGTGGCCCAATAGACGGCTGCTCTGAGTGCGGTAGTTACGGCGGGAGCAAGCTCGGGCTGATACGGGGAGGCGGTCTCCAGCGCATGCATCGTCACTTCAAGCGCTGAATGGTAATCTTCAACGCGCAAGAGGGCCCAAGCCAGCGGCGGCATCACCACAGCGTTCGGCGCGCCAAAACGGGCAGCCGATTGGAGAAATTCAAGGCCGCGAGCCGGATCGTCTCCCTCGTCGAGCAGAAAGCTGCCGTAGAAATAGTTCAGGGTTGGCGAACCAGGTGCCAATTCGTGGGCCCGCTCGTATGCTGCGCGGGCAGCGCCGTAGTCACTACGAATCACCTGTATGTGGGCTTCCACGCGCCACGCCTCGTGATACGTAGGCGCAAGAGTCTGGGCTTCGCGGCAGTTCGATAGCCCTTCGTCACTGTCGCCACGATTCGCAGCAAGTAGGGCATCACGGAGCAAGCGAGCAACGTTGAAATCGCCAGTTCCGCGGACATCTACAGTTTCCGGAGAATACGGGCTGGCCGAACTTTCTGCTCGAAGATCCGCGCCTACGCTGTGCAATCGCTGGTGTCGCCGCACCAACTCACTACGGTCTTTGGAAGAAACTGGGTGCCTTTTGTCTAGATATTGCTTACCGAAATCGGTTAGCTGATATGTCGTATCAACAATTTCAGAGGCACTGGTACTTTGGCTTCTCATTTGGACAAAGTTCGTCGTAATGAGTTCGAGGAGTGCCGCCTGTATGCGACTTGCGGTAAAGTCGTTCAGGAATGCAAGTTCCGCCTGATTCCTGGCGCCCGGTAACACCTGCATGCATCGGAGAACATCTTGGGCATCCGTACTCAGATACCCGTATACGTTGGACATGCAGAAGTCGAGAAGCAGCGCATTGTCAGAAACGAGCTCTTCAGGTCTCCTGCCTGCCTGCACGCCAGCTACGAACCACTTGATATACGCAGGATGGCCACCCATCTTCTGGACGTAGGCCCGAATTATGTCGTTCGACATCTGCTTCAATACACCGGCGCCTCGGATCCCTGCCACGGCCCGAAGGAGGCGCATTCCGTCGTCCTCCGACAGCGGCTCAAGACTGACCGGATTCTCAATGCCGAGTCCGATTCGACTGGTAATGATTACTTTACTGCCGAGCGGAAGCTCCAACAGAAAGTTGCGGAGCCGCTGGTCCAGCACAGTCTCAAGGTTGTCAAGAATGAGCAAGACTTTAAAATTCGCAAGGTAGCTTAATACCTCTTCGACGGGATCGGCGCCGGCGTCCGGTACCCCCAGCTCAGCCGCAGCCTTCGTAAAAAGCCCCAGTGAATCCTTGATCGCGCCGCTGATTCTCTGAATCTCGTTTGGAGTTAGCACAGTCGCCTTGGCACTAACCCAGACAAAAGCGTCGAAGCCAATTCCCGGCTCATCGAGGAGGTCGTAGGCGGCCTTCAGTGCGATGGAGGTCTTGCCGATGCCACCTTCTCCAAGAACAGAGACAACCGGGTAGGCTCCTTTTATGGCACGCTTAATCCTTGTCAACTGCTGCTGCCTACCAAAGAATCCCGTCTCATCGAAATCAGGGACGGGCAGATTGTGTTGAGGGCTACGTGTAGGATCCGTAGGCAGGTTGATCTTCAGGCCGAGAACGTACGCAGGGTTTGAATCCAACTTTCTGCGAGTTTCGGCAATATTTCTCCAATGCTTTCCGCCTCTATCGGCCAGTTGCCCGACAAAATCCAGGAGCTCGGATAGATCGTCAATCTCCATCGGGCGCGTGTGTGCAACTCTATTTCTGATTGCACTAATTCGCCCCAACCGCGGGCCCAAGAGTGACAGTTGTTCCGAGACCAACGGGGGCAGGTGGGCCTTGTGTGATAGCAGAACCTCGTAGCTATCGGCGAAGTCTAAGTACGGAAGGAGCGCAACCTCCGACCGAGGCGGCTTTGACCCATGGTCCTTCGCCCTCCTCTCCTGCGCTTTCGAGGCAGTCGCTTCAGGCAGAAGTGCCCTGATTGCTCCAAGACCATGGAGTGCCTCGATCTCTAGGCGCAGGTCCTCCTCAAGCGCAGAGATAAGCGCAAAGCAAGTCAGTCGAGTGGCGCTGAAACTCACGGCTTCCTCCCCCACTAGGAACGTGTCCACTGTCAAAGTAGCGACCGATTACGCTGCATCTGTTGTTGCTGGCTGCAGCGATGACACGTCGTGCGACGGCTAAGATCCATAGCGCGAAATGTTCGGACTCGATGGCAGTCACGCCCATCCGCCTTGTCGCCAGCGCCCTAGACGGGGCGCACGAAGTTCCTAGGTCATACCTCCGATCCGCGAGTCGTCGTCACGTCAATCTGCCCGGTCACCGCTGCGGTAATCAATGAGTGTCGCCGCTCCGCCAAAAGGCCTTCTTGACGCGAAACTGCCCTGGCAACTTTACGCTGCAACTCGTCAGCTTTATACATCGCCATGGCGATGTTGACCTGGTCATTAAGGTCCGGCAGCGGCACAATTGCCGATTTCACTACTTCTAGATTAATCATCGCCCTCGTTGAACCACGGCTATCCATCGCCTGTTCTCCGATCGGCGAGGACAGAAGCAGCGACAAAAATTTGGGGTCGGCCACTCGCTTACTAACTCGCGCACAGAAGCATTTCCCCTTTACAATGGCGGGTCCTAGATCCGGCGCGACGCAGGCTCTCCCGGCATGGTTGCGCGCGTCTCCCAGTCCCGCTATAAGCAGGTCCCCTGATATCACTTTGTGGCGAATAAGCCTTCGATACAGGTCAAGTGGGATGAAGGCCTGCTCGTGGCTTCGGTACTCGCCGAAGCCGATGTTGCCGAGCCTTACAACAGCGGCACCGGTCTCAGAATAGTTCGAGCTACTAAAAGCGCTACCAAACGGACCGTCAGTAATGAACTCGAGGACGCGCCTTAAGGGAGTTGGCGATGCCTCCACGTTCCGTAGGAGGCGCTGAAAGAGAGACCATCGCCTACTGACGAGGGCTTCGTGCAGACGTACGTGGGCGGCGACAATCCTCGCAGACCGCTTCGTCTCGGCGTCGAGGAAATCGGCGATGCGCCGCTGCTCGTCTAGCGGAGGTAGTGGCAATTCGAGATTGCCGACCTGCTCAGCATTCAGGTTCTGTTGGGTGTTACTTCGTGCAAGTGATGGCAACTCCTTTCGCAGAGACAAAAGGCAGTACTCCAGGAAGCGGGAATCAACACGACTTGTCGGGATTATGCCCAAGATGGCCTGGTTCCACACTCCATCGCGACCCAGTCGCGCCGTGTGGCCAAGACTTGCATACATGCTAAACAAGATCGTTCCAGGCGGCGACGGCCGCAAGCGCGCGGCACGCAGGCCGCCTGTTGTGAGAGCCCTGCTCGTAGCCTGCACGACAGGCTGACTGGACATATCTCCGATAGTCACCCATGGCACACCCTCGGTAGGGGGAGCCCAGTAGCTGCTATTACCGACGTCCGGCGTCCCTCCGGCATTGAGATACGCAATGTGCTTAAGGCGGGTCACCGTCCAGCCGTGGGGCTGTGGAGTCATTGCGTTACCTCGCTCAGCAGCATCTGAATCTCTACCGCAAGCGCCTTGATGTCGGAATCAATCTCGGCCAGCGGCCTCGGCGGTTGGTAAACGTAGAATTGGCGAGTGAACGGGATTTCATAACCAATCTTGGTCTTGGATTCGTCGATCCAGGCGTCTGGGACGTGCGTCAACACCTCGCGCTTGAAGTAGTCGTGGATGTCCTCGTCCAGCGGCACGTTCTCGTTGTCGCGCAGGTCAGCGTCAGGCAGCGGCTTGCCCTTGCGGTCGGTCTGCACCTCCCCCTCTGGGTCGCTCACCGAGAACGCCTCCCACACCGCCTTCTCCACCGCCGCCGGCAGCTTCCCCAGCCCGTTGAGCTTGATCGAGAAGTCAGCCCGCCTCGTGGACCTCGTACCGATCAGCGACTTCGCCGCCGCCAGCAGTGACTCCCTCTCGGCGTACTTGAGCACCGCCCGTGCCTCAGCGAGCAGCGCGACCGTCTCCTCGGTGACCTCGAAGCGCAGCCGAAGCGGGCGCTCGACGGTGATCCGCTGGTAGCCGAAGTCGGTGGTCTTGAAGACCTTCACCTTGGCGTGCTGCGGGTGCTCCGGATCATCCGCGATGGACAGGGCCTGAACATAGGCGCGAGTCAGCTCGGCGATGTGCTCGTCGGTAAGCATCTTGCGCTTGTCGCCGAGGCTCTTGCGCATCTTGGTCCAGTAGTCGCGCCCGTCGAGCAGCACGACCTTGCGCCGGCGAGCCGGCTCCTTGCGGTTGGTGAGGATCCAGAAGTAGGTGGAGATACCGGTGTTGTAGAAGAGCTGGTCGGGCAGCGCGACGATGCCTTCGAGCAGGTCGTTCTCCAGGATCCAGCGGCGGATCTCCGACTCGCCCGACCCGGCCGCACCGGTGAACAGCGGCGAGCCGTTGAAGACGATCGCCAGCCGGCTGCCGCCGTCCTCGGGGCGCTTCATCTTCGAGATCATGTGCTGGAGGAAGAGCAGCGACCCGTCGTTGATCCGGGGCAGGCCGGCGCCGAACCGGCCGGCGTGCCCGCGGGCCGCCTCGTCCTTGATGAACTTCTCGACCTTCTTCCACTCCACGCCGAACGGCGGGTTGGCGAGCATGTAGTCGAAGCGCTCGCCCTCGTGGCCGTCCTGACTGAACGAGTTACCGAAGGCGATTTTGGTCGGGTCGCCGCCCTTGAGCATCATGTCGGAGCGGCAGATCGCGTACGTCTCGCCGTTGAGCTCCTGCCCGTAGACCTCGACGGTGGCGTGCGGGTTGTGCGCCTGGATGTGCTCCTGGGCCTCGGTGAGCATGCCGCCGGTGCCGCAGGCGGGGTCATACACCTTCCGGACGATGCCCGGGGTGACCAGGTCGTCCTCGTCTGGGGCGAGCAGCAGGTTCACCATCAGCTTGATGACCTCGCGCGGGGTGAAGTGCTCACCGGCGGTCTCGTTGCTGATTTCGGAGAAGCGGCGGATCAACTCCTCGAAGACGTAGCCCATCTGATGGTTGGAGACCACGTCCGGGTGCAGGTCGATGTCGGCGAACTTGGCGACCACCTGGTAGAGCAGTCCGGCCTCGGCGAGCCGGCTGATCTGGGTGTCGAAGCCGTACTTGTCGAGCACGTCGACCGCGCCGGGTGAGAAGCCGCCGATGTAGGCGCGCAGGTTGAGCGCGACGTGGTCCTGGTCGCCGAGCAGCTTGCGGAAGGACATCTCGCTGGTGTTGTAGAAGGAAAGCCCGGCGGTCTTGCGCAGCACCGGGTCCATGTTCTGCACGCCCATGTCCTTGAGCTGCTTGTGCCGGGCGAGCACAGCGTCCTTCGTCGGTTCGAGCACGCAGTCGAGGCGGCGCAGCACGGTCAACGGGAGGATCACCCGGCCGTACTCGGACTGCTTGTAGTCGCCGCGCAGCAGGTCGGCCACCGACCAGATGAAGTTCGCCAGCTCTTGGTGCTTGGTGCTCACCAGGTTCCTTTCGATTGCCTTAAGTCAAGCAGTATGGCTGCTGTCCTGCATCGTTGTAGTCCCCCACCCGGGGCGGATCGTCGTCCGATCCGTCAGCGGGGAAGGCTTCTGTGGTCCTTACCTGGCTGATCGCTTGCGGGCTGACCGCTGATCAGGGCGAAGCGCCCCGCGTGCGAGGCCGTCGGCGGTGAGGCGAACCAGATCAGCACCGAGCGATGCGGCCTGTCGGATTGCCGACTCAAACGCCTCCAGCCGCTGGAACGCCTCGCCATGCGCCCGCTGCTCCTCCAGCGGCAGCCGCCGCACCTGCGCCCGCCGGATGTCGAAGCGCAGCGTCCCCGACAGGCTCGACGCCTGCTTCTCGTTCGTCGACGTGCGTAGCTGCCCGGCGAGGAACCACGGGTCGAGCACCGCCAGGTTCGACCGGAGCAGGTAGAGGTTGCGTCCGAGTAACCAGCCGTCGGAGGTCACCACCCGCGCGGTGAGCTGCCGCGCGATCATCGGCACCACGACATCGCCGATCGCCAGCTGGACTTCCTGACCGAGCCGGCCGTCATCCCGGCCGGAGGGGTGTGCGCCGTTCAGCACGTCCTGCACGGTCAGCACGGGTCGGCCGTCACCGGGCGGTTCGCCAGCCTCGGCGGAGGCTGCCCGGATCGGGCCGATGAGCTGCAGTGCACCGGCCCGAACCAGCTCCCCCACCGACAGGAACTCCCCGTCCGGTGCCTCTGGCGCCGACGTGACCTGCGGCATCAGCCCCGGCAAGTCGCTGACGATGGCGGCCAGCCGCTCTCTGGTGCGTACCAGATGCTCTCCGGTGGCCTTGCCCTCGACGGCGGGTTGGCGGCGCGCGGGGGTGAGGTCGACCTCCTCGTCGAGCAGCTCGATCACCGGGACCGCGCGGGCGAAGCCGGCCTCCTGGACCTCGGCGTCGGGGGCGGCGGTGAAGGCCCGCCACGCGGCGAGGATGCGCGGGCCGTTCTCGGTCAGGTCGCCGCCGGCGGCGTCGACCAGCAGCGTCCGCGCCGGTGGCGGCGCGTCGGGCGCGGGCCGCCGCAGCACCCACAGGTGCAGTGGTACGCCGTGCGGCGCGGCCGCCCCGGGCGGGAGGGCGATGACGGCGCGCAGGGCGCCGCGGCGCAGCAGCTCGGCGCGGATTCGCCGGCCGGCGCGGCGGCTGGCCACGGTGGGTGGCATCAGCAGTACGGCGTGCCCGCCGATGCGCAGGTGGGCCAGGGCGTGCTGCGCCCAGGCCAGCTCCGGCTCGGTACGCGGTGTGGTGCCGACGATCCAGCGTGGGTCGTGGCCGAGCTCCTCGTCACCCCAGTTGGTGGCCCCGAACGGCGGGTGGCAGACGACGGTGTCGAACGAGCGGCCGGCGAAGGCGTCGGCGCGCAGTGAATCGCCGGTGTTGACCTCCCCTGGCACGTCGCGTAGGGCCAGCCACAGTCCGGCGAGCCGGGCGAGGTCCTCGTCGAGTTCCTGCCCGTAGGCGGAGGTGCAGCCGGCGCGGACGGCGGCGCGCAGGATGGCGCCGGAGCCGGCGGCCGGGTCGAGGACAGACCCGCCGCCGACGCCGGCGAGCTCGACCATGAGGTCAGCGAGGTCGTCGGGGGTAGCGAACGGGCGGCCCGGTCCAGGTGCGGAGAAGCGCTGCCACAGCTCGTCGAAGGCGCCCTGCGGGCCGAGTTCGTCGACGAGCGCGTCGACGTCGGGTAGCAGCGGTTTCAGGTGCGGATCCCCTGGTCGGTGGGGGCGCTGGCCGCGTTGCCGGGCGAGCAGCAGTGCGCCGACGGCGGCGAGGCCGGCGGCCGGGGATTCGCTGGCGGCAGCGAGGTGCCGCCACAGGCGTTCGGCGGTGGCGAGCTCGGGGAGCTTCCCCTGGGCGCGCAGCCACTGTTCGACCTGCGTCAGGTCGAACTCGGGACTGGCCGCCGTGCCGGCCACCGGGGTGGGGAAGTCGGCGTAGCGCTTGCGCCAGTTGCTGACCGCGGCACGGCCGACCCCGGCGAGCCGGGCGATCTCCGCCGCCGTGATGGTCGGTGTCTCCTGCACCTCCGCAGTGTGTCACACCTGTCAAGCATCATGTCTGTTGACAGCGTTCACGGATGATGCTCTCATTGACGCCGCAACGTTCACAGCAGGAGGAAAACGATGCGAAAGATCACCACTCTCGCTCTGCTCGCCACCGGCCTCGTCGCCCTGGGCTGCGGCGCCGGCTCCACCGACGACACCACCAGCAAGGCCGACGCCGGCGGCGCCAAGGGCGACGACAAGCCGAAGACCGCGAAGATCGGCCAGCCGGCCCGGGACGGGAAGTTCGAGTTCACGGTGAAGTCCGCCAAGTGCGGCGTCGCCAAGCTCGGCTCCAGCCTGGTCGGCGCCAAGGCGCAGGGCCAGTTCTGCCTGGTCACCATCAACGTCAAGAACATCGGCAAGGAGTCGCAGATGTTCGACGGCAGCAGCCAGAAGGCGTACGCCGCCAACGGCACCGAGTACTCCTCGGACAGCGGCGCCGCGATCTACGCCAACCAGAACGCCGAGACGTTCCTGAACGACATCAACCCCGGCAACCAGGTCACCGGCGTGGTCGTCTTCGACATCCCGAAGAACGTCAAGCTCGCCAAGCTCGAGCTGCACGACTCGCCGTTCTCCGGCGGCGTAACCGTCGCCCTGAGCTGACCCTCGTTCCCCGCCGGGGGCGGGTCCCGCGAAGCCCTCCCCCGGCGCAGTCCGCACCGCACCTCCGCCAGCACGAAGCTCTACGCGAGGAGATCGACATGCGCAGTGCGACGAACCGTGCCAGCACCACCCGCAAGGGCCGCCGGCGGCGCACGTCCCAGCAGCCCGCCCTCTTCGAGTGCCCGCTGCCGCCGGCTCCCCCGGGCACCCACCCGACCACCGTCTACCGACTCAACGTGCCCCCTACCGCTGAAGGGCTCGCGGGTGCGCTTAACGAGGATTACCTGCGGGAGAACGGCTTCGAGGCGGCACCTCGTCGAGTCGCCGACGCACCGGCGTTCCTGGTGTACGGCACCGTGCCGTGCCTCCGCGCCGAGTGGTGCGACGTGCTGGCCGGGCTCACCGGCGAGGACGTGGACTTGGGCTACACCAGCGGCGGCGGTGCTCTGCTCCTGGCCGTCGACGAGGAGACGTACGCCCTGGCTTACGGCACGCTGGGCCGATTCATGATCGAGAGGGAGAAGATCGACCTGACCTTCGGCGTGTCCTTCGCCGTCCGGGCCCTGCTGCCGAGCCAGATCCGTCAGGTCCGCCGCCGGGTGGTCGGCGCGAGCGGCCGGGTGGACCGGAGTCTCGTGCCCGGGGGCCAGCCCATCTGGAAGTACAGCATCGACAAGTGGGGCGAAATCGTCGGCCAAGTGTGCGGCCGCACGGACAACCCGAACCTGACGGCCTGCCGCCGTACCGGCAAGCCGGTGAAGGTCGACGGCGGCGAAGCGCTGCACATCCCTCTCTGCGTCGAGCCCGAAGGACTCCTCGCCGACCTGCGCGAGATCAACCGGGTGTGCCAGCAGGAGTCTCCCCTGGCCGACCTGGAGTTCATCACCCAGATCCGTCCCGTGCCGGCGTCCGACCCTCGGATCCGGGAACTCGACGACACCCTGGACCAACGGCTGGCGCTGCCCGAGCCGCCCGACCTCGGCGTCGCCGTGCCAGGCGAGCTGGTCAGCGACATTGAGCACGTTGGGTCGTACCGGATTTACGTTCCGAAGTCCGGAAGTGCGGCAACCCATACCGCAGACCTGGACCTGCCCGCGATCCTCGCCCATACCAACGGCGCGCTGGACGGGGACCGGTGGGCGGGCCTTTGCACTGGCAAGCTCACCCTCTTCGCTGATGGGAGCGGCAGGGAACCGATGACGTCGACGCCGATCTCCCGCTGGATCACCGCGGAGGTGGCCGTCGGCACCAGCCACCTGCTGCTGCATGAGGACAGGTGGTACGAGATCGGTGACCGGCACCGCGAGTTCCTGCACCAGGAGATCGCTCAGATCCTGGACCGGCCCTCCGGGATCGTCCTGCCGCCTTGGACTGGCAACCTGTCGCGGGAGGACGCCTACAACCGTTCGGCCGCCGAGCGGGACCAACGGCTGGTCCTGCTTGACAAGAAGCTTCTCTACACGGCGCAGCATCCGCGGGGAATCGAGGCCTGTGACCTGCTGGGCCCTGCCGGCGAGCTGATCCACGTCAAGCGAGCCTCCGGTAGTTCCCCGCTGAGCCATCTCTTCACGCAGGGCGTCACCTCCTTCTACGCGCTCCGCTACGACGCCGAGGCTCGGGCCAGGTTCCTCGAACTGGTCCGCCAGCAGCCCAACGCGCCCGACCTTACCGAAGACTTCCGGCCGCGCAAGGTCGTCTACGCCATCGCCCTCAAGTCAGGCCGGACGGTCACCGTCGACACCCTCTTCACCTTCGCCCAGGTCGCGCTCTATCAGGCGATGAAGACGCTGCGCACCGAAGGCGTCGAGGTCGAGGTCATTGCCATCCCGTCCGCCTGATCGGACCCGGACTCCGCCGCCCAACCGCCCGCACGTTTGAACCCCACTCGCCCGGCTGGACCGCTGACAGCCGAGCCGATCACCCCTGCCCACTCACAGGAGAGACCAATGACCCAGCCCGAGTTCCAGCCGCCGTCCGACGCCCAGTCCGGCACGGCGGAGACCACGAACCCGCAGCCCGTCGCCCCTCGCAAGAAGCCGCTCATCGGATGGATCGTCGCCGGGGTGGTCCTGGTGCTGCTGCTCTGCTTCGGCGGCTGCGGCGCGCTGCTGGCCACGGCCAACAGCGGCGACAAGCCTGAGAAGGGGGCGGCCGCCACCTCGACTGCTCCGACCCCGCCGGCCACGACCTCCGCCCCGACCACCGCCGTCGCCGCGCCGGCGACCACCGAACCTCCGCTCAGCTACGACGCGCCGACGAAGAACGACTTCAAGCTCAGGGTCAAGATCCTGAGCAAGGAGTGCTTCGGCAGCGCCGGCTGCAACGTCACCTACCGGATCAACGTGACGTACACCGGCACCGGTCTCGACCCGTCCAAGACGTACGAGGTGACCTACCAGGTCAAGGGCGCCGAGGACCCGATCATCAACACCTTCGAGGTGACCGGTGACTCCGCCTCCGTGCAGGAGGAGGAGATGGCCAGCACCAGGCGCTCCGGCGACAAGCTGACTGCCGTCGTCACCGAAGTCTCCGAGTTCTGAGGGGGCGTCGTGCGTCCCGATGAGTTCCTCCGCGCCCTGCACCTGCTTCCCGCGCCCCTGCACGCCCGCGCCCTGCCGCTGCGCCGCTACGTCCGGCACACGACCTGCGCGGACTGTCAGCGGATCGGCGACGCGGTGACGCTCGCGCTCACCGCCGTCCACTACGACGAGCTCGGCTCGGCCGAGCAACTCCTCGACACCGCCGAGCGGCTCGCCACCACGCACGGCACGGCCTGCCGGCCGAAGCCCGACCAGCAGCGCGGTCGCGGCCGGGTCGGGCGTTGGGCGGCGGCGTCCGCGCCGGTCGTCGCCGCGACCGACGCCAGCTGGAAGGGCCGCGCCGGCGGCATCGCGTACGTGGTCAGCGACGGCCACTACGGCCTGCGCGGCCGGGGCACCGGCCGGCTCGACCCGACCGGGGCGTCCCGGGTGCTAATCAACGAGCTACGTGCGGTCGACTTCCTGCTGACGGTGTACGAGGAGCCGCCGGCGGGGATGACAGTGCTGCTGGACAGCATGGTCGCCTTGCGGTGGCTACGCCGCTGGCAGGCCGGTGATGTGACCACGATGCCGGCCGGTTACAGCCTGCGCGAGCGCCGGTGGGCCGACCAGCCGACGCTGGGCCGGCTCGCCGACGCGGTGAGCCACCGGCCGGACCTGTCCTTCCAGCACGTCAAGGGGCACAGCGGGCACGCCCTCAACGAGGCTGCCGACGGCCTGTCCCACATGGCCCGCCGCCGTCTCGATGAGACCTTCGACGTACGCCCGCGGGCGCACTCCCTGGTCGACGCGTTCCTGCGGGACTGGCACGGCAGCCTCGCCCGCTGACCTGATGCCGTCGTCGGCTGATCGATCGCCGGCACCAACTCGAGGGCGAACCGAGGGTCGCCCCGCGGATTCCAGCGCCGAACAGCGGATCGACGGGTCGTCGACCCGCGGACGGCACACGCCTGGAGACGCCGATGACCTTCCCGCATTCCGCCCGGAACCGGTGGGCCGGCCCCGGGCTGCGCCCACGGCGAGCCACCTGCCCGCAGCCCTCCGCCACGCAGGCGGATCCGCACGCTCCTTTCAGTACGGAGGTAGCTTCATGAGCCAGACCGCACCGCTGGTCGAGCTGATCTTCGATCGGCTCGCCGCCGACCGCGTACCCGATGACACCGCCGACCTCGTCCTCGCCGCGCTCGGTGACGAGACCGACCTGGACGCGGCGCTCACCGGCCGGCCGACCACCCTTGAGCCGCAGCGTCCGACGGCGAACGAGCCGCCGGAGCGGATCTGGCTCTCGTCCGTCACCGTTGCCGGCTTCCGAGGCGTCGGTCCGGAGCGCACCCTCGACATCGAGCCCGGCCCGGGGCTGACCGTGGTGGTCGGCCGCAACGGCTCCGGCAAGTCCAGCTTCGCCGAGGCGGTGGAACTGGCACTGACCGGGGACAGCGCCCGCTGGGCGGACCGCAACAGCGTGTGGCGTACCGGGTGGCGCAACCTGCACACCGGCGACGCCTGCCGGATCGTGGTCGAGCTTCGGATCGACGGCGTCGCCACGCCCACCACGGTGACCCGTTCCTGGGCGCCGGACGCGGACCTGACCGCGGCGCAGGTGCGGGTGGCCAGCGCCCGCGGCAGCCACCACGGGCTCGACGAACTCGGGCTGGACCGGCCGCTGGCGCTCTACCGGCCGTTCCTCACCGCCGCCGAGCTGGGCCGGCTCACCGCCGGCACGCAGAGCCAGCTGTTCGACGCGCTGTCCGCGATCCTCGGCCTGGAAGCGATCACCGACGCCGACCGCCGGCTGATGAACGCCGCCCGGCCCGTCGAGGGCACGGTCAAGGAGGTACGCGCCCGGCGGGCAGCCCTCGCCGCCACGCTCGCCGAACTGCCGCACGACCGGGCGGCCCGAGCGGCGAAGCTGCTCCATGCCAGCCGACCGGACCTGGACGCGCTGGCCGCCATCCTCGACGAACCCGACGAGCCGACCGCAGACGAACAGGTGCTGCTGTGCCGCCGCCTCGCGGCGATGCAGCTGCCCGACGTCGACGGGGTGACCCGGCTCGCCGAGCAGCTGCGCGCGGCCGGTGCCGAGGCGCGCCGTCAGGACGGTGGACGGTCCCGGGCGTCCCTGCGGACGGCGGAGTTGCTCCGGCTCGCCCTGGAACACCACGACGACCGGGGCGACGGTCCCTGCCCGGTCTGCGCCACCGGCACCCTCGACGGCGGCTGGCGGGCCAACGCGGCGGCGTCGCTGGACGAGCTACGGGACCGTACGCTCGCGGCCCAGGCCGCCGCCGCGCGGTTGAACGCGGCCATGCAGCGGGCACACCACCTGATCGACGACCTGGCCGTCCCCGAGGGCACGGCCGACGGCGTACCGGTGGACGCCCTGCACGACGCCGCGACGGCGCTGCGCCAGGCACCCGGCAGCCCGGAGGAGCTCGCCGACCACCTGACCGCCCGCTACCCGGCGGTGCTCGAGACGGCCGAGCGCGCCCGCAGGTACGCGACGCGCTTCCTCCGTCAGCGCGACATCGGCTGGCAGACCGCGGCCGGTGAGCTGCGGGCCTGGGTCGACGCCGCCCGTACGCTGCCGGAACACGAGCGGACCCTTGCGCGGATCAAGGCCGCCCGCACGTGGCTGAAGGCGACCGGCGCGGACCTGCGCAACCAGCGCCTCGCCCCGTTCGCGGCGCACTCGCAGCGGATCTGGGCGCAGCTGCGCCAAGAGAGCAACGTCGAACTCGGGGCGATGACTCTCGAAGGCACCAACACCCGTCGGCGGGTGGTGATCCCGGTCAGCGTGGACGGCGCGGACAACGGCACCGCGCTCGGGGTGATGAGCCAGGGCGAGATGCACGCCCTCGGGCTGGCGACGTTCCTGCCGCGCGGCTGCGCGCCGGAGAGCCCGTTCCGGTTCATCGTCGTTGACGACCCGGTGCAGAGCATGGACCCGGCCAAGGTGGACGGCCTGGCCCGGGTGCTCGCCGAGCTGGCCGAGCAGCGGCAGGTGGTGGTCTTCACCCACGATACCCGGCTGCCCGACGCCCTGTCCCGCCTCGACCTGGGCCAGTCCCGCATCGTGGAGGTGACCCGCGCCGAGCGGTCGGTGGTGACCCTCCGGCCGGGCTCCGACCCGGTGACGCGCTACCTCGACGACGCGTACGCGCTGGCCCGCACCGAGGAAGTCGCCGCGGAGGTGCGCGGGCCGGTGGTGGCGGAGCTGTGCCGCTCGGCGATCGAGGCGGCCTGCCACCGGATCGTGTGGCGGCGGCAGGTCGCGCGGGGTGTCCCGCACGACGACATCGAGGCGGCGATCGTGGCCGCGTCCCGCAGGTTGACCACCACGGTCGCGTTGGCGCTGTTCGACGATGCCGACCGGGGCGGTGACGTGCTCGGGTACCTGAGCCGCCGGCACGGGTCGCGGGCGGTGGCCGCGTACAAGGCGTGCAAGGAGGGGGTGCACGGGGCGTACCTGTTCGACTTGCCCGAGCTGGTCGCGGACGCCCGCCACCTCGCGGGGGCGCTGCGGGGTCACGTCGCCGCCGTGCCCGCGCCTCGCAACGGGACGGAGGTCCGGTCGTGACCGGGCCGACGCCGCAGCGCTGCCTGGCGGCGGCCGACCAGATGCTGCGCGCCGCCGGCGAACTCGGCGCGGCCGCGGTCACCGCCGGCTGGTGGCCACGGGCGTGCGCCTGCCTGATCCGGCTCGCCCTTGAGGGTGGCATCGACGCCTACTGGCGGCGGACCCGGCCGGTGGTGGCCGCGTGCTGGCAGGGCCGCGCGAAGCAGCTGATGCTGCGCGGCCGCCTCGGACCCGGCGCCGCCGTCGCCCGACGCGTCGCGTTCACCTGGGCGGCCCTGTCGGCCGCCGCCCACCACCACTGCTACGAACTGGCGCCGACGGCCGCCGAGCTACGTCGCCTGCACACCGAGGTGAGCACCCTGCTCACCCACCTCGACCGAACGGAACGATGACCTACCCGGCAGCCCGCGCCCGACCCACCCGCCCGCAGCCAGCACTCCCCGCCGCCTCGGTGCCGTACCGCCCGTGTCCGCCGCGCCTGGCCGGCTCGCGGAAAGCACGGCTCAACCACGATGAACGGAAAGCAATGCATCCCCTCCACCTGTACCGCCACAACAAATCCGGCGAAACCATCTGGCTCGTTGACCGAAAGGACGAGGACAATCAACTACAGGGCCGGACTCGCAGGGGCCGTTTGACGGCGAGTCTCGTCGTTCACCTTTCGGTAACGTTCCCGCCCATACACGTTCAGGTTCCACCGCGCGAAATGGATATGACGATGGCCCAGCGGGTGACTCTGCAGGAGGTCCGCGACCGGACGTACAAGGACCGGGACGCGTGGTGGACGGTGTGGCTGGTCGACCCCGTCGCCTCCCGCCTCGTCCGACTCGTGGCGCCCTACCGGTGGATCACCCCGAACCGGCTGACGGTGGCGGCCTTCCTGCTCGGGTTGGCCGCGGCGGCCTGTTTCGCGCTGCAGGACTACCCCTGGCTGGCCGCCGGGGCGGTGCTCTTCCACCTCAGCTTCGTGATCGACTGCATGGACGGCAAGGTCGCCAGGCTCAACGGAACGGGTTCCATCTTCGGAGCCTGGCTCGACTACGTCTTTGACCGGCTGCGTGTCGTCGTCTGCACGATCGCCTTGATGGGCGGGCAGTTTGAGCGGACCGGCGACCTGACGTACCTCTGGGTAGGCGGTGCCGTCGTCTTCCTCGACATGTTCCGCTACCTGAACGCGCTGCAGATCGGCAAGGTGAAGAACCAGATGCGTGACGAACTCGCCGCGCTTCGGGGCGAGGGCGTACGGCCGGCGTTCGTCGAGGAGACGCTGCAGCAGCAACCGGTCGGCGCGGCGACGGCGGAGCAACTGGCCGCCGGCGGGCGGCCGGTCGTCGACGTCTACGGCGACTTCCGGAGGCGCTTCGGCCTCTTCGTGCGGTTCCGCAACGCGCTGGTCCGCCAGCGCATCCGGGCCCATGTGGTCAGCGGCATCGAGTTCCAGATGGCGGTGTTCATCATCGGGCCGCTGACCGGGTTCGTCATCGGTTCCGCCGTGATCGCAGGCATTCTGCTCGTCGCGTTCGAGCTGCTGCTCATCTACAAGCTCTGGGCGGCGACGCGCAGCTTCACCCGCCATGTCGCCGAGGCCAAGGCGACGGCGGCGACCGTGCCAGTCCAGACGGCCGGCGCTGAGCCCGGCGTCGTGCCGGTGTGAGGTTCTCGCTGGTCCGGTGCCACTCGTCGGGCGGGACCTCCCCCGCCCGACTGCCCTTACCGACCACATCCGTCGGTAGGTGAGATGGCGAGGTTTGCGCTGTCCCCACTGATACGACCTGTGCGATCACATCGGCACGTTTCTCGGCAGAGTCGGGCAGCAGCAGCTCACGGTCGGGCGGTGGGCACGCCTGGCCCGGCCGCCACTCGGCGCTCAGCATTCTGCCGTTCACCCTGTCATGTCCGCCGCCGGCACCAGCTTCGTCGGCGCCAACTCCGACGACGTTGACGCGGGCCTTGTCATCGTCGAGGCGGTGGACGCCAACCGTCGGCATACCGACGGGCCCTCACGGCAAGGGTCGAGGGATTCTGCGGCCAGTCAAACCCCGAGGTCTGCCCCCTTGACGACAACCACGAGGGCGCGCCGGTGGGGGCGATCTTCTCCGCCCGGCCGGAGCGGATCGGTTGGAGATCAAGCCAACTGCCGGTGGAATCCCTACGCCGAGGGCGCGGCCGACGGGACTCCAACATCCGCTTGTGTTGCCATGTCGGCAAGCAGGGAGTCCACCACTACTTCCTCGAGCAGCGCGACTCCGTGTGTGCGCAGTGCTGCGGCCAAGGGTGGGTCCCATGGCGTCTCGTCGACTCGGCCGACGGGTGGTCCGGCGGTTGGAACGGCATTCAGGTAGTCCTTCGCGTGGAGCAGCCACGGTTGCGCGTTCGTCTTGCTCAGCACGTGCGCGGCGATCCGCAGGCCGTCCCCGTCGAAGTCTCCGTGATACCGCAGTTGCCCGCCGTTGGCGGCGATGTCGCGTAGCAGCATGATCGCGGCCGTGCTGGGCCAGCCTGCGGTACAGACTAGGGGTGGGCAGGCGACGCCGAAGCGACGTAAGGCAACCGCCACGACCGCCGGGTTCTCAACAACAAAAACCGGTCCGGGTAGCTGACCGACGGGATGGTGGCGGAGCTGGGCAAGGGTGACCAGGGCTGCTTGGCCGGCTTCGGCCCAGGTGCGTAGGCCTCGCACGAGTGGGCCGTCCCCGACTGGTCGCAGCCCGGCGACCAAGACGGTGGTCGACAACTCGTCGCACGCGATGCCGGAGCGTTCCCACAGCCGGCGGCGGCCTTCGGCGTCGGTGGGTGGCTCTTCGTCGTGCAGGGTCGCGAGGGCCCGCAGGACGAGTTTGCCGAGTCGGCTGTCTTCGTCGAGCGCGTGAGAGTCGGTGGTGAGCCGGGCGGCCAGCACCGGGAGCGGCTCTCCGGCGGCGGGCAGTGCGGCGAGGATCTTGAGTGCCTGCTGCAGCAGGAGGCGGGCGGCGGATGTGTCACCGGCGGCGAGGCCGCTGGAGCGGATGCGGTCGAGCCAGGTGAGCAGGGCCGGTTCTGCGGCAACGGTGGGGTGTTCCCGTGCCCACTGCCACAGGTCGGCGCGTGCGGTGGCACGTCGGTGGCGCTCTTGTGCCCGACTGGTGATCGGGCCGCCGATCGCCTCCACCACACCTCGGGTGTCCAGCCCGGTGGCGGCACGCAGGAGCGCGTCGAGCGCGCGAAGAGGGACGGTCATTTCCGGCTCGGGGGTATAGGCGAGGCCGAGAAGATCTGCCAGTGCCTCCCGCTCGTCGGGTTGGAGGCTGTGCAGCCGTATCCGGGTGACCGGGCCGTCGGTGGCTTCGAACCGGCGCCGCGCCTCGGCCCAGAGTGGCGCGAGTTCCGGGCGGTCGAATCGGGCGGCGCTCATCGGTCGTCGACCAGGATGTCGCGGCCGGTCCAGACGAAACGGGCGGTGGTGACGGCGTCGTCGCCGTCTTCTGTGCCGGCGATCAGTTGGTGGATGGCGATGCCGTCGACTTCGGCGTAGGTGCACCATTCTTGGTCGGAGGTGAGAAGCAGGTCGAGGTCGAGGGCTTTCAGTACGCCCATCAGCTGTCCGCGGTTGATCTGGTCGACGCCGACGAAGACCTCGTCGAGGAGGATCAGCCGGGGCGCGGAGGGTGCGGCCCGGTAGTGGGCGCCGGCGGCGGCGAAAAGCGGCAGGTGCAGCACGATGGCTTTCTCTCCGCCGGATTTGGCACCGTGTTGGCGGCGGGTGACAGGTGACCAGTCGCCGGTGGCGGAGCGGATCTGCACGACGAACCGGTGCCATCGTCGGTAGTCGAGGGCTTCGCTGAGCTGCTGTTCCCAGCCGTCAGTGGAGCCGGCGTTGCGAATGTCGTCGATGCGGGCGCGGAAGAAGTCGTGCAGGGCGGCGCGTTGGGTGTCGGTCAGGAGCGCCGGATCCTGCAGGAGGAGTTCGCGGGCGTGTCGTAGGCGTGGGTCGAGGTCGCTGTTGACTTCCCAGTTCAGCCGGACGCCGAGGCCGGACACGGTGCGGACCTGTTCGAGCTGGGCGCTGGTCTCGCGCACGAGGTCAGCGGCTTGGCGGATGCGCAGGGCGACGTGGCGGCGGGTGTCGCCGGTGAGGGTGCGGTCGAACAGCTGCCGTTCCTCTTCGGTGAGGTGGGCTCGCATGCCATCGCGTTCGGACACGAGCCGGTGTACCAGTGCGGTGGGGGTGGTCGGCAGGCCGTCGACGGTGGCGGTGACGACCTGCACGTCGCACTGCTCGTCGGGGGTCATCGCCAGGTCGGCGTATCCGGCCAGCGAGGCGGTAATGAGGTGCAGGACGTTGCCCAGTTCGCCTTCGTCTTGGCGGAGATGGCGGGGGCCGTGGGCGAGGCTGCCGATTTCCTCGGCGAGCTGTCGCGCGACGTGCAGCGTCGCGGTGACCGCGCCGACGCCGGACAGGTCGGTGGTGAGGGCAGCGTCGGGGCCGAGGAGGTCGACGAGTCGGGTCAGCTGGGCGGTTGCGGTGTCGCGGACAGCGCTGGCCTCGTCGCGGTCCTGTTCGGCCCGTTCGGCGCGGGCGTTGAGGTCGTGCAGCTGGCCGATGAGGGTGTCGTGGCGCGGGCGCAACGCTCGCAGATCGCGTTTCAGGTTTTCCATGTGGTTGCGCAGCTGGTGCACCTGATCGAGGACGGCCCGATACTCGACACCGACGGTGCGTTCCACCGCCTCGAGCCGGGCCGCGAGACCGGCGGCGATCTCCTCGGCGGTCTCGGCGCGGGCTGCTTCTTCCTCGGCGAGGGTGGCAGCGCGATCGGCCGTGTCGCGGGCGTCATCGCGCCGCGCGGCGATATTTTCCTCACGGTCGCGGTCAGTCAACCAACCGTCGGCTGCCTGCCGCAGGGTTCGCAGCGCGTCGGTGAGGTGGTCAAGGTCCGCGGCAGCGGTGGGGAGGCCGTGGCGGGAGCCGACGAGGGTCAGTTCCCGCAGCGCCGCGCGAGCTGCGTCGTCCGCGGAGGCTACTTCGCGGCCTGCCTCGTCGAGGAGGTCTTGTGCGCTGGCGAGTTTCAGCTCGGCGCGGCTGACCTGTTCGGCCGCGCGCGCGACCAGGCGGTGGTCGGGCCGCGCCGCGAGCTCCGTCTGCAGCGTGTCACGCCGCTGGGTCAGGTGTCGGATGGTCTCGCTGATCCGGGCGCGTTCGCCGTCGAGGTCCGCGATCTGGTTGGTCAGCTCATCGATCTGCCGGCGTCGGGTACGTTCTCGGGCTGCTGCGCCCAGGAACTCCACGTCTGGCTTGCTGGCGTTGCCGTAGAGCGGGCCGAGTCGCCAGCTCCCGTCGGCGCCGACCGCGGCGACGTGGTGGGGTGGGGTCGGTCCGAACGCCACGCTGGCGAGCGCGGCGGCGACCAGCGGTGCCGGTACGGGCGCCCGCTGGTCGGGGGCGAGAACTGCGAGCAGGGATTCGTCGGGTGCGGGCAGGGCGGTGGCGGCAGCCAGGTAGGTGTCGTGGCCGCGGCGGTCCGAGGTCACCGACCCGTCGGGCCAGATCCAGGCGTCGAGCAGGCCGGATGCTTCGAGGGCGGCTTCCACGGCGGTCTGCACTGGGGCCGGTACGTCGCCGCGCCAGTCGACCAGCCGCCATAGCGGGCCGCCGGGCCGCTCCTGACGGGGCGCGGTGCGCCGCCGCGGCGGTGTCGGCTCGGGGTTTGCGGTGGTGGACAGCTCTGTCAGCCGCAGCGCGAGGGGTTGTCGCCGTTGGCGCAGTTCGGTGTCGCGGGTCTGCTGTGCGGCTTGGGCTGCAGCGAGCTGTTCGCGGACAGTGGCTGCCAGTTCGCTGAGCAGCGTACCGAGAGTGATTTCGTCGCCTGCCAGGTCCGCGAGTTCGCCTGCCCGGTCGGTGACGGGCAACACCTCACACGCCGACGCCCATCCGGCGATGCGGTCGCGCAGGGCGGCCACCTCGTCGTCGTGTGTGCGGGTGAGCTGCCGCAGGGTGCTGGTGGCGGCGTCGCGTTCGCGGGTTCGCCGTTCTCGCCTGACCTGGGTCCGGTCGCGGTCGGTGACCGCCCGCTGGTGGATGGCTATCGCTGCGCTGACCGCGGCGATCTGTTCCTCGCGACCGCGGATGATGCCCCGCAGGAGGTGCCGGGCCCGCTCGGTGGTGTCGGCGGCGAGGGGTTCGACCAGCGTGGCCATTCCGGCGGCGAGGGCCGCGGAGGTGGTGTCCCGCCAGGATCTGCTGGTTTGCGCGGCGGTGGTGGCGACCTCGTCGCAGAGGCGGGCGGCTTGTTCGGCGGCGCGGGCCGCGTCGGCGCGTCGGTTGTCCGCCGCCCTGCGGGCATCGGCGGCGATTCGCTGGGCGGCGGCCGCCTCCCGCCGTAGGTCGTCGAGCTGGCGGCCCTCACGGTAGGCGTCGCTGTCGCGAAGCCCGCCGATGCTTTCCTCAGTGACGGTCTGCTCGCGTTCGTTGGCGGTGATGGCCGCGCTCACCTGGGCCAGCTCGTCGGCGGCGACGGCATGCTCGTGGCGGCGCTGGCGGGCGTCGCGGGTGACGTTGTCCAGCTGGGTGGTGGCGGCGATGACGTCGGCCGCGCCGCGCCGCAGGGCACGGCGGGCATAGCGCTGCTGGCGTTCGGCCAGTCGCCGGGCGGCGGTGACTTCCTCGTCGAGCCGGGCGAGGCGTTCGCGCCGCCGGTCAAGCTGCTCGAAGCCTTCGGCGATTTCGGCCAGGTCGGCGGCGTCCAGCGGCGGCAGGGCTTTCGACAGCACTTCCGACAGGGCGTCGGGGTTGAGGTGCTCGGACAGCTTCGGGGTGCGCAGTTGCAGCAGCGTCGCGATGAGTGCCTCGTACTGCGTCTCGCTGAGTCCGCGGAAGAGGGTTTCCCGCACGGCCCGCCGGTAGGACTCGGCGCCAGCGTGCACCGTGCCGTCGTCGCCGAGTGCCTGGGTCAGGTCTTGGCGGGTCAGCGGGACGTTGCCGTCCTTGACGAGGGAGAGGCCGTCGGGCTCGCCCACGCGCAGTGTGGTGGTGAAGTAGGTGGCGTCGACGGTGCGGGTGTTGGTCGACGCCGCCAGCCGCGCGCCGCAGGTGAACCAGTGCGTCTGATCGTCGCCGCCGTGCCCGAACTCCAGCCACACGTAGCCCACCCGGGTGGTGTGCGGGTAGCCGTCGCCCATGAGGTTCCAGTGCATGGTGCGCTCGGACCCGCCGAACGTGGACAGCCGCGTTGGGCGCAGGTTCGCATCCAGAAGGTATGGCAGCAGCAGCTCTAAAGCCTTGGACTTGCCGGTGCCGTTGGGTCCGCGCAGCAGCAGTCGGCCGTGGTGGAAGGTGAACACTTCGTCGTAGTAACGCCAGATGTTGAGGACACCGGCGCGGGTGGGCTGCCACCGGTCGGCGCGCAGGTCGGGGGTGGGGGCGCCGACGGCGGGCAGGGTCAGGAGGGTCACCGGCGGCTCCTTTGTGCGGGTGTGACGACGGTGGGTTGGCTGACCGCGTAGCGGGCGGCGGCGGGCAGTGCGCGGACAACCCCGTCCTCGTGGTCGATGAGCCCGAACCGGGCAAGCAGCGCAAGGGCTTCACCTGTCAAACGGTCGGGTCCGCCGTCGGAGCGGTAGGTTCGCGCCCACCCGGGTACGGCCGTGAACCGGTCGGCGAGCTGCCGGATCAGCTGCTCCTCGCCAACGGGGTCGGGGCGGGCGGCGAGGATGGTGTCGAGCAGTAGCAGCGCCGCCTGCCCGGCGACGCTGCCGCCGGCGGGGAACTTCTCGTCCGTCGCGAGGGCGTCCGGGTCGGCGGCCAAAAGGCCTTCGGCGCGTTCTTCGAGGATCATGCCGGCGTCGGCGACCGCGGTGCGCAGCATCCGCCGGCCGGTGATGCTGTTTGCGTAGGCGCGTTGCGCGTCGGACAGGTCAGCGAAGTAGACCACCGGGTCGTCGAGGAGCCTGCGGACGATGGAGTGCCGCAGCCACCGGTTGCGCTGCTCGTCGGACACCTCAGTAGTGGGGTCGTCAGCGCCGCCGTAGCGCGGCTCGTGGACCAAGGCGTCGATGTCGCCATCGGGCAGCCGCGACGGGGCCTGCCGGGCGGCGAGGAGCCGGACGAGTCTGCCGCTGTCGACCCGGTAGAGCACCTTGGCGTCGGTCTGCTGCAGGTAGGTGTCGGTGCTGCCGTCCACGGCGGTTAGCACACCCAACTCCTCCAACACGAGCAGCGCATCGACGTAGGCTCGGCGGTCGTCGTGCCGGGAGCTGTCGAACCCGACGATGTCCGGCTCGGCGGCGCAGGCGTGGGCGAGCCGCTCCGCGATGATGCCGATCGTGGTCACCGGGCCGCCGAGCAGCTCGGCGGCCACCAGACAGAGCAGGGTGTAGCGGCGTCGGTCGAATGGGGTACGCGCGCCGCGGGGGCGGCGCGCGGGCCGGTCGACCGGTGGGCGGGGTGACGTCTTCATCAGCCGGGCGTACCCGGCGCGGGGTTCGACGATCAGCCGCCAGCCGGTATGGGTGTCGAACCAGGTGACAAGGTCGGCGCGGTGCCGCACTACGAGGGCGAAATCGGGGCCGGTGTCGCGGGTGAGCAGGGGGCTGGCCAGGAGCGCGCGGATCGCTTGGGCCCGCTCCGTCGCCCGCTCCCGGTCGAGTTCGCTGCGCAGGTCACTCACGCACAAACCCTCCGACCGCCGCCCGCGTCGCCTCGCCGAGCCCGCTCATGCGCTCGCCTCCGCACCCGCCCGGCCGACGGTGGATGATCCTGGCGAGCGAGCTTCGCTGATCGACACCAGCAGGTCCGGGGCGGACAGCACACCGTGCGGTGTACGCAGCACGGCTCGTTGGGCGGTGTCGGCGTCGGCGAGGGTCACGACAAGGCGGCCGTCAGCGGTCGCCGCCTGTCGAACGCCGTCGCGGTGCGGGGCGGACAGCGCCCGTGACAGCAGCTCCAGCAAACGGGCGAAGCTACCGGGATCAAGCTGCGCGAACGCTGACAGCCGCACCGGCCCGGCGGTGGCCAGCTGCGCCCACGCCCGCTCCAGCTCCACCCGTTCAGCAACCACCCGCTCGCGGCGCAGCCGACGCACCTGTGCGGTGTCACGGACCCGGGCCGTGCGGGCGACCTTGTCCACCTGGCCGCTGGTGCGCAGCAGCGGCGACACCGGCACCGCCGGGGCGTCCCACCATGAGGTGGTGGCCGACACGGCGGTCGGGTCATCGGGGGTGAGGTGGGTATGCCGGGCGGGCCACAGCCCGAACGCGGCCGACCACAGCTCGTGAGCGGCATCGTCGGAGTCGCTGGCGGCGAACCAGCGAGCCAGGGCACGGAAGTCAGCGGCGGTGCTGGTGCCCCGCCGCCGGCTGTCGGTCAGCCGCTCCAAGGCCCGCATCAGCGTGACGATCGCGCGTCGTGCCACGTCGGCGAGCTGATCGATACGGGGGCTGGTGCCATCGGCGGGTTGGAACCACGCGCACAGGCCGTCCCATCGGGCGGCCCGCTGCTCCAGCCAGCGGGGTGCGGGGTCGTCGCCGCCGGGCAGCGCCGGCAGGTCGGCGCCGTGCAGCGCCCGATGGTGCAGGACGGTGACGCCGCGCTGGTGGAGGCGGGTCACCGCGTCGCCGATCGCGTGCCGCCGTGAGTCAAGGTTCGTGACGAACTCCGACAGATAGGCGATGGTGGCCTGCTTGACCTCGGCGAACGTGGCCGGATCGGCGCCTTCGGCCCGCAGCAGCCGCTGCAACTGCCCGTTGAACTGCTTGGTGCTGGCCCGCAGGCCGGCGAGGTGCCCCTCCAACTCCATCAGCGCCGCATAGATACGCCGGTCAGGGCTGGCGTCGGCGGTGAGCAGGTCGAGCAGCTCACCGAGCCGGTCAAGGATCGCGTCCAGGACCGCCGTCTGCAGCGCACCAGTCGAGGACAGGTGCTGCACCGCATGCAGCACCCCCTCGTAGGCAGCTTCCCCCTTGCGGCTGAGCGAGTAGTGCAGGTTACGGCGCTCGTACTCGGCCGCCGACGCGTAGTGGGCGGTGTGGTTCTGCGTCCGCTCGATCAGCCCGTACTTGTGCAACGCCCCGAGCGTGTAGTCCAAAGAGCTGTCGGCGACCGGCTCGTACCAGCCGATACCTGGCAACGCGGCGAGGATCTCGTCGAAGGTCAGCGCGGCGACCAGCCGCTCGTGTGCGTCACCGAAGACCTGCATCACCGCGGTGTGCAGGTCCGCCCGATCGGTGGTGGTGAAGGCGAACATGTCCGCCGGTATCTGGCGGAACGCCGGCCGCGAGCGCGGATCGTCAACCACGTGCCCTCCCGTGCTGCTCGCGACTGGGACGCCTCAGGCTACCGGGCGGCACCGACACCTCATGGCGGCAGCTACATACGGCCGTCGGCAGGTTGGGCGCGGCAGTCTACAGCACCAGGTGGCTTTCGCTGAGTGCTGCTGACACAGCCGCCGTGGTTGTGGTGCGGTGCCGTGGCCAACGGTGGCCGCGCATGGTGCCGTTATAGACACCGCAGCCTGCGGAGGCCGAATGCGACATCGAAGCGTACGCGGCGTCCTGGGGTCAGCGGCGGGGCGGTATGGACTTCGTGGTCGGCGCGGAGCAGGCACGGCCGGCATGCGAGAGTGTGGGCCGGGTAGAGGTCGACGGCTGACCGCACCACCCCTTGAGCAGGGAGGCACTCGGCCGATGTTCAACCGACCGGCGGTCCCGGGCAATGTCGTCGCGACAATGTCGACGCCGCCGAGCTGCGGAACGCGCTGAACCGCGTGGGTCTGGTCGACCATGTCGTGCGGCCCGCGCGGTCCGACGACATCACCGAGGGCGGGGTGCTCGTGTTCGCCGCGCGGGTTGAAGGCGCCTGCGTGCTCGGCTACGTGCTTCCCTCAAGAGCGGCGGCCGGCGTAGCTGGGACGCTGCCCGATGGCACGTGCTTGTCCGTCTGAGCAGTCTCGACGCCGATGGGCCGCAACTGTCATGTGTCAGTGCGATCGGATGAGAGGTGTCCTGAGATAAGGCCGGCCACGGCCAATAGCTCCGAGAACCGCAGAGGGAGTTGCTCGTTTGCGACTGACACTTGGCGTTTAACTGTCGCCGCTGTGGCAGGTGGCCTGGTTCGGCGACCGGAAGGGTGATTATGGCGGGTGCAGATCGTGCGAGGGTCGCGGCGGCCGCGATAGGTCGCATCGACACGTGGCTTCGACAGCACGCGCCTCGGGCCCGCGCGGCTCTACGACCGCCGGCGTCTGAGCCCGACCTCGTGGCGGCGCAGGAGGCGGTCGACCAGCCACTGCCGCCGGGCCTGCGGGCCTGGTGGTTGTACGCCGACGGGGCGCATTTTGGCCTTCGGGCCGACGGCGGGTGGCTTATCCCGCCAGGCTTCGTGCCTTACCCGATCGCTGAAGCGTTGAAGAGTCGCCACTTGTGGATGGACGTCGCTCGGAAGGTCGCACCGCTCGACCAGTGGGACGACTTCCTGGATTCGGAGAACAACCGTCCAGCCGGAACGGTTTGCGAGACCTGGCTGCCTGCCTGGTTGCCCCTCGCCACGAACCACGGCGGCGGGAATCTATTCGTGGACCTGCGGAGCGGCCCAAAGCACGGCTGCGTGATGGAGTTTTATCGGGACAGTGGCGCATTGGCCCAGCCAGCATGGGCAGACGTGGCGGACATGCTTGACGACATTTCCGACCGACTGGAAGAAAACGAGGCGGAACTCGATGACTTAGGTCGGATCGACTGGCCGTGATGCCACCATCGCCCAGCTGCGATCTCGCAGCCCCGAGATGCCTCCCTGGACCCGGAGAGCCCCCGCAGGAGGCGCAGTAGCCGCAACCCGCGACCGCCGCCAGCTCGCCGACGCGGCCGGCGTCCGCTCCCCTACGTCGCGCGGGCTCGGGGCCACGCGACCCGGCCGGATGCCGGCCCACCACCCACCGGTCAACGGTCTGTCGTTCTGCGGCGGCCCACCGGGCTTCCCCGCTCTCCGCGCCAGTCGCCGGGCATAGGCGTGACGGCCGCAGAGCGACAGCGGCAGCGGGCGGCGCGGCCCAGGCGGCGGCGCGTGCGGCCCGTCATCCGACCTCGGGCGGCCCGGCGGACTCGGTAAGACCCTGGCTGGCCCCGACTGCTGCGGTTACTGTCGGCGTTGCTGTCGAACGGCCGATGCTCTCGCCGGGTTATGCGGAGACCACGCCGCATGTCGGAAGTGAACACGTACGCGGCGGGGCCATACTCCGTCGAGTTCGCGATCGCCAGCGCCTCCTGTTCGTTCGAGAACGAATTCGGTCGTATCGCGGGCGGCGGGCGTGACACAGTCGGCGCCATGTCTGTGGAACTGATCCGCGCCAGCCGCCTGACCGATGCTGTCCCCTATGCCTACGCCTCGGTGGTCTCCGCCGGTGCCCGGCTTGTGCACACCGCCGGCGCGTGTCCGATCGACGAGCACGACCGGGTTGTGGCGCTCGGTGACGTCGCCGGGCAGGCCCGACAGGTCATGGACAATCTTGAAGTGGCGCTGCAGGCGGCAGGGGCTGCGCTGACAGACGTCGTGCGCACGACCGTCTACGTCGCGAGCACCGAACAGGCGGATCTCGTCACAGCCTGGGACGTAGTGCGCGCCCGGTTCGGCGACCACGACGCGCCGAGCACACTGCTCGGCGTCACGGTGCTCGGCTACAGGGGCCAGCTCGTCGAGGTCGACGCCGTTGCCGTCGTCCCGTGAGGTCCGCCCCAACCGCGCGGCGGTGCGACGGCCGCCGCGCCCCGGCCGGCTGCCGGCCCGCGAACCTCAACCATCCTCGGGCGCTGCCGTCTGCGACGGACGCACCGCGTACGCCGGCACCGAGTGGACCTGGCGGCCAGAAGGGTGCCGATCCTCACCTGAGGCTGCGGCATGTGCGCCTGCGTCGACTGCCGCAATGACAAGAAGCCGTGCTCCTCATCGAGTCCAACCTCGACGACCCCGGATCGACAAACAGTCAGCCGGCGGGCAGGATAGCGTCTCCGCTGACAAAGGCCAGCCGCGGCTGGCTGCCCGTCCCCTCGTAGGGTGGGAGACTGCCACCATGCGGTCGCCAGAGCACCGCCACCCGTGGTCGGAGGCCTTCCGCCGCGGCCGCATCTGACCCCACGTGTTCCTCGTCGCCGACGCCGCCGCAGGACAGGTCGGCCAGGTGATGGCCGCCCTCGGCCTGGCGCAGGCAAACGGTGCCGTTCAGCGCCACTGGCAGCCTGCCGGGGCGGAGGGCGACGTCGAAGCACATGCGGCCTCCTGCCGGTCCAGCGGCCGGGCTTATGGGCCGTCGTGGCTGGCGCGGAGCTGACACGGCCGGCATGCGAGAGTGTGGGCCGGGTGGAGGTCGACGGCTGACCACCCGTGAGCAGGGAGGCAGTCCGCCGATGTTCAACACCGCACGCCTGCAGGTCGTCCTGGAGATCGCCCGGCACGGCACGATTGTCGCCGCCGCGGAGCGGCTTCAGCTGACCCCGTCCGCGGTCTCCCACCAGCTCGCCACGCTGGAGCAGGAGGCCGGGGTGGCGCTGGTGGATCGGGGGCCGCGCAGTCTGCGGCTCACGGTCGCGGGCCAGCGCCTAGCGGACTACGCGCAGCAGATCGTCGATCTGATGTCGGCGGCCCGCGACGAGCTGTCCGCACACGGCGAGGGCCGCCGGGGACTGCTGCGGATCGGGTTCTTCGCCACCGCCGGCACGGAGCTGCTGCCGCGTGCGCTGTCGAGCTTCAGCCGGGACCATCCGCAGGTCGAGCTGGCGCTGATCCTGGGGCAGCCGCACGAACTGCTACCCCGCCTCCATCAGGGTGAGCTGGACCTGGTGGTGGTGTTCGACCATCCGCTGAGTCCGGCGCAGGCGTCGCCGTACGCGAAGGTCGAGCCACTGATGGTGGACCCGCAGCTGGTGGTGCTTCCCGCCGATCATCCACTCGCCCGGCGGCGGCGGCTTCGGCTCGCGGACCTCGCTGCCGAGCCGTGGATCACCACCCTCGGCGTGCAGGGCGAGGTGTCGGTGTTGGAGCTGGCAGCGCGAGCGGAGGGCTTTCCGCCGCGGATCCGCTGCCGCAGTGACCACTACGAGGTGGTGCTGGGCCTGGTTCGGGCCGGTGTCGGGGTGGCGCTGGTGCCGTCGCTCGGCCTGCGCAACCCGGGCGGGGTGGCGGTGCGGCAGCTCGCCCACGCCAGTCTGTACCGGGAGATCGGCGTGGCGCTGCGTCCCGGCAACCCCAATCCGGTGGTTGGCAGGTTCGTCGAGCGGCTGACCGACGCGGCGGCGACGCTCAGTCAGGAGCTGTCGGAGCGGTGGGGTCCGGCGAGCCGGTCGACCGCGGCGCCCCAGCGCCGCAGCTCGGCCACGGCGGCTCGCTCGGCGCCGGGCGCGAACGCGGAGATCACGGCGTAGACGACGGTGTGCCGGCCGGACACGATGCCGGTGTCGGCGCGTACCCCGGTGTCGGTGCCGGTCTTGTTCTCCACCCGGACTCCGTCGCTCGACCAGGGGTCGTGGCCGATGGAGTCGGCGACCATGGTGCGGTCGGTGTTGCCGGCGAGCCAGCCGCGCAGCAGCTGGCACGCCCGCGGGCTCTGCCAGGTCCCCTGCGCCACCTCGGTGAGGAAGGCGCACAGTTCGCGGGCGGTGCCGGTGGCGAAGGTCGCAGGTAGGCCGGGGCCGCGCTCGGCTCGAATCCGGTCGTGCACGGTGGTGTCCCGCAGCCCGGCCCGGCGGGCCAGGTCCCGTACGGCGTCCAGGGTCACCAGCCGCAGCAGGGCGTTGGTAGCGGCGTTGTCGCTGACCGCGGCGACGGCCGTGGCCAGGTCGGCGACCGTCCACCGCTGGGGCGACAGCTGGCCGATCAGGCCGGTGCCGCCGACCTCCCGGTCTGCGTCGAGCAACTCGACCGGCTGGCCCGCGGCGAGCGTCCCGTCGGCGAGTCGGCGGGCGACCTCGCCGAGGAGCAGCACCTTGCCGACGCTGGCCAGCGGCAGGACCAGGTCGGGGTCGGTCGAGAGGGTGCGGCCGTCGTCCAGCCGCCGCACCATCGCCCCGACCCGCACCGCCGGGCTCATCGCCGCCCTGGCACGGCGGGCCGCCGATCCGGTACGGCCAGCACCCGGCCCGGCCGCGCGTCGGTGACCGCACCGCCGTCCACGACGACCCGGCCGCCGACCAGCACGCACCGCACTCCATGTGGCGGGGCCAGCGGGTCGTCGTAGGTGGCGCCGTCGGCGACCCGCTGCGGGTCGAGGACCACCAGGTCCGCGGCGTACCCGTCAGCGAGCAGCCCGCGGTCGCGGAGGCCGAAGCGGTGGGCGGGCATCGCCGTCATCTTGTGCACCGCCTGCGCCAGATCCAGCAGTCCCATGTCGCGGACGTAGTGGCCGAGCACGCGGGCGAAGCTGCCCGCCCACCGCGGGTGGGGTCGGCCCCCCTTCGGTACGCCGTCTGAGCAGATCATGGTCAGCGGGCTGGCAAGCACGCGGCGTACGTCGTCCTCGTGCATGGAGTGGCTGAGGATGGTGACGTCGCCGTGTTCGGCGGTGAGCAGGTCGCAGGCGTAGTCGACGGGGTCGACGCCGCGTGTGGCGGCCAGGTCGGCGATGGTGTGCCCCTGGGCGTCGGGGTTGTTCGGGGCGGAGGCGACGCGGATCAGGTCCCAGCCGCCGTTGCCGACGGTGTTCTCCCAGCCTGGCAGGCCGGCGACCAGGTCGTGGCGGATCTGGTCGCGGGTCTTCGGGTCGGTGGCGGCGGTGAGCATCGCCGGTACCCCGTCGGCGATCAGCCATGGCGGCAGCATCGCGTGCAGGGCGGTGCTGCCGGCCGTGTACGGGTAGACGTCGCAGGTGACGTCCAGCCCGTCGGCGCGCGCCCGTTCGAGCCGGGCGAGGGTGCGGACGGTCGCGCCCCAGGCGCGCCGCCCGGCGGTCTTGTGGTGGGAGACCTGCAGCGCCGCCCCTGCCGCGGTGGCGATCTCGATGGCCTCCTCGAGCGCCGATTCGACCTGGGACATCTCGTCGCGCAGGTGTGTCACGTACGGCTTGCCGTGTGCGGCCGCCACCCGTGCGAGGGCGATCACCTCGTCGGTGCCCGCGTTGACGCCCGGGGAGTAGATCAGGCCGGTCGACAGCCCGGCCGCGCCCGCGGTGAGTGCCTCGTCGAGCAGGTGGCACATCTGCCGGGTTTCCGCAGGGGTGGCCCGCCGCTGGCCGAAGCCGACCACCGCGGCTCGCAGTGTGCCGTGGCCGACGAGGGCGGCGAGATGGTTGCGCCGGGCGGCGCCCTGCGCGTCGGCGAACTCGGCGAACGACGCGTAGGCCGACGCGGGTGGGCCGAAGGTCGCGGCGATCAACTCCCGCACCGGTTCGGTGCGCTGGGGCGGGACCGGGAAGGGGCTGATGCCGCAGTTGCCGCAGATCTCCGTGGTGACGCCTTGCAGCAGCGGCGCACGGCGCAGCACCTCCCGCTGCTCGTCGTCGCCGGCGAGCAGGTCGGAGTGGGTGTGCACATCGATGAAGCCCGGCGCGACGACCAGCCCGGCCGCGTCGATGACCTCGGCGGCGGGAGTGCGACCGCCCGGTGGCAGCAGCACAAGCCGCCCGTCGCGGGCGCCCACGTCGCCCGGGCGGGCCGGCGAGCCGGTGCCGTCGATCACCTCGCCGCCGGTGATCAGCACGTCGAGCCGCGCCATCAGAGCACCTTGGACAGGAACGCGCGGGTACGGTCGTGCCGCGGTGCGGCGAGCACCTGCCGGGGCGGCCCCTGCTCGACGATCAGGCCCTCGTCCATGAAGACGAGGTGGTCGCCGACCTCCCGGGCGAAGCCCATCTCGTGGGTCACCACGATCATGGTCATCCCGCTCGACGCGAGGTCCTTCATCACCTCCAGCACCTCGCCGACCAGTTCCGGGTCGAGCGCCGAGGTCGGCTCGTCGAAGAGCATCAGCTTCGGCGACATGGCCAGCGAGCGGGCGATGGCGACCCGCTGTTGCTGGCCGCCGGACAGGTGCGCCGGGTAGTGGTGGGCGCGGTCGGCCAGTCCGACCCGGTCGAGCAGGTCAGCGGCGCGCCGCCGCGCGTCGGCTGCCGGGACGCCCTTCACCGCGACCAGGCCCTCCATCACGTTCTCCAGCGCGGTGCGGTGCGGGAACAGATGGAAACGCTGGAAGACCATGCCGATCGACTCGCGCTGGCGGCGCAGTCGCGTGTCCGGCAGCGGCCGCAGCCGGCCGCCGCGCTCCTCGTATCCGATCAGCTCGCCGTCGACGTAGACCCGACCCGCCTGCGGCTCCTCAAGGTGGTTGAGGCAACGCAGCAGGGTCGACTTGCCGGAGCCGGAAGGGCCGACCACGCAGACCACCCGTCCGCGCTCGATGGTCAGGTCGATGCCGCGCAGCACCTCCAGCCGCCCGAAGCTCTTGCGCAGGGAGCGGCACTCCACCATCGGCGGGGTCATCGCGCGCTCCCGGTGAAGCGCAGGTTGCGGGCGATCCGCCCGCGCAGGGCCCCCGGCGCGGTGGCGCCGAAGCCGCGGCTGAACCGGCGTTCCAGGTAGTACTGGCCGATGCTGGCGACGGTGGTCAGAACCAGGTACCACAGGGACGCGACGATCAGCAGGGCGATCACCTCGAAGTTGGTCAGGTAGAGCCGCTGGGTGACGGTGAGCAGGTCGGCGCCGGCGATCACCGACACGAGCGAGGTGGTCTTGAGCATGGAGATGAACTGGTTGCCGGTCGGCGGGACGATGATCCGCATCGCCTGGGGCAGCACCACCCGCCTCATGATCTTCATGCGGGACATGCCCAACGCCGCCGCAGCCTCCTGCTGGCCAGGGTCGACCGAGCGCAGGCCGGCCCGAACGATCTCACTCATGTAGGCGCCCTCGTTGATGCTGAGCCCGAGCAGCGCCGCGACGAATCCAGTGACCAGGGTGTTCGTCTCCCAGGTCACCAGCTTCGGGCCACCGAACGGCACGCCCAGCCCGATCTCCGGGAAGATCAGCGCGATGTTGAACCAGAAGATCAGCTGCACCAGCAGCGGCGTGCCACGGAAGAACCAGACGTACGCCATGGCGCCCGCCCGCAGGATACGACTGTCGGAGACCTGCATCAGCGCCACGACTACGCCGAGCACCACCCCGATCGCCATGGACACGACCGTGAGCTGGACGGTGACCCAGAGCCCTTCCACGATGACCCGGTCGAACTGGTACTTGACGACGATGTCCCAGTGCAGGTTCGGGTTGATCGCGACGGTCCAGACCAACCAGGCCAGGACCAGGGCGGTCGCCCCGGCGGCCACCCAGCGCCCCGGTCGCAGCGGATGGCTGATCCGGTTCACCTCCGGCGTCACCGGGCCGGCGGGCCCGGCCGAAGCCGGGCCCGGGACGGTCGCATCCACCGGTGTACTCACTTCTGGTCGTTGACCGTCGCGGTCTTCACACCGCTGCCCTGCACGCCCCACTTCTCCAGGATCTTGGCGTACTCGCCCGCCTCGATCAGCTCCTGCAGGGCCCGCTGGACGGCGTCACGCAGCTGGCTGTCCTTCTTGTCGATCGCGATGCCCCACGGACCGGCCTCATACTGGGCCTCCAGCACCTCGTACTTGCCGCTCTGCTGGGCCAGCATCTTGGCCACCGGGTAGTCCACGATGGTGGCCACCGCGCGCCCGGCGTCGATCTGCAGCAGGCCGGTCGGGGCGTCCTCGCTCTGCGAGATGGTCATCTTCTTGGCGCACGAAGCGTTCTGCTTCTCGCCGATGGCGAGGTTGGAACTCCCCTTCGCGAGCACCACGGCCCGGCCGCACAGGTCCGCCAGGTCCTTCACCCCGGCCGGGTTGCCCTTCGCCACCATGATCGCACCGCCGGCCTGGAAGTAGTCGACGAAGTCGACGGCCTTACGGCGCTCCTCGGTGTCGCTCATCGAGGACATCGCCAGGTCCCAGCGGTCGGCCTGCAGACCCGGGATCAGGCCCGGGAAGCTCGCATTGGTCATCTCCAGCTTCAGGCCGAGCCGCCCGGCGATCGCCGCCGCCAACTCCGGGTCGACGCCGATCAGCTCTTGGGTCCCCTCCTTGTACATCTCCATCGGCGGGTAGCCCTCAGCGGTGGCGACCCGCAGGACGCCCTTCTCCTTGATGGCCGCCGGAACCATGTCGGCGGCCTTGGCGCCGGCCGCGACTGAGGCGGGGGCACCGGCCTGCGGCGTCTGACCGCTGGTCGAGCGTCCGCAGCCAGCGACGGCGAGCGAGAGTGCGGCGAGACCGACGACAATGCGAAGCGCACGCTTCCTGACCACCGGAAACCTCCTGCCTGAGACGATGGCGGGGACCCTATCCGGGATCGGTCAGCATGAACAGCCCGAATGCTTTGCGGGGTGAGCATCGAAATCATCGATGCTCAACCGGAAGCCCTTCCAGCGCTCCTGGCAGACCAAGTGCGAAAAGGCAAGGGTCACGCCGATCACCGTCGACGACGCCAGGCGCACCTGCGCGACACTCCTAGCCGACCTCGACGTCCATCCGAGAGTCGCCATGCAGGTCCTCCGGCACGCCCGCTTCTCCGTGACCATGGAGATCTACACCCAGGTGTCGTCCAAGGCCACGCGCGAAGCGCTCAAGCGCCTCGGGTGCCGGGCAGCCTCATAGCGCGAGCTGACCGTAGCGAGCGGTTGCATCATCACCCTTCGAAGACGTCCCGCGGCGGCCGCCGCCGGTTCCTGCACCAAGCCTTGGTGCTGGAGATGGTCTTCGAGCTAATCTTCCGCCTCGCCCCGCGCCGCCGGGTCGTGAGATCGAAGCATCTGCAACAGCCTTGGCACGTCCGAGGCCAGTCCGTATGGCCCTTGCAGCGATTCCCAGCCGACGGCGCGCAGGTAGTCATTCACGGCCGGCAAAGTAGCAGCAGGGACCGACCGCCAGGCTGGTCGAGAACCGCCAGCCGTGCCCGCGCCGGTGGGTCGTCACTCCCCCGCTGACCGTTGCTGCAAAAAACCTGCCCTACGCCAGCAGAAAGGCCACCTCCCGAACCCGGGAAGTGGCCTTTGACCTGCGTGGGCGATACTGGATCGAACCAGTGACCTCTTCGGTGTGAAACGGGACGCCGCGCCCCACGGTGGCCTGCGGAAACGCAGGACTGCAGGTGAGCCCGGGTGCCGTTGAGTGCTGTTCAGTACCGTTGGGTGCAGTTGCTTGCCGTCCAGCGTGCCCGGCTGCTCGCCACCTGCCATCGGAAAGTGGGGCGGACGCGGCAGTGGCTGCGTCAATGCGATCGCATCAACGCAGCCACCGTTGCAAGTGACGCCTAGCGAGGGACGAGCTCCTACAGATCGCGAAGTTGTTCCTCCACAGGGGTGGCGGAGCTCGCCAAGAACGGCTCACCGCCGCTCTTCGGAACCACGACGGGTCCGTTACCGACAAGCGAAGCCATGAAGTCCCCTTGCCAAAAGCGGCGAGTGTTATAGCCGAAAACCCAGGCGTTAGGGTACTCCGAGCATGAGCCGATTACAATCTCGAGCGCGTGGTTTTTGCGCATACTCGAGTCCAAGTAGTTCTGGGCCGCCTCATAGGCGTCTTGAAAGATCATCGCTAGTTCGTCCTCACAAAACCATAGAAGTTGAACCCATTCCAGTTGGCGCCCTTGCCGGTCTGAAAGTCGGGGAAGTTGACGCGCCCACGCTGTACGACCGCGTTCCAGACATGCGCCGTTCCGTCCGAGCGCGCTCCGTACACAATTCCTCTGGCGCCATTACCTGCCCTAAGCAATTGCCTCTCGATAGCACTCCGACCGCTGACTTGGTACATCGTCCGACCAGCGTAGTTGGCGATCGTCTGAAGCCCGTCCTTGAAGGGTTCATCGGGGTTCAACTTGATCGCAGAGGAAGGTGCGCCGCCAAGCGTTCTGTCTCCGGCAATGGCGCACGAGACGCAGTTGTTCTTGCCGCCCACAGCGTTGACTGCCGATCCGGGGTTTGCGGCTCCACCGCCGCCTGCCGCAGCGCCGGCGAGGCTGGAGCGCATCCCCGCCATGGCCATCTGGCCGGCGGCCTTCAAACCCATCCCGGATGTGATGGCTACCCCGGCGCCGAAAGCGGCGGCACCCAGAAGGGCGCCACCAGCCCCCATCGCCGCGCCTACCAGCCCGTCCATCAGGGCTTCACCGGCCAGTTGCCCCCAGCTCTCCTCGTCGGCGTCGAGGCCGTTGGTGACGAGGGAGCCGACGGCGCCGCCGACGAATCCGCCGATCGCCGCACAGCCGACGGCGCCGACGCCCCAGCTGGCCGCCGTGCAGGCGCCGCCCACGATGACGCCTGCGGCGATGCCGGCGACGGCGCCGACCGCACCGGCGTGGCGGCACCAGAAGCTGGCCTGGCACTCGCGCTGCTTCCGCTCGGCCTCCTGGCGCTGTCTGGCCGCGGCCTCCTGACGCTGGCGTGCCTGCTCGGCGGCCACGATGTCCTCGCGCGTCGGCGGCCGGTCGGACCGGTTGTACTCCGGCGACCCGTAGGCGTTCTCCATGTTCTGCTGGGAGTGCTTCGACGGCGGCGGCCCGTCCCACTGCGCGTCGAACGGGTTACGACCGGTGGGGTCGCTCAGCGTGATGGGCGAGTTGTTGGCGTACGAGTAGGCGTTCCACTGCTGCGGGTCGGACAGGTCCATCACCGGGTCCACCGAGATGAACCGCCCGAGCATTTGGTCGTACTGCCGGGCACCGATGTTGACCAGGTTGGTCGGATCGACGTCGCCGCCGACGAAGCCCTTGCCGTTGACCCAGACGGTGTTCGGGTCACGGGACACGCCGTAGGGCGTCTGGCGACGGATGGTCAGGTTCTGCGTGCCGGCATTGATGGCGATCTGCTGCGTGCCCTGGTGATCGTCGAACAGCCAGGTCAGGTCGGTGATCGCCGAGCCGCCCTTGCGGCTGGCGCAGGTGACGCCGCCGAAGTTGTAGTAGCGGGTACCGGTGTTCACACTGCCTTCGCGGCGGATCTCCTGCCCGGGGAGGTACAGGGTGGTACCGGTGGCGTCCCGGCGGATGAGCCGGACGCCGTCGGCGTCGTAGATGTTGGTCTCGATGGTGTTTCCCGCGCTGCTGACGCCGGTGAGCTTGCCCTCGGCGTCCCAGGTCAGGGTCTGGCTGCCCGTCTTCGCGGTGCCGCAGTCGTTCGCGGCGGTACCCGACGGCCGGCAGGTCGTGTTGCCGGTCGCGTCGTAGTCGTACTTGGCGACCACCGTCGACTGCCCGGGGGCGTCCGTGGTCAGCTGGGTGACGGCGTGCGGCCGGGTGACGTTCTGGCCACCGTCCGGCACCAGGTAACTGCGGGTGGTGTCCCCGGCGCCGGCGTGACTGGTCTCGACACGTCGGCTACCGGTGTCGTCAAGGGTCCAGTCCTGCCAGTACGGCGCCGGCCCGCCCAGGTTGCCGACGACCGGGTCCGTGTCGCAGGAAACGTCGGCCGTCGGGGTCCAGGCGCTCTTCAGCCGTCCCAGGGCGTCGTCGCGGAAGCACTGGACGTCCGCCTGGCCCACCTGCGGGGTGTCGGCGATCGACGTGATGTTGCCGGCCGCCTTGTAGGAGTAGCTGCGGTCGGAGACCGTGCCCGCGACGGTTTCCCGCTCGACGGTGGTGCGGGTGACACGCCGGGTGGCGTCGTCCCGCCAGACCACATCCTGCGTGTAGACCCCGCCGGGCATCTTGTAGATCGACCCCTTGCGCTCACCGTAGGCGGTGAAGGTCGAGGTCGCCATGGTGCCCGCGAAGCCGGTCAGGCTGGTGTCGAGACGGGTCGGCATACCGGTCGTGGCGTCGTAGTCGGTGGTCAACTGCTCGGTGACCAGCCCGCCGCCGGCCGGGTAGGAGATCGATGTGGGCGCGCCGGTGAACTGGGAGTAGCCGTAGGCGTAGACATAGGTCGCGTTGAGACCGGTCTCGACCGGGGGGATGACGTAGTTGACGCCGGTGGGTTGGTAGCGATCGTTGAAGTTGCGGACCTGCCACTTGTAGGCGCTCGCCGTGCCGGCCGAGTCGTATTCGTAGCGGATGCTCTGGGTCAGCTGACCTCGGAACCCGCCCTGCCCGCTGTAGAGGGTGTCGTACTTCCACTCGGCGCGCAGGCGTCCGGTTGCCGAGTCGTCGCGGAGCTGGGTCTTGCGGCCCAGCTGGTCGTAGACGTACCACAGCGTCTCGCCGCGCGCGTCGACGGTCTTCTGGAGCGTGTCGTCCTCGTAGAAGGTGCTGGTGGTGGTGCCCTTGTCCGGGTCGGTGGTCCGCCACAGGCGGCCCTTGACGTCGTACTCGTTGACCCACTCGTTGCCGGCCGAGTCGATGGTCTTCGTCGCCTGCCCCTTGCGGTTGAAGGCGTACGTCGTCTCCAGGTAGGCGCCGTTGACCCCGGCGGTCGTGGTGTGCTGCCGCAGCGCAACGGTGCGGCCCTCGATGTCGGTCACCGTGGTGATGGGCGTGCCGCCGTCCGGCGGCGTGACCTTGGTCAGGTCACCCTCGTAACTGGTGACCGTGCGCCACTTCTCGACCAGGTTGGTGACGTTGTCGCCGGCGAGGAAGATGCCGTTCGTGGGGCGGGACGCCTGGTCGAAGACGACCTTGGACACCGCAGGCAGGGACCATTCCGGTTCCCACCACAGCGTCCCCGAGGGCGCCCCGGTCTCGGCGTGGGCGGCGTAATTCGCCGCCGCGCGTCCGTACTCGTCGTAGATGGTGTCGGTGACCACCCGGTCGCCGCTGCCGCCCAGCGACAGCGACTGGGTCTGCCGCGGGCGCAGCAGCCCGTCGAGGATCTGGTACGAGGTCAGGTAGTTGCCGTCGGGGTTCAGGCTGCGAGAAGTCACGTACGGGTAGTTGTTCCGGCCCGACGCGAAGGTGTAGGTGTAGTCGGCCGATGGCTGGGTCGGGTTCGTCGCTCGGGTCCAGCCCTGCGTCCACACCTTCGCGACCCGGCCGAGGGCGTCGTACTCCGCCTCGGAGGTGATCTTGTTGTTCGGGTCGGTGGCCTTGGTGGTGGCACCCCAGTACGGGTTCATGTCCACCGTCGACTGCCAGTTCAGGGGGTTGGTGGTGGTGACCTTGGTGACCGGCCCGCCCACCGCCGGCGTGAACGCGGTCGTGGTGACGTTGCCGTTGACGTCGGTCGTGCTCAGCTGGCGGCCGGCGCTGTCGTAGCTGGCCTGGGAGGTCGTCTGCCACACCGTTCCGGTGCTGGGCGTCCAGTCCTTGAGCTGCTCGGTCTTGGTGCTGGCGCCGAACGTCGGCGTCGCGTCGACGCTGGTCGCGCTGTCGTAGTAGGTGCGGGCGTCGGAGATGACGTCATCGACGCTGGTCGGGCTGGTGCCGCAGGCCAGGGCGGTGGTGGTGGTCTGCTTGACCAGTTGGGTGAGGTTCTTGGCCAGGTTGCGGTTGTAGGTGTAGGTGATGCACTTCTCGTCACCGGTCTTCGAGACGTCGCCGTCGTCCTGCGACCAGTTGAGCGTGCCGTACGTGTTGTCGAAGCTGGTCCGACCGCGGGAGGTGCGCCAACCGCGGGAGCCGTCCACGCCCAGGGCGGTGGCGGCGTAGGTGGCCTGGGTGTTGACGTATCGCGCCTCCACCGTGTCGCCGTTGATGGTGCGGCTGGCGGTGGCGCTGGAGCGCCACGGCACGTTCACCGTCTTCGACACCGGCTTGGACTCGACGCCGTTGTAGACGACCTGCTCGCGGACCTGGCCGGCGAACTGGTCCTCGTCGTAGACGGTCTCGGAGCCCAGCGACGCGGGCACCGTCACGTTGCGGGTGCCGCCCGTCGGGCTCAGCTTGTCTCCGTGCATGCCGCGCATGAAGGTGGTGACGGCGAGCGTCTGCGGGTTCCCGTCGTCACCCACCCGTGTCTGCACTTCGGCGTAGCCGCGCCACTGTCCCCACGTCTTGCGGTCCGGCCTGGTGAGGCCGTCGTCGTCGTCGAAGTGCCAGGCCGGGGAGCCGACGTAGTCGTACCAGGTGTGCTTGCTCGGCGACTGGTGCCCGTCGGCCAGCTGGACGTCGTCCTCGGCGACGTGCGTGACGACGTACTTGTGCCACCACTCGGTGACCAGCTTCTGGCCGGTCGGGTCGGCCGGGTCCGGCACCTTGACCGGATAGCAGCGCCTCGTGTTCGACTCCGGGGCCAACGCGTCTACGATCGCCGCCGTGCACTCGGGCAGCGAGTAGTCCACCTTGATCTGGGCGCCGGTCTCGGTGACGATGCTGGACATCCGCAGCCAGTTGTCGGTGGTGCCGTGCTCGGTGTAGACGCGGTTCGGCAGCGACTCCGCCCCGAACGTCACCGGCGGCAGGTTGATCGTCCCGCCCACCAGACCGGCGTGGTCGATCCGGTCCAGCCACAGCCCGGCATAGGTGGAGTCAGCCGTCGCCGAGAACGTGTGCGTCAGCGTCCACGACTCGACCGGCTGCCATGCGGCTGTCGGCTTGGTGGTGTCCCACACCTGCGTGGTGATGGTCTTCAGCCGCTTGGTCGTCCAGAAAGTCGGCGAGTACTGCTGCGGACAGGTCGTGCCCTTGCACTCCTGGTCCCACGGGGTGTCCACCCAGCTGGCCTTCACCGGGGCGGCCTCGGTGCCGCAGTTGGAGAAGCAGCGCATGTCGGTGTCGAAGACCACCTGCGCGTACGGGTTGACGTTGCGCTCGGTGACACCGTGCGTCGCCGACGTCCGGTCGTACGTGCCGTAGTCGATGCGCTTCAGGTAGCCGGCCCGGTCATACGTGACGACGTCGGAGTCGGTGCTGTTGCGGGCGTACTTGTTGGTCTCTTTGCCGTACCAGAACGACATCGTGTTGCCGCGCACGTCCACGACGTAGTCGAGATTCCACCGCCACGCCTGCACACAGTCCGACCCGGCGAACGTGCTCTTGTGGCACGGCTCGCTGGTGTGGTTGCCGAACACCGGCACCGTGAGAGTGGAATTGGTCCCGGTCGTCTCGCCCGGCAGATTGTGCAGACCGAAGAAGTACTGCGTGCCGTCGGTCGTGGTGACCTTCCAGTACTCGCCCACGTCACCGTAGGCGGGATCGCCGGAGTCGCCGTTGGTGGCACCGGTCAGCTTCTCGATCTTCGAGCCGTCCTCGGCGCGCGAGTGCCAACCCTTCCCCGCCTGGAATACCAGCTCACCGCCCCGCCCGTTGAGGCTCATGGTGGCGTTGTCGGAGCGCCAGCACTGGTCACCGCTGCTCGCGGTGTTCGTCGCCCCGTTCTTCAGGTCGTCCGCGCAGGGCACGTAGCGGCGCTCGATGTAACCGGGCGTGTAGTCGAAGCCCTCGCCGATCCACGACGGCTGGTTGTTGGTGGCCTCCGAGCGGCCGTCCACGGCGGAGGACGAATAGTTCAGGGCGATCGTCGGGGCCGGGCCGGTCGCCGGCGGCATCCGCAGCGGGTAGTTCCACGAGAAGTCACCGGCACTGCCGCCGCTCGACCAGGTGGACGAGGGAGCGAGGCTGGTCGCCCCGAAGTCACCGTCGGACCCGGAGGACGCGGCGGTCAGCATCAGCAGGGAGCGCGACCCCACCGCGGTGTCGGACGTGACGCTCACCTCGGCGGTGGCGACCCCGGCGCCGGTGTCGTTGGCGGTGCGCAGCGGGACCGACCGGCAGGCCGGGCCGGCCGGGGTGGTCAGGGCACACTCCGGCACCTGCCACAGCCGCAGGCGCGACGCCCACGATCCGCCGGCCGCGTACCGGAAGGCGTCGTAGTCGACCGACACCTTCGCCGCTCCGGTCGGTGCGCCCTGCGGCACGGTCAGCTTCAGGACCAGGCCGTCGCGCCACGCCTGCGGCAGGCTCGCGCGGTCCACGACCTTCACGTCGAGCTGGGAGAGCCGCTCACCGGCCTTGCCGGCGCCACGGTCCACCCACACCGGCAGCGAGCCAGCCTTCACGCCTCGACTCTTCGCCGCACGGGCGCCGGCCGGCGCGAGGTCGACGCGGGCGGTCGCCGCCGCGGGCCACTCGGGGGCCGGCGTGGGCGAGGGCTTCACCCGGTTCTGCTTCCAGGCCTTACCCCCGGCCACCGGACCGCCGTCGTGGTCCAACTTCTCCACCGGTGGCTTCGACGGCCGGCGAGCGGGGGCCGCCTGCGCCGGCACGTAGGGCACCAGTGACAGCACCAGGGACGCGACCACCGAGCCGACCAACGTCAACCGCCGACGATTCGTACCGAGAAGACTTCGGCGTGCCCGCCGTAAGCCGCGCACAGACCGTGCCGACATGAGCTGTTCCTCTCCGACAAACCACTACAAAAAGGGTGAAGTTCGGCAGGAGTTACCGGTCGTAGCCGGACCGGGCCCTGCAGGGGTGGCTCCTGCTCGGCCCGGTGGGAGCCGGACCGAGCAGGAGCAAGAAGGGGCTAGCGCCGCGTCACCGGCGCCACAGGACGGTGCCGCCCGGGTCGAGCAGCACCAGGTCGCCGTTGTCGCGCAGCACCAGTTGGCTCGCCGCTGTGCCCCAGGTCTTCGTGTCCCAGAGCGGCGTGCCGTCGCTGGTGTAGACGACCAGGTTGCCGTCGGTCTGCAGGATCGCGTAGGCACCGGGGTTGCCCGAGGTGCCGGTGTCCCAGATCGGGAAGCCCGCCTGGCTGAGCACGAGGTTGCCATCGTCCTGCATCAGCAGCTGGTAGTTACCAACATCCGACCGCAGATACTGACCAGCAGTGAGGCTCTCGCCCTCGGCCAGGGTGTTCGTGCCCGGCGTGGTCGGGACTTGCGAGTTGTAGAACTCGAAAACGGCGGTGTCGGTCATCGCGCCCTGGAACAAGGCGACGTTGTCGATGCCGCCGACCCACTGGTCCACCACCTGGTCGTGCCACAGCGTGCGGCCCACGAGCAGCGGCCCGGTCGATGCCATCGGCGTGAACGAGACGGCCTGAGTGCCCTCAAGGACGCCGTTGACGTAGAGGCGAATCTCCTTGCGGCCGGCGTCGTACACCCCGGCAAGATGGGTCCAGACCCCACTGGTGGCAGGGTTCTCGGACCGCACACTCGCCGTGGACGTCGTCGTGACATCCTCGTCACTGACAGCGAACTGCCATTTGCCCACATCGGACTGGTACTTCAACCAGGCGGCACTCTCGTGCACACCCCGCTGGGACACCGCGGTCCGCATCCCGTCCAGACCCAGCATTACCCACGCCGACATCGTGAACGAATCGTCCGTCCGCAGCACCGGCGTGTCCTGCCACACGTTCAGTTCGTTGCCGTCGGCATCGGTGGTGGGAGCGAGCTTGTTGGCGCTCCGGCCGTACTCCTCCGTGCTCTCGTTATAGCCATCGTCCGGGAAGTACTGGTAGTCGAGCCACAGGCCCTGGCCGCCGCCGTACCCGGCGGCCACCTCGGAGCCCCGGCTCAGCGCCAGCCACCGATCCCAGGCGGTCACCGAGTCGGGTGCCTCGCAGGTGTCCTTCCAGTCCGTCGCGTAGCAGGAAATCGCGGCCTCGAAGTCCCAGTCGCCCACCCGCATCGGGGCCACGATGCCGGGCTCGTTGAACCCGCTCGATCCGGGATCGGTGGCGAGCTGGCCGGTGAAGTCATGCGGCACCAGCACCCGGTCGAAGACCTGCACATCGGCGATGGAGCCGTTCCACCACTTGTCCGCAGCCCCGCCGACGAAGCCACGCCCCACGGCGAAGACACCGTTGGCCTGCCACGGCGTGCTCGGCCCGGCCGACTCCATGGCGAGTTCACCGTTGACGTAGAGGCGGATCTTCCCGGCCGGCTTGTCGTAGACGCCCGCCAGGTGCATCCATTGGCCGAGTTCGGTAGACGCGATGCTCTGGGTCGCGGCCCGCGTGGTGCTGGACTGAGCCGAGTTGTCCTTCATCGAGAACGACCACTTGGCGACAGCCGGCGAGCCGACCATCCGGGTACCCAGCAGGAACCCGGCGGCGTCGGTGCCGTCCTGGGTCATCGCGACCGTGTCGGCGGTCGGCATCGCCGTCAGCCGCACCCAGGCGGAAACGCTGAACGATTCGGAGGTGGACACCAGGCTGGGCGTGGTCGCCGCCGACGAGGTGCCGTTGAAGGTGGCGGTCTGCCCACCGACCATACGTACGTTGCTGGGCCAGCTGACGTTCGTCGCGGTCAGCGGCGAATCGACCGGGGCAGGTTGACCGTCGGCCAACGCGGCCGCCTGGTTGATGCCCGGGTACGTCTCCAGGCCCCACTTGGCGATCGGTCCGGAGGGATGCCGGACACTGAACTCGACGGATCCGTTGCCCTCGTTCAATGTGGCGTCGATGGCCTTCACGTAGAGCACGTTGGTGCCGAAGCTCAGTGCGGTCAGGTCGACCTCGACGTACTTCGGGCTGGTGCCCTGGGCCGCCACCTCCTTCGTCGCGGCGTCCCAGCCGTACCGGAACTTGGTGACGTCGGTCGCCGTCGACTCGATCCGGACCCGACCCTTCATGCCCGGCCCGGCCGGCACGGTGACCATCCGGGCCGTCACCGGCGGCCTGGTGGTGTCGGCGGCGAACTGGCACCACCCCGACCAGGAGCCGGTGATGTTGTACGGGCTCTTGTCGGTGCCCCTCGCACGGAAGGCGTAGGTCTTGCCGCTGACGACCGACACCGCCGCGCTGGTCGTCCGGGTGCCCGGACTGATGCCGCTCTTGGCCGGCGGTGCGGTCTTCCGGGTCGGGTACGTGTCGGTGACGGTGCCGATGCCGCCGCTGGGGACCTCGATCCACTCCCAGGAGGCCGTCAGCGAGTCCGACGGATCGCCGTCCGGGAACACCGCCGAGAAGGTCGGGCTCAACGTGCCGACGGTCAGGATGCCTGAAGTGGGGCAGGCCACCTGGGCCACCTGGAGGCCGTTGGGCGCGCCCGGCTTGGTGTCGTAGTCGACGATCAGCTTCGCGTCACCCGGGAAGAACTTCTTCCACCGGTCCTGCGTCGACTCGCCCGATCCGTCGGAGGCACGGGCCGTGAAGCCGACAGTGATCGTGTTCCAGTTGCCGTTCGCGGCCGCCTGCACCTGCCCGGTCACCGTCGAACCGGAGAAATTCATGATCATGTCGGGCTGGATCGACGAGCAGCCGCCGGCCTCGTTCGCGTGGCCGTACGCCGCGTCCAGGAACTTGGACAGGCTCATGGACGACCAGCTGGCCTTCATCGTCGCGTTGATCACCGGGGTGAGGTACATGGAGGCGACCGTGTCGCCGCACGACCAGGAGTGGTCGAGCTTCATCTGCACGTACGCCGACTCGATGTGCTTGCCCTTCAGCGACACCCCGTTGGCCGTCGTCGAGAACTCGAAGAACGACCGGTACAACGCTCCGGTGTCCGGGTTCAACCCCACCCGCGCCACCGAGTAGTCGGTGTTCGAGGAGCCGTTGTTGGTCGCGTACGCCCACTTCGTCTTGTACACCGACCAGGCCGGGTCAACGAAGAGCGGGAACACGGCGTCCGGCGCGTTCAGCAGCTTCGCGTCCGGGCGCAGCACCAGATCGCGGCCGGCGACCTCCACGGCCACCGGGGCGACCCGCGCCGCGTCACCGGCGGCCGCGGCGGTGGACCGTGACGCGGCCTCCCCCGCCCGCAGGGCCGCCGACCCGGCGCCTCCCGTCCTCGTCCGCGAGTCCCACATCACGGCCGACTCCGACGAGGCGAGCACGTTCCTGCCGACCGTCGCGCGCAGCCGGCCATCCGGGCCGGCGCTCACCGCGGCGTCGCCGCCGAGACCGAACCGCACCTCGCGCACCGCCGGGTTCGCCGCCGCCTTCGCCGACTTGACCTTCAGCGCGTGGGTGAACCCGGTCGGCGTGGCGCGCACTACCAGGTCGACGTCGGCGAGCACGTCCGCGTAGGTGGCCGAGTCGCCCGAGACGGTGGGAACCGGCAGCGGTCCACCCGGCCACGACATCGTCATCGTCCTGCCGCTGCGGCGCAGCGTCACCAGCGGACCCGTCCCGCCGCCTGAGAACGTCACGTCGGCCACCGACACCGACGGCCGCCAGGACCCGTCCCCGTCGCGGGCGAGATCAAGGTCGACGTCGGCCCAGCGACCGGCCTTGCGGGTCCGCTGCGGGACCACCGCCGCCTCGTACCGCAGGCGGCCGTCCGGCTGCGCGACCACCTGCGCCAGTTCGGTACGCGTGCCGTCCACCACCACGGGCTCACCGCAGGAGGCGGCCAGCGCCAACGCCCCCGCTTCCGAACCCGCCGCACCGGTACACGCCGGGGCTGCCGCAGCAGGACCCGACGCCGGTACCGCAATCGCTGTGACGGCCACGGAAGCCGCCACCCATCCAGCTAGCCCACGACGCCATCGACGGCTCACGGCCCACCCAATCGATCTTCCGAGAAGTAGTGGCAGGGACGATAGGGAGTGCGCCGGTTCCACCGCTGTCCCTTACAGAAACCTTCACCGAACACCAGATCTCGTTACATCGAGCAATCGAGATGTTTTAAGCCGGGCGAGCTGGGCGCATTACGGAAGGTGAAGCGCCGAGCAGCGGGTGTGACTTGGATCACAGGCAGCTCCCTTGTGTACCGGAACGCCGAAAGGTGCCAATTCTGTCAATCGCCCGCTTACAACTGATCAAGCCACAACGGTCCCAGATGCCACCGGGATATCCGGCGTCCACCCTGCGCAGGCCCGTCAGACCGCGCCCCACCACCACCCGGGCCGAGCCGGGCCCGGCCGGGCCGGGCCGGGCCATATCATTCAGCTTCCGCTACCGCTCGACGACCAGAAGGGATGTCGATGACCAGCGACGACAAGGTGGTACTCCGAGCCATGGCGAACATCTGGCGCGGAGCGGAGTCCGTGGGTGCCGACTTCCGCGGCCGGTGCGTGCAGCCTCGGTCACGATGCTCTTGGCGATGGTGTGGTTGATGTCCGCGGCGTGCCGCGTTTCCTTCCGGCGGCGGCGGGCCAGGAGCCGTTTCGCCGACTTGGTGCCTTTCTCCTGCAACCGCTTCCTGAGCCGCTGCTGGCGGCGCCGGTAGCCGTTGAGCTTGGTTCCGGCGTAACGGGTGTCGTCGGAGTCGTAGGCGATGTTCGCGATCCCCATGTCGACACCGAGGAATCCGTCCGGCTCATAGACCTGCGGCTCGTCCACCTCAACCGTGGCGTACAGGAACCACATGCCGTCCCGGTGCACCAGGTCGGACTCGCCGACCGGATGGGTTTCGACGGCCTTGATCTGGTCGGGGGAACCGGTGAACGCGACCTGTTTGAGCCGCCCTTGCACGGTCCAGATGGAGACGACGCGGGCGTCGTGCTGCCACGACAGCATTCTTGCGTCGTAGGGCTGGGCGGCGTCCCAGCGGAACATGATGGGGTTGGTCTCGACCTTGCGTCGGCGCGTCGATCCGGGCTTGCCATAGTTGCCGGCCTTGAGGTTGCCCGCGAGCGTCTTGTAGACGTCGGCGACCTTCTTGATGACGTGCTGGGCGGCCTGCGCGCCGAGCCCGTAGTCGTCCTTGATGCCGTGGTAGGCGTGCCGGCGCAGGTCGTAGTTGCGGTAGCAGTCGATCTCCCGTGCCATCACTGCGACGTCGGATGCTGCGGCGTTGCAGGCGCGCAGGGTCGCCTCCAGCGCCGCAGCCTCGTCGGGCGTCGGCAGGAGCTTCACCTGCACCACCAACTTCACACCATCATCATTCGTTTGGTCTATGTCACCACGATGGACCCCAGACCCGGACGTTCGCCGGGGACGCTCGGTTGTCTACAACCTTCACGCGCACTTGGTCTTCACCACGAAGTACCGGCGCGGGGCGCTCACGGATCCGATCCTCACCCGCTGCCAGCAGGTCATGGCCGAGGTGTGCCGGGACTTCGGCGCCGAACTGCGGGAGTTCAACGGCGAGGACGACCACGTGCATCTGCTCGTCCACTACCCGCCGAGCGTCGCCCTGTCGCGGCTGGTCAACAGTCTCAAGGGCGTCTCATCTCGATACCTGCGCCGCGAGTTCGCCGGACACCTGCGCAAGTACCTGTGGGGCGAGCATCTGTGGTCACCCTCGTACTTCGCCGGGTCATGCGCCGGCGCGCCCCTCACGATGGTCAAGGAGTACATCGAGAACCAGAAACGCCCCGGTCCGTGACGGCCTTCCTCCCGACCGTAAACGGCCAGGGTTCCCGCCTTCTCAACCGCTGAATCGTTAGTCGAAGTGTTGGGGAACAAGTCCAGCGCTGGGTGGAAGAAGGCTCTCGTGGTGCCGGCGCTGCTGCACGGTGCACACGGGTGACAGCAGCGCCGGCATCGCTCAGCTGACCCGTTGGCTCACCAGATGATCACGGCGACCACGGCGCTGACGACCAGTCCCGTGACCACGGGCAGGAACAGCTTGCGGGCGAGGTCGACCACCGACACCCCGCAGAAGGTGGCAACCGCGATCAGCGAGGACCAGATGACCAGCGTGCCGCCTCCGGTCCACGAGGCGCCGTTCTGCGCGATGGCGGCGAGCGTGGCGGTGTCGACTCCGGCGTGCGGGCTGAGGGCCTCCGACAGGGAGCCGGTGAGCGGCAGCCCTGCCCAGCCTGATCCGTCGAGTCCGACGGTCATGCCGGCGAGCAGGACGGCGAAGATGATGACGAACGGGTTGTTCGGGATGTGCTGTTCGACGCTGCGGATCGCGTCGAACAGGAATCCCGGCGCGGTCGTGTTTTCTGCCAGCCCCATGATGCGGCCGGAGAAGTCTGAGATGCCGATGAAGACGAACCCGGCGATGGGGATGACGACGCCCATCGCTTTGAACGCGAAGGAGAGGCCGTCGACGATGTGCTCGGCGCAGCTTTCCAGGGAGCGGACCCGGTCGCTGGTCACGGCCACGGCTAGGAGCAGCAGCGCCGCCAAGCCCCCGACGAGCGGGGCGCCGGCTCCGTCGTCGACTGTCACGAGGTGCGTGAACCGGCCGAGCAGCATGTAGACCAGCAGCGCGGCGAAGGCGACGGGGACCAGGACGGCGAACAGCTTGGCCCGGCGGTCGTGTCCGCGCTGGTCGGAAGCATCGTCGTCGAGTGCGGCGTCGGTGGCTGCCGGTCCCCCGTCGTCCAGGACCTCCCGCGGTGGTTGCTTCGTGGCCAGGCCGTGGCGCAGTTGCTCGGAAGTGTCGCCCGTACCGGCGCCTGCCGCCACCCCCGCGGGGACGAGTTCGGCGGGCTGCGCCACGCTCGCCGATATGTCGGCGCCGGACTCGGCCGCCGCCACGCGCGGCCGGCGGCGACGCACCGTCATCACGTAGCTCATCGACAGCGCGACAATCCCGACGACCCATGACAGGACCAGGGCGCGGTCGGCGATCAGGTCGGCCGACACCTTGGCTCCGCTGGCGGACAGGGCGGGCGCGACACCGATGACGTAGTCGGAAGCCAGCGCCATGCCCTGCCCGGCGATGGCGATCGCGATCGCGCCGGCCATCGGGGACAGGCCGGCTCGGATGGCGGCTGGGAGCAGGATCGCCGCGATCAATGCGAGGGTCGGCGTGGGCCAGAAGAACAGCGCGAAAACGTACGTGACGACGAACAGGACGACATAGGCGACCGGCCCGTTCACCATCAGCCGACGGAACGGCGCGACCATGCGGTGTTCGGCGCCGATGGCTCTCAACGCCGCGAGCATCGCGGTGACGAGCGCGATGATGAGGAAGATGTTGAACAGCTCCGAGGCGGCCACCAGGCTGGCGCGGAACACCGACGCCACCCCTGCGGGCACGCTCCCGGTGAAGGTCACGGCGGTGAGGAACGTGGCGGCGATGGCCGGGACCACGACGTTCTTCCGCGCGACCATGACGATGATCAGTGAAGCCAGACCGGCCAGATACACCCAGTGCGCTGGTGTCATTTCCATGGTTGTCTCCTAGCTTTCTTGCTCGGAGTAGCTGAGGGGTGTGGCGGTGACCGTGGTCGCGGCGGCGCGAGCGCGTGCGGCTTCGGCCAGTGGCAGCAGGTGGTCGTGCGCCATCGTGCGCCCGTATTCGCGCAGCGGGCCGGTGCCGACGCTGTTGATCGGGATGGAGACGACGCGGTCGCGGAACAGGACCACGTCGACGTCGGGCAGCAGCGCGGACAGTCCGAACGCCAACGGGAGTCCGTTCTCGAAGATCTCTGAGGCATGGCTGGTGCCCACCAGGACGTTGAGTCCGCGCGCTGCCGCGCTCGCCACCACGGCAGAGTCGGGGGCGGCCGCGCTGATGCTGAAGATGACCGTGGAGATGGTCGGGTGTTCGGCGAGCAACTGGGCGAGGTGTTTCTCGCCGAACCCGGTGTGCGGGAAGGCGTGCAGGACAACGTCGCCGAGCGGATCGTCGAGAGCGCCCGCGAGCACCCGCAGTCCCGGGGCGGTGGCGCTGTCGACCAGGTCGGCGCACTGCCGGGCGGCCCGTTCGCCTTCCAGGATGCGCATGTCCAGGGACCGCTCCAGGCCGGTGTTGAGCCGGGAGAGCACGTCACCAACGGTGATGACGCCTGGCAGCGGCCGGCCGACCATGACGACCAGCCCGTGCACGCCGTCGTATGCGGCGTTGACGTAGAAGGGACGGTGGCCGTGGAGATACGCCATGCCGGGGTGCAGACCGTGGAAGGCCTCGTGGCACTCCAGCACTGCGACTCCGTAGAGCGACAGGTAGTCGGCGAGCGCCACCCCGCCGGAACTCGCCGCGTCCGCGATCGGGTGGTGCGCCACGATCGCGTCCACGCCGCTGGCGTTGGCGAGCTCGATGTGATGTTCGGTGATGGTCATGGCGACCGCGAGCCGCCGTACGGGCCTGTCGGAGACCCCCCAGACCAGGCCGGGTCGCTCGGTGACCGCCTTGCCGGGTATTCCCGAGTCCTTGCTGATCACCCACGGGTTACGGCCCCCGTCGCAGCTCGTGATCCGGCCGCCGGTCAACCCGTCGAGAGCCGCAACCACGTCGGCCACGGTCGGACCGGTCTGCGTCATCGCCTCATTCGTCACGCGTTTCGTCCGCCTTTCCGTTGACGCCAGCGCGACACGCACTGGATCTGGTGCGGCGGAAGCAAAAACAGCTGCCACCGCTCGGATTCGGCGGTGTGCGCGGATACGCGCAGACCGCCAACCGCCATCGGCGACAGCTGTCGGGCTCTTCGGGGCGGAAGCTCCCTCGACCGTTCGTCGGTTCTGTATCACGACGTCCTCGTCGGCCCGTACCCGCAGGAACAGCGCCTCAGAGGTGTGTGATATATAACGATGCTCGTCGCCGGCTGTCAAGGTCTCGACCAGCCGCTACGACGCTCACTAAGGTCGCGCCATGGATCACTCGGGCAGCACACCGCGTCGAACCCCCGGAGAGCTCAAGCAGGAGATTCTGCGCGTCTACAACGCCGTGAACCAGGGCATCGCGGGCGTCGGTGTGAGCCGGCAGCGGGTGGACCTGTTGGATGATCGGATTCTCATCCTCGCCCAGCACCAGCGCGTCAAGGCGCTCGCGGCGTTGGACCCGATGCATCGGGACATCACCCGCGAGGTGGACGTGGCGCTGCTCGACGAGGGCAAGCGCCGGCTGGCCCAGGAGTTCCGGGACAAGGTCGGGCTCGCGGTACGCGTCATCCTGAAGGACTACGACCCGGACACGGAGATCGCCGCGACGGTGGTGGTCCTCGACGCCCCGCTGGCCCTCGACGAGCCCCGGCGCCACCAGTAGGCGGCCACGCCGGATCGGCGGCGCCGCCGATGCGCCGTCGGCGGCGGCACATCAGCGACGGCGTGATGGCTGGCCGGCTACCCGCCCAACCCGAGTTCCGCAACGTGCTTCGCGAACGCCTCCAGCGCGGCAGCGCCGACCGCCTTGTCCTGCGCGCCGTTGCCGCCGCTGACCCCGACCGCGCCGACGATCTGGCCGTCGTACTCGATCGGGAACCCACCGACGAAGATGGCGAACTTACCGGGATGCATGTGGCTGATCCCGAACGCTTCGTTGCCGGGCAGCGCCGGGCCGTTCGGCGGCTCATTGAACAGGTGGGTCGCCCGCTCATGACCGGCCGCGGTGAAGGCCTTCGCCATCGCGATCTCGACTCCGGTGAGACGTGCGCCGGGCATCCGATGCAGCGCGAGCGCGTGGCCTCCGTCGTCGCAGACGCAGATCGTCTGTTTCACTCCGATCTCCTCGGCCTTGGCGCGAGCTGCGGCGAGCATGGGGAGCGCGTCGTCGAGCGTGATTCGGTAGATCCTGTGCACGTTGCCTCCTCTGCCCCACTACCGGGCGGTCCGTGCGACCAGCCTGCCCGGGCGTGGAGAGCACCAACAATGGCTAGACTGCCGCGTTACGACGGGGGAAGCTTGTGCAACCTGTCCAAGGAGTTGTCATGGCTGACCCAGCGGGAGTGCTTGCTCAGGACGGTCCGCCCGACGACGCGGAGCCGCAGCAGCTGACGGTGGGTCGGCTCCTGCAGGAACGTCTGCTGCGCCCCGCGCGGCTGGCGGCCTCGGCCGAGGCGCTCGACACCGCGGTCACTTGGTGCCTGCCGTGGGACGAGGTCCAGGCCGGTGTCGGCCCCCTGCCCGGGGTTGTCGTGCATGCCCGGGTCGGCCAGGTGCAGCTGGCGGCGCTGCGGGACCTCGAGCACCGCGGGGCCGCCGCCGTCGTCATCGCCGGCGGGGCGGATGATCTCCCGGATCCCCCGGCCGGCCTGCCGATGATCCACGTTGGCGCGCATGTCAGCTTCCGGCAGCTCAGTGAGCTGGTGGCGGAGCTCGTCCTGGCCCGGGACACCCACGTGCTGCGCTACGGCCTGAGAGTGCACCGCGCTCTGGTGGAGTTGCTCTACCGCGGCGCCGGGTTGTCCGCGCTCGGACACCAGATGGCCCGGCTGTCCGGCTGCGCGGCGGCGATCCTCGACGCGCAGTACCGCGTCCTGGCGTTCGAACCCAACCGGGACCGCGTGTTCGATGCAACGGCGGTCGCGGACGCACTCCGCGAGGACGCGTCCAGCATGGCAGCGGACGGCTTGCCCGCCGGCACCGCGGCGGCGGGTCCAGGGCCGTCGGTTTCAGAGCAGCCGCACGCCGGGCCCCAGGTCCGCACGCTGCTGATCGGCGGGGCCAGCGCGACGTGCGTACTGAATCCGATCCTGCTCAGCGGTCGCCACGACGGCTGGGTGGTCATCGTCGAGTCAGCCGATCCACCCAGCCCGCACGACATCGCGCAGCACCGGGTGGTCGTCGAGCAGGCCGCCACCATCGTCGGTACCGAAATGCTGCGCCTGCGCAGCATCGAGCAGGCCGAGGAGCGGGCGCGGGGCGACTTCGTCCACGCGCTGCTGCACGGCCGCTTCTCCAACCAGCACGAGCTGGACGCCCGGGCGGCACACTACGACTTCCCGGTCGCGGCAACCTACGGCGTGATCGTCGCCAACCAGCTCGGCTCGGTCGGCAGCCCCGATTCGCCGGCGGCCCTGTTCCAGCTGGCTCAGCACGCCGTCCGCATCGACGTCCGGGCGGGCGCGCACACCCTGGCCACGGTCGTCGGTGACGTGCTCGCCGTGGTCCGGCACGTCGACCCGGCCGGTCACCGCGACTCGCCGGACGCGGCGGATCGGGCGCTGGCCGACTTCGCGCGCACCCTGCAGGCGGAGTTGGAGCGCCGCACCCACCGCAAGGTCGCCGTGGCGTACGGGCGCTGCGTCGACGGCGCCGGCCGCATCCTCGACAGCTACCGGGAGGCGCGCATCGCGCTCGGGATCCGCAACCGGCTCGGCGTAGACCGGGTCTGCGGCTTCCAGGATCTACGGGTCTTCGCCACGCTGGTGGAGCTTGCCGAAAGCCCGCAGGGGCAAGCCTTCGCTCGGGACATGCTGGCGCCGCTGCGCGGCTCCCGCGCCGGCGGCAACGACCTGGAGCAGGCAGTCATCGCCTACGTCGCGTCCGGCGGGAACCTCAACGCCGCCGCGCGGGAACTGCACATCCACCGCAACACGATGCTCTACAAGCTCGACCGCGCCTCACGGCTGCTTCAACTGGACCTGCGGGAGGCCGAACACCAGTTCGCGGTGTGGCTGGCGCACAAGCTCAGCCTGCTCGCCGAGACGGTGGCGGCCGTCGACCGCGATCTCAACCCGACGTAGGCAATGCCGGGTCGGTGTCGAGCGGGGACGGGTCGGGGCCGACGAAGCTGACCACCAACCCGACGACGGCAACCGCCGCGCATCCGGCGAAGAGCAGCAGCAGGCTTCCGGAGGGGTAGACCACCGCCACCCAGGCCGCGCCGAGCGCGGACCCCCCGAACCGCATCATGTTGAACAGCCCGAGGGCGGCGCCCGACCTGCCGGCGGGTGACCGGGTCGCCCCGGCGGCCGACGGTGTCTGGACGAGGGCCACGCCCACACCCACCGTGAGCAGCAGCGCGACGAGCACCGCGATGCTCCGGCCGGCGGCACCTGCGTACAGCCCGAGCAGCAGCTCCACCGCAGCGAGCAGAACCAGACCGGTGCGCAGGATCCAGCGGGGCCGGCCGCGTTCGCTGAGCAGCCCGACGACCGGTGCCAGCACCGCCATCGCGGCGGGCAGGGCGAGCACCAGCAGCCCGGTGACGGCGGTGGTCCGCCCGAGGGTCCCCGTGGCATACAGCGGAACCGCGACGAGCGTGGCGGCGAGGCAGAACATCTGCGCGGACGCGGCGACCGTGCTGCGCAGAAACCGCGACTCGACGATGAGACGCGGCCGGATGATCGGTGCCTCCGCCTTCGCGGAGGTGTTGGCGAAGACCGCCAGCAGTCCGACGCCCGCCACGGCGAGGGTGACGATCAGCCAGGCCGGCACCGCGTGCTGCGGAACCGCGGTGGCGGCCGTCATCAGCAACGCGGAGCCGAGCGTCAGCGACACCGCCCCGGGCCAGTGCAGCGCGGTGGCGTGCCCGCGGTCGTTCGGCACCAACACGACGGTGGCGACCAGCAGGATCACAGCGACCGGAGCAAGGCACCAGAAGATCGCCCGCCAGCCAGCGAGGTCGGCCAGCAGTCCGCCCAGCGGCGGGCCGATCGCCTGTCCGATCCCGTTGGCGGCCGCCCAGGCGCTCATCGTGCGGGCCCGCTGGCTGGGCCCGTAGATGGTGGCGAGCATGCCCATGACCGCCGGTGGGTAGGCCGCGCATGCCAGGCCCTGCAGGGCGCGCATCGCGACGAGGACGGGCAGCGACGGGGCCAGCGCCGCCCCCACCATGGCGACCGCCATGAGGGCCAGGGACGCGATGATCGTGCGGCGTCGTCCGAACCGGTCACCCACCCAGCCGCTCAATGCCATGCCGGCGGCCAGCACCAGGACGAAGCTGCTCACCACGAGCACGCCGGCCGAGAGTGAGACGCCGAGATCGGCGGTGATGTCCCGCAACGGCACGTTCAACACGTTGTTGATGACGGTGCCGAGCAGCGTCGCGCCGAGCAGGGTCAGCAGTACGGCGAGTCCCGCCCGCTTCGGCTGCGCCGGGGCCTCCGGGCCGGCCGGGGTGGCGAATGACTGCGCGGCGCCCATGCGCGGCCGGGTGTCCCGCACGTCCCGTCCTTCCGATCTATGCGCAGCTCACATACCGCTTGAGACTGCTCCGTGACCGTCGTGGGATGCTACGTCACCCTGCACAATCTTTGGCCTGCGACCTGTGCACATCGGTGATAGCGCTGACCTTGGAAGACGCGGAGTCTGACGGGCAATCCACTGCAAGAGTCCGTGAGGTGACAGATGCAGTTAACGGCGGCCCACTGGGTCTATCTCGTCGGCGTTGTCGTCATCATCGCGACGATGATCGCCCGGAAGAACATCGTAGTCCCGGCCGTGGTCGCGACGTTCGCGACCGCGCTCGTCTTCTCGCACAGCATCATCCGCGGGCTCTCCGCGGTGTTCAACGCCAGCCTCGTGGCGGCCACGAACCTGTTCAACATCTTCCTGATCATCGCGCTCGTGACCGCGATGCTGCACTCGTTGCAGGCCATGGGCGCGGACCGGAAGATGGTCGCCCCGTTCCGGGGGGTGATGCGCAACGGCCACCTCGCCTTCTGGACGCTGGTGGTCGTCACGTACTTCATCTCCCTGTTCTTCTGGCCAACCCCGGCGGTGCCGCTGATCGGCGCGGTGCTCATCCCGGTGGCGATCCGCGCGGGTCTGCGCCCGATGGCCGTCGGCCTGGTCGTGGCGATCGCCGGCCAGGGCATGGCCCTGTCCTCCGACTACGTCATCCGGGTGGCCCCGGGGCTGTCGGCGAAGGCGGCAGGGGCGGACCCGAATGTCGTCGCCGACCGGGCCATGGTGCTGTCACTCGTCGTCGGTGGGGTCGCCCTCGCGGTCGCCTACCTGATGGAGTTCCGCACGATGCGCCGGCCCGACCCGGCCCTGCTCGCCGAGTGGGAGGCCACGGCGGACGGCACCGGTGAACGCGTGAAGGACCTGGCGGTCACCGAGCGGGAGCGCGAGCTGGTCGGCGCGGGCGACCGGCCGGCCGGTGGCGGCGACGTGCCGTCCCTGCGGGGTGGGCCGCCGACGGTCGGCCATGGCGTCGCGCTGCGGGAGGAGTACGACGAGGAGATGCGAGACGCTGCCGAGGAGCCGGCCGACGGCTACCGCGGCAACCCTCTGGTACCGACCTTCTTCGCCATCTTCGTGCCGGTGGCCTACCTGGCGCTGATCGTGTACATGGTGGTCGCGAAGTTCTCCGAGAGCGTGCCCGACCTGCGAGGCGGCGACGCGGCCGCCCTGGTCGGCGGCATCGCGGCGCTCATCGTCTTCCTGGCGGCGCTCGCCGGCGACGGCAAGGGCTTCCTGGAGAGCTCCGCGGAGCACGTGGTCAACGGGCTGGTGTTCGCGTTCAAGGCCATGGGGGTCGTCCTGCCGATCGCCGGGTTCTTCTTCATCGGCAACGGCGACTTCTCCGGCCAGATCCTCGGCACCGCCGACCCGACGAAGGGGCCGGCGCTCCTGTACGACCTGGTCACGGCCGCGCAGAGCCACATCCCCCACAGCGGCTTCATCGCGGCCTTCGGCATCCTGCTCATCGGCATGATCGCAGGCCTGGAGGGGTCGGGCTTCTCCGGTCTGCCGCTGACCGGATCGCTGGCGGGCAGCCTGGGCCCGGCCGCCGGAATCAGCGCCGGGACGCTCGCCGCCGTCGGTCAGATGGGAAACATCTGGTCCGGTGGCGGCACCCTCGTCGCCTGGTCCTCGCTCATCGCCGTCGCCGGCTTCGCCCGCGTGCCGGTGATCGCCCTGGCCCGCAGGTGTTTCATCCCGGTGGTCAGCGGACTCATCGTCGGCACCATCGTCGCAGTGGTCTTCTTCCCGTAGGGCCGGCAACGAACTGCGGAGGCGGCGGCCAAGGATGTCCGCCGCCTCCGTGCCGTCACCGCGTCAACCTCGGCGTCAGGATCGACGGCAGCGGTCCTGAAGCTCAGCAATCACTTCTTTCTCACGTGCGGTGATGTCGCCGTCTACCGTGGCCACCCGGCTGGCGACATCGAGAAGTTCGGTCAGGTCCCCTGGCTCGGCGTCCAGACGCTTCCATACGTCGTCGGGATCGATGTCGACAACGTTGGCTAGTTGATCATCGACCACCTGGTGCTGATCGCGGACGACCCGCGCCAGGTGCTTCATGAGCAGCGTCTCATCGTCGCTGATCTTCTTGTCCGCTGTGATGACGAGCCATGCGACCCACAGCATCAGCTGCGGATACCGACTCTGGCTGCTCAGCCTCTCAGCGAGCTCAGTCACCCGCGCCTCGTTACGGAATACGGCTCGCGCGTGCCGGCCGCGACCAGCGTCGTGTAGCGGTTCAGTACGACGGCGAGGGGAATACCGACCAGGGGGATACCGGCCTTGATGACGTTGCGCTGCAGGAGGTGCTTGCCGACGACGGGGAACGCTTTCGCCGCGCTCAGGGCGCCCTTGGAATAGAACTTTTTGATCAACGGGCGCACCACGAGCGGGACCGACTTGGTGACACCCTCGCTCGCCAGTCCCCCACCCTTGATCGTGAAGGCCACACGAATGAGCTTCCACATGTCGTCCGGGTCGGACAGGTCCAGCGGGACCCGATACAGCACGGAGATGTCGTAGGCCAGGCGCAGCTGAAGCTGGGTGATGTAGGTGAGGTCGACCATGAGGGTCACGGCAGCGGCGGGCAGAGTAAGCGGTGAGGAGCCACCGGCGCTGCCGAGGGTGGCGGCAATGGCCGCCGAGTAGGCCCCAGGCGAAAGTCCGCCTTCGAGCGCGGCGTACCGCGATGCCATCGTGATCCGCTGTTCGACGATGCCATCCGCCGGCACGCCCTTGTACTTCTCCTGGAAGTACCGCCAGTCGACCTTGTCGGTGTAGGAACTCAGGGCCTGCGCGACCAGTTTCGTGAACCAGTCGCCTGACTTGACGTCGTCCGGGTTCAGCCCCTTGATGAACTCCCGCAGCTCGGCCCGCTCTCGCTCGACAGCCTTCCGGGCGGCATCGTCGTCGGAGTCGCCCGCGTCAATCGGAGCTTCGGTCATGGCGAGTTCTCCCAGGGGGGTCAGCGGGTAGCCAGCTCGTTGGGTTCGGTCGAGCCCGCTGGCGTCTCAACACGACGGCGCAGTATCGAGAACATCTGTCGACGGATGTCGAGTTGAGCCGCCATTTAGGCTGATCATGCAACTGGTTCCACCCCGTCCGTCTGTGGCGGCTAAGGCGTTTCGCGGGGCGGCCAGGCCGGGGTACGAGGATCGCTTTGGGCACGACGCCGAGCAGCAGCCCACCGAGGACGGTGCCGGCGATCGTGTCGGCGGCGAGGACGCCGGCGAGGCGGGCGTATCGGCGCAGGAGAGCGAAGCCGGGTTCGCAGGCGGACGTCACCGAGATATGCGGTCACCGCCACACGCCTGCGCCGCGGCTCCCGGCTCGCCCAGGGTCACACCGCTACCCAGAACACGCTCAATCGGCGACGGCGACGGTGAGCTCCACCTCGACCGGCGCGCCGGACGGCAGGCTCGACACCCCGACGGCCGAACGCGCGACGCTGCCGCGCTCCCCCAGCCAGTCCCGCAGCACCTCGGACGCCCCGTCGGCGACCATCGAGTGCTGCGTGAAGTCGGGACGGCAGGCGACGTACACGGTCAGCCGCAGGCAGCGTCGTACCCGGTCCAATCCCCCGACCGCCTCGGCCACCGCGGCGACGGCGTTGCCGGCCGCGAGACCGGCTGCGGCTCGCGCCTCGACCACGTTCAGATCCTCGCCCACCCGGCCGCACACGGCGAGCCGGCCGTCCACGCGTGGGGTCATGCCTGCGGTGTACGCGGTGCCCGCGTGCACCACGACCGGTACGTAGTGGCCCTGCGGGGCCGGGGCCGCCGGTAGGCTCCGCCGGCCGGTTGGTTCAGCCACCGAGCGCCACCCCGTCCTGGCGGGGGTCGGCGCCTGCGGTGAGGCAGCCGAGCCGCTCGTCCACCGAGACGACCAGGGCGCTCCCGCCGGCATCCCACGGCCCTATCGTGCGGACCGGGTGCCCGGCGGCGCGCAGCTCCGCGATGGTCTGCTCGCCCAGCCGCGACTCGCAGATCAGCTCGTCGGGCGCTCCCACCACGTCCGCGTCGCTGCCGGGAAACACGGTGAACCGCGGCGCCGAGACCGCCTGTTGCGGGTCCAGGCCGTGGTCGATCAGGTGCGACAGCACCTGCATGTTCCACTGCACCTGCCCGTCGCCGCCGGGGGTGTTGCCGACGTGCCGCAGGGCTCCGCCGGCGTCGGTCACCAGCCAGGCGAGGCAGGTGTGCAGCGGACGGCGCCGCGGTCGTACCTGGTTCGGGTGGCCCTCGACCAGGTACGCGCCGCGTCCGAGCCGGTTGTTGAGCATGATGCCGGTGCCCGGGATGGTGATCCGGGCGCCGAAGGTGAAGGCGAGCGAGTGGATGAAGCTGACCGCGCGTCCGTCGCCGTCGACCGCGACGGTCGTCGTGGTGTCCCCGTCCGGCGTCAGGCCGGCGGTGGCGAGCGGATGCCGTCCGGCGGCCAGCTTCGCCCGCACGTCCGCTACCGCTTCGGGCCGCAGCAACGACCGCCACGCGTCGGTGTCGGCGCCGCACCGGTCCCAACGGTCCCGGAAGGCCTGTCGGGCGGCTCCGGCCAGCCAGCCGACGGCGTCGGCGCTCAGCCACGGCAGCTCGGAGAGCATCCCGTCGCAGACGGCCGCCTGCTGCAGCACCATCCAGCCCGGTGTGGGCAGTGGTGTGGTGTGCACGACCAGGTTGCCGTACCGCTGGCTGATCGCGTCGCCCTGCAGCGGGACGCCGGAGGCCGCCCACTCGTCGCCGGTGAACGGAGCTCCCGCCGCGGCCAGTGCGGCCACCGCCCGCTCGGCCAGCTCGCCGCTGTAGAGGGCGTGAGGGTCGGCCGCCAGCAGCCGCAGCGAGTCGGCGAGCTCCGGCTGGGGCAGCCGTTCGCCGACCTGTGGCGCCCGGCCGTTGCGCAGGAACGTCCGCCGCGCACCCTCGTCGGCGCGCAGCTGCGCCTCGTGTTCGCGGATGTCGGTACGTGTCTTGCGGGTGCAGGGCAGACCCTGTTCGGCGGCGGCGATGGCCGGCGCCCACAACTCGGGCAGGGCGCGGGTGGCCCCGCGGGCGTGCAGCGCGGCGATCGCGGCCACCGCACCGGGAGCGGCCACGGCGAGCGCCCCGGTGAGTGGGATCCCGGTCCGGCGCTGCGCCTGGTAGAAGTTCAGGTCGCCGCCGTCGGGCCCGTATCCGCTGCCGTTGATGGTCCACACTGATCCGTCCGGTTCCCGGACCACGGCGAAGGCGTCGCCGCCGACGCCGCACTGGCCGGGCAGCGCCAGCCACGACATCGCCGCCATGGCCACCGTCGCGTCGATCGCGGTGCCACCTTCCGCGAGCACCCGGTGACCGGCGGCGCTGACCGCCGGGTGGCTCGAGATCGCCATGTGTTCGCCGGCGAGCACCGGGTTACGCGTCGGCGCCGGCCAGTCCATGCCCACGCCGGTCATGTCACGGGCTTGCGTCGCCGCGGCCCACCGGTCGCGATGTCCTCGGGTGTCACGCCCACGTAGATCTGCCCGTCCTCTTCCCGCACGGGGAACGTTTTGATCGGTTCGGTGGCGGGCGGGCAGACCGGCTCGCCGGTCTCGAGGTCGAAGACGCTGCCGTGGCAGGAGCAGCCGATGCCGTCGTCGACCAGCTTGCCTGAGGACAGCAGGCAGTCCAGGTGCGTGCAGTAGTTCGACGTCGCGTACGCCCTGCCCGCGCAGCGCGCGACGCACAGTTCCAGGGTGTCGGCGTAGAAGCGGCGGACGTAACCGTCCGGCACCTGACCGGAGCGGGCCACCCGGACGAATCGGACGGCGCCTGGCTCCGCTGCCGCGTCTGCGGTGCCGGTGACCTCGGGCGTGCTCATGAGGCCACGTACACGGTCTTGTCGACGGTGTAGAAGTGCATCATCGTCTCCCCTGCCTGTTCCTTGAACGTCTGGGTGCTGGAGTTCTTCAGCCCGCCGAAGGGGGCGTTCATCGCCATGCCGGTGGTGGGCTGGTTGACCTTCACCAGGCCGCTGTCGACCCGACGGGCGAAGTCGAGCGCACGGCCCAGGTCGCGGGTGACGATGCCGGCCGACAAACCGTACGCGGTGTCGTTGGCGACGCTGATCGCGTCGTCGAAGGAGCCGACGCGCAGCACGCTCAGGACCGGCCCGAAGATCTCCTCCTGGGCCAGCGGCGACGACCGGTCGACGTCGGTGACCACGGCCGGACGGACGAAGTTGCCGTGTTCCAGACCCGGGCCGAGCGGCTCGTCGCCGGCCCGCAGACGGGCGTTGGCGGCCGCCGCGAGGGCGAGGTAGTTGCGGGTCTTCTCCAGTTGGGCGCGGGTCGCGAGGGGTCCCATCTGCACGCCGTCGCGCAGCCCGTCACCAACCCGGCGGGCGCGGGCGAGGGCTGCCACCCGATCGACCAGCGCATCGTGCACCGCGTCGTGGACGATCAATCGGCTGGTGCCGGTGCACGCCTGGCCGCTGAGGCCGAACGCCCCGCGGACCACGATGTCCGCCGCCCGGTCCAGGTCGGCGTCCTCCAGCACGATCACCGGATTCTTGCCGCCCATCTCCAGTTGGCAACGCTGAGCGGGGCTTACCGCGCGGTGGATGGCCGCGCCGACGTCGTACGAGCCGGTGAACGTCACCGCGCCCACCCGCGGATCCGCGACCAGTGCCGCGCCGGCCTCCCCGCCGCCCTGCACGAGGGCCAGCGCACCGGCCGGGACACCCGCCTCAATCAGCGCCTCCACCAGCCGCTGCCCCATCAGCGGGGTCACCTCGCTGGGCTTGAACACCACTCCGTTGCCCGCCGCGAGCGCCGGGCCGAGCTTGCGGGACGGGATGTTCAGTGGGAAGTTCCACGGCGTGATGGCGACGACGACCCCGACGGGTTCCCGGGAGGTGTAGACGAGGCTGCCGTCGCCCGTGGCGTACGTGCGGCCCGCGACGCGCAGCGCCTCACCGGCGTAGAACCGCAGGTTCGACGGGGTCCGGCGGGTCTCGGTGAGCGCCTCGGCGAGCGTCTTGCCTTCCTCACGAACCAGGTCCCGGGCGAGGTCGTCGGCGCGGGCGGCGAGAATGTCCGCCGCCCGGTGCAGGACAGCGGCGCGCGCTTCCGGGCCGCGCTCGGCCCACTCCCGGTAGCCCGCCGCCACCGCCGTCACCGCGTCGTGGGCGTCCTTCGCGTCGGAATCCGGGAAGACCGCCACGACCTCGCGCTCGTCGGCCGGGTTCCGGCGCTCGCGGGTACGCCCGCTGGCCGACCCCACCCACTCGCCACCGATGAAGTTGCCCTTCACAGTTGCTCCTCCAACGCCGTCAGCTCGGCCAGATCGACGTCTTCGTCGGCGAGGACCCGCGGATCCACGCTGATCCGGCCGGCGATCAACTCCTTGGCGACGAGGACGTCCCCGCCGCGGTCGACGGCGAACGCCGCGCGCACCAGCCCGTCGCGCAGGTAGAACGCCGAAAAGTCGCACTCCTCCACCGAGCCGCGCACGACCAGCTCGTCCCAGACCGGCGCGTGGCCGGTGTACTGCAGGTTGTGGTCGTACTGATCCGACCAGAACCAGTGCGGGTCGGCGTACGGCGTTGTCCGGCCGATCATGTTGTTGGCGGCGGCGGTCGCCTGCTTGCTGGCGTTGTCGAAGTGTTCGACCCGGATCCGCTCCGCAAACAGCGGATGCCAGTGGTTGGCGACGTCACCGGCGGCGTACACGTTCGGCGCACTGGTGCGGCAGTATTCGTCCACCAGGATGCCGTTGTCGACGGCAAGGCCGGACCGTTCGGCCATGGCAGTGTTCGGGGTGATGCCGATACCGACCACCACCAGGTCACCCTCGATGCGACCGCCGCTGGTGGTGACGACGACGCCGGCGGGTGTCTCGACGACGGACTCGACGGACTCGCCCAGCCGCAACGTGACGCCCTGCCGGCGGTGAATCGCCGCGCAGGTGGCCCCGATCTCGCGCCCGAGCACACGCTGCAGCGGCACCTGTAGCGCCTCCACCACGGTGACGTCGGCACCCTTGCCGCGGCTGGTGGCGGCGACCTCGGCGCCGATGAAACCGGCCCCGATGACGATCACGTGTACGCCTGGACGAAGCTTGGCGCGCAGCTGGTCGGCGTCCCGCCGGGTGCGCAGGTAGTGGATGCGCTCACCGGTGACACCCGGGAGGCGGCGTGGGCTGCCGCCGGTGGCGAGGAGGATCATGTCTGCGGCGACCTCCGTGCCGTCGGCCAACTCGACCCGTCCGCGCTCCGGCCGGATCCGGACGGCCGGTTGGCCGAGCCGCAGGTGCACGTCGTTCCCTGCGCACCACTGCTCCGACAGCAGATTCAGGCCGCAGTCGTCGTCGCCGGCGAGGTACTCCTTCGACAGCGGCGGCCGCTGGTACGGCGCCTCCGGTTCCGCGCCGAGCAGCTCGATCCGGCCGTCGAAACCGCGCCGGCGCAGCGCGCGGGCGGCGACGGCGGCGGCCTGACCGGCCCCGACGGTGACAATTGTCCTGGTCATCGGTGTCTCACCCGGCTGCCGTGGTCGTGTAGGGGGCGGCGTCAGCGCCGTCGGGGCGGGGGCGCGAGCTGATGTAGATCTTGTCGTTTTCCACCCGGACGTCATACGTCGGCTGGCACTCGACCTGGTCGGCCGCCTGTCCGGTGGCGGGGTCGAAGGACCACTGGTGGCCGGGGCAGATGATCCGCCCGTGCAGCACCGTCCCCTTGCTCAGCGAGCGCTGCTTGTGGACGCATACGTCGTGCAAGGCGAAGACGCGGCCGCCGACGAGGAACAGCGCGATCGGTGTGCCGTCGACGAGCACCTGCTTCTTCTTGCGGCGCGCGAGCTCGGGCAGCTCGGCGACGAGCACCCACTCGACGGGGTTAGGCTCGCTCACTCCCGACTCCCTCCGTGTCTGAAGCGGTTGCGGTTCTCCGCTCACAGATGCCGGAAGGGTGGGCCAACCAGTGGACCCACCCGTCCGGCTGCTTTGATCAGGCGCTGATCAGGTCCGGCGCCACGTAGGTGTCGTAGAGCGCCTTGGTGTAGGAGAAGCGCATCTCCGCGCCCCAGCGGACGAACTGCAGCGAGCGCTGCTGCAGTTCGGGCGTGTTGGCGTGGTCCAGGACGATCTGGTAGCCACGCTCGCCGTGCACCTCGTCCGAGGTGATGTGCAGATCGAAGAACTCGATCTCGTCCTCGGTGAAGCCGTACACCTCGCGCAGCGGGACGATCTGCTTCTTGTAGATGCTCGGCACCTGGGACTCGAGGCCCACGACCAGCGCCGCGGTCGCCACCGCGAAGTGCTCACGGATGGCGGTCGCGTAGCACCAGGCCTGAAGCCCGCGGGTCACCGCGTTCATGTTGTTCGGGTCCTCGATCCGCTCCCGGGTCGTCCCGCACGCCTCGGCGAAGCGGATCAGCAGGTCCGTGTGGCGGATGTCGGCCAGTTCCTCCTCGTACATGTTCTGCAGGAGGAAGTCCTTGGCGTCCGTGCAGGAGTCGGGGGTGTTGGCGTAGACGTAGCTCAGGTAGTCGGCGAACGGGCCCACGTAGTGGTAGTGGTTCTCCGCCCAGCGCGCGAAGTGGTGCCGCTGCAGCTTGCCATCGGCCCATGCCTGGCTGAACGACGCGTTCTTGGCCTCTCTGCCCTTGATCGCGTCCTCGAGGGCAGCACGGAACTTGTCGCGGGAGAGCAGCTCGGTCATCTGGTCGCCTCTCTCTGTGGTGCGTCGGTGCGTCCCGGCAGCTCGGCGCATCGCCTTGGGGAGTCTCTGGGATGCCACCAACGCTAAGGAGACCGACGACCACCACCCCACGGTCAAGCTGCACATCATTCGCCGCAGCCTTCTGTGCAGACAGCCCACAGCGCCAACGGTGGCCGGTTTGCCATCGTGGGCCGGTGCCCACGATCAACAGCACGCAGCCGCGCCGATTCCGGTGGATGCCGACCAGAGCACCGCACAGCAGCGGCCGGCAGCGCCGATGGCGGGAGGCGATGGCCGTCGTCCTGGCGGTCAACAGCGGAGCCACCGACGCCATCGGGTTCCTGGCCCTGGGCGGAGCCTTCACCAGCGTCATGACCGGGAACATGGTCCTGCTCGGGGTAGCCCTCGCCGGGACCGACCGTGCGCTGGCCCTGCACACCGGGGCGGCGATCCTCTGCTTCATCCTCGGCTGCTCCCTCGGAACGCGCATCGCCGGCACCCCGAGGCCGGACGACCCGGTCTGGCCTCCGGCGGTGACCCGGGCACTGGCCGTCGAGGGCGTGGTGCTCGTCGGGTACGCGGTGGGCTGGTGGTGGAATGGCGCCCACCCATCGGGACAGCTGCAACTGTCGTTGCTCGTTCTCAACGCACTCGCGCTCGGCATCCAGAGCAGCACCGTCCAGCGGTTCGGCGTGGCGGGCCTGTCCACCACTTATCTCACCGGGACGCTGACCACCTTGATCGCGCGACTCACCTCCGGGCACCGACTACGCGACGTCACGCCGAGCGCCCTGACCCTCCTCGGGCTGATCACCGGCGCAGCGCTCGGCGCGTTGCTCGCGACACGGGCACCCATGTGGGCACCCCTGGTGCAACTGGGCAGCCTCGGCATCGTCCTTGCTGCGGCCGTCACATCGATCCAGTCGGCACCCGACCGCGACCTCATTCGTCGGTGACTTCCCGTTCAACAAATACGCCCGCGACGATGCAGGTCGGCTTCGCACCGACGGAGAGGAACGCGTGGCAGATCACACCGCGCGCAGCCAGCCGAGTTCGGCGTGGTGGAGAGGCCGCTCGCCTTGAGGCCGGCGCCGGAAACGCACCACGTCATCGCGCCCGCCTACCCAGGGTTCGAGGTGGAGGTCGAGGCACTCAACGCCGACCCGACGCCGATCGAGGAGGTGACGGCCCGGCGATGGTCTCGCACCTGGAGTCGGTGGTCGGCGCCCTCGACGAGCCGCCGATCATCATCGGCCACTCCGCGGGTGTTGCGTTCACGCAGGTCCTGCTGGACCACGGATTCGGCGCCGCGGGCGTGGCGATCAACTCCGCGGCGAGCGAGAGCGTGCTCGTCACCCCACCGTCCCAGATCAAGTCGACGTTCCCGGTGCTGAAGAACCCGGCGAACCGGCACAAGGCCGTCGGCCTGACGCCCGAGCAGTGGAAGTACAGGTTCGCCAACACCTTCACTGAGGAAGAGTCCCTCGAGCTCTACCAGCGGTACCACATCCCGGCATCCGGGCGGATCCTCTGGAACAGCGTGCTGGCGAACTTCCAGCCCGGCCCGCAGGACATCCACGTCGACTACCACAACGACAACCGGGCACCGCTGCTGTTCGTCTCCGGCAGCAAGGACCACCTCATGCCGCCGAGCGTGCAGCGGTCCAACGCCAAGCACTACAAGTCGTCGAAGACCTTCACCGAGATCAAGGAATACGAAGGCATGGCGCACCTGCTGCCCGCACAGAAGGGGTGGGAGGAGGTCGCCGACCACGTCCTGGCCTGGGCCGTGGAGCACGCCGGCCGGCCGGCCACGACCGGCGCCTGAAGAACGTCCACGTCACGCACATCGGCGGGCCGACGGTCGTGATCGAGGTACACGGGTGGTCCCTGCTCGCTGATCCGACGTCCGACGCCTCTGGCCAGAGTTGACGCGGCTCGTGGAGTCCCCCCTGCCTTCGCCCGATCCGGGCCCATGGTTTACGCACTGCCGTCTAATATCGGGTAAAGCCGACATCGCGGGCGCGAGCTGCTGCACCCTCTCTCGCAACATTTCGTCGGTTCCGCGGTACCGGCCTGTCCGGCCGGCATGCCGCCCATGACGAATCGGAAGGACAGCGGCATGAGCTACATCACCGCTAAGGACGGCACCGAGATCTACTACAAGGACTGGGGTGCGGGCCCCGTTGTCACCTTCTCCCACGGCTGGCCGCTGAACGCGGACGCGTGGGACGGGCAGATGCTCTTCCTCGTGCAGAACGGTTTCCGGGTCGTCGCACACGACCGCCGGGGTCACGGCCGGTCGAGCCAGGCCTCCGGCGGCAACGACATGAACGGCTACGCCGACGACCTCGCGGCGCTCATCGAGGCGCTCGACCTCACCGACGCCACGCTGATCGGGCACTCGACCGGCGGTGGTGAGGTGGCGCGCTACATCGGCCGTCACGGGACGGGACGCGTCGCCAAAGCCGTCCTCATCTCCGCCGTGCCGCCGATCATGGTGCAGACGCCGGACAACCCCGAGGGCCTGCCCATCGCCGTCTTCGACGAGATGCGCGCCAACCTGATGAAGGACCGGTCGCAGTTCTACCAGGACCTGGCCCAGATGTTCTACGGCGCCAACCGGCAGGGGGCGAAGGTCTCGAAGGGGATCCTCGACCAGTTCTGGCTGTGGAGCATGCAGGCAGGCCTGTTGAACGCGTATGAGAGCATCAAGGCCTTCTCCGAGACGGACTTCCGCGACGACCTCGCCAAGTTCGACATCCCCACCCTGGTGCTACATGGCGAGGACGACCAGATCGTCCCGGTCAAGGACTCGGCAAGGAAGACCGCCCAGCTCATCGCGAACGCCAAGGACATCTACTACCCGGGCGCGCCGCACGGCATCACGTCCACGCTCCAGGACCAGGTCAACAATGATCTGCTCGCGTTCCTGAGGAGTTGACCTGAGGCGATATAACCTTTGGGGGTTCCCGAGTTGGCCAGACCCCACCCCGACCCCAGCCTTGACGACTCGCGTCCAAGGCGCTTTCGGCAAAACTTGCAGCGTCCGACGCTGACGTCCAGGGCGTCCGGCCCGGCGGCGAGATCCGTACGCCCATGTCCGGGCACAGCCGCCGCCGTTGATGTCAGCCGCGGATGTCAAGTCGGGCCCTCAGGCTGTCCCCGGCGGTCCGGGGTAGCCCAGATGGCTGCCGGCCCAACCGATGCTCCCAGGCGGTTGCTTCCACTCGCCGGTGCGCCTCTTCGAGATCGATAGGTGAGGCCATCGCTTACGTGCTGCTTGCCGGCTGACGCCTACCGCCGCACCAAGCTCGGGATACCCGGCGCCGTACTTCACCGCCTCCTCGGCGCTAGCGGATACGAGATCAGCCAGAAGAGTGCTCATCTGCTCACCTGCCGCCATCCGCGCGAGGTGAGTCCGCATCCCCTCTACGTAGCTCGGCTCCTGAGCACCCCCGCCCCGACCATCCAAATCGGAGTCGCTCAGCCGCTGCGCCCATTCGGCGGCAACAGCGCCCAGCTGCCGCCGCAGGTCCTGCCGCTCATCCTGGGTTAGATCCCGCATCACCGACCCCCTCGCTAGATCCTTGGGTTCGAGAATCTGAACACGTGGGTCAGGTTTTCAGGCTGCGGTTTTGAGTCGTGCTCGGGCGATGTAGTCGTCGACGTGGTGGTCGATGGTGGTGAGGGCGTGGCGGAGGGCGGGTGGTGCTTGGGGTTGGTCGGCGGCGAGGAGTGGGCGGAGGAGACGGTCGTTGAGTTTGGTGTAGAAGATCGCGAGGCGTTGGCCGTCGGGGGTCAGGACGTAGGTGTGGGTGTGTTCGATGCGTCGGATCAGGCCGTTGAACCGCAGGCGTCGCAGGTCGTAGGTCATTTGGCTGGTGGTGTAGCCGGTGCCGAGCAGCCGGGCGGTCAAGGCGCGAAGGCTCTTGTTGGTGACGCCGGTGACGGCGAACAGGCTCAGGCATAGGGCGCCGGTCAGGGCCATGACCCGAGGGTCGGCGAAGCGTAGCGCTGGGGCCCTCCTGCCATCCTCGGTGAGGGTGGGCTGCGCGACCCGTTCGATGACTGGGTTCGCAAGGACGCAGCTCTGACCGGCACGGATAGTGTCCAGCAGCCGGCGGTTGGCGTCACGGGCTTTGGCGATGACCTCGTCGAGGTGTTCCAGACGGCGCAGCACGCCGATGTCGTAGGTGTCGTTGATGACGGTTTCGATGCGTAGCGCCCGCCGGTCTTTGAGGTAGTACTTGATCCGTGAGTGCCGGTAGAAGGCGTTGACTACGACGCCGTCGTTGTCGCGGTCGATGGCGGTGCGGAACACGCCTTTGGTGGTGGAGCGGATCTGCCGGTTGAAGATGATCTCCATGTTGTCAGGGCGGCCGATGTCGAGGTTGTCCGCGGCGAGGGCTTCGAAGAAGGCGCGGGCGTGGCGGGGTGCGGTGAACACGATGGTCTTGGCGACCTCGATCTGCCGCATGGAGATGTCCCACCAGTAGCCGGCGGCCCGATCGGCGGGCGTGAACGGTAGTGGTAGGCGGGCCCACCAGCGTTCGGCGAACACGGTGATGGTGCCGGGTCCGAGCCGGTCACAGATGTCCTGCAGGCCGGTGTGGTGATCGCTGGCGGCGAAGCCGTTGGACAGCTCACGGAAGCTGATGCCGGCCTTGGTGGCTTGGCGTTTGGCCCACTCGTGCCCGTTGAACCAGATCTTTCCCGGGTAGGGGAAGTAGGCGCAGATCTTGATGAACGCCGGCCCGAAGTCGGTGTCCCACAGGTAGAAGTAGTAGCAGGTGACCCGCCGGTCAACGCGCTGGTACGAGAACCACACGGCCCCCGTATCGGTGGCGGACTTCGACCCGGTGAAAACGCGCTGGTACTCCTGCGCCATGCCGATCGCGACGACCTGGGACCGGCCGGTAGCCGCGGCTGTGCGCATCAACGGCATCACCTGGTCGATCTTGCGTTCCGGCCACGGGCTGTCCGCCAGCACACCCGGGCGGGTCTTCTCCTTCTTGCCGGTGAAGCTGATGACCGGGATGCCATTGGCTTCGGCGAAGGACATCACCGCCCGACGGAAGGTCTGCCCCCGGCGTTCCAACAGCGCAGGCGAGGGCACCGGCATGCCCTCGTGCTGGTTGAGGAAGCTGACCACCTGCCCACCCACGACCAGGTTCGGCACGGACATGGTCAGATAGACCCGGTCCAGGCAGTCGATCTCCAGCAGCTTCTGCCCGTCGAGCACATCGTTAACGGTGACCGCATTCGTTCTCGTCAGACGTGAGGCCATGACCAACCTCCGCATCCACGTCTACGAATGCCAGGATGCGCCCACCGACACCGGCCCGACCAGCCCAGCCACCCACCTCGGCGGTCCGAGGCGAAGCCTCACTGGTGCGGTGTCCACTAACGTTCGCCGGGTTGGTGGCCGTGGGGTTTTGTCGTACCGGTGGTGTTGGGTCGGGTTGTGGCTCGTCGTCGGGATCCGTCTGCGCCTCGGGTGGTTTATCGCACGGGGCGGGTGGCGTTGCGGGTGACGGCGGGGCAGCGGCGGCGGTGTTTCGGGTTGCTGCGTTCGGCTGGTGACGTGTGGGCGTGCGTGTTGGAGGTCAACACGTGGCGGCGCCACCGCCGTGACGCCCCGCTGAGTGGCTATCAGGAGTTGTGCCGGGAGCTGTCCGTGGCCGGGGCGGGGACTTTCGGCGAGCTGGATACCACGGGTGCCCGGTCGGTGTTGCGGCGCTTCTCCGACGCGTGGTTCGCGGCGGCGAAACGCCGTAAGGACGGCGACGTGTCGGCCCGGTTCCCGCGTCGGCGGCGCGGGTTGATGCCGGTGCGCTGGTATCACGGCACGTTCACCCTCGACGGGCGTCGGGTGCGGATCCCGGTGGCCAAGGGCGGACCGCCGTTGTGGGTCAGGCTGGCGCGGGAGGTGCCGTATCCGGTCGAGCAGGTCCGGTCGGTCACCCTGCTGTGTGAGGGTGGCCGCCTGTTTTTGGACGTGACCGCCGAGGTCCCGGTTACGACCTACCCGCCCGGTGAGGGGCCAGCCCCGGATCGGGTGGCCGGCGTCGATCTGGGGATCATCCACCCGTACGCGGTGGCCGGCCCGGACGGTGCCGGGTTGCTGGTGTCGGGGCGGGCGATCCGCGCCGAGCACCGGATGCACCTGAAGGACACGAAGGGCCGCCGCCGGGCCACGTCACGGCGTGCGCCCAAGCCGGGGCAGCGGGGGTCGCGGCGGTGGCGCAAATACCGCCGCCGCGCCCGGCTGGTGGAGGGCCGGCATCGGCGCCGGGTCCGCCAGGCCCAGCACGAAGCCGCCCGCACGGTGGTGTCCTGGGCGGTGGCGCAGCGGGTGGGTGTGCTGCACGTCGGTGACCCCCGCGGGGTGCTCGGCATTGACGCGGGGCGGCGGCACAACCTGCGGCTGCGGCAGTGGCAGATCGGCCGGCTCCTGCAGGTCCTCACCGACAAGGCCGTCCTGGCGGGCATCACCGTCCACCTCGTCGACGAGCGCGGCACCTCCTCCACGTGCCCCGCCTGTCGGCGGCGCATCCCGAAACCGCGCGGCAGGACCATGTCCTGCCCGCACTGCCAGTTTTCTGGGCACCGTGACCTGGTCGCGGCCGCCACCATCGCCACCCGCAGCCCGGGCGGCGGACCCACCACCCCCACACCTGTCGTAGTGCCCGGGGTGGTCACGCACCGTCGAGCCGGACGGCACCTCCCCGGAGCCGGCCAGTCCCGACGTGACCCCCGCCGCCCCCAACCAGCGGCGCGAGGATCAGCTGGCCCGCGGAGGCCCGCCCCACCAACCGGAGGGGAGTCGCTCGCCACACGGCGAGGATCCACAACGCTGCACCGGAAACCCGGTGAACGTTAGTGGACACCGCACTAGCCACCTCGCACTTCCCGCCTGACAACCAGAGTTGTCAACGATGGAGCGGCGGGTAGTACCCCCGATGGGGCTACGACCCCGCCGGGGAGTCTGGTCGTGCCTGTCAGCCGTTGTCATCGCGAATCGTTCGCTTCGCTCGGGCACGGCGGCTGTCGTTCCTTCCGCCCGTCATCGTCGTGCGGCAGGCCGTCTGGCGACTTCCTGCTGACTCGGACTGGCGGGGCCCACGGCTTGGAGTGGGCCGCCGCCGAGGACGACAAACGAGGGCAAGCGTGAAACGCTCCGAATCATGAGCGGCGGATGTGGGCGCCTGACAGCCACATCGGTCGGCAGCAGTTCGGCCCGGCCCCCGCTGGTGGCCGCTCCTTCTCGGCGGCCGGGGTGCAGCTTGCCCGGGGCACGGACCGCGAGGGTGATCTGCTTCTTGTGGACATCGATCCCTGCAACCCGCGTTTTGTCGCTACCGACGCACTCTCATCCAGGAACGCACGCAAGATCACCAGCCGACGGCAGCGGCGTACCCGCGTCCGACACGGGCACACCTACTCCTGCCTTGGCTGGGTGTGTTACTGGCCGGGGCGCCGCCCGCCACCGGCACCCACCGGTTCGATCGCCTGCGCGAACTCCTTCGGCAGTTGGGCCACCGCGTTCTCGAACTCGTCTCGGGTAACAGCCTCACGTAGCGTGGTGAGCACCGCGCGCACCCCGGCATCGGCGAGCGCACGGTCGACATCGGGGCGATCCGCCACCCGCTGCACGAAATCATCGAACCCGAGCGACGACTTGACCTGCTCCTGCCTGAGCGGTTTGAGCAGGCAGGCGTCAAGCCCACCGGGAAGCTGATAGGCAAGCGCGTCCGCCTGGCCGGCACTGATCCGATCTGCCAATGCCTCCAACGTCGCCCCGGTGATCGTCGCCGCCTGATCGGTCGACACCTTTGCCCGCGTGGCCACTGCGTTGATGAAATCCTCGTATTCCACAGGATTCTCCTCTCCGGCCGGATCCCCGTCGAACCGCCAGCTACGCCGCGGTTCGGTCCGGTGCGCCTTGCCCACAGCCTCCTGCGACGGGGGGTGACCCTGCCTCATCCCGATCGGGCGATCCAAGACGCTTTACGGGACATCCTCAACACCGCCTCGACGGGGATTTCCTTGAGCTTCCGCAGGAGTGCGGTGCCGAGCTGTGCCAGCGCGACCACGAGGTGAGCCGCGACGGCGGGCTGATCAATGTGCTCGACGGTCGACGGTTGCAGCTTCGGCCCCCTTCGCTAGCTGAGTGCCGTGAGTAGGGCGGCCCGGCGCCTCGTCCTGGCAGCCTGGGCAGGGTCGTCGCCGGCGTCAGGGCGCCGCTTCGATGATGCGCACGTCGCGTTCGGCTCCTTCGGCCAGCGCACGCAGCGCCTCCTGGTAGGCGGGGCTGTGGTAGGCGGCAACCGCAGCGTCTACGCTGTCGAACTCGATAAGCGTCGTACGCTCCAGCAGGCCGGACTCGAACGCGCGCGACGGCACGCCACGCGCCAGAAACGTGCCGCCGGCGGCGCGCAACGCCGGCCCGGCCAGCTCGATGTAGGCAGCGAGCTTCTCCTCGTCGCTGATGGACCGGAAGGTGCTGATCCAGTAGGCCTTCGGCACCGTCTCTCCCGCTCATCCGGAGGGGCGTTCTCCTGCTGAATTTTCTAGGAAGCGTAGGGGTCACCTGACCGGCAGCTCGGTCATGCTTCGTCGCCCCAAGTCCACCTGTGACCGTCCCACATCCCGCACGATCAGCAGATACGCGAGCACCAGCCCGCCTTCGGGCTGGAAGTAGTCCGGCGCCTCGTTCGCCGTTCACGCCTCCCCGGTCCCATCGGCTGGGGCCCACCCGCTCGCGGCGCCGGCACACGTGCCTCGCGGGCGGGTTCTTTGGTCGGTCACGTTCCTGTGACGGACGATCGACCCCTGCGGGAGTCGATCAGCACCTTTTGCCAGTAGCTGTGGCGTTGCAAGGATGGCACAACCCGTATGGCCAGCCTACGAGCTCCACAGCAGGATGTAGGCAACGCCCTGGTGGGTGGTTCCCGTGGTCAGTACGACAATTCGCAATCTTCGCCACGTTTTCGGCCGATCGCCGACAGCCGCCGCGGTGGCGACGAGTTTCTGGGCATCTCTTACACCGGTGGGACCACCGGCCGGCCCAAGGGCGTCAAGCTCACCCACGCCGTTCGCTTCATCCACCAGCCCGGGGGGCCGCGCCGCTCCCCGTCGATCGGCACGCCGCGCACCTCCTCGATGAGCGAACGACTATGGCTAATCGACGGCTTATTGGCGGATTAAATCCGCCATAACCGGCACCCGGGTGCCAGTGGGCGCCGATACTCTTCACCGCGCGGAAGACCGGGGTCCGAAGGACTTCTGCACCGGGCCGCCCCAGGCAGTGAACCGCCGAGGGCAACGACCCCGGCCTTCCGTCCAAACCTCGGTCCGGGACACGGCCCGGTGCCGGGCGTCGCTCGAGTCCCCCATAACGGGCGGCGCCCGGCGTTTACCGGATCCGCTTCGCGGCCTACGCCTTGCGCCTGCGCGGCTTCACCCCGGCGGCGACCGCGTCACCGGCGGCCTCGAACGCGAGCACTGACCTGCATCTTCCCCGCGTCCGAGCCTCGGCGGCCGACCACCGGACGGCTTTCCTGGAAGGCCTCGTGGTCCACCTCCCTCCGTGTCAGCGGACGTCGTCGGTGAGCCGGGTGGCGAGGGCTCGGATGTGTGCGATCAGTTCGGGTGGTTCGTGGATCTGGAAGCGGAAGCCGAACGATGCGACGTAGATGGCGAGTTCGTCGAGGGAGTTGGATCCGGTGTGCAGGAGGCAGGTGTGCGGGTCGACGGCTTCGATGACACCGACGGTGGGCGGGATCCGTTCGGCGGCGGTAGCGGCTGGCGCGTGCAGGGTGATCCGGGCACGGTAGCGGTAGGGGGCGGTGGAGACGCCGTGGGTGAGGTAGCCGGCGAGGTTGACGTCGGGTGCCGGTCGGGGTGTGAAGCGAGGGCCGGTCGGGATGCGAGGACGGATCCGGTCGACCCGGTAGGTGCGCCAGTCGCGCCGGTCGGTGTCCCAGCCGACCAGGTACCAGCGCCGGCCGGTGTGGACCAGCCGGTGAGGTTCGGTGTCGCGTACCGAGTCGGTGCCGTCGTGGCTGCGGTAGTCGAAGCGGAGCCGCTGGTGGTCGCGGCAGACGGCGGCGAGGACGGTCAGCACGTCCGGGTCCACGGAAGGGCCGGCGGCGGGGACCGTGACGGTGACCGAGTGCAGCAGGTTGACCCGGTGGCGTACACGCGACGGTAGTACCTGTTCGAGCTTGGCCAGTGCGCGTAGCGAGGTTTCCTCGATGCCGGTGACGGTGCCGCTGGCGGCGGTACGTAGCCCGATGGCGACGGCGACGGCCTCCTCATCGTCGAGCAGCAGCGGCGGGAGCTTCGTTCCGGCACCGAGCCGGTAGCCGGCCGCGCCGGGGATGGCGTGCACGGGGTAACCGAGGTCGCGCAGTTTCTGGATGTCACGCCGCACGGTCCGCACGTCGACCTCAAGGCGTGACGCAAGCTCTGCGCCGGCCCAATCACGCGGGGTTTGCAGCAGTCCGAGAAGCCGCAGCAGTCGGGCGGAGGTTTCCAACATTCGCAGAAGTGTGCCATTCACCTAGGGCGGAAGCTGTCCTAGGTGCCTCATAGTGTGACTGCCATGAGCGAAGAGATCACCCCGTTCCAGATCAACATCCCGCAGGACCACCTAGACGACCTGCGTCAGCGGCTCTCCCACACCCGCTGGCCGAGCGAGGTGCCCGGCGCCGGCTGGGCGGCCGGGGTGCCGCTGAACTACCTGAAAGACCTGGCCGACTACTGGCAAACCACGTACGACTGGCGCGCCCACGAGGCACGGCTGAACGAATTTCCCCAGTTCACCACCGTCATCGACGGGCAGAAGATGCACTTCCTGCACGTGCGGTCACCCGAGCCGGAAGCACTGCCGCTCATCCTCACCCACGGCTGGCCCGGCTCGATCGTGGAGTTCATGAAGATCATCGGCCCGCTGACCGATCCCGCCCGACACGGCGGCGACGCCGCCGACGCCTTCCACGTCGTGGCCCCGTCACTACCCGGCTTCGGCTTTTCCAGCCCGCTCGCCGCCCCGGCCTGGGACACCAGCCGGGTGGCCCGCGCCTGGGCCGAACTGATGAGACGCCTCGACTACCACCGCTACGGCGCGCAGGGCGGCGACACCGGAGCGATCGTCTCCCCCGAACTCGGCCGCATCGACCCCGATCACGTCATCGGCGTGCACGTCAACAACCTGGGCACCTTCCCCTCCGGCGATCCGGCCGAGCTGGTCGGCCTCACCGAGGCCGACCAGGCCCGCCTCGCGCTGATGACGACCTGGGGCCGGGACATGAGTGGGTACGCCATCGTCCAGTCGACCCGGCCGCAGACAATCTCCTACGCCCTCACCGACTCACCCGTCGGCCAGCTGGCGTGGATCGTCGAGAAGTTCAAGGAATGGACCGACCCGAGCGCCGCCCTACCCGAGGACGCTGTCGACCGCGACCTGATCCTCACCGACGTCTCGGTTTACTGGCTGACCGGCACAGCCGGATCCGCCGCCCGCATCTACTACGAAGACGCCCGCACCTGGGGCCAGGCCCAGCCACGCTCCTCGGTACCGACCGGGGTGGCGGTGTTCCCCAACGACATCACCATCCAGCCCCTCGCCGAACGCGACCACAACGTGGTGCATTGGACCGAGTTCAGCCGCGGCGGCCACTTCGCCGCCATGGAAGCACCCGACCTCTTGGTCGGCGACGTGCGCGAGTTCTTCCGTAAGCTCCGCTGACCGCACCCATCCAGGCCTGCGCTGCCCATACGGTCACCACGGCCGGCGTTCCGCGCCCACCATCCTGAATCATCGCGGCGAGCGCGGTGACGGCCCGCCCGCGGCGCTCTGCCGAAGTGGGCCGTGGATGCAAGGGCCCGGGCCCACGCCGGATGGTGACGGCGGGACCCGGGCCTGTGGCACCGGTGCCTCAGGCTGGCCCGACGATGTGTGGTGGATCCACCAATCGAGCGGTGTCGCCGCAGCTCAGGGCCAGTCGTGACGGTTTCACCGGCAGCCAGGCGGGTCGTCTGACGGGGGCCGGCCGGCAGGTCCAGCAGGAAGATCGATGGCAGGGTTGTCTGCCGTCGAACACGTCCTCGAGGACGAGTGTCGCCGGGCCCGGCACCTCGTCCTCTGGGAAGACCTCCGCGCAGAGGTTGAGGGCGTGCCCGGTGGTGGTCAGCCCGAGGTGCTCGACCAGGAAGCGGATGTCGCCGGGGTCCCGGCGTGGCGCGGCCGAGCACCTTCATGGCCAGGAGCTGTTCCGGGGACGCTGCCGCCACTCGCAGGCCAGGATGGTCAAAGACGCCAGCTTTGATTTTTGATCTTTGCTTTGGCGAAGGGGGCGTGCCGGGTCGGGCATTGGCCCGGCCCGGCATCGGTCGGTCCATCAGCCCCGGAAACGACGGAGGCGGTAGTACGCGAACCCGCAGAGAAGCGCCGTGACGAACCCGAACAGTGCCAACTCCCACCACTGGAACGTCCAGTAGCGGTCGCCGGGTTGATAGGTGACGACCTCGTGGTAGTCCTGGCCGATCCGGACGATGCAGTCGTGCATCTGCTGCCGAACGGCTTCCGGAACTGGGCCGGCCGGACCTCCGGGCCCCTGGCCGAGCGTCGGGCAGGTCGCTCGCAGCACCTGATCGGTGAGCGGCTCTCCGGCGGCGTCGACGATGCGGACGGACTGGATCCAGGCGTTCGGGATGTCCGGCGTGGTCGGTTGTAGTGTGCTCGGTCCGCTGCCAAGCAGGATGTTCCCGCCCGAGCCGTACCCGGTGGTGTCGGGGTCGAGCGGCATGGAGACCACCCGCGGAGCGACCGCGAGCGGCCGGATCCACTCGGTCACCAGGATCCGGACTGTCATCAGGCCGGCCAGGGTGAGGGCCATGGCCGGCAGTGTCCGGCGAGTGACCAGGCCCGCGGTCACGCCGAAGGCGAAAGCGAACAGCGCGTACCCGATGGGCACGATGTCGCGCTGGTCGAATGTGCCGTAGATGGCCGCCGCCGCGTGGTCCAGCGGTGCAGCCCACCACGTGACGAGTGCGCTGAGCAGTGCGGTCGCCACGACGGTCGCGGTGCCGGCGACCGCCAGCTTCACCGCCAGCCAGTGGCTCCGGCTGATGCTCTGCGCCCAGACCAGTCGATGGGTGCCGGCTTCGAACTCCCGGGTGATCAGCGGCGCACCCCAGAACGCGCCGATCAGCGCGGGCGCCACGATCACGACGAGACCGAAGGCGGTTCGCGTGGCCGTGTTGTCGAGTGCGAACGTGGTGAGGGCGGGGCAGTGGGGGTCCGATCCGCAGGCGCGCTGCGCGGCTGCGGCGGCGTCGGCGAGATGCGGCCGGGTCGCCAGGACCACTGCGGCGACCGCGACGAGTCCGACCACGGCAGTCCAGGCCGAGGTCCGGAACTGGCGGAGCGCGAGCCGGATCATGCGACCTCCCAGGTCGTCGTGGCGATGGTGCTCGACCGGTTCATTGGGGGTGCCCTTCGTCGGTCGCCCGGCCGAGCTCGTCAAGGACCACGCGCTCCAGCTCGGCGGGGGTGGCGCACAGGCCCGCGATCGCGGCGGCGAGCCGGATCCGACCCCCGGCAACGACCACCACGTGGGTACAGGTGTGGGCCAGATCGGCGACCAGGTGCGTGGAGAGCACCACCGCGGTGCCTGTGGCCGTCGCGGCCGCCACCGTCTCGTCCAGGAACGCGCGGCGCGCGAGCGGGTCAAGGCTGGCCACCGGTTCATCGAGGACCAGCAGATCGGGGCTTTTCGACAGGGCGAGCGTGAGCGCCAGCTGGGCGCGCTGGCCGCCGGAGAGCCGGCCGGCTCGCTGCTCGGGCGGCAGCCCCAGCCGTTCCGCCCGCTCCTTCGCCGCGGCTGCGTCCCAGCGGTGCGGGTTGAGCCCCGCACCCAGGCTCAGGTGGTCGGCGACGGTCAGGCCGGCGTACGTCGGGGCGTCCTGCGCGACGAACCCGACCCGACCGGACCGCATCGCCGCGTCAGGGGTGCCGCCGAGCACCCGGACGGCACCCGCCGTCGGGGATAGCAGGCCCACGATCAGCTGCAGCAGGGTGGTTTTGCCGGCGCCGTTCGGTCCGACCAGGCCGACGATCGCGCCCTCGGGCACGGCCAGTGTGCAGTCGCGTAACGCCCACCGTCGCCGGTACCTCTTGGCGAGCGCTTCGGTCTCCAGGATCATGCTGCCGATTTCTACGCCGGCACCGGTGACAGCCCGGTCACAAGCGGCCGTCACCGTACTGTCACCAGCCGGCTGGCATGCTCGGCCCATGCGGGTGCTAGTCGTCGAGGATCACGAGCTGCTCGCCCGGACGATCGGCGCCGGGCTGCGCCGCGAAGGAATGGCCGTGGACGTCGTCACCGACGGAGGCCAGGCACTGGAACGCCTGGACCTCGCGCCGTACGACGTGCTGGTGCTCGACCGCGACCTGCCGACCGTCTCCGGCGACGACGTGTGCCGGCGCGTCGGCGAGCTCGGCCTGCCCGCCAGAGTCCTCATGCTCACCGCCGCAGCCACGCTCGCCGAGCGGGTACACGGTCTCGATCTCGGTGCCGACGACTACCTGACCAAGCCGTTCGACTTCCCCGAACTGGTCGCCCGGGTCCGGGCGCTCGGCCGCCGATCCGGCCCGCCCGTGCCACCGGTGCTGCGCTTCGCCGACGTGGAACTGGACCCGGCCCGCCGGACCGTCACCCGTGCGGGTCGGCCGGTGGCCCTCAGCCCGAAGGAGTTCGCGGTGCTTGCGCACCTGCTGGCTCGCCCTGGCCAGGTGGTGTCCGCCGAGGATCTGCTCGACCACGTCTGGGACGAGGCCGCCAACCCGTTCACCACCACGGTCAAGACCACGCTCGGCCGGCTCCGGGCCAAACTTGGCGAGCCGTCGATCATCACGACGGTCCGCGAGGGCGGGTACCGTGCCGGCGACTGAACGGCCGCGGCTGCGTACCCGGCTCGCGGTTCTGTACGCCGCGACAGCGGTCATCCTGGGCGCCGTGCCGGTGGCCGTCGTCGGCCTCGGCGCGTGGACCGGCCGATCCACCCAAGCGGTCGGTGCCGTAGCTGGCGGAGGCACTGTGAGCAACACCGGGCCGGTGCTGGTGGCAGTCGTCGCGGGGTTGATCGTGGTCGCGCTCGTGGCAGCTCCGATCGGGTGGGCGCTCGCCGGACGGGCGGTGCGACCGCTCCGCGAACTCACTTCCACAGCCGAGAGCGCCACCGCCGACCGGTTACCCGAACACGGCGAACTTGGCCGATACGAGGAGTTCGCCCACCTGTCCGCCACGCTAGCCGGGCTCTACACCCGGCTCGACGCCGCCTACGCCGCACAACGCCGCTTCGTCGCCGACGCCTCGCACGAACTGCGGACCCCGCTGACCGTTCACCGGACGCTGATCCAGGTCACGCTCGCCGATCCGGACGCCGACGCGACGTCGTTGCGCGCCGTGTGCGAGGAGCTGCTGCGCATCGGGGACCAACAGGAGCGGCTGGTCGCTGCCCTGCTGACGCTTGCGCAGGGCCAGCAGGGCCCGGTGGCCACCCAACCGGTCGACCTGGCCACACTCGCCGTCGAGGCGGTGACGGCACGCGGGTCCGCAGCCGCGGGCCTCACCATTCGCACCGACCTCCAGCGGGCCGTCGTGGCGTGCTCCGATCCGACGCTGCTAGCCAGCCTGATCGGCAATCTGCTGGACAACGCGATCCGCTACAACCTCGACGGCGGGCGGGTCGATGTCGAGACGCGCTGTCATGGGACGCGGGCGGTACTCGCGATCAGCAACACGGGTCCGTTTGTGCCGGAGGATGCGGTCGACCGGATCCTGCAGCCGTTCCAGCGCCTCGCCGGGCCCCGTATGCACAGCGGGAGTAGCGGGCTGGGGTTGGCGATCGTGCGTGCCATCGCTGACAGCCACGGGGCGGACCTGCGGGTGGTGCCGAACCCGGAGGGCGGTCTTACCATCACGGTCGGCTTCGCCGCCGCGTGACAGCGCTCGTCCATGCGAAGTGAGGAACGGCCGGCGCGAGCATCGTTCTCGGGACCATTTGAGCCGGGCTGAATCCGGTTAGGGTCAGGCAGGAGCCGGAGACGTCGCCCCCTTCCCCACGGAGTTGTTGGATGAGCACGAGTTCGTCATCGAGGCCCGCCGTCAATGCGGGGCCGACAGTGGCGCCGGTTCCCCGGGCAGGCATGACACCGCGTGTCAGCCGTAACGGCAGGGGCGCCGCGACGTACGCGCACCGCGGATCGTCCGGGATGGCGCCGGAGAACACCGCGGCCGCCTTCGAGGTTGCGATCGCCGAGGGCGCCGACTACATCGAGACCGACGTGCAGCTCAGCGCCGACGGGGAGCTGGTGATCATCCACGATGTGACACTCGGCCGCACCACCGACGCCAGGCTGGCATACCCAGACCACGCACCCTGGAATGTGCACAACTTCACCCTCGCCGAGCTGAAAAAACTCGACGCCGGGGGGTGGTACGACGCCGAATTCACCGGCCAGCACCTCCTCACCTTCGACGAACTGCTTGACCTGGTCGAGGGCCGGGTCGGCCTGAACCTCGAGCTGAAGTCGCCCGCGGTGAATCCGGGGCTGGCGCAAGCGGTCGTCGCTCGGCTGCGCCGGCGTCGCGACTGGATCGAGCCGAATGCCCGGTCGCAGCCGCTGATCGTCGGGTCCTTCGATGAGCAGGCCCTCCGGGACTTTCACGCACAGCTGCCCGATGTCCCTGTCTCGCTGATCACCTACGACGTGCCGACGGGCGGAAAGCTGACGGACCTCGCCGAGTGGATCTTTTCGATCAACCCCGACATTCGCCGGCTGCGGCCCGAGGACGCGGCCCACGTCATCGAGGCGGGCATGGCCCTCGTGCCATGGACGGTTGACTCGCCGGAGCTCTGGCAATGGTCCCTGGACCTCGGCGTCGACGGCATGATCACCAACTACCCGTCCGAGCTGAAGAACATGCTGCACGGCCACGACCGGCTGCCCGGTGCGGCCGGCGTGGTCATCGAGGACATCAGCTACCACTCGCCCGGCGACGAAGCACGGCCGGCCGGCGAGCACGTCGTACTGCGCAACATCTCCGACGAGCCGGTGGACGTCAGCGGCTGGTACCTGCGTAACCAGGCGTCCGACAGGATCGTGGTGGGCGACGGCTACGTCATCCCGCCGGGCGGGCGGCTGCGGGTGCACACCGGTCCGGGCAACGACGACGCGGCCACCTACCACAACGGGCGCACCACCACCGTCTGGAACAGCACGAACGGCGACTCCGCCGGGTTGCACCGCGCCGACGGCACCGTCGTCGACCTGTACGCCTACATCGTCTGAGCCGACGGACACCCCGAGCATCGACGAGGAGGGGCCGGCTCGATGGAGCCGGCCCCTCCGTCCGAGGTGCCCACTCGGCGGTGACCCGCTGGTCAGCTCACCGATTTGTTGTAACTGTCGATTGCGGCCTGCACGCTCGCCGCGGCGTCCTTCATGGCCTGGTCGGCCGGCTTGCTACCGACGATCGCCGCCTCCAGGCCGTCCTCGGACGCCTTGCGGGCCTGCGGCATCACCCCGAGCAGGCAGCCGGCCGACGCGACCGACGGCGGCAGCGCGTGCAGCTGGTCCACGGCGGTCTTGAACTGCGGGTACTGCGCCACCCAGTCCTTGTCGATCTGCTCGTCGAGCGCCTTGGCGTTGACCGGCACGTACCCGGTGCCGGTGTGCCACTTGGCCTGCTGGGCCGGGCTCACGGCGAACTTCACGAACTCCCAGGCGGCCCGCTTCTCCTTGTCGCTGTGCCCGACGCCGTTGATCCACAGCGAGGCGCCACCGATGATCGGTCCGCCCGTCGCCGAGCTGCTCGCCTTCGGGTACGGCGCGGTGAGCACGCTGAACTTGCCCTTGGCCGCCTCGACGTAGCCGCGCATGGCGCCGGTGGACTCCAGGTGCATCGCCACGGTGCCGGCCTTGAATGCGGCCTGGGCGTCGTCGGTCTTGCGGCCGGTGTTCGTCGCGTAGCCGCCCTTGACCAGGTCCGCCCACCACTGCGCCACGCGCACGCCGGTCTCCTGGTCGAACTGCACCTTCGTGGCGAGGCCCTTGCGGCCGTTGCCGTTGTCGCAGTACTCCTTGCCGTCGGTGGCGATCAGCTGTTCCAGCAGCCAGCCGTAGATGGCGGCGCCGAAGCCGTACTGGACGGTCTTGCCGCTGGTGTCCTTGACGGTCAGCTTCTTCGCCATCTCCCCGATCTCGTCGAGGTTCTGCGGCGGCTTCGTCGGATCGAGGCCGGCCTTTACGAAGGCCTCCTTGTTCAGGTACAGCAGCGGGGTGGAGGTGTTGAACGGCATCGACTGGAGCTTGCCGTCGATCGAGTAGTAGTTGGCGATGTTCGGTTCGATGTCGCCCGCGTTGAACTTGTCCTTGTCGATGAACTTGTACATCGGTACGGCCTGTTTGGAGTCGACCATGAAGCGGGAGCCGATGTCGTAGATCTGCACCAGCGCGGGCGTGTTCTTCTGCTGCACGGAGGCCTTGTACTTGGCGATCGTCTCGTCGTAGTTGCCCTGGTAGATGGGCTTGACCTCGACCTTGCCACCGCTCTGGGCGTTGAAGTCGGCGACCAGCTTGTCGATCGCCTCGGCGTTGGCGCCCTTCATCCCGTGCCAGAACTCGATGGTGGTCTTGCCGGTGGCCTTCTCGAGCACCTCCGCGCCGGGCGCTTCCAGCGCGTCCTTGCCGGAATCGGTGCCGGACCCGGAACCACCGCACGCCGTCAGGGCGGCGGCGGCTACCAGGGCGACGAATGCCGTCATGGTCCGGCGGAGCCTAGGTTGTCTCACGGGGGTTCTCCTCTTCGAGAGTTAACGCAGCGCGCCGGCGGTGAGGCCGCGGACGATGTAGCGCTGGCCGAAGAGCACGACGGCCAGCGTGGGAAGCAGGGACAGCGCGACGCCGGCGAGGACGAGCCCCGGTTGCGCCACCTCGGCGTCGTTGAGCTGGGAGATGCCGATCTGCAGCGTCTGGTACTCGGAGTCGCGGATCAGGATCAGCGGCCAGAAGTACTGGTTCCACGCCGAGAGGAAGACGTAGACCCCGACCGCCGCGATCGAGGGCTTGGACAGGGGCACGATGACCCGCCACAGCAGGCGCCAGTGGCCGCACCCGTCGATCACCGCGGCGTCGCGCAACTCGGTGGGGAACTGCAGGAAGGCCTGACGCAGCAGGAACGTGCCGAACGCCGAGGCGAGGAAGGGCAGCACGAGACCGAGGTAGGTCAACCCGCCCCGCGCCAGTCCCCAGCCGGAGATGGCCAGGTAGTTGGGGATGATGATCGCTTCCCACGGCACCATGAGGGTCGCGAGGAACAGCGCGAACGTCACCGCCTTCGCCGGCAGGCGAAGGAACGCGAAGGCGTACGCGGCCAGGATGCTGGTGACGATCTGGGCCAGCGTGATGACCCCGGCCTGGATGGCGGAGTTGACGTAGAAGCGACCGAGCGGCACCGAGCGGAAGACGTCGCTGATGTTCTGCCAGTAGAGCTCGTGCGGCACCAGCGCGGGCGGGTAGGTGGCCAGGTCACCGGGGCCCATCACGGCACCGACGAAGCCGTAGTAGATGGGGAACAGGACCGGGATCGCGGCCAGGCCGAGCACGGCGTAGACGGCGGCCTTGCCGAAACTGAGCTTTTTCATCGGTAGTGGACCCGCCGCTCGAGGATGCCGAACTGGACAGCCGTACAGCCGAGCATGACGATCAGCAGCACGACGGCCTGAGCACTGGCTGAGCCGAAGTCGGAGGACCCGAAGGCGAAGGCCTTCTCGTAGATCGAGTAGACCAGCGTCGTCGTGGCCTGGTCCGGGCCGCCCTTGGTCAGGATGTGGATCTGCCCGAAGCTCTGCAACGCGTGGATGGTGGACACCACGACGAGGAAGAACAGCTGCGGAGAGAGCAGCGGCACGGTGATCCGGGACGCCAACCTCCAGCCGGTCGCGCCGTCCAGCCGCGCCGCCTCGACCACCTCGGGTGAGATCGCCGCGACGCCGGCGGAGAGCACGAGGATGTTGTAACCGAGGTTCATCCACACCGTCGCGGCACAGACGGCGGGCAGCGCGATCGACGGGTCGGTGAGCCAGTTGACCCGGTCGATCCCGAGGGATCCAAGCACGCCGTTGGCCACGCCGATCGCCGGGTTGTAGATGACGGCGAAGACGACCGACGCGGTCGCCACCGAGAACGCGAACGGCAGCGCGAACGCGGTGCGCAACACCCGTACGCCGCGGATTCGCGCCTCCAGCAGCAGCACCACGAACAGCGCGCCCAGGACGGCCGGCACCACGGACATCAGCGTGAACAGGCCCGTCGTGGCCAGCACCTTGCCGAACTCGGCGGACAGCATCTCCCGGTAGTGCTCCGCGCCGACGTACACCGACGGGGCGCCGAAGAGGTCGTTGCCGTGCACGGACAGGTACAGGGTCCGCCCCAGCGGCCAGAACACGAACAGCGCGAAGACCACGACCGACGGCAGCAGCAGCAGCCACCCGAGACCGGATTCGGTGAAGCGCGCCCACTCCCCTCGTCGGACGGTGGAGCGTGGGGACTCTTCGGTCGGCGCGCGGTCATCCCGTGGGGCGCTGACGGTGCGAGGGGGTGGCACGGCAGCACAGTACCAACGGCATGGACCGAAATAAATCCTCCGCGCGGGACCCGGAGCTGGAAGTTCTTTTCAGGAGTGGACGGCCTCCCCCGCTCTCCTCCGGGGCGGCTCGAGTCGGCACCGGTCGCGGCCTCTGGGCTCACATCCCTTGTAGAGGGCGATTTGGTGCGCCCGGGAGGCGTGGCGAGCAGGCGGGGTGCCCGGACACCGGCCCGGACCGGGATGAACTCGGCCGTCTCCGCACGGCGACCCCACCGGGCGGTTCGACCCGCAGACGCGCGTCAGCCCGTGGTCCAGGGCCGGAGCTTCTCGGGGTTGCGGACCGCCCAGATCTGCGTGATCCGGTCGCCGGCGATGTCGAACGCGATCACCGTCACGGTGACGCCATCCAGCTGAGCCACCAGACCGGGCTGGCCGTTGACCGTACGCTCCAGGATTGCCAGCTGCGGAGCCCTGCCGACGACGTCGACGAGCACCCGCGCGACCTGCTCGCCGCCTTCGATCGGGCGCAGCTCGGCACTGACCAGGCCGCCGCTGTCGCCGACCGCCGTGACATTGGGGTCGAGGAGGCCGACGAGGGCGGCGATGTCCTTGGCCTCCCACGCCTGCTTGAAGTTCCGGACGATCTCGGCCTGCCGGGCTGCCGGAGTCGCGGGAGCCTTCGACGCGCGAATGCGACGGCGGGCCGACGAGGCGAGCTGGCGGCAGGCCGCCGGGGTACGGCCGACGATCTCGGCCACTTCGGTGAAGGAGTAGCGGAAGACGTCGTGCAGGATGAACGCGACGCGCTCGGCCGGGGTCATCGATTCGAGCACGACGAGGAACGCCATGTTGATCGACTCGTCCAGGGTGACCCGGTCGGCCGGGTCGGCGGCGGCGCCCTCCGGCCGACCGGTGATCCACTCCCTGCGTTCGGGCAGCGGCTCCGGGATCCACTCGCCCACGTAGCGCTCCCGCCGGGCCCGTGCCGAGCCGAGCAGGTCGAGGCAGATGCGACTGGCGACCGTGGTCAGCCAGGCGCCGGGGGTTTCGATGGCGTCGTGCTGCTGCGGGGACAGGGCGTACCAGCGGGCGTACGTCTCCTGGACGACATCCTCGGCATCGGCGAGCGAGCCGAGGAGCCGGTACGCCAGGTTGATCAGCCGACGCCGCTCGCTCACGATCGCGCGGAAACCCGGATCGGGCCGGCCGGGTCCTGGCCCGGATCGGGTGGTCATGGTGTCGCCGGCTCCCTCGGTCGCAGCTGCCGTCGTCAGTTAGACGAAACACCGCACCGAACTGTGAGGTCGGGACGTCGCCTCACATTCGGCGGGGTCGGATCGTCGTTACTGCTGAGCCCAATCAGCGGGGCCGGCACTCACATCCTGCAGGTACGCATTGCCCCGCTGCAGACCGGGCTCCGGCGGCACCCGCCGCCATCACCAGACCGAACCTGCGAGGCGAGGAAAACGATCATGGAAGCCGTGAAGGTCGCAATCATCTACTACAGCTCCACCGGCACGGTGCACGCCTTGGCGCGGGCGGTGGCCGAGGGCGCGGAGAAGGCCGGCGCCCAGGTGCGACTGCGCAAGGTCGCCGAACTGGCTCCGCCGGAGGCGATCAACGCCCGGCCGGAGTGGGCCCAGCACATCCGGGACACCGCCGACGTGGTCGAGGCGAGCGTCGACGACCTGGCCTGGGCCGACGCGGTGCTGTTCGGCGCCCCCACCCGCTTCGGCAACCCGGCCAGCCAGCTCCGGGCGTTCATCGACACCACCGGCCCCCTGTGGTTCCAGGGCAAGCTCGCCGACAAGGTCTACTCGGCGTTCACCGCCTCCAACACCGCGCACGGCGGGCAGGAGTCCACCATCCTGGCGTTGGCGAACACGTTCTACCACTGGGGCGGCATCATCGTGCCGCCCGGCTACACCGATCCCGTCCAGTTCCAGACCGGCAATCCCTACGGCACCTCGCACGTGGTCGGCGACGGGGCACCCGGCGACGTGGTCCTGGAAGCGGCCCGTTACCAGGCCCGGCGCGTCGTCGACATCGCGTCGGCGCTCAAGGCCGGCCGCGCCGCCTGACCCGGCCCGGCCGCGACAGGAAACCGTGGGAGCGGCGGCCCCGGCTCGGGTGGGCCGGGGTCGTCGCCGCAACGCCTGGCACGTGCCTCGATGCCTCGGCCAAGCGCGCCCGGCGTCGTGCGGTTCGCGTCCTGGATCCCCGGATGTCGTGTCCCGGCTGACGCTTTACACCTGCGTCCCACCAGATGTTTGACAAGATCCGGAAATTGAGGGGTCAAGGGCCTGGATGAGGTCGACTACGCTCCTGGCATGTTGACCACGGTCATCGCCGTCACGGTCCGCCACCGGCGACTGATCCTCGCCATTTCGCTTGTCTTGGCCGTGGTCCTGGCCTGGGGCCGTCGCCTGTCAGTCTGGCTGGACTTGATCCTGCTTATCGCGACCTTCCTCGCCGGTGTGCTGGCGTTTTCGCTGGGCCTGCTCGGCCTGCGGCGACCACGTCCGGCGGCCTTTCTAGTCAAGCCTGAGGTTCGGGCGTTCGCCACTGAACCGAGCGCGTTCCAGATCTTCCTGGCCGTGGGGATCACGTTCCTGGCCTCGCAGTTCCTGGGCACTGGCCACCTGGCGGGCGTCGGCCTGTTCAATGTGTTGCCGTTCCTGCTCCTCGTCGCCGTCGCTCTAACCGTTGCCGGCGGCTGGCGCGGCATTTCGGTCCAGCTGCGACCGGATGGTGTCTTTCAACGCGACTTCGCCGGCTCCTTGATGGTGCCGTGGGAGGCCCTGGCACCCGCCCGCCCTTCCCGACCCGCGGTCAACGCCGCCACCCTGGCCCTGACCTATGCACAACCGGACCTGGTACGCCGCCGGGGCATCCTTCCCCTGGGCCGGCGACTGCGCATCGACAACGTCCACCCATGGTTCATCGCCGACACGATCCGGCACTACGTCGACCACCCGCAGCAGCGGGCCGCGATCGGCGAACCGGCCGAATACCAACGGCTCTGGCATGCGTTGATGTCTCCGCCCACTGGCCCCGACCAAGAGCACGCTTCCTAGTACTCCAACGTCACTTCGCCTGTCTGCGCTGGTAGTGGAATCGTCGGACTCGGGCTTGGGGCATTCGCCGCCAGTCTCACCGACGAGTCGGCCGGCCCGAAGTCCTCTCCGCGCGCACGGTGCGTCGGGTGGTGGCCCGAGCTTTACCGACCGGCTCAAGGTGAGCAGCCGTTTCCGGGCGTGTGCCGAGGTGGTCCGCCAAGGCTGGCTCTGATCAGATTGGCTCTTCGTAGTTCTGCCGCATGGAGATGCTCACCTCAGCACAGACCGGGTGACCCGCCGGGCAGGTGGTGCTCGCGAGCGCTGTCTGCGTGATGGTCAGGCCGCCCCGGTCGTACATCCAGCACGCCACTCCCGAACTGTTCAGGCAGGATTCCTTGGGCCTACGCTTCCACCCGGCCGCCGCGATCTGCTTGTCCAGTTCGCGAACCGCCGCGTCCGGACTGGTGTTGACCCGGTAGTCACGGTTCCAGTGGAACTTGCCCCGCGATCTGTCTGCCGCCTTGCCGCCCCAGAGTTGCCAGCCTGCCGGAATGGCAATCTCGTCGAGGCGGGCTTGCCCGATGGCGAGCAGCTCCTCGGTCGACCGCTTCTCAGGCGGCGGGCCGCCGCAAGCCGACACGAGCGTGACGCCCCCCAGAGTCAGGATCACCAGCCAACCGCCGTTGAACCGCATGGCATACCTCTCTCCGTTGTCGCATCCGGACCGGTACTCCACCGTCACTTGGCTTTGGCGTTGGGCGTGGCATGGGTATGAGGGCGGCCACCGAGTTGATCATCGATGGTTTGTGAGGACACCCGAAGATCGTGCGGTGGCGGCGGGCCACAGCCTAGACCTTGACCGGTGGCGGGTCATCCTGGACGAGGCGGTGACGCGTGTCGCTGACCGGTTCGTCCGCGCGGAGCCACGCCGGACCACCCCGCGGGCTGATTGCGATCGGCACGTTGCACGGCGGACGCGACCGCCGATCAACAGATAGAGCAGTCACCCAGCGTCGCGGCACCACCACCGGCAGCCCCGCCCGGGGCGGAACCGCGACCAGGCACCCCGCCCTCCCCATCTGCTCGAAGTGGAGGTCTGATGACGCGCAGCGAATCCCTCGTCGAGCTGATCGCGAACCGGCTCGCCGCCGACCGCGTACCCGATGACGCCGGCGACCTCGTCCTCGCCGCACTGACCGGCGAGGCCGACCTGGACGCGGCGCTCGCCGGCGAGCCGCCGCTGCTGGCGCCACCGGACACCAGCTCCGACGAGCCGACGGAACCGGTCTGGCTGTCGTCGGTCACCGTCGCCGGGTTCCGCGGCGTCGGCCCCGAGCGGACCCTCGCCGTCGAGCCCGGCCCGGGGCTGACCGTGGTGGTCGGCCGCAACGGCTCCGGCAAGTCCAGCTTCGCCGAGGCCATCGAGCTGGCCCTGACCGGCGACAGCGCCCGCCGGGCCGACCGCGACACCGGCTGGCGCAACCTGCACGCCGGCGACCCGTGCCGGATCGCCGTCGAGCTGCGGGTCGACGGGATGGCCACGCCCACCCGGGTGGTCCGCTCCTGGCCGTCGGACACCGCGCCGGGTGCCGCCGAGGTGACCGTCACCAGCGCACACGGCAGCCACCCGGATCTCGCCGAGCTCGGGTTGGCCCGGCCGCTGGCGCTCTACCGGCCGTTCCTCACCGCCGAGCTGGGCAGGCCCGCCGCCGGCACGCCGCGCCAGCTCGTCGACGCGATCCTCGGCCTGGGAGCGATCACCGACGCCGACCGCCGCCTGACGGCCGCCGCGCACCGCATCGACGCCGCCATCGAGGAGGTACGCGGACAGCGCGCCACCCTGGCCGACACCCTCGACGGGATCGACGACGACCGGGCCCGGCGGGCCGTCGCGCTGCTGCACGCCCCGGGTGCGGCCGACCTGGCGGCGCTGACCGCGATCCTCGACGAGCCGTCGGAGCCGAGCACCGACGAGGCCGTACTGCTGTCCCGGCGGCTGGCGGCGATGCGGCTGCCCGACGCCGACGAGGTGACCCGGCTCGCCACGCAGCTGCGGGAGGCCGCCGCCGAGGCGCGACGGCACGACGCCGGCCGCTCGCGGGCGTCGCTGCGCAGTGCCGAGCTGCTCCGGCTGGCCATCGAGCACCACGACGACCGGGGTAGCGGGCCGTGCCCGGTCTGCGGGACGGGCGACCTCGACGGCGACTGGCGGAGCCACGCGGCCGCGTCCCTGGCGGAGCTGCGCGACCGTACGCTCGCCGCCCAGACCGCCGCCGCCCGGCTGGCCGCGCTGCTGAAGCGGGCGCACTACCTGATCGAGGACCTGACCGCGCCAGACGGCCACACCGCCGGGGTGCCGGTGGACGAGCTGCGGGCGGCCGCGGCGGCGCTGCGGCTGGCACCCGGCGGGCCCGACGAGCTGGCCGAGCATCTGACCACGCGGTATCCGGCGGTGCTCGCGGCGGCGCGGGCCGCGCGGGCGTACGCGACGGATCTGCTCCGCCGGCGCGACGCCAGCTGGCCGGCGGCGGCCGACCAGGTGCGGGCCTGGATCGCGGCGGCCGGGACGCTGCCGGAGCGGGAACGGGCCGTCGCCCGGTTGCAGTCCGCGCGGGCGTGGCTCACGACGACCGGGGCGCAGCTGCGCGACCAGCGCCTCGCGCCGATGGCGGCGCACGCGCAGCGGGTCTGGACGCAGCTGCGCCAGGAGAGGACCGTCCAGGTGGGCGCGATGACCCTGGCGGGCACGGACCACGGGCGGCGGGTGGTGGTCCCGGTCAACGCCGACGGCGGCACCGCGCTCGGGGTGCTGAGCCGAGGTGAGCTGCACGCCCTCGGGCTGGCGACGTTCCTGCCGCGCGGCTGCGCGCCGGAGAGCCCGTTCCGGTTCGTCGTCGTCGACGACCCGGTGCAGAGCATGGACCCGACCAAGGTGGACGGGCTCGCCCGGGTGCTCGCCGAGCTGGCCGAGCAGCGGCAGGTGCTGGTCTTCACCCACGACGCGCGGCTGCCCGACGCGCTGGCCGGGTTGGAGCCGGGTCGGTGCCGCATCGTCGAGGTGACCCGCGCCGAGCGGTCGGTGGTCACCCTGCGGCCAGCCGCCGACCCGGTGACCCGCTACCTGGACGAGGCGTACGCGCTGGCGCGCGCCGAGGAGATGCCCGCCGAGGTGCGCGGGCCGGTGGTCGCGGAGTTGTGCCGCTCGGCGATCGAGGCGGCCTGCCACCGGACCGTGTGGCGGCGACGGGTGGCCCGGGGTGTGCCGCACGAGGAGATCACGGCAGCGGTCGTGGCCGCGTCGGGGCGACTGCCCGCGACGGTCGCGTTGGCGCTCTTCGACGATCCCGACCGGGGCCGGGAGGTGCTCGGGTATCTGAGTCGCCGGCACGGGCCGCGGGCGGCGACCGCGTACAAGGTGTGCAGCGCGGGGGTGCACGGGGCGTACCTGTTCGACCTGCCCGGCCTGGTCGCGGACGCCCGCCACCTCGCGACGGCGCTGCGGCCTCCCGACGCCGCGATACCCGCGCCCCGTAGCGGCGCGGAGGTCCGGTCGTGACCGCGCCGACGCCACGGGCCTGCCTGGCGGCGGCCGACCAGTTGCTGCGCGGCGCCGACGAAGTCGACCCGGACGGGACGGCCGGTTGGTGGCCGCGAACGTGCGCCTACCTGATCCAGTTGGCGCTCGAGGGCGGCGTCGACGCCTACTGGCGGCGGACCCGGCCGGTGGTGGCGGCGTTGCGGCCGGGCGGGCCGAAGCGGCTGATGCTGCACGGCCGGCTCGGGCCGGGTCCCGCCGTCGCGCGGCGGGTCGCCGTCACCTGGGCGGCGCTGTCGGCCGCCACCCACCACCACTGCTACGAGCCGGCGCCGGCGGCAGCGGAGTTGCGTCGCCTGCACACCGAGGTGAGCGATCTGCTCACCCACCTCGACCCCAGGAGAACGGAAGCCGGACGATGACGCGCCCGCAGCCCGGAGAAAGGCACGAGCCGGCCTTGGTGGTCGTCTGCTGATCGGCGGTCATCGTGCCGGGCTTGTGGGACTGAACGCGCGCAGGGCGTGTGTGATGAGCGTCTGGAGTTGCGTGGGGTCGGGCATGCCGAGGTGGAAGACGAGCCGGTGGTAGACCGGCCCGTAGATCAGATCCAGAGCGACGTCCAGATCGGCATCGGCGGCTAGCTGGCCGTCGCGCTGGGCCTTGCGCATGCGTTCCCTGAACGCGGTGATGCGTGGCTGGATGAGCCGTTCCCGTAGGCCGTGTGCCAGTTCGTTGTCGTGGAGGGCTTCGGCGATGAGCCCGGTGACGGCGGAGTTGCCCGGCGGGGTGAGCAGCTCGATGACCGCGGTGAGCTGCTTGTGCAGGTCGGTCGCGAGGTTGCCGGTGTCCGGGTAGTCGGCGACGGTCGCCGCGTCATCGACGGCCTCCAGGACGACGGCCCCTTTGGATGGCCACCACCGGTAGATCGTCTTCTTGCTGACCCCGGCGCGGGCGGCGATGGCTTCGATGGTCAGCCGTGAGTAACCAATCTCGGCGCACAGCTGCAGCGCCGCGTCCAGGATGGCGCGGCGGCTGGCCTCGTTGCGGCGCAGCGGGTTGGGCGATGCGGACATGACCAGCAGCCTAACAGGAAACGACACGTGCCGTGTTGACAGCCGCCGGGGCGATGCATAGCGTGTCGCCCAGTGGCAACACGACACGTGGCGTGTCGTGGCGTGGCCAATTGGCCGGATGGCAGAGCCTTGCCCACCCGGTGTGGCACAGACCACCGACCACAGCTGTCACAAGGATCCGTAGCGCTGGCATCCCATGTCCGACAGAGACCAACGAAAGGAACGCACAATGAGCAAGATCTGGTTCGTCACCGGCTCCTCGCGCGGCCTGGGCCGCAATGTGGTCGAAGCCGCCCTGTCCCGCGGCGACAAGGTGGCCGCGACCGCCCGGAGCACCGCAAGCCTCGATGTGCTCGCCGCCACGTATGGCGACGCGGTGCTTCCGCTGAAGATGGACGTGACCGACAAGGCCGCGGTCTTCGCGAGCGTGAAGCGGGCCAAGGAGCACTTCGGCCGCCTCGACGTGATCGTGAACAACGCCGGGTACGCCCAGGTCGGCGCGATCGAGGAGCTGTCCGAGCAGGAGTTGCGCGACCAACTCGAGACCAACGTGTTCGGCGCGGTGTGGGTGATCCAGGCGGCGCTGCCGTACCTGCGCGAGCAGGGTTCGGGGCACTTCATCCAGTTGTCGTCGGTTGCCGGGCTCATCGCGATGCCGCTCGGCGCCGCGTACCACATCTCCAAATGGGGCGTCGAAGCGCTGAACGAGACCCTCGCCCACGAGGTCGCCGAGTTCGGCATCAAGGTGACCGTGATCGAACCCGCCGGCTTCGCCACCCGGAAGGGCAAGAACCCGGATCCGCTCGCCAACGGCCACATGGCCCAGACCAAGCCGGTTTACGACGGGCTGCGCCGCCGCCTCGCCGAGATGACGGGCAGCAAGCCCGCCGGCGACCCGGCCGCTGCGGCCCAGACGCTGCTGAAGATCGTCGACTCGGACAACCCGCCGCTGCGGGTGCTGTTCGGCCAGGGCTTCCACCAGATGATCGAGCAGGTTTACGCCGACCGGCTCAAGACCTGGGCCGACGGGCAGCACCTGTCGCTGGCCGCGCACGGAAACCTCGACCAGTAAGACCGGGGCCCGGCCAGATCAGGGATATCGCTGGCATCCCCCGACCACGATGCCGGTGGTGTCCCTGATCTGGCGCCACACCTGCCTGCGAGGCGACCGCCGCCACAGGCGATCTTCCGATCCCAGGCAGAGCGAGTCCCACCGTCGGTGACGGTCGACGGGCGAGAGAGGTTGCTCGTCCTTAGCACGCCTTTAGCGATCGCTCAGGGCCTGTCTCAAAGTCCGGCTCACTTGATCTTGTGGCAAGATCGCGGGATGCTACGACTAACCGACTTCATCATCGATTGCCCGGACACGATGAAGCTGGCAGCCTTCTACTCTGGGGTGACGGGGCTCCCGGTCAAGGAGGGCAGTAACGAGAACTGGGCCGGTATCAAGTTCGGCGAGATCGAACTGGCCTTCATCCAGGTGGAGGACTACCGCGCCCCGCAGTGGCCCGACAGCGAGCACCCCAAGCAGTTCCACCTCGACTTCGAAGTCGACGACATCGAGGCCGAACAGCGCCGCATCCTGGCCCTCGGCGCGACCCTGCAGCGGGACTGCGTCGGCCCCGACGGCTACGGCTTCCGCGTCTACGCCGACCCCATTGGCCACCCCTTCTGCCTCTGCCGCAACAAGGGTGTCGTTTGGACCGATCAGGGCCCCATCTGGCCCAAGCGCGACTAGGGCGTGCGTCGAAGTCGGCGCCAGGGCTTGAGCTGACTTGAGGATCTTCGCGTGTCGGAGATCGAAAATGGGCGTGGTCTCCGGTAGATGGCTCAGCGACCAAGCAGAACCTGAAACCGCAGACCTCGTGGACACCCTGGCGGTGACGAGGCGGTGTGACCTGACCGACGTGCAGTGGGCGGGGCTGGAGCCGTTGCTGCCGGCGCCGAAGCGGCCGGGTCGACCGTCGTTGTGGAGCAGGCGGCAGTTGCCCCGGACCGCCAGGACCGGGGCGCTGCGCCGCGCCCCGGCCACCACCGCGCGGGTTCGGTCGTCGTGGTCACGAGAGCGAGCGTGCGCTGTTACGGTCGGCGCTGTGCCCGCCGAGGAACTCCGGCAGCGTGTCGGGTCGGCCCGGGTGGCCCGGCTGGCCACGGTCGGGGCCGACGGCCGCCCGCACCTGGTGCCGGTCTGCTTCGTCCTGCTCGGCGACGTCGTCTACCACGCGGTCGACGAGAAGCCCAAGCGCCACCAGCGGCTGCGGCGGCTGGAGAACATCCGGGCGACGGGCCAGGCCTGCCTGCTGATCGACGAGTACGACGAGGACTGGTCGCGGCTGTGGTGGGTCCGCCTGGACGGGGACGGCTGGCTGGTCGAGGACCCGGCGGAGGAGGCCGCGGTCCGCGCGGCGCTGGCCGACAAGTACCCCCAGTACGCCCGGCGTCCACCAGCCGGGCCGGTGGTCGCGGTGCGGGTGACCCGCTGGTCGTCGTGGTCCGGGGCGGACCCGGCCGGGTGAGGGCCTGACGCGGGGGTCAGCGGGTCGGGGCGAGGGCTTCGAGCACCTCGTCGGCCCTGCGCAGCGACTCCGGCGCGTCCGCGCGGGGTGAGCCGATCTCCGGGTCGAAGTTGAGGTCGATGAACAGTTCGGTGATCCCGGCGTCGGCGAGCCGGCCCAGATCCGACCGGATCTGCTCCAGCGTGCCGGTCAGCGGCTCGCGTCCCGCCGGCGTCGTCGCACGTACGCGGACCGCGCCGCGGCACACGAACCGCAGGGAGCGGGGGTCGCGCCCGGCGTCCGCCGCGGCGGCCTTCACCGTCGCGACCGCCTCGCCGATGCCCGTCAGGTCCGCCTGGCTGCCGCTGACCCAGCCGTCGGCGAGCCGGCCCGCCCGGCGCAGCGCCGCGGGCGCCTGGCCGCCGAGCAGGATCGGCGGGTGTGGCCGCTGCACCGGCTTCGGCGCGAGACGCGTCGGCGGCACCTGGTAGAACTCGCCGCGATGCTCGGCGACGTCCTGCTCCCACAGGGCGCGCAGGACCGTGAGGAACTCCTCGGCCCGCTGGCCCCGCCGATGCTTGCTCACGCCCGTCGCCTGGTACTCCTCGTCCGCCCAGCCGAGCCCGAGCCCGACGTCGAGCCGGCCGCCGGAAAGAATGTCGAGGGTCGCGGCCTGCTTGGCCAGCACCACCGGCGAGATGAACGGCATGTTGAGCACCGCGACGCCGAGCCGGATCCGCGCGGTGTGCGCCGCCAGGAACGCCAGCGTGGTCAGCGGGTCGTGGACGCTGTGGTAGGTCTCGCTCCAGGCGAGGTCGGCGGGCACCAGCAGGCGCTGGAACGTCCACAGCGAGTGGTATCCGAGCTGCTCGCAGCGGCGGGCGACGTGGATCATGTGCTCCGGGGTGGCCCACGAGCCGGACACGGGCGGGGCGAATCCAACCTCCACCCCGGCACGGTACCCAGTCCGGCCCCCGTCGGGCACGACGATCCGCTCAAGCGGGGCGGGCGGGCCGGGTGGCCGGGCGAACGGTGGTGAGGAACAGGGCCAGGGCGACGGCCTGGATGCCGGCCACGGTGACGATCAGGACGGTGATCGAGTAGTCGTAGAGGGCGCCGGTGAGCAGCCCACCGACCAGGGTCGCCCCGCCCAGGCCGGCGGCGAAGATGCCGTAGGCGGTGCCCCGCCGGGCGGCCGGCACGATGTCGGCGATGGCCGCACGCATGGTGGACTCCTGGATGCCGAGCACGGCACCCCAGGCCAGGACCCCGGCGATCGCGGTCGCCGAGGTGGTGGTGAAGGTCGCCAGCGGGATCAGGGCGGTCAGCACGGGCACGGCGGCCAGCACCCGGAAGCCGGCCCGGTCGTACAGCCAGCCGGAGGCCAGCGCGGCGAAGGCGTCGACGCCCATCGCGGCGGCGTACACGACCGGGACCACCGCCGGCGGTACGACGTGCCGGGTGGCGAGGTGGAAGCTGAGCACGCCGAAGGTGGCGTAGCCGACCGTGGTCAACACCGTGAACGCCAGGTAGGTCCAGAACGACCGGGGCAGCCGGGCGTTCGCCGGCGCGGGCGCGGCGCCGGGGTGCGGGCGCGGTTCGAAGCGGTGCGGGTCGGGCACGCCGGCGCGCAGCCACAGCAGCAGGAGCAGCGCGGCCACGCCGGGGACCGCCAGGGCGAGGAACGCGGGCCGGTAGTGCTGCGCGGTGGCGGCCAGCACGGCGGCGACCAGCAACGGCCCGGCGACCCCGCCGGCCTGGTCGAGCGCCTCGTGGACCGCGAAACCCTTGCCCCGCCCGATGGCCGCGGCGGCGTAGGAGATCATCACGTCCCGGGCGGGGCCACGGATCGCCTTGCCGGCGCGCTCGGCGATGAACAGCGCCGCGGCCAGCCACAGCGCGGTGGTCAGCCCGAGGGCGGGTACGGAAACCACGGTCACCGCGTAGCCGATCAGCACGAGCGGCCAGTAGGCCCGGGTCCGGTCGGCGAGCGGCCCGGTGCCCAGCCGCCCGGCCAGGGCGAACGCCTCCCCGGCGCCGGTGACCAGGCCGACCAGGGTCGCCGACGCGCCGAGGGTGGCCAGGTAGGGGCCGATGACGGACCGGGCACCCTCGTAGACCACGTCCGACAGCAGGCTGACGGCACCGAACGCGGTCACGAACCGCCACGGCGTCCACCTGATCGTCGGCACGGCGACTCTCACCCCTGCAGTCTGGCCCACCGGCAAGCCGGTCGGGCGGGCTCCTCGCCGAGTCGGGCGTGTCCGGGGCGGCGGCCCGCCCCGGACACCACCCCGCGGATCACGCCGTGCGCAGCCAGCCGAGGGTTTTCATGGTGGCGAGGCTGGTCGCCTTGAGGCCGGCGTCGGAGACGGTCCAGAGCACTCCGTCGACCACCAGTGACCGGCGGATCGGCGCCAGGTCGTAGGGGCTCCCGTTGGCCTGCGTGTGCGAGACCGCGCCGACCTCGGTGAACCCGCCGTCGTCGACCCGCAGCGCCAGCGCCACGTTGCTGGGCCCGCCCGCGACACCACGGCGGTCCACCGCACCAGGGCTGCCCACGATGCTGGGGCCGTAGACGGTCAGGGGGACCACGACCAGGCGTTCGGCCGGCCAGTAGAGGAACGCGTGCGGGTCGAACTCCGCCTCGGACTGCCCCTTCTTGACGTGATACTGCGAGATCCGGGTCGGCTTGGCCGGATCAGAGACGTCGAAGAGCGACAGTTGGGTGCCCTGGACCCGGCCCCGGTCGGTGGCCTCCTGCCCGACGCCGAGCAGCCGGCCGTCACCGGCCGGGTGCAGGTACGCCGAATACCCGTTGATCTTCAGTTCGCCGCTCACCTTCGGAGCAGCCGGTTCGCGCAGATCGACGGTGTAGAGCGGGTCGGTCTGCCGGAAGGTGACGACGTACCCGGTGCCGCCGACGAACCGTACGGCGTGGATCCGTTCCCCCTTGCCCAGTCCGGTGATCTTGCCGACCCGGGTCAACGTCCGGCCGTCGGCGCGCAGCACGTACACGCTGGACATCGAGTCGGGCTTGGCGCCCCAGGTACGGCCGCTGGTGGTGGCCACCCGCAGGTGCCCGTCCCACTCCGACATGGCGTACTGGTTGATCAGCCAGCCCGGTACGGACGCGGAGGCGACGTAGCGCGGGGTGCCCGGACCCGAGGTGTCGAACTGGTAGATCTCGGTGGTCTCGTCCTTCGGATCGGGTGCGGCGTTGCGCGCGGTCAGCATCGGCAGCACCCGCCAGCGCTGGTCGTTGGCGACGTACAGCCGGGGTCCGGTGCTGTAGACGGTGTCGCCGTCGGCGAGCACGGTGACCGGGTCGCCGGCGCCGAGCACGGCCGCACCGAGGTCGAAGCTGAGCACGGTCACCAGTGACGCGCCGGAGTAGGTGGCCGGTCGGCTCACCCGGTCGCAGCCGACCTGACCGGTGCTGGTCCGCCCGCCGGCGGTGACCTCGTACCGGGGCAGCCAGTCGTCGAGGGTGGCGTGGTCGATGATCTCGCGGGCGGCGGCGGTGCGCTGCTCGTCGGTGGCCCGTTCCTGGTACGGGAAGGTCAGCCGGGGCGCGGAGCGGACCACGACGCGGACCGTGGCGCCCACCTGGCGGGCGTCCACCAGGTTGCCGTCGATCCGGTATTCGCCGATGGTCTTCGGCTGGCCGGAGAGGTCGACCATGATCAGCCGGGGGCCGGGGATGTCATCCGGCTTCGGCGCGCCCGGCGGGGCGAAGCGGCCGCCTCCCTCAGGAACGGCCGGCTTCACGACTGGGCCCCACCCCTCCCGGAGCAGCACCAGCGCCCGGTCACCCTGGAGCAGCAGGCTGCCTTCGGCACCGCCGAACCCACCGGGTGCCAGTTTCAGTTTCCCGGTCAGCCGGCGGGTGGCCGGGTCGATCACGTACAGCGCGCCTCGGCTGACGGTGACGATCCGCTTGCCGTCGGTCTTGACCAGGTCCGGTTCGTCGACACCGGCCTCGTGGGTGTTGGTGCCCGAATAGCCGGAGCCCTCAGCCCCGGGCGCCGCGGACAGCGGGACCTGCCCGTTGGCCCCGGACGCCGCATCCGCCCGCATCACCCCGGACTTTTCCGCCCAGCCGAAGGTACGGATGCCCCCGTTCGGCCCGAACCCCCAGGGCCCGACGGATGTCTTGGCAGCGGTCTTGAGCTGCTGCAGCGCCTCGGCGCAGGAGTCGAACGCGACCAGCCGGAACGCGCCGGCCGACACTGCCCGGTCATGTGGCGGGGGAACCGGTTCCGCCGTACATCCGGTGACCAGGGCCAGCCCGGCGACGAGGGCCAGGCCCGCGATTCGGGGGATGCCCGTGGTGGCCGTCCGGCCGGGTACGTGGACGCTGCTACCTGTCATGCGTCCTACGACGTGTCCGTCCCTCTGTGGGTTCCCAGCCCGGGCAGACACCGCGCTGCGTGGTTGACCCCGTCCGAGCCGGACCTGTCGGGAATGTCCCCCTCCCAGGAGGTGCCGCCGGCTGCGGTTGCCCGCCGGTACCGGCCACGGACGAGGGTCCCATGCCGGGCCGCAGCGTTTGCCCCCGTACGCCTCGGGCAATCGCGCGCCGGAGCACCGTCACACTGGAAGGAGCAGGCTATGAAGATCCACGACCCGGCCAGCCAGGCGATGCAGAAGGACTACGACGTCACCGACATCGAGCGCCTGATGGGCAAACGCGACTGGAAGAACTACGACGACGTCATCAACTGGCTGAAGAAGGAAGGTGACGAGGACCGGCGGTTCACCCCCGGCGAGGTCCAGCACATGATCGACGACTTCTCCCGGGCCCGGGACAAGGGGATCGACTTCGTGCACGAGCCGGAACAGCTCTACAAGAAGCTGAAGAGCAACCGATAGGGCGTCGCGGAGACGCTTCGGCGCGTCCGGGTCGCTCGGGAGAACCGGTGCGACCCGGCATGCCGTGCAGGAGACACGAGCAGAGACATCGCATCGACAGCCAGGGGGCGTACGGGGCATGCGGGGCAGCGTCGCGGTGGAACCGAAGGTGACCGGCGGCGAGTCGGTGGGGCTGGCCGATGTGGTGTGGGACAACGCGCGGCGGAAGCCGGACACGGTGCAGTTCCTGCGCCCGAACCCGGACGCCCGGTCGTGGCCCGCGCCGCCGCCCGGCGCCGACGCGGGCGCGGTGACCTGCCGGCAGTTCCGCGACGACGTGCTGACACTGGCGCGAGGACTCATCGCCGCAGGGGTCGAGCCGGGGACACGGGTCGGGCTGATGAGCCGCACCCGCTACGAGTGGACGCTGGTCGACTATGCGTTGTGGACGATCGGCGCGGTGACCGTTCCGGTGTACGACACCTCGAGTCCCGAGCAGCTGGCGTGGATTCTCGCCGACTCCGGCGCGGTGGCGTGCGTGGTGGAGACACCGGATCACGCCGCGATGGTCGCCGGCGTGCGGGACAGGCTGCCCGCGCTGGGTCAGGTGTGGCAGATCGACGCCGGCGACCTGATCCAGGTGGCCGACCGGGGCCGGACCGTCGACGACGCGCAGGTGGAGACCCGGCGCGGCGCGGTGTCGGGCGCAGACATGGCGACGATCGTCTACACCAGCGGGACGACCGGCCGACCGAAGGGCTGCGTGCTGACCCACCGCAACATCAGCCTCGACGTCGGCAACGCGGTCGCGGTGCTACCGGACATCTTCCAGGAGGGGGCATCGACGGTGCTCTTCCTGCCGTTGGCGCACGCGTTCGCCCGGATGATCCAGGTCGGGATGGTGCAGACCCGGGCGACGATGGTGCACAGCGCCAGCATGAGCGGCGTGATGCAACAGCTCCACCGGTACCGGCCGACGTTCGTCCTCGCGGTGCCACGGGTGTTCGAGCGGATGTACAACCGGGCGCGGCAGAAGGCCGCCGAGGACCACCAGGGTCGCCTCTTCGCCATCGCGGACCAGGTGGCGGTGCGGTACAGCCAGGCGCTGGACCGCCCGTCCGGTCCGGGCCTGATGCTCCGGCTGCTCCGGCGGGCCTTCGACCTGCTGGTCTACCGGAAGCTGCGAGCGGCGCTCGGCGGCCGGTGCCGGCTCGCGATCGTCGGCGGCGCCCCCCTGGGCGAGCGGCTCGGACACTTCTTCCGCGGGGCCGGCCTGACGGCGCTGGAAGGGTACGGGCTGACCGAGACCTCCCCGGCCCTGGCGGTGAACCGGCCCTCGGCCATGCGGATCGGCACGGTCGGCCGGCCACTACCCGGCGTGGAGTTGGCGATCGCCGACGACGGGGAGGTCCTCGCCCGCGGTGACGTCGTCTTCCAGGGCTACTGGCACAACGACTCCGCAACCCGCGAGGCGTTCACGCCCGACGGCTGGTTCCGCACCGGCGACCTCGGCAACCTCGACGACGACGGGTACCTGCGGATCACGGGACGCACCAAGGAGATCCTGGTGACCGCGGCCGGCAAACACATCGTGCCCGCACCGATGGAGGACCGGGTACGAGCGGACCCGCTCGTCAGCCAGTGCATGCTCGTCGGCGACGCCAAGCCGTACGCCGCCGCGCTGATCACCATCGACCCGCACGCGTGGCAGCGGTGGCGAAGCGCCCACGGTCATCCGCGCGCGTCGGTGGCGGACCTGCGCGACGACCCTGCCCTGCGCGGTGCGATCCAGACCGCGGTCGACCGCGCGAACCGGACGGTCTCGAAGGCGGAGGCGATCAAGACCTTCCGCATCCTGCCCGACGACTTCACCGAGGCCAACGGTGAGCTCACCCCGACCCTGAAGATCAAACGCGAGGTGGTGCAGCGCCGCCGCGCCGCCGACATCGATGCTCTCTACGCCGGCCATTAGGGCCCGCGTCAGGGTCTGCGATCGTGGTGGCCGGCCGCTCCGGCCAGCGGGGCGGCCGGCCTGAGCAGGAGCGGTGAGAGCGACCGCGGCCTTTACGGTCCGGCCTGCGCGGCACGGGATTCGGGTGGCGTCAACCCGACGCTCGCCGGAACGGATCCGAACAGCGCACCGCCGACGAGCATGGTCGCGTAGGCGAGGCCCTGGGACTGCACCGTGATGTGATCCCCGTAGGGTTCGCTGGGCCACGCCGTGAAGTAGGAGAGCGAGACGAGGAACGCGCCCAGCACCCCGCTGATCAGCACCGCGGACCGACTCGCGGCCCGGCTTCTGGCGGCGAAGGCCGACGCTGCTCCGATCAGCATCCACAGCGCGGCCGGCAGCGGGAACCAGCCGCCCAGGTGTGCCATGTGCTGGGTGCGGAACTGGTCGGTGGGGAGGCCGAGTGGTGGTACCGCGACGGCGAGGTGCGTGCTCGCCGCGGCGAGGGCCCAGATTCCGGCGGCCGTGACCAGGAGGCCGGCGGTGACCGGCCGTCGGTCGGGCAGGCGGATGGCGGTGGCGGTCACCGCGCCCAGTGCGAGCCCAATGGCCAGGGCGACGGTCACGGAGTTCGCCGGCCCGCCGATCGCGAGCGAGACGTCGTGGGCGTCGGCCGCCAGGCGGCGCAGGTAGGGCGCCGAGGACAGGCCGGCCGCAGCGACCAGCATGACGAGGCCGAGTCGCGCCGGCGTACCAGACAGCAGGCGTGACGCGACGAGCCCGCCCAGCGTCGAGGTGATCGCCGCCAGTCCGGTGACGGTGGCCATCAGCGTCAACCACTCGCCGTCTGCGCCTGCGGCGAAGCTCCGGTCGAACGGCAGGAGCCCAATCCTCGACGCGGCGATGAGCTGCGCCAGGAGGACAACGGCCGCGCCGGTCGGCGCGAGGGTCCAGACGAAGGCATGGGATTTCCCGCTGACCGGCATGTGGCGGATCCTAGCCGCCCCCGGCATTCCGTTCCGCCCTCTGGGCAGGCCGATGCCGAGCCTTGTCGAGCCTTCTACCGTCGAGCATCCGCGACGTGCCGTTGACCGGCGCGGAAGCTTACCCACTCCGACCATCGCCGCAACCCGACGGGAAACTTTCGTTCACGGCGAAGGAAAGTTCGGTCAGTCCAGATGAAAGCTATAGACATGTCGACATGTCTTTTGTAGCGTCGGTCACATGGATGGTGTCACGTCGTGGTTGAGCCGCCGTGTCCGCGGCCCCTCGGCGCGGGCACCCCACGACGGTCGGCAGCGCGCCGGCACCTGACCTGACACCTGTCCCCTACCCCCGTCCTCCGCCCGTTCGCGGACACGCTGCGACGCCACCGGCAACAAGTCGGATGCCGCCGCGGTAGCGGCATGCCGCGCGACGGGCGGCTCAACCCTGCCCACGTATCCGTTCCGTCCACGAAGGAGCAGTTGGCCGCTCCCCCTCGACCTGCCCCGACCAGCCCCCAGCACAAGGAGAGGCAGATGAAGAGACCACTCGCGCTCGCCGTAGCGGGTCTGACGACCGCGGCGCTCGTCGCCACCCCCACCGTCTCGCAGGCCGCGCCGACCAGTCCGCCGCCGGAGAGCGACTTCCAGAAGGTGACCCTGAACGACCACCCGGGCGAGCCGATGGACCTCGCGGTGCTGCCCGACAACCGGGTGCTGCACGTGACCCGGGCGGGTGAGGTGTGGCTGCACGACCCGGACAGCGGGCGCAACACGATCGCCGCGACCCTGGACGTCTACCGGCACGACGAGGAGGGCCTGCAGAACGTCGCGATCGATCCGGACTTCGGCAAGGCCGGCAACAACTGGGTCTACCTGTACTACTCGCCGCCGATGAACACCCCGGTCGACGACCCGTCCACCCCGAACGTCAACGAGGGCGACGCACCGGCCTGGGGCACCGCCGCGGACTTCGCGAAGTTCAAGGGCGGCATCCGGCTCTCCCGGTTCCGGCTGGTCAAGGACAAGCTGGACCTGTCCACCGAGCAGCAGATCATCGACGTGCCGGTCGACCGGGGCATCTGCTGCCACGTCGGCGGGGACATCGTCTTCGACGCCCAGGGCAACCTGTACCTGTCCACCGGTGACGACACCAACCCGTTCGAGTCCGGCGGCTACGCGCCGATCGACGAGCGCCCGGGCCGGAACCCGGCGTACGACGCGCAGCGCACCGCGGCCAACACGAACGACCTGCGCGGCAAGATCCTGCGCATCAAGGTCGGCGAGAACGGCGGCTACCGCATCCCGGACGGCAACCTCTTCCCCGAGGGCACGGCCGGCACCCGGCCCGAGATCTACCTGATGGGCCTGCGCAACCCGTTCCGGATCGAGCTGAACCGCCAGACCGGCGACCTGTACGTCGGCGACTACTCGCCGGACGCGGGCCAGGCCGTTCCGTCGCGCGGGCCGGCCGGGCACGGCAAGTGGCTCGCCGCCCGCAAGGCCGGCAACTACGGGTGGCCGTACTGCGCCACCGCGCAACTGCCGTACGTGGACTACGACTTCGCCACCGGCCAGTCGGGGGCGCCGTTCAACTGCGCCGCGCCGGTCAACGAGTCGCCGCACAACACCGGTCTGCGGAACCTGCCCCCGGTGCAGCAACCGCAGGTCTGGTACGGCTACGGCCCCTCGGCGCAGTTCCCTGAGCTGGGCACCGGCGGTATCGGTCCGATGGCGGGGCCGGCGTACCAGTTCGTCCGCCCGACGACGAAGGGCCGCGCGCCGGTGGCGTGGCCGGCGTACTACGACGGCATGCCGCTGTTCCACGAGTGGACCCGCGACTACGTGAAGGGCTTCCGGCTGGGCGCCGGCGGCGAGCTGACCGGGATCGAGCCGGTGCTGCCCTCGTTCACCTTCGACAACCCGATGGACCTGGAGTTTGGCCCGGACGGCGCGCTCTACGTGCTCGAATACGGCGACGGGTACTTCAGCGAGAACCCGGACGCGCAGCTGGCCCGGATCGACTACACCGGCTGGAGCGGTAACCACACCCCGGTGCCGCAGGTCTCGGCCACGCCCACCAACGGGGTCACCCCGCTGACCGTCACGTTCTCCAGCGAGGGCACCACCGACTACGACGGCGACCGGCTGGCGTACGCGTGGGACTTCGACAACGACGGCAAGGTCGACTCGCGCGCGCCGAACCCGACGTTCACCTACCGGAAGAACGGCCTCTACCACGCCACGCTCAACGTGAGCGACCCCGGCGGGCTGTCCGCCTCCGCCTCCGCGCGGATCGTCGTCGGCAACGCCGCCCCCGTGGTGGAGCTGGTCAAGCCGGTCGACGGCCAGCCCTTCGCGTTCGGCGACACCGTGCAGTTCGAGGTGCGGGTCACCGACGACCAGCCGGTGGACTGCTCCCGGGTCAGCGTCACCTACGTCCTCGGCCACGACCAACACGGACACCCGCAGACCACCGCCAGCGGCTGCACCGGCTCGATCCAGACGACGGTGCCCTCCGGCCACGACCCGGAGCACGACAACCTCACCGCCGTGTTCGTCGCGTCGTACACCGACCCCGGCGGTGACGGCCTGCCGTCCCTGACCGGCACCGACCAGGTCGTCCTGGTCCCCACCGCCTGACCCAAGGAGAAACCATGTGTTACGGATACGACGGGATGGCCGCGCTGCGGCACTCCGTTGACCGACGCAGCCTGCTGCGCGGCTCCCTGGCCGCCCTCGCCGGCCTCGGGCTCGCCTCGTCCGCGATCGGCGCGACGCCCGCGGCGGCCACCACCCACAGCACCGGCCGGCACCAGGTACCGCCGGGCCTGATCAGCATCCAGCTGTGGACGGTCCGCGACGCCCTGTGGGGCGCGCCCGGGTACGACGCCACCCTCACCCACCTGGCCCGGATCGGGTACCCGCGCGTGGAGCTGGCGCTCGGCTACTTCGGTCGCACCGCCGCCCAGCTGCGCCAGTTCCTCGACGGCATCGGCATCCGGGCCAGCTCCAGCCACGACGGGATCAGCGGCAGCGCCGCCGAGCTGGAGCAGAAGATCCAGAACGCGGTCACCCTGGGCCAGCAGTTCATGGTGGTGCCGTACCTGTACTCCGAGAGCGCGGACGAATGGAAGCGTTGGGCGGAGCAGATGAACGTCGAGGCAGCCGCGGCGCAGGCGGCCGGCCTGCGGTACGGCTACCACAACCACGCCCACGAGTTCACCATCGACCTCGGCGGCGGTAAGCGCCCCTGGGACGTGCTGACCGCGGAACTCGACCCCGGGCTCGTGCACCTGGAGGTCGACCTCTACTGGGCGGTCACCGGCGGCATCAACTCCGGTGACGGCGTCGCGGACCCCGAGGGCTTCACGCTGGACGTGATCCGCTCCGCGCCGCAGCGGGTCCTGCAGTTCCACGTCAAGGACCGGGACGCGGCCACCGGCGACATGGCCGACCTGGGCACCGGGATGATCGATTTCGCCCGGATCTTCCGGGAGCACTCGGTGCTGGAGTACATCGTCGAGAACGACACCCCGGACGTGACGCCGCAGCAGACGGCCGAGGTCGGCTACCGCTACCTGCGCAAGCTCCGCTTCTGAGAGGAGTGCTGACGGACACCAGGGCCGGCGTCCGACCGGTGGGCGCCCCCACCCCGCTCGTGACGACCGGAAAGAATTGCCGGCCCTGGTGACCCGCCGCCATTTATTGTCGATATTCATCTGACCACCGATAACCACTCACTCCACTGGAGGCAGTGGTTATCGGCATGCCAGAAAACGGCAGGCGGAGCCATTGCCAGCGGAAATACGGAACACGCGGGAATATTGACCGGCCGAAATGGATCTCGTAGGGTGCAGGGAACGTGGAAAGCGCTTTCTTACCACCGTCCCCACCAAGGAGCGCGTGAATGAGACGCCATCGCACGCTACTCTTCTCCCTGCTCACCGCCATCGCCCTGGTGTTCACCGGCACGCCGATCAACGCCGCGAACGCATCGACCACCGACACCGATTTCCGGGTGCTGGTCTTCTCCAAAGTCACGAACTTCTACCACGACTCCATCCCCGCCGGCATCGCCGCCATCCGGCAACTCGGCGACCAGTACGGGTTCGCCGTCGAAGCGACCACCGACGCGGCCGCGTTCACCGACGCCAACCTCGCCCGATTCGACGCCCTCGTGTTCAACAACACGAACTCGACCCCGGCCTCCGGCGACCTGCTCAACGCCGACCAGCGGGCCGCGCTCCAGCGGTTCATCCGCGGCGGTGGCGGCTGGGTCGGCCTGCACGCCGCCTCCGCCAGCGAGCGGGACTGGTCGTGGTACGAGGGACTGGTCGGGGCCATCTTCGACACCCACCCGGACTTCTCCGCCACCGGCGGCACGTTCCCGGGCCGGATCAAGGTCCTCGACCACGCCCACCCCTCCACCAAGGGCCTGCCGGAACTCTGGGAGCGCAGCGAGGAGTGGTACAACTGGCGGGCCAACCCCACGGGCAAGGTCCACACCCTGGCCCAGATCAAGGTACGCGACGGCATCCCCGGGCTGAACGAGGGCGTCGACCACCCGTACTCGTGGTGCCAGAACTACGACGGCGGCCGCTCCTGGTTCACCGCCGGCGGGCACAGCTCCTCGTCCTTCCAGGAGCCGGCCTTCCTCCAACACCTGCTCGGCGGCATCACCTGGGCGGCGGGCGCCGCGCCCGGCGACTGCGGCGCCACCCGGACCACCAACTTCGAGCGGATCCCCCTGGTCAACCAGAACCTCTCCGACCCGTTCGAACTGGCCGTGGCACCGGACCGCCGGGTCTTCTACATCGAGCGCACCGGCGCGCTGAAGGTCGTCAACCAGGACACCCTCGCCGTCACCACCCTCCTGGACTTCGCCTACACGCCGGAGCAGACCAGCCAGTCCGACGGCCTGCTCGGCATGACGCTGGACCGGCACTTCGCCACCAACAACTGGATCTACCTGCTCTGGTCCGACCGGGTGGAGAAGCAGCTGAACCTGTCCCGGTTCACCGTCGACGGCGACACCGTCAGCCTCGACTCGGAGAAGCGCCTCCTCACGATCCCCACCTGGCGCGGTGAGGCCCGGGCCAACTCGCACATGGGCGGCTCGGTGACGATGGACAAGCAGGGCAACCTGTACGCCGCCATCGGCGACAACACCGACCCGTTCGAGTCCAGCGGCTTCGCCCCCATCGACGAGCGGGCCGGCCGGCGGGCGTACGACGCGCAGGGCACCGCCGGCAACACCAACGACCTGCGCGGCAAGGTCCTGCGGATAAAGCCCCTGGCCAACGGCACGTACGACATCCCGGACGGCAACCTGTTCGCCCCCGGCACGCCGAAGACCAGGCCGGAGATCTACGCGATGGGTCTGCGGAACCCGTTCCGCATCACCGTCGACTCGAAGACCAACGCCCTGCTGGTGGCCGACTACGGCCCCGACGCCCGGTCGGCCAACCCGAACCGGGGACCGGAAGGGACCGTCGAGTTCAACCGCATCACCAGCGCCGGCAACTACGGCTGGCCCTACTGCATCGGCAACAACACCCCGTTCAACGACTACGACTTCGCCACCGCCACCTCCGGACCGAAGTTCGACTGCGCCGCACCGGTCAACGACTCCCCCAACAACACCGGCCTGACCGACCTCCCCGCCGCCAGGCCGGCGCTGGTCTGGTACGCCTACTCCGCCTCCCCGCAGTTCCCCGAGCTCGGCACGGGCGGCGGCGGCCCGATGAGCGGGCCCGTCTACGACTACGACCCGTCCAACAAGCGCCTCACCAAGTTCCCGCAGTACTTCGACGGCAAGTGGATCGTCTACGAGCTGACCCGGCGGTGGTTCAAGACGCTGTCGATCCACCAGACCGCCCAGACCTTCACCGACCCCCGCTTCGGCGCCACCAACGTCGGTGACCTGCAGTCCATCAACGGGATCTTCGGCAACATGTCGTGGATCCAGCCGTTCGAGGCGGAGTTCGGGCCGGACGGCTCCCTCTACGTCATCGACTTCGGCGAGGGCAGCGGAAGCGGCCGCGGCGGCAGCAACGAGGGCGCCGGCATCTACCGCATCGACTACGTCGCCAACAGCCGCCCACCGGTGGCCAAGCTGACCGTCGACAAGGACAGCGGACCGGCGCCACTGACCGTCGCCTTCTCCAGCGCCGGCTCCACCGGCCCGGACGGCACCGCCATCGCGTACGCCTGGGACTTCGACGGCGACGGCAGCGTCGACTCCACCGCCGCCAACCCCACCCACACGTACGAGACACCGGGTCGCTACACCGCGCGGCTCACCGTCACCGCCACCAACAAGCAGACCGCCGTCGCCGTACAGGAGATCACCGCCGGCAACACCCGCCCGACGGTGACCCTCAGCGTCCCCGACGGGGCCTTCTTCGACTTCGGTGACCGCATCCCCTACACGGTGACCGTCACCGACCCGGAGGAGAACAGCATCGACTGCTCGAAGGTGGTCGTGCAGACCCAGCTCGGCCACGACTCACACACCCACCCGCTGGACAACTACATCGGCTGCACCGGAGTCGCGGTCACCGAGAGCAACGGCGGCGACGGGCACGGCCCGGGCCAGAACCTCTACACCGTGCTCACCGCCCAGTACACCGACGGCGGGGCGGCCGGAGCACCGCCGCTGGTCGGCTCCACCAAGGCGGAACTGCAGACCAAGAGCAAGGAGGCCGAGCACTTCGACGGCCAGAGCGGCATCCAGGTGCTTGACCGGGCCACCGCCAGCGCCGGCAAGCGCATCGGCGACATCGACAACGGTGAGTGGATCAACTTCGGGCCGGTCAACCTCCGCAACATCGACTCGGTCACCTTCGGAGTCGCCTCCGGCAGCACCGGCGGCGACATCGAGATCAGGGCCGACTCCCCCACCGGCCAACTCCTCGGCCGGGCCACCATCGGCAGCACCGGCGGCTGGGACAACCTCGTCTCACCCACCGTCGAACTGACCGACCCGGGCCGCACGATCACGCTCTACCTGGTCTTCGTCAACCCCAACCAGACGGGCGGCACCCCCGACCTGATGGCGCTGGACTGGCTGCGCTTCAACGGCGCCGGGGTACGCGAACAGACCGACGCCACCGTTTCGGCCTCGGCCACGCCCACCACCGGCACCGCGCCGCTGGCGGTCGCCTTCACCGGGACCGCCACGCCGGCGGCCGGACGCACCATCACCGACTACGCGTGGGACTTCGGCGACAACTCGGCCGCCGCGCACGGGGCGTCGACCAGCCACACGTACGCCCGCCGAGGCACGTACACGGCGCGACTGACCGTCACCGACAGCCTCGGGGCGACGACGTCCTCGCTCGTGGTCGTGACGGTGAGCTGAGCGTCACGGGTGGTGGCGGGGCGATGTCCCGCCACCACCGACCCGGCACGGCCCAACGGCCTCCAACAGCCGCCGTCCCTGGCGCTGCGGCCCACCCCTTCGATTTCCGGGAGACAACGATGAACTCCAGCTTCCCCCGCCCGTCCCACCATCGGCCCCGAGCCCGTCACCTGCTCGCCGTGTCGCTCGCCGCGACACTCCTGCCGCTCACCGCGGCTCCGGCGTCGGCCGCCGAACCCGAGACGCCCGCCGCGGAACAGGCGGCCGCCGACCTCTGCCCGTGGGGCTACACCACCTCGTCCACGGTCTTCTTCGGCCGTGCCGGCGCCGACTCGGGCGTACCCAACCGCGACCTCGGCGACGGGTGCACCATCCTGGACGCCGTCTGGGCACAGGCGCCTTTCGCCGACCACGGCAGCTTCGTGAGCACCGTCAGCGGGCTGGCCAACACGCTCCGGCAGGACGACGTCCTCACACCCGAGGAGAGCGCGAGCATCGTACGAGCGGCGGCCGACTCCGACATCGGCACACCGCAGCCGGCATCGGGGACCCGCGCCCTGCCCGACGACCGGATCGGCCTCGTCCTCTACACGGTGCGGGCCACCATGCCGACCGCGCCCGAAGCCACCCTGGCCTCGCTCGCCGCCTGCGGCTACCGCAACGCGGAACCCTCCGGCGGGGTGAACAACTTCTACGGCAGGACGGCCACCGCGCTGGCGCCCCTGGTGGCCGACGCCGGACTCTCCGTTCCCTCCATCGGGATCGGCCTCGGCGACCTCCAGAACAACCTCGACGGCGTCATCGCCAACGCCAGGGCGTTCGGCGCGAAGTACGTCCGCATCTCCGGATCGGGCTCCTGGACCCTCGCCGACTACTCCAGGGTGGCGGCGACCCTCAACACCGTCGGCGCCACGCTGAAGCAGGCGGGTATCACCGTCGCGTACCACAACCACGGCTTCGAGTTCACCGCCCAGAACGGCGTACGCGGCTACGACGTGCTGGTCCGCGAGACCGACCCGAACCTGGTGGCGATGGAACTCGACCTCTACTGGGCGGTCAACGGCGGCGCCGACCCGGTCGAGCTGATCAAGCAGTACCCGGGCCGGTTCTCGCTGTTCCACGTCAAGGACATGGCCGCCGACGGCTCCTTCGCCGACGTGGGCGAGGGCACCATCGACTTCGCCCGCATCTTCGCCCACAGCGAGATGGCCGGCGTCGACTACTACCTGACCGAAAACGACAACCCGCGCCCGAACGGCGTCTCGTCGGCCTGCGACAGCTACGCCAACCTCCGCGCCCTGCGCTACTGACATCTCCCACGGATGCGCCCGCTCCGGCAGACCAGTTGTGTCGGCCGGAGCGGGCGATCAACGGCATCAACATGATCATGGAGCAGCAACGCAAGGGCCGGCACCGCGACCTGTGCTGACCGGTATCGAACCGTCCGTCGGGTACGAGTAGGGTGCCGTTGATCATCCGACCTGGATTGGGGCGGCGGACACTTTGTGGCCTTCGCGCCGGAGTTTTGGAGGACTGTGTGCGCACACTGGCACGACGACTGTCGACCTCGGTGCTCGCGGTAGCTGTTGCTGTGGCGACGTTCGGGTCGCCGGCCCGCGCCGCGACGAACCCGTACACCCCGGCGCAAGCCTGCAGCACCGACTTCGGTGGCTCGTGGACCCAGGTCTCCGACGGCCACCGGTCGATCATCGCCGACGACGGCGTCCAGCTGGGCGACGTCTACCTGATGTACAACAGCGGGACCGGGTACAACTGCGTCACCATGATCAAGACGCGGTCCGTCGGAACGGCAACCAGCATCAGGGCCAGCATCAAGGTCGACGTGGAAGGCACCTTGCGGGAATGGCAGTCGGACTCGGGGTCCTACAAGTACTACGCCGCGATCCAACGCTATGGACGGGGCATGTGCATCCAGTACTGGGGAAGTGCCCTGTACGGCGGGTACTGGCAGGGCAACGGTAGGGACACCTGGGGGAACTGCATCTGACGCGCCGTGGGTTGCGGGTACGCGGCCACAGCCGCGTACCCACCCGGTAGAACCCGGCATTCGCCCGCTCCGGCCGACGCACCTGGTCCTCGGCCGCAGCGGGCGAATCCGTCTCTCCGCCACCCGCGACGGGGCGAGCGGCGTTCATCACCGGACCGACGTGGTCCTTGATCCGCCAGGCCCGCCAGCCGGACACTGGTCATGGCCCGCACCAGTCGCCGTCGCCACCCGCCCGCAGAGCAGGGGAAGCCATGACCACAGAGTTCCGGCCAACGGGGAATCAACCGTCGAAGCCCGACGCCGCCGGGCCGGCCGGCCTGCCGGTCGAGCTCAACGGCATCAACGTGATCGCGGAGGAGGAACGCAAAGGCCGACCCCGCGACCTGTTCTGGCCATGGTGCGCCGCGAACATCGCCGTCCTGGGCATCAGCTACGGCTCCTTCTTCCTCGGCTTCGGCGTCTCCTTCTGGCAGGCGACGATCGCCGGGGTGCTCGGGACCGTCGTCTCGTTCTTGCTCGTGGGCTTCGTGTCGCTGGCCGGCAAGCGCGGCTCGGCGCCCACGATGATCCTCAGCCGGGCCCCGTTCGGCGTACGCGGCAACGCCCTGCCGGCGGCCATCAGCTACGTCCTGCTCGTCGGCTGGGAGACCGTGCTCTGCGCCCTCGCCACGCTGGCCACGGCGACCGTCTTCGACCGGCTCGGCTGGGGCAGCGGCAACACCACGAAGGTCGTCGCGTTCCTCGTCGTCGCCCTGGTCGTCGTGCTCGCCGGGGTCCTCGGCTTCGACGCCATCATGCGCCTGCAGGGCATCATCACCATCGCCACCGCGGTCCTGACCGTCGGCTACCTCGCGCTGACCGCCGATCACATCTCCTGGGCCAGCGTGTCGTCGGTGCCGAGCGGGTCCGTCGAGGCGTTCATCGGCACCCTCATCTTCGCGATGACCGGCTTCGGCCTCGGCTGGGTCAACTCCGGCGCCGACTACGCCCGCTACCTGCCGCGCGGCGCGTCGAGCCGCGGTGTGGTCGGCTGGACCACGTTCGGCGCGAGCGTGGCGCCCGTGGTCCTGGTGGTCTACGGCCTGCTGCTCGCCACCTCCGACGAGCAGCTCAGCGGCGCGATCGCCGCCGACCCCATCGGCGCCCTGACGGCGCTCGTCCCGACCTGGTACCTCGTACCGTTCGCGCTCGTCGCCATCCTCGGCCTCATCGGCGGCGCGGTCCTGGACATCTACTCGTCGGGCCTGGCGCTGCTCACCCTCGGGCTGCGTGCGCCGAGGTGGGTGGCGGCGGGCATCGACGGCGTCCTGATGATCCTCGGCACCATCTACATCGTCTGGATCGCCAGCAGCTTCATCGGCCCCTTCCAGGGCTTCCTCATCACCCTCGGCGTGCCGATCGCCGGCTGGTGCGGCGTGTTCCTCGCGGACCTCGCCCTGCGCCGGCAGGCGTACGCCGAAGCGGACCTCTACCGGCCCGACGGCCGATACGGCTCGATCGGCGCCGCAGCGGTCGGGCTCGTCGTCGCCGGCACCGCCGTCGGTTGGGGCCTGGTGACCAACAGCCTGGCCTCGTGGCTGTCCTGGCAGGGCTACCTGCTCTCGGCCACGGGCCTCGGCGGCCGGACCGGCGGCTGGGCGTACGCGAACCTCGGGGTGGCGGCTTCCTTCGCCATCGGCTTCCTCGGCTACCTGCTGCTCGGCCGGCGCCGCGTCCGCGACCAGGAACGCACCGCGTGATCCGGGCAGTCCCGGCATAATGCCAGGTGTCCCTGGGACCTGAGAGGATGGGCGATGAAGCTCGGCCTGCACTACTGGAACTTCTCCACGCCCGCCGACCCGTCCGAGATGGCCGGGGCCCTGGCGGAGACCGCCCGGATCGCCGAGCAGGCCGGAATCTCCGCCTTCACGGTCATGGACCACTACTTCCAGATGGAGTTCACCACGTCGGCCGAGGAGCCGATGCTGGAGGCCTACACCACCCTGGGCTACGTGGCCGCGAAGACCGAGCGGATGACGCTCGGCGTCCTCGTCACCGGCGTGATGTACCGCTATCCGGGCCTGCTCGCCAAGATCGTCACCACGCTCGACGTGCTCTCCGGCGGGCGGGCCCGGCTCGGCATCGGCGCCTCCTGGTACGACCGCGAGCAGCACGGCCTCGGCGTACCGGTCGTCCCGGTCGGCGAGCGCTTCGAGCGGCTCGAGGAGACGTTGCAGATCTGCCTGCAGATGTGGAGCGACAACAACGGCCGGTTCGACGGCAGGCACTACCAGCTGGCCGAGACGCTGAACGTGCCGACGCCGATCAGCCGGCCGCACCCCCCGATCATGATCGGTGGCGGCGGCGAGAAGAAGACCCTGCGGCTCGTGGCCCGCTACGCCGACGCGTGCAACCTGTTCGGCAACAGCCCGGCGGAGGTCGCGCGCAAGCTCGACGTGCTGCGGGAACACTGCGCCGCCGAGGGCCGGGACTACGACCGCATCGACAAGACGGTGCTGGTCATGCGGCCGCCCCTGCCCGACGTCGACGCGTTCGTGGCCGAGGTGGCCGACTACGCGGCGCTGGGCGTGACCGAGGTGCAGACGATGCCCGACCGCCACCCGGTGGAGTTCGCGCGGGCACTGGCCGAGCAGCGGGTCGCGGCAAGACTCGCCGAGCTCGCCTGATCCACCATCGGCTCCGCTGCCCGCGAAACCTAGGACAGGCAGCCGGGGCCTCGCGCGACCCGGAAGCGTAGGTGGGTCACGGTTCCAGCGACCGGCTTTCCGTCCGCGATCAGCTCGGCCTGCTCGCCGGCGAACAGTGGTGTTCCCGCACCCAGCAGGAGCGGAACCAGGTGGATACGTACCTCGTCGAGCAGGTTCGCCCGGAGCAACTGGCGGGCGACATCGGCGCCCAGCACCAGGACGTCCTTGTGCCCGGCGGCCTGCTTGGCGCGCCGAACCGCGGCCTGCATCCCGTCGAAGGCAAACGTTCCGCCGTTGTCGCCGAGCAGGTCCTGCCTCGCCCGGTGGGTCACCACGAAGCTGGGGACACCGGGCCATGGAGTACCGCCCCACGGGCCGAGGCCGAGATCGAACGTGCGTCGCCCGATGACCGTTGCGCCAACGGCTGCGTCCACTTGCCGGCGCACCGCGTCGTCGATCTTGCCCTCGGGCCCGTTCGCGGCCATCCATGCGTGTAGGCGTTCGCCGCCATCCCCCATCGGCTCTGCCTCGCGGACGTTCGGCCCAGCCGTGAACCCGTCCAGGGACACCGACACGTCCAGCACGACCTTGCCCATCGCTAACCTCCGCCACTCTCGGCACCGCCGTCCGGCGCCGTCACGAGGTAGTCGGAGCCGACCCGGCAGTCCCGACATCGGCTCTCGAACGAGGTGCGGCGTTCGTGTCGCCGCCGGCCGGCCCTCAGGCGGCGAGGAGCACGGCGACGGCTCAGGCCGAGCGGTCGCCGTGCTCCTCGACCGTCAGTCGCGCGCCCAGCGGCCGACCACGGCCGCCGCGCCGCCGCCCCGGCGTACCGGCTCGGCGGCGGCGAGCAGCCGGCCGTCCGCCAGGAACTCGATACCGGTCGCCGCGCCGATCTCCGCCGTCGGCGAGAAGGCGTGGCCCGGCGGCAGGCCGGTGGCGTACGCGGTGATGAAGGCCGCCTCCGCCTGCGTGCTGGCGCCGTTGCGCTGCGACGCCCGCGGCGCGGCGAGGGCCTCCGGCAGCGTCATGCCCCGGTCGATCCGGTTGACCAGCATCTGCAGCACGGTGGTGATGATCGTCGCGCCGCCGGGCGAACCGACGGCCAGGAACGGCCGGCCGTCGGCCAGCACGATCGTCGGCGACATGGAGCTACGCGGCCGCTTGCCCGGCCCCGGGAGATTCGGGTCGGTCGCGGCCCCCTGGGTCGGCGCGAAGTTGAAATCGGTCAGCTCGTTGTTGAGCAGGAATCCCCGGCCGGGCACGACCATCCCGTTGCCGCCGGTCGCCTCGATGGTCAGCGTGTACTCCACCACGTTGCCCCAGCGGTCGGCCACGGTCAGGTTGGTGGTGCCGGTGCGGTCGTCGCGGACGTCGGCGACCGCCGCCGCCGAGCAGCCGCCGTAGGCGCCGTCGGGGACGCCGGGCGCGACCGGCTTGGGCAGCGCCGCCGACGGGTCGATCAGGCAGGCCCGCTCCTTGGCGTACGCGTCGCTGAGGAGCTCGCGGCGCACGTCCTGCTGGGTGTGGTCGCCGACGTACCGGTTGCGGTCGGCGAACGCCAGCGCGCTGGCCTCCAGGTAGTGGTGCATCGCCTGGGTCGGGGTCATGGACCTCAGGTCGAACTGCTCGAGGATGTTGAGCGCCTCGCCCACGGCGGTGCCGCCGCTGGACGGGGTGGACATGCCGTACACCTCGAGGCCGCGGTAGTCCGACCGGGTCGGCTCGGGGAAGCGGGTGCGGTACGCGGCGAGGTCTGCGGCGGTCATCCCGGCCGGGCGGATCGGGTACGGCCAGGAGCTGACCGGCTGCGCCGCCACCGGCGGGTGCTGCACGGTCGCGACCACATCGCTACCGACCTCGCCGCGGTAGAACACGTCGGTGCCCCGCTTGGCGATCAGCCGGTACGTCTCGGCGAGGTCCGGGTTGCGGAAGGTGCTGCCGACCGCCGGCGGCTGCCCGCCGGGCAGGTACAGCGCGCTGGTCGAGCTGAACTGGCCGAACGCCGCCCGGTTGCCGGCGACCTGACCGGCGAAGGTCTCGTCGACGGGGAAGCCGTCCTCGGCGACCCGCGCGGCGGGCGTGAGCAGCTGCGCGAGCGACCGGGTGCCCCAGCGGTCCAGCGCGTCCTGCCAGGTGAGCAGGGTGCCCGGGACGCCGACGGACAGCCCGCTGATGCGGGCCTCGTCGAACCGGTACGGCTGCCCGGTGGCCGGGTCGATGAAGGTGGTCTCGGTCATCGAGACGGGTCCGGCCTCGCGGCCGTCGATGGTGTGCACCCGCCGGCTCTTCGCGTCGTAGTAGACGAAGAAGCCACCGCCGCCGATGCCGGCGGAGAACGGTTCGGTGACGCCGAGGGTCGCGGCCGCGGCGACCGCCGCGTCGACCGCGTTGCCGCCGCGCCGCAGCACGTCCAGGCCGACGGCCGTGGCGGTGGCATCCACCGTGGACACCGCTCCCCCGTACCCGACGGCCACCGGCTCCTTCGGCGGCCCGGCCGGCGTCGCCTGGGCGGGAAAGGCGGTCCCGGCCACGATCGTGGCCAGGGCGATGGTCGCGGTGACGAGGGCCCGAGGTCTCATGTGGCCTGCTTCCTACTTGTTGCTCATAGTTGAGCAGCTTGGATGATTCGCTCTCCGCTCGGCGGTGGCCGGGCTGGAGTCCTGGACCGGCAGTCTGGTCCGGTGGCGATCGGTCCGGTCCTGCAGGATCTGCTTCACCCGATGGTGTGGGGTGTGCAGGGCGATGTCGGGGTCGCCGGCTCGCTGCAGGATGTTGATCGCGGCGTTCACGTCGGCCTGCCACACCACCCCGCACCAGGTGCAGTGAAACCGGTCCCCACTGCGTCGGCCGAACCGGCCGCAGCGGTGACAGGCTTGTGAGGTGTAGGCGGCGTTGACGGGAACGAGCGCAGAACCTCTGCGCTCCGACACGCTTTTCAGCGCCTCGCCGGTGACCCCTTTGGTCCACGCGGCCAGACGCCGATTCATGTTCTTGCCGAGCGTCTTGCGTCCGGCGAACTTCTTGGTGAGGTCTTCGGCGACCACCACGGCGGCTTTGTCCACGACCTCATGCACCGCGGTGAAGATCTCCGTACGCACCCGCGCCCGATGTCGGGCGGCTTGGCGGTCTCGCTTGATCGTGCCGAGGTTGTTGGTCTTGATCCGGTGTGCTTTCGCGTGGTCGCCACGTAGCGCGGCGGTGTTGGCGATGGAGCGTAGCTTCGCCCGACGGCGGTTTCGTTGCTTCAACCGGTCCGACTCGCGGGTGAGCAGGTCGCCGAGCTGTTCACCGTGGGGCTGGCCGTCGGAGTCGGTGAGGACTTCGGTGTAGCCCTTGTCCACGCCGATGGTCTGGTCGCCGCAGGGCCGCTGCGAGGACCGCATCTGCGATGCGTCGATCTGGTAGTGCACCTCGACCCGGCCGCCGCGCAGGATCAGCCGCAACGTCCCCGCCGGCGCCACCGTCGTCGACAGCGGGATTCTGACCATCTTGCGGCGTTCCAGGCCCGGGACCGCCAGCCACAACCGGCCCCGCCCATCGACGAGCGTGTTGTACTTGTCGGCGCGCACCACGATTTGATCATGCGTGCGGTTGCGGCCACGCTTCCAGTGCTTGCGCATCTGCCGCGCCAGGAACGGGTCACTGGCCCACTGGTCGGCCTTCAGCGCGCTGAACATCCGCTTACGCTCGGCCGGATCACTCGTGCGTCGGATGATCGCCCGCCGGACGTCGACCTTGGCCGCCTCCAGGCTCGCGGCGATGCCGGCCACGGCGTCGCGGACGGCTTCCTTCCACGCGTTCGCCAGCACGCCGAACCGGATGTGCGTGCCGTGGGCCAGCCACTGGTCTCGCACCTGCCGGTCTCTCAACCCAGATCCGACTCCGAGCATCGAGCCGTAACGCTGCCACACCTCACTACGCACCCGGCCCAACCGGCGGGCCTGCTCCGCCAGGGCCGCGTACTTGCCCGGATTCAGTCGGGCCGAGTAGGCGATCCGAGTGACCTTCACCGGTCACCTTCCATGGTCAAGTCCGTCCTTTAACTCCTGCTCGTAGCGGCGCAGACCGTACAGCCGGCACGAAAGGTGTGCACGATGGCCAGGAGGTCCTCGACCAGCTCCTGCTACGGGGACAGGGGCTCGTGATCGGCGACGAGGCTCTCGCAGCCGCCGCACGCCGATAGACACTACCCACGGCAGTCAATTGTGGACAGCTCAAGAGAAAGGATCAACTACGAGTCGCTACTTCCCATATCGACATGAGTGGACTTATTGGCTACTCCACCGGCCGGGAGCGGGCAACCCGAGAAGCTGGCCCGGGTCGGCCCAGGCACGGGTGCCCGCTCGGTTCGCGCGGCCAGCCGCTCGCCGCCCGGCGGCGGACCAGCAGTTCAGTCCTGCCGGTCGAGGAAGGCGAGCGTGACCGCGGCGAACAGCGGCGAGTCGGCGATGTCGTAGTGCGTCAACCCGGGCAGGATGGCCAGCGCGTGGCCGCCCTTCGGCCGGCTCTCGCCCATCCAGCCACCGTCACGCAGGCCGCCGTCGAGCAGCTTGAACACCTCGACGTAGTGGCTCGGCGGCGCCATGTCGGCGTCGGCTGCCATGATCAGGGTCGGCACTTGCAGGCCGCGGACCTCGTCGGTGTAGTCGTACTCCTTCGCCATCGCCGCGCCGATCTTGTCCAGCAGCCGCGGGAAGTCCTCGGGACGCGGGGCCACCCGCTGGTAGAGCTCGTACATCGGGGTGTCCTTCAGGAACTCGGCGGCCGCCGCGCCGACCTGGCCCTGCTGCTGGAGCATCTCCGGGTAGACGGCGTCGCGGCGGATGTGCGCCGACGCCGCGACCACGCGGCCCACCGTGTGCGGGTGCCGGATCGCGGCCTGGAGCGCCACGCCGCCGCCGAGAGAGAAGCCGACGACGTCCGGCTTGCGCAGCCCGAGGTGATCGATGAGGGCGGCGATGTCGTCGGCCATCAGGGTGACGTCGAGCGGCCGGTCGATGTCGGCGGTGCGGCCGTGTCCCTGCAGGTCGACCAGGATGACCTGGTGGTGGTCGGCCAGCGCGGGCAGGATCGGCGCGAACATCTCGCCCGAGCCCAGGCCGCCGTGCAGCAGGACCATCGGGTGTCCGGCCCCGTGCGTCTCGTAGTAGAGGTTGATCCCGTTGACCTCGGCGTACTGTCCGGTGCCGGCGCTGTGCTGGGTCGCGGTCATGGTGTGCTCCTCGGGTCGTCTCGAACTCACGCCGGTTCTGACCAGCTGACCCCCGGGAACTCATCGCTGCCGGCGCGGCGAATGTCGCGGGTGCCCGGACGACGGGCGCTGGACTACCGTGGTCGAGGTGAGTGAGCTGGCGACCAGCGTGTCCGTCGAGTCACAGCTGGAGGCGTACCGGCCGGAGCTGACCGGCTACTGCTACCGCATGCTCGGGTCCGTCTTCGAGGCCGAGGACGCCGTGCAGGACACCTTCGTGCGGGCCTGGCGCGGCTTCGACCGGTTCGAAGGCCGGGCGACGCTGCGGTCCTGGCTGTACCGGATCGCGACCAACGTGTGCCTGACCATGCTCGGCAGCGCCCAACGGCGGGTCCTGCCGATGGATCTCGGCCCGGCCGGGTCCGGCCACGCCACGGCGCCGGGAGAGCCGCGCCCCGACGAGATCTGGGTGGGCCCGGCGCCCGACAGTCGGGTCCTGCCGGAGAACAGCGACCCGGCCGACGTGGTCGCCGCGCGGGAATCGGTCCGGCTGGCGTTCGTCGCGGCGCTGCAGCACCTCCCACCGCGGCAGCGGGCCGTGCTGATCCTGCGCGAGGTGCTGGCCTGGCCGGCCCAGGAGGTGGCCGAACTGCTCGACACCTCGGTGGCGAGCGTCAACAGCGCCCTGCAGCGGGCCCGGGCCACGCTGGCGGCCGTCGACACCACCGCCGACGTGCACCGGCCGATGGATGACGAGCAGAAGGCGCTGCTCGGGCGCTATGTGCGGGCCTTCGAGGCGTACGACCTCGATGCGCTCACGACGCTGCTGCACGAGGACGTGACCATGTCCATGCCGCCGCTGCCGCTGTGGCTGCGCTGCCCCGACGACATCCGCGCCTGGATGGCCGGCACCGGCATCGGTTGCCGCGGATCTCGCCTGGTGCCGGTCGTGGCCAACGGCATGCCGGGGTTCGGGCAGTACCGGCCCAGCGTCACCGGCTCGGGACACGACCCGTGGGCCCTGGTCGTGCTGGGGCTGTCAGCCGGGCGGGTCGCCGCGATCACCAGTTTCCTGGACACCGCTCGGCTCTTCCCGTTGTTCGGGCTGCCGGCCCGACTGGGGTAACTCGTCGGTCAGGCCGAGCAGTTCGACCAGCCGCAGCAGGGCCGGGCCGGCTCCCCGGACGACGAGCTGCCAGCCGTGCCGCCGGGCGGTCAACCGCAGCCGGGCCAGCGCCTCGACCGTCACCACGTCCGGCGAGGCCACGGCGGCCACGTCGCAGGCGACGATTCCCGGACCGCGGCCGCGCAGCAGGTCGGCGAGGTCGGCGCAGAGGACGGGGATGTCCGCGCGGACCACCGCCGCGCCGACCGCGAAGGAGATCCCGGGGGCCACCCCGATAGGACCGCGCGCCGGCGCGGAACTCATCGCGCCTCCGTACGCCTCCTCGGGGCGACGAGATCGCCCGCGTTTGCGGTGCCGGCTGACGCGCGCGCGAGCAGCACTTTCAACCACAGGGTTGACAGGCTGTTCGCCTGCTGCCTACAGTCGTTTCAACCATCGGGTTGAAAGGGAGGGACGGATGACCACGGACGCGCTGTCCCGGGCCTTCGCCGCCCTCGCCGATCCGACCCGGCGCGACATGGTGGCCCGGCTCGCAGAGGGCGACGCGACCGTCAGCCAACTGGCCGAGCCGTACCGGATCACGCTGCAGGCCGTCTACAAGCACCTGCGAGTGCTCGAGGACGCCGGGCTGGTCAGCCGACCGCCGGGGCCGCAGCCCCGGCCGGTGCGCCTGGAGGTCCACGCCTTCGACCTGATGGACACCTGGATCGAGCGCCACCGCAGCCGCGTCGAGGAGCGCTACCGCCGCCTGGACGCCGTCCTGGCGGAGATGAAGGGAGACGAGCATGGACAAGATCACGGAGACGGTCATCGAAGCCGATCCGAGGCTGCCGGTCATCCGGATGACTCGTGACTTCGCGGCAACGCCCGAGCAGCTGTTCCGGGCCCACACCGATCCCGTGTTGTTCGCCAAGTGGGTGGGCCCCGACACCATGGCCACCCGGATCGAGCACTGGGACGCGTCCACCGGCGGCAGCTGGCGGTACGTCTCGGTGCACGACGGCGCGGAGTACGGGTTCCGCGGCTGCTTCCACGAGGTACGACCGGACCGGATCGTGCAGACCTTCACGTTCGAGGGCGAGCCGGACGGGGTCGCGCTGGAGACGTTGTGGTTCGAGGACCTGGGTGACGGCCGTACGCGGCTGCGGGCACAGTCGCTGGTCGACAGCTTCGAGGGCCGCGACGCGTGGCTGCGCAGCGGCATGGAGGTCGGTGTCAACGAGGGTTACGCGAAGCTGGAGAGGATGCTTGCCGATGGGGCTGTCTGACCGCCCGGCCGAGCGGCACCGGCAGGTTGCCGGGCTGTTCACCGACCGGGTCCGCGGCACCCGATCGTGGGACGCGCCAGCCCCGGTCGCCGGCTGGACCGCCCGGGACGTCGTGCGTCACCTGACCGAATGGTTCCCCGGGTTTCTCGCCTCCGGCGCCGGCATCGCACTGCCCGAGGGGCCGTCCGTGGACGAAGACCCGGTCGCCGCGTGGCAGGTGCACTGCGACGGTGTGCAGGCGGTGCTGGACGATCCGGAGACGGCGCACCGGGACTTCACCAACCCGCACCTCGGCAGCCTGCCGCTGGAGGCCGCGATCGACCGGTTCTACACCACCGACGTCTTCATGCACACCTGGGACCTCTCTCGGGCCACCGGCCAGGACGACGCGCTGGACCCCGAGTTCTGCGCTCAACTCCTCGGCGGGATGGCGCAGATGGAGGAGGTCATCCGCTCCTCCGGCCAGTACGGCGCCCGAGTGGCGGTGCCCGACGGCGCGGACGCCCAGACCAGACTGCTGGGTTTCATCGGCCGGGACCCTTTCTGGTCGTAGCGCCGACCTCGCACACCGCCTACGGTGCGCGAGGTCGGCGCGCAGCAGCGGAAAACCGTTTGAGCCTTCCTTCCGTCTTCCCGTAGGTTGCCTGCGGCCCATCGCAGTGAGGACAGAGGACAAACCGCGTGACCCCGCCTGCTCTTTAGACCTGACACCTTCTTCCGCTCACCTGTAGCCGACGCTCCCGTCGGTTCTGCCGGGCTGCCCTCGTGCGCCCGGTCATACAGCGCTTGAGGTCGCGCGTATTCGGCCTCGTGTCAGGTCTAGAGAGATCAGGTCTAGAGACATCGTGTCTTCACAACCTCATATCGTGCTGCCCTGGGTCGTTCGTCGGACCAGGCTGCCTCTGCTGTCGTTGCGGTGCGTGGACTGCCGGTCGGAGTCGGCCACCACCGGCGAGGGCAGGTTCCGCGTCAACGCCAACGGCAAGCTGCTGGACGTGTGGCTGCTGGTCCGCTGCGTATCCTGCGATCGGACGAGCAAGCTCACCGTGCACGAGCGAGCGCCGGTCAGATCCTTCGATCCGGCCGAGCTCCACGGCTACGGCGTCAACGATCCGGAACTGGTGGCGTCCAGGCTGTTGGATCCGCTGCTGGCCCGGCGCAACCGCTTCACCCTGGACTGGACGGGGGCGTGGCGGCTGGACACCCCGTCGGCATGGCTCGACGAGGCGTGGCCGGTCCAGGTCGAGGTCGTCTTCGAGGATCCGGTACCGGTGCGCCCGGAACGGCTCATCGCGCACGGGCTCGGCCTCAGCAGGAACGAGGTACTGCGCCGGGTCAAGTGCGACAGTCCGCTACGCCGTCCGACGAGCACCGGGTTCACCTTTACCGTGACGGCCGGGGACTAGTGGGGAGGTAGCCGCGGCGGGCCACCCCGGCCCGCCCGGCTTCACCCCGCTGCTCATCGGTCAGGGGCTTCACCGGCGCCACCGGTTGAGCCGGGATGCCGCACTCGGCCACGTCACGGTGCGAGGCGCTTCTCGAACCAGTGATGCGCGTAGCGTTCCGTGTTGTACGGGGCGATCTCCTGGTAGCCGGCGGCGCGGTACAGGGCGATCGCCTCGGTGAGGTTGCGGTTGGTGTCCAGCCGGACGGCGGTCCAGCCGTGGTCGGCGGCGTGCCGCTCGAGCTGAGCCAGGATCCGTCGGCCGATCCCGTGCCCGCGTACGCTGTCCGCCACCCAGACCCGCTTGATCTCCGCGGGTGCGCCCGCGTGGAGCTTGAGCGCGCCGCAGCCGACGGGCTCGCCGTTGAGGGTGGCGAGCAGGAACACGCCGGCGGGTGGGAGGAGTTCCTCGTCGCGCACCGGGTTGCTCAGCGCCGGGTCGAACCCCTCGTCGAACCGCTGCGCAACCTCCCGGGCGTACGCCCGTACGCACGCGCGGGCTCGGGGGTCCCCCGGTGGGCACGGCTCGATCACCACCATCGAGCTGACCAGCAGCCGTTCCACCTCGGCCATCGCCGCGACGAGACGCTCGCGGCGCTGCTCGCTGAGCGGTTCGAGGATGGACCACGCGAGGTCGTCGGACCGCTTGTCCAGCTCGGCCCACTCCGCCCGACCGGCCTCGGTGAGCGCGGCGACCCGTACCCGTCCGTCGCCGCCGGCCCGGTCGGCCGGCCCGACCGTCACCAGCCCGTCGCCCTCCAGGGTGCGCAGCAGCCGGCTGAGATGCCCGGAGTCCAACCCGAGCCGGGCCCGCAGCGCCGCGACCTCAGCGCCGTCGGGGCCGATCTCCCACAGCACGCGCGCCTGCGCGAGCGGGCGGTCGCGGGACATGTACTGGTCATCGAGCGCGCCGACCCGCTGGGTGACCGTGCGGTTGAACCGCCGGACGGTGGCGATGAACTCCGACCTCATATGCCTGACTTTAGTCAGGCTTTCGTGCCGTCGGCCAGCCCGGGGCCTCGCGCAGCCGCTCGCGGTGCAGCGGCGCCTCAGCCGGCGCTGGAGCGGGCCCAGAGGTTGATGCCGGACTCCGTGGCGTACCGGTCGATCTCGGCCAGCTCGTCCCCGGTGAACGTGGTGTTGTCCAACGCCGCCACGTTCGCCTCCAGCTGGGCCACGCTGCTGGCGCCGAGCACCGTGGAGGTCATCCGTGGGTCGCGCAGCGTCCAGGCGATCGCCAGCTGCGCGAGGCTCTGCCCGCGCCGGGCGGCGATGGCATTGAGGTTCCGGATCTTGTCCAGGTTCTCCTCGGTCAGCCATTCCGGAAACAGCGAGCTGCCGGCGCTGGCGCGCGAGTCCTCGGGTACGCCGCCCAGGTAGCGGTCGGTGAGCATGCCCTGGGCGAGCGGGGAGAAACCGATGCAGCCGACGCCTTCCCGTTCGAGCGTGTCCAGCAGCCCGTTCTCGATCCACCGGTTCAACATCGAGTACGACGGCTGGTGGATCAGCAGCGGCGTACCGAGATCGCGGAGGATCGCGGCGGCCTCGGCGGTCTTCGCCGGGGAGTAGGAGGAGATGCCGACGTACAACGCCTTGCCGGCACGCACCGCCGCGTCCAGGGCCCCCATCGTCTCTTCGAGCGGGGTCTCCGGGTCGAAGCGGTGGGAGTAGAAGATGTCGACGTAGTCCAGGCCCATCCGCGTGAGCGACTGGTCCAGCGACGCGGTCAGGTACTTCCGGGAGCCCCACTCGCCGTACGGCCCGGGCCACATGTCGTAGCCGGCCTTCGTCGAGATGACCAGCTCGTCACGGTACGCCCGGAAGTCGGTAACGAGGATCCGGCCGAAGTTCTCCTCCGCCGAGCCGTACGGCGGGCCGTAGTTGTTGGCGAGATCGAAGTGGGTGATGCCCAGGTCGAAGGCGCGGCGGAGGATGGCCCGCTGGGTCTCCAGGGGCCGGTTGTCGCCGAAGTTGTGCCACAGTCCGAGCGACACGGCGGGCAGTTTCAGGCCGCTGCGGCCGCACCGGCGGTACTCCATGGCGCCGTACCGGTCGGGGGCGGCGAGATAACTGGTGGTCATGGCGCTCCTCGGATCAGGGTGAACGGGATGGCGACGGCGTGCGCCGCCATCCCGCGCGGTGTCATGGCTGCCCGGTTCAGCCCAGGGCGTCGAGGTCCTCGGCGGTGAGGGTGAGCTCCGGCGCCTGCGCCGAGTCGCGGATGGTCTCCGGGCGGCTGGCGCCGGGGATCGGGATGACGACCGGGGACTTGGCCAGGTGCCAGGCGAGGCAGACACGCTGCGGGCTCACGCCGTGGCGTTGGGCGACGGCCGTGAAGGCGGCGGCGTGGCCGCCCAACTGGTCGGCGCGGCCGATGCCGCCCAGCGGCGACCAGGGCAGGAAGGCGATGCCGAGCTGGTCGCAGAGCTGCAGCTCGGGCTCGGAGGACCGGAACGCCGGTGAGAACTGGTTCTGCACCGACACCAGTCGGCCGCCGAGGATCTCCTGGGCCTCGCGGATCTGTTCCGGATTCGCGTTCGAGATGCCGGCCATCCGGATCTTGCCGGCGTCGAGCAGGTCACGGATGGCGCCGATGGAGTCGGCGTACGGGACCCGCGGGTCCGGGCGGTGGTGCTGGTAGAGGCCGATGGCCTCGACGCCGAGGCGCTTGAGCGAGGCGTCGCAGGCGCGGGCGAGGTACTCCGGGGAGCCGTTGATCGTCCAGCTGCCGTCGCCCGGCCGCAGGTGCCCGCCCTTGGTGGCGACCAGCACGGTCGACGTGTCGCCGCCGTACGTGGCCAGCGCGCGGGCGATCAGGGACTCGTTGTGGCCCACCTCGTCGGCGTGGAGGTGATAGGCGTCCGCGGTGTCGATCAGCGTGACGCCCGCGTCCAGCGCTGCGTGGATGGTCCGGATCGAGCGCTGCTCGTCGGGGCGGCCCTCGATCGACATCGGCATGCCACCGAGACCGATCGCGCTCACCTCGACGTCGCCGATGCGGCGGCTTTGCATGGCACAGACCTCCTCGTCGCGGCCCCGCACTCACGGGTCCAGGTTTCCAGCCTGGTACCGCGCCCGCTCGCAGTCCAACAGAAGAAACCGCTCGGAATCAGCACCTAGACTGCTCAATCGTGGAGCTGCGACACCTGGAGTACTTCGTGGCGGTCGCCGAGGAACGCCACTTCACCCGGGCGGCGGAACGGATGCGCGTCGCGCAGTCCGGTTTGTCCGCCGCCATCCGCTCCCTGGAGCGGGACCTCGACGCCGAACTGTTCGTCCGCAGCACCCGCCGGGTGGAGCTGACCGACGCCGGCCGGGCGCTGCTCGCGGAGGCACACCGGACGCTGGCCAGCGCGACCGCGGCCCGCAACGCCGTGGCCGCCGTACGGGGGCTGCTGCGCGGCAGCCTCACCGTCGGCTCCGAGCAGTGCCTGGGCGTGATCGACCTGCCTCCCGTGCTGGCATCGTTCCGCCGCGCCCACCCCGGCGTGGAGATCCGGCTGCGCTACGCCGGCTCCGGCCAGGTGACCGAGCAGGTCCGGCTGGGCCGCCTCAACGTGGGCTTCGTGGCGCTGCCCGGCCCGCCGCCGGACGGCGTACGCCTGCTGCCGCTGGCGACCGAGCAGATGGTCCTGCTCTGCCACCCGGCGCACCCGCTCGCCGAGCGGGACACCGTCGACGTGGCGGCTCTGGTGGACGAGGACTTCGTCGACTTCAGCACCGACTGGGGCGCCCGGCGGGTCAACGACCAGACGTTCGCCCGGGCGGACGCCGAGCGCCGCATCTCGGTCGAGGTCAACGACGTGCACACCCTGCTCGACTTCGTCCATCAGGGGCTCGGCGTGGCGCTGGTGCCGGCCCCGGTGACCCGCAAGCCGCACGCCAAGGGGCTGCACGTCGCCGCGCTCGCCGCCCAGGACGGCCCGACCTGGCAGGTGTCGGTGGCCGTGTCCGCGTCCGCGCCACCCGGCCCGGCGACCACCGAGCTGCTGCGGATGGCCCTGCCGGAGGGTCGGCTGGCCGGTCGCAGCGATGAGTCTGCCGGCGCCCACAGGTCTACCTATCGACTGAGACAACCAACTCATCGGGAGTAGGGCATGGGCCTCATCCACATCGAGCTGTTCGCCACCCTCGACCTCGTCGGGCAGGCGCCCGGCGGCCCCGACGAGGATCCGGTGGGGTTCCCGTTCGGCGGCTGGCAGGCGCCGCTGCTGGACGAGGTCTCCGGGGCGCAGGTCGTTGCCGCGTACGAGGGCACGGACGCTCTCCTGCTCGGCCGGCGGACGTACGACATCTTCGCCGCCTACTGGCCGCACCAGGAGGGCGGCCAGGACAACGAGATCGCCACGCTCTTCAACCGCGTCCCGAAGTACGTGGCCTCCCGCGGCAGGCCCGACCTCTCGTGGGCCGGGTCCACGCAGCTCGGCCCGGATCTGGCCGGCGCGGTGCGCGAGATCCGTGACCGGCACGAGCACGTGAAGGTCGTCGGGAGCCTGAACCTGGTGCAGACCCTCCTGCGCGAGAAGCTCTTCGACCGCCTCGACCTCTGGGTGCACCCGATCGTGCTCGGCGTCGGCAAGAAGGTGTTCGACGGTGGCGCGGTGCCCACGAACGTCACGCTTCTCGAACCGCCGGTAGCCAATCCGAAGGGCACCGTGTACCTGCGCTACGGGCTCGCCGAGGGCACGCCCGGCACGGGGGACATGACCGCACCCGATCGCGGTGTCGGGCGCGACGAATGAAGCGCCCCCGCCAGGTGAATCCGTGCCGTCGGTGGTGAATCCGCCCGGTCGGCATCCCGTCACGGCGTCGGCAGTTCGAGGTGCCGAAGCCGTGACGAAGTGCCTCGCCTGAGGGGCGCCGTCGTCACGCAAACGGGCCGGCAGGCCCCGTCGCCCTGGTCAGCGGGCGAGCACGTCCACGGCGAGATCCCGCACCACCGACTCGTCCACCTCGACGCCGAGCCCCGGCCCGGTCGGCACCCGGGCGACACCGTCCTTGACCTCGACCGTCGCCCCGGTGGCGTAGGAGGAGGTGAGGAACTGCCGCCCGTTCAGGTCGACGGGCGTGTCGATGCCGTACGCGGCGAACAGGTGCAGCGACGCGGCCAGCCCCAGGTCGGAGTCGGTGAGCCCGGATCCCATCAGCCGTACCCCGGCGTCCTCGGCCAGGGCGCAGAGCCGCCGGGACAACGTCAGGCCGCCGCTGCGCTGCACCTTGGCGATGGCCACGTCCACCGCGTTCAGCTTCACGAACGTCGCCAGGTCGCTCGGGTGGCGCAGGCTCTCGTCGAGCGCGACCGGGATGGGCGAGGTCTCCCGCAGGCGGCGCTGGCCGGCGACGTCGTTGGCCGGTAGCGGCTGCTCGAACGCGGCGACGTCGAGGTCGGCGAGGCGGCGGGCCATCCGCAGCGCCCCGTCGACGGTGTACGCCTGGTTGGCGTCCACCCACAGCGGGGCGTCGGGTGCGGCCTCGCGGACGGCCCGCACCACGGCGGCGTCCTCGGCCTCGGTGTGCAGGCCGACCTTCACCTTGAACGCCCGGTAGCCGAGGTCGCTGCCCTCCGCGACGGCGTCGGCGACCTCCCCCGGGGTCTGGCCGGAGACGATCCAGCCGAGCTGGACGCTCTCCCGGCGTCGCTGCCCCCACAGCACGCCCACGGACACGCCCAGCGCGCGGCCGAGCAGGTCGTGCAGGGCGACGTCGACCGCGCTCTTGGCGAGGGGGGAGCCGATGGTGAAGCCACGGTTGACGGCGCGGTCGAAGGCGGTGGTGACGCCGTCCAGGTCCCAGGCGGGGCGGCCGAGGATGGCCGGGGCGAGGTACCGGTCGATGGTGGTGACGATGGATTCGGCCGTCTCGTAGGTCCACGCCGGGATCGGGGTGGCCTCGCCCCAGCCGGTGACGCCGCCGGCGGTGACCTTCACCAGGACGCGGATGCTGGGTGTGCCGGCGACGGCGACGGATCCGCCGGACACCCCGAACGAACGCACGGTGGGCAGCGCGACGGCGTACGTCTGGATGGCGTCGATGGTCAGCCCGGACAGGGCGGTGGCGGGTGAGAGCACCTGATGCCTTTCGTCAGACCAGCTTGGCGGTGCTGGCGCGGATGACCACCTCGCCGCCGAGCCGGACGATGCGGCGGCGCCGTCCGGTGTTCTCGGTGAGCGCCATCTGCATCGCCTTCTCCCCGAGCTGCTGCAGCGGCAGGGCGACGGTGGTCAGCGGCGGGGTGAGGTCGCGGACGATGGGGATGTCGTCGAAGCCGGCGACGGAGACGTCGTCGGGCACGGAGAGTCCGTGGTCGCGCAGCGCGGCGCAGGCGCCGATGGCCATCACGTCGGTCAGCGCGAACACGCAGGTGGCGGTCAGCCCGCGGGCGAGCAGTTCGGTCATGGCGCCGTAGCCGCCGTCGCGGGTGAAGGGGGCCTCGACGATGTCGGTCGCGGCCAGGGGTACGCCGGCCTTCTTGAGTTCGTCGCGGAAGCCGCCGAGGCGGTCGGCGACGGTGGTCAGGGCGGGTGGCCCGGCGAGCACGGCGAAGCGCCGGTGGCCGAGGTCGAGCAGGGCGCGAGCCATCGCCGCCGCCCCGGCCCGGTTCTCCGGCAGGACGCTGTCGACCTTGAGGCTGCGGTGCCGGCTGACGACCGCGACCCGTCCCCCGCCGTCGAGGTAGGGCTTGAGCTCGGCTTCCATGGCCCGTTCCCAGCGGGGGTCCTCGAACCCGGAACCGGTGAGCAGGATGGCCGGGGCGCGTTCGGCGCGCAGCATCGACACGTACGCGATCTCCCGCTCGGGGTCGCGGAAGGTGCTGGCCAGCATCACGAGCAGGTCGTTGTCGCCGGCGACCCGCATGACGCCGCCGGCGACGGCGGCGAAGTAGGGGTCGCTGACGTCGTGGCAGATGACACCGACGGTGCGGTGGGAGGCGCCGGCCAGGGCGCGGGCGTGCGCGTTGGGGGTGTACGCGAGCTGCTCGGCGGCGGCCAGGACCCGGTCGCGCAGTTGCGGGGTGACCCGCATGCCGTTGAGTGCGCGGGAGGCCGTGGCGAGTGAGACCTCGGCGGCTCTGGCCACGTCTTCCAGCGTCACGTGGGTCCGTGGCTGCATGAGTTTCCCCCTGCGGAACTTCTTGACCGGATTATTTCGGCGTGGTTACCGTAGCACCCTGAAAGCGCTTACTGAAAGCGCATTCAGGGCCGGTTCCCCGTCCTCACCGGGGCCGTCCGGTCGTGCCGACGGCACGCGCCTACCCAGCGGCTGAGAACCCGGGATCACCGGCCAGCCAAGGAGAACGGAGGGTCATGGCCGCGCAGAGCACCATCGAGCAATGGGAGCCCAGCGCCCCCGTCCGCACCCCCGCGCCGGCCGCCCGCCGCCGGTCCGGCGCCGGCGCCGGCCTGCTCCGGTTCGCCCGCAGCACCTGGCGCCCCGCCGCCGTCCTCGCGGCGATCTTCGTCGTGTGGTGGGCGGTGACCGCGGCGGACCTGGTCAAGCCGTATCTGGTTCCCTCACCGGGCACGACGCTGGACGTCGTGACCGCCCAGACCGGCTACTTCGCGCACCACACCTGGATCACCACCTACGAAACCATCCTGGGTTTCGCGATCGCGATCGTGGTCGGCGTCGTCTCCGCCGTCGTCATGGTGTACTCCCCGACGGTCGAGAAGAGCCTCTACCCGCTGCTGCTGTTCGCCCAGGTCATCCCGAAGATCGCCATCGCGCCGCTGTTCATCGTGTGGCTCGGCTTCGGGCTCACCCCGAAGGTCGTCGTCGCGGTCCTGATGGCCTTCTTCCCGATCGTCATCTCCACGGTCACCGGCCTGAAGTCGATCGACCCGGAGATGCTGCAACTGTCGGCGACCATGGGCGCGGGCCCGGGGCAGACGTTCACGAAAATCCGCTTCCCGGCTGCCCTGCCGCACCTGTTCGCCGGCCTCAAGGTCGCCGCCACGATGGCCGTCACCGGCGCCGTGGTGGGCGAGTTCGTCGGCGCCAACGAGGGCCTCGGCTACGTGATCCTGCAGGCCAACGGCAACCTCGACACCCCGACGCTCTTCGCCGGGCTGCTCATCATGTCGCTGCTCGGCGTCGTCCTGTTCGTGGCCGTGGAACTGCTCGAGTACCTCGTCCTTCCATGGCACGCGAGTCGCCGTACCGACGCCGCTACGACGTCGCTCTGAATAGGAGAACCGTCCCATGAAGTTGCGCACCCTCGTCGCCGCCCTCGTGCCGGCGCTGATACTCGCCACCACCGCCGCCTGCGGCTCGTCCTCGGACGAGCAGGCCAAGAACGCCCAGGGCCTGGACAAGGTCACCCTCACCCTCAACTGGTACCCGTACGGCGAGCACGCCCCGTTCTACTACGGCAAGAAGCAGGGCATCTTCGCCAAGCACGGCATCGACCTGACCATCCAGGCCGGGCAGGGCTCGCAGAAGACCGTGCAGGCCACCGCCGCCGGGCAGACCGACTTCGGCTGGGCCGACACCCCGGCCCTGCTGTCGGCCGTCGGGCAGGGCATGAACGTCAAGAGCGTCGGCGTGTTCCTGCAGACCACCCCGTCGTCGGTGCAGTTCTTCAGCGACAAGAACATCAGCTCCCCCGCCGACCTCAAGGGCAAGACCATCGCCTCCACCGCCGGTGACGCGCTGAGCAAGACGTTCCCGGCCTTCCTCAAGGCCAACGGCCTCGCCCCGACCGACGTGACCCTGCAGAACACCGACCCGGCCGGCAAGATGGCCGCGGTCATGTCGGGCAAGACCGACGCGCTGCTGGGCTTCGCCACCGACCAGGGCCCGACGATGCAGGAGAAGGCCGGCAAGCAGGTCTCCTACCTCAAGTTCGCCGAGCACGGCCTGAGCTTCTACAGCAACGGCCTGATCGCCTCCACCGACACCATCAAGAACAAGCAGGACCTGGTGAAGCGGATGGTCGCGGCCAGCAGCGAGGCCTGGGCCGCCGCCGAGAAGGACGCGGCCGGCGCCGTCACGGCGATGCAGGGCGCCTCCCAGCAGCTGCCGTCGGAGAAGGTGCTCACCGACCAGTTCAACGCCACGCTGCAGCTGCTCCACACCGACGCCACCAAGGGCCAGGCCCCGGGCGTCAACGACGAAGCCGACTGGACCAAGACCATCACCGTCTTCGCCGACGCGGGTGTGATCAGCAAGGCGGAGTCGCCGTCGGCGTACTGGGACGCGAGCTTCGCCCCGAAGGGATGAACCGATGACGGTCGGCAACACCACCACGCAGCGACCCGACGACGCCACGACCACCGGCGCCGCCGTCGAGATCGACCAGGTCGCGGTCCGCTTCCGTACCAAGAAGAAGGACGTCACCGCGCTGCGCGACGTCTCGCTGCGGATCGAGCCGGGCGAGTTCGTCTCGATCGTCGGCGCCTCCGGCTGCGGCAAGTCGACGCTGCTGAAGCTGGTGTCCGGCCTGCTGCGGCCCTCGTCCGGCCAGGTCCGCCTGCACGGCGAGGACGTGCGGGGGCCGCGGCGCGACATCGGGTACGTCTTCCAGCGCGCCGCGCTGCTGGAGTGGCGTACGGCCCGGCGCAACATCCTGCTCCAGGCGGAGATGCGGCGCCTGCCCAAGGCGCAGGTACGCCAGCGCGTCGACGAACTGATCGAGATGACCGGGCTGACCGGCTTCGAGGACGCGTACCCGAACGAGCTGTCCGGTGGGATGCAGCAGCGCGTGGCCCTGTGCCGCGCGCTGCTGCACCGCCCCCCGGTCCTGCTGATGGACGAGCCGTTCGGGGCCCTGGACGCCCTCACCCGGGAGCAGATGAACGTCGAGCTGCGGCGGATCTGGCGGGAGACGGGCACCACGGTCCTGCTCGTCACCCACTCCATCGCCGAGGCGGTCTACCTGGCCAACCGGGTGATCGTCATGACCCCTCGACCCGGCACCGTCGCCGAGGTCATCGACGTCGACCTCCCGGTCGAGCGTGACTACGGCCAGACGATGTCCGAGCCGGAGTTCGCCCGCGCCACGGGACGCATCCGCGACCTGCTGGGTGCGACGACGACCGCCGAATAACCACCGGACCTGGGAAGGAAACACACGTGGAGCGCACGTCTATCGGGATCATCCTCAACGGCGTGACCGGACGGATGGGCTACCGCCAGCACCTCGTCCGGTCCCTGCTCGCCATCCGCGAGCAGGGCGGACTGCCGGCCCGCGACGGCAGCCGCATCTGGCCGGAGCTGACCCTGGTGGGCCGTAACGAGGCCAAGCTCGCCGAGATCGCCGCCCGGCACGGGCTGACGTCGTACACCACCGACCTGGACGCCGCGCTCGCCGACGACTCCCACCAGATCTACTTCGACGCGCAGGTGACCGCGCAGCGGGAGAAGGCGATCCGGGCGGCGATCGAGGCCGGCAAGCACGTCTACACGGAGAAGCCCCTCGCGGAGGAGCTGACCGGATCGCTGGAGCTGGCCCGGCTCGCCGCCGCCAAGGGCGTCAAGAACGGTGTGGTGCAGGACAAGCTGTTCCTGCCCGGGTTGCGCAAGCTCAAGCGGCTGGTCGACGGCGGGTTCTTCGGCCGGATCCTGTCGGTGCGCGGCGAGTTCGGCTACTGGGTGTTCGAGGGCGACTGGCAGGACGCCCAGCGGCCGAGCTGGAACTACCGCACCGAGGACGGCGGCGGCATCACCGTGGACATGTTCCCGCACTGGCACTACGTGCTGGAGCAGATCTTCGCCCCGGTGACCGCGGTGACCGCGCACATCGCCACCCACATCCCCGAGCGGGTCGACGAGAACGGCCAGACCTACCGGGCCACCGCCGACGACGCCGCGTACGGCATCTTCGAGCTGGCCGGCGGCATCACCGCGCAGATCAACTCGTCCTGGGCGGTGCGGGTGTACCGGGACGAGCTGGTCGAGTTCCAGGTCGACGGCACCCACGGCAGCGCCGTCGCGGGCCTGCGGAACTGCCGCATCCAGCACCGCGGCGCCACCCCGATGCCGGTGTGGAACCCGGACCTGCCGGTCACCGAGAACTTCCGCGCCCAGTGGCAGACCGTGCCGGACAACGAGGAGTTCGACAACGGGTTCAAGGTCCAGTGGGAGGCGTTCCTGCGCCACGTCGTCGACGACGAGCCGTTCCCGTGGGACTTCCTGGCCGGCGTCCGCGGCGTGCAGCTCGCCGAGGCCGGGCTGCGCTCCGCCCGCGAGGGCCGCCGGGTGGAGATCGAGGAGATCACGCTGTGACCGCGCGGATCACCCTGCCCACCCCGGGCGGCGGTGCCGAGACGCTGACCCTGCGCGAGCCGGCCGGCTGGCAGCGGCCCGCCGCGCTACCGGCCAGCCGGATCGCGTACGCGGCGGCGCACGTGGTCGCCGACCCGTACGCCGACAACGCCCCCGGCCAGCCCGCCCGGCTGGACTGGGACGCCACGCTCGGGGTACGCCGCAACCTCTGGTCCTGGGGGCTCGGCGTCGCCGAGGCGATGGACACCGCCCAGCGCGGCATGGGGCTGGACTGGGCCGCCACCCGGGAGCTGATCCGCCGCAGCGCCGCCGAGGCCGCCGCCTGCGGCGGGCGGATCGTGGCCGGCGCGGCCACCGACCAGCTCACCGCCGTGCCCGACACCCTCGACGAGGTCGTCACCGCGTACGCCGAACAGGTCGCCTTCGTGCAGAACTGCGGCGCGACCGCGGTGATCATGGCCAGCCGGCAGCTCGCCGCCCTGGCCACCGGGCCGGACGACTACCTGCGCGTCTACGAGCAGGTGCTGCGGGAGACCAGCGCGCCGGTCGTACTGCACTGGCTCGGCGACATGTTCGACCCCGCCCTGGCCGGCTACTGGGGGTCGACCGACCTCGACGAGGCGACCAAGACGTTCGTGGCGCTGATCCACGCCCACGCGAACGTCATCGACGGGGTGAAGGTCTCGCTGCTCGACGCCGCCCGGGAGGTCCGGCTGCGCGAACTGCTGCCGCCCACCGTCAAGGTCTACACCGGCGACGACTACCACTACCCCGAGCTGATCGCCGGCGACGGCGGGCAGTTCAGCCACGCCCTGCTCGGCGCGTTCGCCGCCATCGCCCCCGCCGCCTCGGCGGCCCTGCAACGCCTCGACGCCGGCGACACCGCGGGCTTCCGCGACGTCCTGGACCCGACCGTGCCGCTGTCCCGGCACGTCTTCGCCCCACCGACCCAGTACTACAAGACGGGCATCGCGTTCCTGTCCTGGCTCAACGGCTTCCAACCCGGGTTCACCATGGTCGGCGGGCTGCACAGCGGCCGCAGCGTCCCGCACCTGGTGCAGGCGTTCCGCCTCGCCGACACCGCCGGCCTGCTGCTCGACCCCGACCTGGCCGTCGACCGGATGCGCCGGTACCTGTCGGTCGCGGGGGTGACCGCGTGAACCCCACCGACCCGCGGCTGGCGCGGCTGTCGCTCAACCAGCGCACCACGGAACGCTGGTCGGTGCGCGAGGCCGTCGAGGGCTGCGTCCGGGCCGGCATACCGGCGATCGGGCTGTGGCGCGAACCGGTGGCCGAGATCGGGGTGCCGGCCGCCGCGAAGCTCGTCGCCGACGCGGGGCTGCGGGTGTCGTCGCTGTGCCGGGGCGGGTTCCTCACCGCCGGCGGCGAGGCCGGCCGCGTCGCGCTGGAGGACAACCGGCGCGCCATCGACGAGGCCGCCGGCCTCGGCACCGACTGCCTCGTGATGGTGGTCGGCGGGCTGCCGCCCGGGTCCCGCGACCTGATCGGCGCCCGGCAGCGGGTCGCCGACGCGCTCGCCGAACTGGCCCCGTACGCGGGCGAGCGCGGCGTCCGGCTGGCGCTGGAGCCGCTGCACCCGATGTACTGCGCCGACCGGGCCGTCCTGTCCACCCTGGGGCAGGCGCTCGACCTCGCCGAACCGTTCCCGGTCGCGCAGGTGGGCGTCGTGGTCGACACCTTCCACATCTGGTGGGACCCGGACGTGTGGCGGCAGATCGAACGGGCCGGCGACCGGATCGCCAGCTTCCAGGTCTGCGACTTCCTCACCCCGCTCCCGGCGGACGTGCTGCTCGGCCGGGGCATGATGGGCGACGGCCACATCGACTTCCCACCGTTCCGGCGGGCCGTCGAGCGGGCCGGCTACACCGGCGACACCGAGGTGGAGATCTTCAACGCCGACGTGTGGGCCACCGACCCCGACGAGGTCCTGGCCACCATGAAGGACCGCTACCTCCAACTGGTCCTGGCGGACTGATGCGGGTCGTCGTCGCGCCGGACTCGTTCAAGGGCAGCGTGCCCGCCGACGACGCCGCCCGCGCCCTCGCCGGCGGCTGGCTCGCCCATCGGCCCGGTGACGACGTACGGCTGCTCCCGCTGGCCGACGGCGGCGAAGGCACCGTTGACGCCTTCGCCGCCGCCCTGCCCGACGCCGAACGCCGCACGGTGACCGTGCCTGGGCCCGACGGCCGGCCGGTGTCCGCCGCCTGGCTGCTGCTGCCCGACGGCGCTGCGGTGCTGGAACTCGCCCAGTCCAGCGGCCTGCCGCTGATGGCCGCGCCGGACCCGCTCGGTGCCCACACGTACGGGCTCGGCGCGGTCGCCCGGGCGGCGCTGGACGCCGGGGCCACCCGCCTCGTCATCGGACTCGGCGGCTCCGCGTCCACCGACGGCGGCACCGGCGCGATGCGTGCCCTCGGCCTACGGCTGCGCGACGGCCAGGGCCGGGACCTGCCGCTCGGCGGCGCCGCCCTGGCCGACCTGGCCCACATCGACACCGCGGATCTGCTTCCCGCCCCGCCCGGCGGGGTGCAGTTGCTGGTGGACGTGACCGCGCCGCTGACTGGCCCGGCCGGCGCCGCCGCGGTGTTCGGGCCGCAGAAGGGCGCTGACCCGGCGGACGTGGCGGTGCTGGACGCGGCGCTGCGCCGGCTCGCCGAGGTGGCCGGCGGGGACCCTGAGGAGCCGGGAGCCGGTGCGGCGGGCGGCACCGCGTACGGGCTGGCGGCGTTGTGGGGGGCGCGGATCACGCCGGGCGCGTCCACGATCGCCGGGCTGGTGGGCCTGGTGGAGGCGGTGGCCGGGGCGGACGTGGTGCTCACCGGCGAGGGTCGGTTCGACCAGACCTCGCTGACCGGCAAGGTGGTCGGCTCGCTGCTGGAGTCCGCGGCATCCACCGGCGTACGCGTCGCGGTGGTCGCCGGGCAGGTGGCCGGGCCCGTGCCCGGGTCGGTGTCGGCGGCGGTGTCCCTGGTGGATGTCGCCGGCTCGGTCGACGCGGCGATGGAGGAACCCACGAGGTGGCTGACCGAGGCCGGTGGCCTGCTGGCCGACCAGCTCAGCGCAACAGCCTGATCGGAAACCGGGTCAGCATCTGCTTCATGCCGATCACCTGCGCAACGACGGAAGGGCTCGCGGCGTTCAGAGGCGACGTGCGGGTGGACGCCAGGCCCAGGAGAGCATCGCCATCCCCGCGAACATGGTGGGAGCGATGAGGGTGCCCGGGGCTTGGCGCATGGCGACGTGGGAGGCGGCCGCGCCGATCATGTTGATCATGATGCCGGCGTAGGCCCATTCCTTCAGTCGTGGCAGCCCGGGCGCCAGCACCACCCCGGCCGCGATGAGCTTCGCGGTGCCCATGATCGTGGCGAGGTAGCCGGGATATCCCAGGTCGATCATCACCGGGTAGAACGGCGCCATGCGGAAGAGGTCCATCGCGCCGCCGACCGCGCATTCACCGACGACGAACACGGTGGGCACCCAGTAGGCGGCGGTGCGGTATCGGTGAGCAGCGGTTGACGTGGCGGGCGCGGTAGCTGGCGCTCGTGGCATCGGACTCTCCTATCGAAACGGAGACGTTTTCTTATTACGAGTACGGTACCGTTTCGATGGAGGTGGGGCAATGGACAACGATCCTCGACCAGGCGGCGAGCCGCGAGGGCCGGTCTCACGCGGGGCGGGCGCCCGGCAGCGTGTGCTGCAGGCCGCCCTCCAGGTGCTCGACGAGCATGGCCTGGCCGGCTTCACCATGGAGGCCGTGGCCCGGCAGGCCGGCGCGAGCAAGGCCACCCTGTACCGGCACTGGCCCACCGCCGGCGCGCTCATGGTCGACGCCATGGACGCCACGTTCCAGCCCTTCCCCGTGCCCGACACCGGCCGCGTGGAAACGGACGTCGCCCAGCTGCTCACCGCCTTCGTCACCCTGCTCGAACACACCCCGTTCCCGCGCCTGCTCGCCGCCTTCATCGACGCCGCCGAACGCGACTCGACCCTCGCGGCCCTCCACGCCGACCTGACCCGCCGCCGCCGCGAGCCGCTCCTGCTCGCGCTGAACCGCGCCCGCGAGCGCGGCCAACTGCCCGGCGATCTCGACCCGGAGCTGGCCATCGACCTGCTCACGGGCCCGTTCTTCTACCGCCGCTTCATCGCCCACCGACCCATCCCCCCGAGCCTGGTCGACGACGTCATCGCCCAGGTGCTCGGCACCACCGGGCCACAAGCCACCAAGGACCACGCGGCCGCCGCGTCCACTCCCGAGACCGCCAACCGCCGCAGTCGTCACCGACCGTCCAGATAGGGCTTTCCCGCTGCGGTCCGTGCCGGCGAGAGGCGTCAGCGACGCGCCGACCGACGTCTCCGGCGCCACAGCAGGTACGCGGCGCCGAGGACGAGGACGCCGAGGACGGCGTTGACGAGCATCGGCCACGGGCCGCGTTGCGGGCGACCGGCGTTCCGGACGGTGAGGTCGGGCAGCAGGCCGGTGGCGAGGTGCAGGTCGAAGAGCTGGCAGCTCTGGGTGCCCAGCTCGCAGGTACGGCCGGTGTCGAAGTGGGACAGGGTCCGGCGGGTACCGGCACCCAACCGCACCTCGGCCAGCGAGGCGTGACCCGCGTCGTTGACGGTCGCGACGACCAGGCTGCCCGCCGAGCGCCAGCCGAGCAGTTGCACGACGTCCGGGACCGGTGCTGGTGGCGTGCCGGTGCCCGTGACGGGCAGGAACGTGATGTCGCCGACCTTCCACAGGAAGACGCCATGACTGGTGTCGCCGCCCCTGGTGCCATCGAACGGTCCGTCCGACAGCCACGGCACGGTGGCGAGGAGCGTCCCGTCCGGCGACCAGCCGACCTCGGCGGCCAACTCGCGCCCGCCCGGGATCTGCACGCTGCCGTACTCGCGGCCGTCGAGGTCGAGGAGGTGGGCCGTCTGGCCGACCTGCACGGCGAGCCGCCGGCTGTCCGGCGCGAACGACGCCGTCCACGCTGGCTTGATCGCCGGCACCTCCGTGCTGCGCCCGGTCGACAGGTCGAGCAGCCGCAGCGTGCCGGTGCGGGCCACCTCGGCCTCGACGACGTTGACGGTGCCGAACTCCCCGGAGTTGGTGAGCGGCGCGGCGCTGTACGCGACGTGCCGGCCGTCGGGCGACCAGGCCAGCAGCCGCACGCCGACCCGGTCCCCGAGCGGGATCGACCGGCGCTCGCCGGTGGCCAGGTCGACGAGGATCAGATCGGCGGTCGCGCCGCGGTCGTCGCCGAGCAGCACGCGGGTGCCGTCCGGGGCGAGCAGCGCCGACGGGCGGTCCCGCTCCTCCATGGTGTCGACCCGCCGGTACGTGTCCCGGTCGGCCCCGACGACCAGCGACTGGAACATGTTGACCGTCTCACCGTTGCCGTAACCGTAGAGGGCAATCGCGCGGCCGGGCGGAGCCGCCGTGACGGTGCTGGTGAGCATCGAGTACCCGGCGAAGCGGTCCGGCAGGCTGGGCCTGGTCGCCAGGGCCTCGGGATGGACGGGAAGCGGGACGCCGGGCACGACCAGGGCAGCCAGGACGAGCACAACCGCTGCCCAGCCCGCGGTGAGGGCGACACGGTGGCGTCGCGCCGACCGACGACCCCGGGTCAGCACCGTGTCCAGGTAGCCGGGCGGCAGCGGCGGCGGATCGTCCGGCAGGGTGGCGAACAGTTCTCTCATGGTGTGTCCGCCCCTCCCGGCACGTAGTTGGGCAGCAGGCGGCGCAGCGCCGCGATCGCGTACGAGGTCTGGCTCTTGACCGTTCCGGTCGAGCAGCCCAGCGCCGCGGCGGTCTGCGCGACGTCGAGGTCCTCCCAGTACCGCAGGACCAGCACCGCGCGTTGCCCGCGGGACAGCTTCGTGAGGGCGGCCAGCAGGTCGACGCGGTGTTCGGCACCGACCAGCGGCGCCGCCGGGGGCCCGGTCACGTCGGCCACGGGCCGGACGCGGCGGGTCCAGGACCGCTCCCGCTCGGCCAGGTAGGCGTGGACCAGCATCGCCCGGACGTACGCGTCGAGCGAGTCCGCCGCCGTCGCCTTGCGCCAGTGCCGGTACAGCGCGACGAGGCACTCCTGCACCAGGTCGTCGGCGGCCGACCACTGCCCGCACAGCCGGTACGCCAGCCGTCGCAGCCACGGCATCCGTGCCTGCACGTACTCGACGTACTCTCGTTCATTCCGCAACCCGGCCTCCCGCAACACTATGAGGGGTCCGGAGCCTGTTTCGGTTGTGGCCGGCGGTCGGCGGAATGCCGATCACGGGCCGCGCTGCGGGCGATCGCTCAATGCCCGGTCGGACAGGACCGCCGTTCCGTCTACGGCACGTACGGTCGCGCTGAGGTCGATCGAGCGACAGGTGACGCAGTCCAGGGGGAATCCCGCCACCGTCGCTGTCCCGCCTGCGGACGCGTCGTGCGGCTCGGCCCGTGGGGCCTGCGCCGACCTGGCGCGGGCCCCACGCACGTCTCCGCTCAGCGCTGACCGGGCGGTGTCCGAGAGCAGCCGAGGTGGAGCGCCGGTGTTGCTACCGCGTGCACTCGAGCTGGCTGAGGTCGACGGCGTTGGCCATCGCCTGGTAGCCGGCGTCGCTCGGGTGCAGGTGGTCGCCGACGTCGTAGGCCGGCAGGAACCGCTTGGGGTTGGCGGGGTCGCGGGTGACCTGGTCGAAGTCGATGACCCCGTCGAACTCGCCGCTGGTCCTGATCCACGTGTTCACCTGCTCACGGATGACCTCCTTGGCCGGGCTGTAGTAGCCGGCACCCTCGAACGGGGTGAGCGTGGCACCCAGGATGCAGGTCTGGTTGGTGTGGGCGCGTGCGATCAGGATCCGGTAGGCCGAGATCAGCTGGTCGGCCGACGTCGCGACACCACCGCCGATGTCGTTGATGCCTTCCATGAGGATGACGGTGCGTACGTCGGGCTGGGACAGCACATCCCGGTCGAACCTGGCCTGGACGTTCACCCCGGCACCATCGGTGAGGACCCGGTTGCCGGAGATGCCCTCGTTCATGACCCCGAACTGGTGCGCCGGGGGCTGTTCCGCGATGCGGCGGGCCAGGTAGTTCGGCCACCGGCGGTTGGCATCGCGCGTGGACCCGAAGCCGTCGGTGATGGAGTCGCCGAGCGTGGCCACGGTGTCCACCTGCTCCCGCTGGTCGACGACCAGCGCGTCGACCCAGTACCAACGGGTCGCCTGCTGCGTGAAGGCCCCGCCGTCGGTGTCCGCTGCGTGATCGCCCGCCCCGGAAATGTAGTTCGTCTGCATGGCCAGGTTGTGGCCGGTCAGGCTGCCGCTGGCGCCCTTCACGTGGATGCTGACCGTGAGGTTGGTGTCGGCGGGCACGTCGCCCGGCAGCGGGTCGCTGAGCACCTCGGCGCCGTTGGGGACGGTCACCGTCGTGCTGCCGGCGAAGGTGACCTGCCGGTTGGTGCCCGGTACGACGGCGGCGCCCTCGCTCTGGATGCCAACGTAGACGGAGTCGAAGGTCACGATGCGGTCGCCGAACACGTTCGACAGCGAGACGCGCAGGTTCGTGCCGCCGATGCTGGTGTGGACGATGTTGCGGACCGTCTGGTCGGTGAACGACCCGCCGGTGCGGTCCGCGCTGGCACCCCAGGTGACGACCTGGTCGGTGGTCACCGAGGTCGCCCGGGTGGAGGCGTCGGAGTCGGGCTCGGCGGCGACCGGTCCGGTGAGGGCGGCGACCGTTGCAAGGCCCGCGGCGACGGCGAGGCCGGCGGTGACCAACGGCATGCGTGATCGATTCATCAGGAATGGCTCCCTCAGTGGTGGTGGTGGTTCCGGGTTTCGGCACTTGCCCGGGCCGGGGAAATGCCTCGGCGCGAATGGTCGACCATGGACCGTTCAGCAGTCAGGAGCCGGGATCGCCGGCCGTTCAACTGAATGCCAACGCATAGATCACATTAGTTGCGCTGACGGCACCGCGCAGCAGTTTGATCCGGCAGCTGAGTTGAACGGCTTCAACCGCGCGACGAGCGGTTCCCATACGCCGACAAGCGGTTGTCCTCATCGCCAGCTCGACAAATCCGCCGAACCGTTGGAGGCGTCCAATTCCAGGCTCCATCGACGGTGTCGTGGCTGGCCGGGCACGTCGTATCAGCGCACGCAGTTTCCGGTCGACGGTTCTGGCTGGTCGATATGCGACCACGACACCAGGGCCGCCTGCTACCGCACATGCCCGACCCTGATCGCCATTCGCCAACGATAGCGTTGCGGCGTTGTGCGGCCCTTCGGTGCGCCATTCCAGATGGCCGCCGAGATAGCCCGGTGTCACGGTCTGTGGCGTGGTGGGGCCGACCGAGCCGGTCGACGAAGACGGCGATGTCGACGAGGCTCCACGGCAGCCGGCAAAGGGCCGGGCACGTACTATTGACCGATCGGCCGCCCGCGCGGCAGCAATTGAAAGTGGTTGGCGGACCCGCCGCGACAATCCTCGCCCGCGTTGCCGCCGGCCCGGGGAGGGCCGGCGGCAACCAAGGGGTCAGGACGATTTCAACGCCAACATCCAGTCCCGCAGCTGGCGGGCCTGACGGTCGAGTTCGGCACGCGCTGCCTCGCTGCCGGCGGCGGGGGTGCCGGCGATCGCGATGATCCGGTTGAGCGGCGTGGTGGCGGCCGGGTAATCCTGCCGCAGGTAGGCGGCCTGGGCGTCGTCGAGCAGCGCGGAGGCGGCCGCGGCCGGCTCCGCGTCCAGCGCCCCGGCGGCAGCGCCGCCGCTGATCAGCGTCCGGGTCTGCCGGAAGGTGGAGCAGTTCGCCTCGGTCTGCCCGGCCGTCCAGTGGATACCGCTCAGCAGGATCCGGGTGAACGGGTCACGGTAGTACTGCGCACGGTCGTGGCCGAGGATGAGCGAGAACTCGCGTCCGCCGTCGTACTCCTGGCACCACGCGATCGGGTGGTCCCCGTTCATAAGGCGCAGCGGGTTGGTCGCGGCGTTGCCACTGTTGAGGCTCCGCTGGTACGACGACTCGTCGAGGCTCAGCAACGTGTGCACCTCGGCGCGCGGGTTGTGGTCGAAGTTGTACAGCTCGTCGATGGTGAGCCAGGTCTTCGGCAAGTGCGCGACGGCGGGGTTCGTCGGGTCCTCCGTGTTGACCCGCACGTTGATGCAGCTTCCGCAGGTGCCTTCGCCGTTCTGGCCGCCCGGGTGGTTGGTGAACCACGCGCCGACCAGGTCGCGGTACCAGGGCACGTTGTGGATCGCGTCCGACGCCCCGTGCAGCCCGACGTACCCGCCACCGGCCCGGATGTACGCCTGGAAGGCGGCCAGTTCGCTCGCGTTGAGCGCGTCCGCCTCCGGGGCGCTGTTGGGGTTCGTCCCGTCCACCGGCGAGGAGAAGATGATGGTTTTGTACTTCGCCAGGTCGGCGGCGGAGGTGAACGGCGTGCTCGGCAGCGACGCGGGGGCGAGCCTCGGGTCCCAGATGTCCACGTCGAAGCCGTACTGCTCGCCCAACCGCTGGACGAGCAGGGCGGTGTCCGGGATGTGGTCGTGGCGGAAGCCCTTGGTGGCCGAGAAGTACAGCACCCGGAAGCTGGCGCCGGGGAAGTTCGTCGACGCCCCGAGCGGCGTGGCGGCGGGGATCGGGTTCGGTCCCGCCGCCGGCGTGACGGTCATGCCGGTGGCCGGATCCTCTGGAAGTGTGCCGGTGACCTGCTGCTGCAGGTAGCGGGCGTCGCCGACCAGCGTGTCCCGGGCGGCGCCGGGTTCCCGCTGCGCGGCGGCGACGAACTGGTTGAGGGCGCGTACGGCGCCGGTGGTGTCGCCGGTGTCCGCCAGGCTCGCCGCCTCCGCCAACGTGGCGCGCAGGCTCTCCGCGGCGGCGGCGCTGATCGCCTCGCTGGTGACGAAACCGGCGATGAGGGCGTCGAGGTCGGCGAAGGACGTGGTCACCACGAATGCCTGGTCGAAGCGTGCGGCGTTGCCGGCCGCGTCGCTGGCCACGAGGCTGATCGTGTGCCCGCCGGTGCTCAGCGTGGAGGTGGCGACGGGCAGCGGGGTGACCTCGGCGCCGTCGATCCACATCCGGTGGATGAAGACGCCGCCGGAGCCGGGAGCCGGGTCGGTCCGGGTCGGGATCAGCGTCGCGGTGTGCCCGACGTGCCCGTCGACGATGCCCGGCCAGCCGACCACCGGCGCGACGGTGTCGATCCGGATGGTGATGGTGCGGGCCGCCTCGACCGAGCCGTCACCGCCGACGGCCCGGTACCCGACGGCCGTGCTGCCCTGCTGGGTGATCTGGACCGAGCCGGTCAGGCTCGCGGGGTACGGGGCGGCCGCGGACGCCGCGGTCTGGAACGGGGCCGCGTTGCCGAGCCGGTACTCCAGGCGCTGGACACCGTTGACCCCGTCGGTGGCGGAGAGGTTCAGGGTGACCGGGCCTCGGTACCAGCCGTTGGTGCCGGTGGGGGCGGTCGGGGTGAGGACGGCCGGCGCGCTGGTCGGCGCGGCCCATGCGGGGGTGCCGACGGCGAGCGAACCAGCGGACAGGGTCGCGGCCGGTAGGACGGCGGCGACGAGGCAGCGCAGCAGACGCCGGCGGGGGTCTGTGCCTGCTCGGCGGGTTCTTACGACCAGAGGAGGTTGGCTGGGCATGTGGTTCCTTTCCAGTTCCAGCGCGGGAAGTGGAGGCGGATCTCGACGAGCCAGTAGCAGGGAGCATGCGCATCGATGCGGGAGGTGCCCTGAGCGAGAGGCTATCGCCGACCACAGCCAAAAGATATATGGAAAACAAGGAAACTTTTGCCTAGGGAATCAAAAGTCGCGCGCAAGGGGTCCGAAGTTTCGGGCAGGAGCCCTGGAGCGCAGCGTGGGGGCGGCGGCACGGTCGCCGCCGCCCCCACGCCATCCGTTCGTCAGGCGGCCGGCGTCCCGGTCACCGTGAAGAGACGGGTACGGCCGATGTTGTCGAACGAGCCGAAGCCCACCCGACCGGAGCCGAAGGTGGTGTCCTTCGCGGTCATCAGCGGATCCTTGTCGTTGTCGACGTAGACGGCGATCTCACCGGTGGCGGGCAGGTGCACGACCCGCACCTTGTGCCAGTCGGCGTCGGTGATCGCCGGGTTGGCGCCGCGGGAGCGTCCGTTCCACTGGTGGTCGATGCGTTCCCGGTCGGCGTTGTTGACCTTGAAGATGCCGTTGTGCGGGTAGATCGTGTTGTCGGTGGACAGGTGCGCGTAGTAGTACTGCGTGTCCGACTGCCAGCCGAAGACGATGATCACGTCCCGGTTGCTGACCTCGACCGGGGTGTCGAGGCGTACCCGGGCGTCGATCTGCACCGACGACCAGGCCGGGCCCTTGTCGAGGATGGCGTACTCGAACGGCCGGCGCGGGCCGGGGCGGCTGACGCCGGCCTCGGCGAGGATCACCTCGTCGCCGTCGAACTGCCACTTGGACGGGGTCACCGGCGTCCAGTTGTCCGCCCCGCCGGTGTGGACCACCTTGGTGTCGCCCACGTCGCCCTCCGCCACCGTCTTCGTACCGACCACCTTCCAGATCTTCCCGTTGGCCTTGGCCACGATGTAGATCTCACCGGCCGCGTCGGTGCCGAAGCGCAGGTCGACGCGGTTCGGGTCGCCGGGCGCGCCCGGGCCGGAGAGGTCCTGCATGCGTACCAGGTCACCGGCGGTGGTGTACAGGGCGAGCCGGTGGATCGGGGCGAGCCCCTCGCCGCGGCGCATCTCGTTGGCCTCGGTGTAGAGGACAGTGCCGGCGACGAGGTCGCCGAAGACGTACTTGCCGATCAGGTGCGGGAGGGTGTGGCCGCGGTAGACGAACCCGCCGGCCACCGCGACGCCGACGTCCGAGGTGCAGTTCCAGCCCGGGGCCGGGTCGTGGTCGTACGCGGCGACCGGGTAGGTGTAGCCGTACTTCGCGTCGTCGGCCGGCAGCGGGTAGAGCTTGTCGCAGGGCTTGGTGGCGGTCTTGTCGAAGACCCACGAGCCCTCGCGCTCGCTCCAGCCGAAGTTGTCCCCGGCCTGGACCTCGTAGATCGACTCGACGGCGTGCTCGCCGATGTGGCCGAGGAACATCCGGCCGGTGGCCCGGTCCCAGCTGAACCGGTGCGGGTCGCGGAAGCCCACCGCGTAGATCTCACCGAGCGCGCCGGCCGTGCCGACGAACGGGTTGTCCGCGGGGATGCCGTACCGGCCGTTGGGCGAGTTGGTGCCGCGCGGGTCGATCCGCAGCAGCTTGCCGTGCGGCAGGCCCATGTTCTGCGGGTCGCCGTTGCGGTAGCCCTGCCCGCCGTCGCCGACCGCGAGGTAGAGCATCCCGTAGTCGCTGTCGCCCGGCTCCGCGGTCGGGTTGAAGTTGATCTCCTGGATGCCGTGGATCTGGCCGCCGAAGCCGATGCGCAGCAGCTCACGGTGGGTGCCGGAGAAGGTGTCGGCGGCCGGGTCGGTGGCGGTCCACTCGTTGATGACGCCCTGGTAGATGGTGTTGGGCTGGGCGTAGTCCGGGGTCCGGGTGGCCAGCGACGCCTGCTCGGTGTGGATGGTGTAGAAGCGGCCGTTGTGCGCGAAGTCCGGGTGGAACGCGACGTACCCGAAGCCCTGGCCGAGGCCGCGGCCGGAGAAGAAGGCCGGTGCGAAGGTCGCCGCCACGTCGAGGTAGACGTGCGGCACACCATTCTCGACGAAGTAGAGGTTGCCGTTGAGGTCCGGCACCGCGCGGCGGCCCGAGCCGTCGGGCAGCTCGTTGATGGTGTTGATCCGGGCCTTGCGGACCAGCCGCTGGTCGACCGGGGCCGGGGTCGGGGTGGACTGCGGGAAGCTGGCGTACTCCTGCAGGACCAGCCCCAACTGCGACTGGATCGGGGTTTCGGGGATCGGGTCGTAGACGGCGCCGGCCGCCCGGGCGGGGCCGGCGACCAGGGTGGACAGGACGAGGGTGGCGGCGGTGACTCCGGCGGTCAGCCTGGCTCTCCGGAGCCTGCCGGCGCTGCCAGCGCGAATGAACACGCGGTTCTCCTTCTCGGTGGGACGGTGCCGAGGGATGGTCAGTGGGCCATGTAGCGGTACTGCTTGGCGATGTCGGTCGCCGGGATGACGCCGTCGAGGAACATGAGGCCGTCCATGCGGCAGTCGCACGGGTTGCGCTCGAGGTTGTTCTGCGGGAAGCTGCCGCCGATCTTGATGCCGCGCGGGTCGGTGGCGCTGGTGACGTGCGGGCCGGGCCCGGACACCTTCCACGGGTCGCCGGCGGTGGTGTAGAAGCCCTCGACCGGCTCGCCGTTGCGGTAGAGCGCCATGGTGCCGTTGGTGAAGTCGTAGGTCGCGGCGAGGTGCACCCACTCCCCCTTCGGCAGCAGGGTCCGCCAGTCCTCGTTCGCGGCGAAGGTCTGCGAGGACCCGCCGTCGAGGCGCCGGCCGAGGGCGACCAGGCGCAGTTCGCCGCTGACGTCGATGAGCTCGAGCAGGGCCCGCACGCCGTGCCCGTCGGAGTCACCGGTCAGCACGCCGGCCAGGCCGATCGCGTTGAACCGGTCGGTCGGGTTGGCGGTGGTGGAGTTGAGCGCCGGACCGTCCATGTCCCGCTTGAACCAGCCCATGACGGTCGTGCCTTCGGCGCTGCTGAACGCGTGCAGGGTCGGCACGCCGCTGACGGAGAAGACGCCGGCCTTCCAGTCGTCGTTGCCGGCGACCGTCGGGTTGACCTGCCCGGTCTGCAGGGCGTTGCCGCTGCCCTTGTACGCCTCGTCGGGCACCCGCATGGCCGCGCCGCCGTTGACCAGTTCGATCTCGGTGCCGGAGTGGCCCTGGTCCGCTTCGAGGGCGACGTTGCCGGGCACCGGGTGGTCGAAGTCGTACATGGCGACCAGGTGCGACCAGAGGGCGGGGTGGACGTCGTACGGGCCGGGCCGGTCGGCCTGGGCGGGGCTCGCCATCGCCGTGAGGCCGAGTGCGAGCAGGGTGGTGGCCGCGACGGCGGCTCGTCTGGTTCTTCTCATCGGGAGGTGCTCCGTTCGTCGGTACGCGGTGGGGCACGGACGAAAGCGCTTACGTGACGGGGCACGGCAACGCGCTCGGGTCGATGGAGTTGAGGTACGTCTGGACAGGACGGAGAGCCGTCCGACCGCCGGAACGGCCGAGGTGAGGCGCGCCGGGCGACGGTCGGGCGGCGGTGGTGCCGCACGTACGAAAGCGCTTACGTAAGCGCTTTCGTAGCCTATGCTGTGCCTTGCGCCACAGGCAAGAGCGCGGTCCGGATCAATGTTTCTCAGGAGTTGCGGATGCCCAGACCCGGCCCACGACTACGCCTCGCGGACGTGGCGGAACGCGCCGGTGTCTCGCTGGCGACCGCCTCCCGCTCCCTCGCCGGTCGGGAAGGCGTCAGCGAAGAGGTCGCCAACCACGTACGGCAGATCGCCCGCGAACTGGGCTACGTCGCCAACCCCTACGCCCGCAACCTCGCCGGCGGCGCCAGCTCCACCGTCGGCCTGATCGTCCACCAGATCGACGACCCGTACTTCTCCGAGATCGCCAGCGGGGTCATCGAGGTCGCCGCCAAGGAGAACCTGCTCGTCCAGATCGCCCACTCCGGCCGTGACCCGCACAACGAGCTGCGCCAACTGCGCCATCTCATCGCGCAACGGGTCGGCATCATCGTGATCGCCGGCTCCGGCTACAGCGACCCGCGCGTGGAGTCCGAGGCGCGTACCGAACTCGCCGGCTTCCAGCGCGCCGGCGGCCGGGTGGCCGTCATCGGCCGGCACGCCCTCGGCGTCGACGCCGTCGTACCCGACAACGAGGCCGGCGGACGCGCCATCGGCGCGCACCTGCTCGCGCTCGGCCACCGACGGATCGCCGTCGCCGCCGGCACCCCCGGACTGACCACGGTGGCCGACCGGCTCGCCGGCGTCGGCGCGGCGCTCACCGCGCACGGGCTCTCCCTCGACGAACTGCCCGTGGTCCACTCCGACTTCACCCGCGACGGGGGCCGGGTCGCGGCCGAGCGGATCCTGCACCAGCACCCCGACAGCACCGCGATCATCGCCCTCAACGACGCGATGGCGATCGGCGTGCTGTCCATCCTGCGGTCCCGGCGCATCGCGGTGCCGGAACACATGTCGGTGGTCGGCTTCGACGACGTCTCCGTCGCCGCCGACCTGGCGCCGAGCCTGACCACCGTACGGCTGCCGATGACCGAGATGGGGCGGATGGCGCTCCAGTTGGCGCTCAAGCCCAGATCGACGCGCCCCCGGCGCCGATCCACCGGCCACACCCTCGTCGTCCGCGACTCGACCGGCCCCGCCCCGGCGCTCGGCAACTGACCCGGCCCGTTCCTCGACGCCACGACGCCCTCCCGGGGAACGCGCCGACCTCACCCGCCGCGTTCAGCTCGTTCGCGGGCCGCTTCGACGATGACCATCGTGCGCGAGTGGCTCACCAGGGCACGGCAGCCACCATCACGTGCTTGTTGTCCGGATCGTAGTAGGACAACATCAGCGCATCGGCGGTGCTCAGCTCGGAATGGCCGAAGAAGGCGTAACACCAGCCGTCCGTGCTCGATTCGCACCCCGGCACCTGGACCTCCGCGCCGGCCGTCCACGGCCCGACGGGTGAGCTCGCGCGCCAGACCCGGTAGTGCCCGCCGATGGTGGTCTGCTCGACGGCGGCGAACCCGATGCCGGGATAGCTGCGCACATCGAGGTACAGCGGCCTGGCCTCGGCCATCACCGAAGGGGCGACGTTGAGGTCGCTGGTCCAGCCGCTCGGACTCCAGTACCGGTAGCTCCCCGACTTGGACCAGCCCGTGCTGCTGCGCCACGGGGTACGGGCCAGCACCGTGCGCCCCTTCCCGCAGGCACCAAAGGCGGAGTCGTCGCAATGGGAGGCGTACAGGTAGAGGTAGCCGTCGTCGGCGAAGACCGGTGATCCGAGCTGGCGTTGCCACGGCAGGTCGGCGCTCGCCCCCGTCGCGAAGACCCGGTGGTGCGCCACGAAGGTGTTGCTGGCCGGATGGTAGAAGCTGATGCCCCACGCCTGCACCGTCCAGTCCCACTGACCCCGCACGCAGACGTCGGTGTAGGTCATGGCGACCAGGTCCGGGCCCCAGTAGCCGTTGATGTAGCGGGCCGGGCCACGCGTCGCGCCGCTGAGCCAGGAGGCGGCATAGGAGTTGCTGCCGGCCGCCCCGCAGAGGGTTCCGTCCGGAAGGACGAGCCCCGCGGGTACGGGCAGGAACAGATGCGGGCCGTCGCTGTTGGGCACGGTCGCGGGGGCGGGCGGCGTGGTCAGCTCGCTGAGCGCGTCGGGCACGGCCCCGGCCGTGTAGGGCCCGGCGGCGGCGGTGGTGCCGCCGATGAAACCGAACGCCTCACCGGCCGGGTTCAACAGCACCGTGTCGCAGAACAGCCAGAGGGCCTGGTCGGCGGTGAGGCCGACGCTGTACCCGCAGTCCCGGGCAAGCGTGTTCCCGCTGGCCGTCTCGTAGTTGGAGGTGACCTTCGCCGGCGGCACGGCGGCTGCGGCAGGGGCCGTGGGCGCGGCGACCAGACCGATCACCAGACCCACGGCGAGGAGGTACTTCACCGTTGACGTTCCTTCCTACATGAGGGCGGCGATCTGGGTCGCCGTCAGGACACCGCTCTGGACGAAGACCCGGTCGATGTCGCCGGGCCAGTTGTTGACCGGTAGCGCGTTGTACCTGGAGCGGCCGACCTGCAGGGCCCGCCCGGCATTCCAGGTGATCTTGCAGTACGCGCTGGCGCGGAGCTGCCCGTTCACATAGAGATAGATCTTCTGGGCGGTCGCGTCGTACACCCCGGCCAGATGGGTCCACACCCCGACCTGGTAGTCCCAGGTGGCCGTGCCCGCCGCGTACTCCGGTGGCGGGCTGGCCGAGTTGTACGGGTTGTCGTTGCCGTACATCAGGAACGCCCAGCGGCGGTTCAGCGCGTCGTAGCGCAGGTCGAAGCCGCTGAAGTTCTCGCCGTCCTGGCTCACCGCGCTGTACCAGGTGTCATCTCTGGTCAGGCGCACCCAGGCCAGCACGGTGAAGCTCTGGTCGGTGCGGACGACCGGTCCGGCGGTGTACGCGTGGCTGCCCGGGTAATTGGTGTCGAAGTTGGCTCTCGAGCCGTCGAAGTGCAGGGCGTTGCCCTTGCCGGTGTGGGTCGTCCAGGTGGTCGTGCCCGCTGTCACCAGGGCGTGGTCGTTGTCCGACACGTCGTCGACGACGTTTCCCGTCCCCTCGTCCATGTCCCACAGGGCCTTGGGGCCGTAGTGGTCCCAGTTCATCCACGCGGCGACCTCCTCGGGCGTGAGGGCGTGCTGGGTCGCCCGGACCTCGTCGATGCCGCCGGGCCACTGCCCCACCGGAAGCCCGTTGCTCTGGAAGCGCCCGACCGCGAAGAGGCCGGTGGCGTTGCGGGTGCTGCGGTAGGGGGCCCGCGCCGCCAGCCGGCCGTTGACGTACAGGCGCAGCTCGCCGGCGTCGTGGTCGTAGACCCCGATCAGGTGGGTCCACACGTTCAGCTGTCTGGGCAGGGGTGACGCGGCGACGGCGGCCGATGGGCCGGTCTCATTCCAGTCGGTGTCGCCGTTCCCGGCGCTGAACGCCCAACCCTGCGGGTAGGCGGAGTAGCCGAGTTGGAACCCGCTGTCGAACCGGCCGTCCTGGCTGACCGCCCCGAAGTAGCCGTCGTCCCGGTCCAGCCGCACCCAGGCCGACACGCTGTAGCTGGCGTCGGTGCGCAGGATCGCCCGGTCGGCGACGAGGGCACCGCCGGTCAGGGCCACGCCGCCGCCCAGCCGACCCGGGCCCCACGCGGTGCCGGCGCCGCGCGCCAACGTGTGCCCGTTGCCGGTGGAATCGAAGGCGGCCACGTCACTCGTCTCGCTGAACTGCCACCACGCCTCCGGACCGTAGAGGTCGAACGTGGCCATCTCCTCCTGGACCTTGCGCTGGGCGGTGGCGAAGTCGTACACCTGCACCTCGTCCAGGTCACCGACCCACCGGCGGATGACGCCCATGCAGCAGTCCGTGCCGCCGATCATCAGCGAACCCGTCGCGGTGAACGGCTGGGCGAATGGCACCTCGGCGGCCTTCCGACCGTTCACGTAGAGCGTCAGGGTCCCCAGGGACCGGTCGTAAACGCCGGCCAGATGCGTCCACACCCCGATCTGAGCGGGGAGGTCCGAACGCGCCGCGACGTACCCCTCTCCCGCATTGGGCATGACGAACGTCCAGCGCCCCATGTCGAACTGCAGTTCGGGTCCCTTGCCCGCGATCGCCACGGCGGTCCGCCACGCCTCACTGCTCTCGCGCGCCCGCACCCAGGCCATGATCGAGAAGGAGTTGGCGGTGTCCACCGGGGGCCCCGCCGCGTAGCCACCGGTGTTCTCGGTGCCGTCGGTGTGCAGGGCCCCGCCGTGCCGTCCCTCCACCCAGGACACCCCGCCCCGCAGCTCCACCGTGCCGTCGGCGCCGTAGGTCGAGTAGTCCGCCGCGGTGGTGCCCGACTCCTCGTTCAGCGGCAGGCTCACCGCCGGGAACGGCAGCGGCCTGATCCGGAACTGGTAGGGAGGCGTGGACAGTCCCTTGTTTCCCGCGAGGTCCACCCCGGCCACCGTGATGGTGTACGTACCGCCCTTGGCGGGCACGAACACCAGGTCGGTCGCGCCGCCCGGAGTCACCGTGACGCGTCCGGCCTTGATGGCCGGACCACCAATGCGGTAGTCGAACCCGACGATGTCGGTGTCGCCCCGGGCGCTGAACGTGAACCGGCCGGTTTCGTCGACCCGGATGCCCATCGCCGGGAACTTGGGAAAGTCGCGCGAGGTGAGCGTCGGCGGGGTCGACGGGCCGGTGATGTCCACGGTGAACGGACACCAGGCGCTCCACGGTCCGCTCTCGACCTCGTCGGTCGCCTTGGCACGCCACTCGTACCGACCCCCGTCGGCCAGCACCCCGTCGCGCACCTCGTACTCGAGCACGGTCCACGGGGTCGCCTCCGGCGCGTCGACCAACTCGCCGCCCGCCCGGCGGATCTCGAAGTTGATCCGGTGCTGCTGCCCGTACGCGAGGTCGTCGTCGGGTACCCGAACCTTGAGCCGCGGCTTCAAGGTGGTGACCCACATGGCCGGCGAACCGGCACAGCCGGGCATGGTGTCGGTGGGCACCACGTCGGGTGCGCCGGGTGGCGTGTTGTATTCGACCGCGATCGACGGGTTGTTCTCGAAGGCCTTGCCGCCCAGCGTGCTTACCCCCTCGTCGGCGAGGAGGCCGAGGGTGACGTTGGCCCACGCACCGGCCGCCGCGTCCACCATCAACTGCTTGACGTCGAACTCGACGTCACCTGGCGGGCAGGAGGCGCTGAACCCCTTGGCGGCGTTGACGGTGCCGAGCTTCGCGCGTAGCGCGGGAGGATTGTTCCAGCTGGTGCTGGCGCTGATCGGGTCGGTGCGCCAAAGGTTCACCGGCTCCGGCGTACATGAGTACGAGTAGGTTTCGTGTGCGCGGAAGGTCCCGCTGAGGATGTGGCGACCGGCGAGGAACGCCGTGTCCATCTGGAAGAACGAGCGGAAGGTGTCGGTGGACGACCAGGCCGGATCCCGGCCGGCGCGGGCGTGCACGCTCGCGTCCCACCAGCCCTGCGACGGCAGGTCCTGCTCGACCATCGTCCAGTGCTGCTTGCTGGACGGGAACCACGGGTCCAGGTAGAGCGGGAAGACCAGGTGCGGATCCGTGAGCATCGCCCGGTCCGGGGTGATGATGAGCTCGGACTCCGTGGTCCGCACCGCCATGACGGCGCGTCGGGTGCCGGACGAGTCCCACATGAAGGCGTTCAGGTCCGGGAACCACCGATGGGTGTCCAGGCCGAAGCGGATCGGCGACAACCCGGCGTGCCGGGCCGCCCGGGCGGACTTCACCACCAGCACCTCGGCGAAGCCGGAGTCGGTGGCCTGCACCACCAGGTCGACCCCGGGCAACACCTCCGGATAGGTGGCCTTGTCGGCGGCCAGCGACGGTTCCGGGAGGGCACGCGGCCAGCTCAACGCGACGCGGCTCCCCTCCGGCGTCCGCATCGTGGCAATGGTCCGCTGGCCCGCCCCGCCCAACGAGAGGGCCACGCTGGTCCGCCGCGGCTGGATGGTGCCGTCCGGGCGGCGGACCAGCGTGGTGTCGAGCGGCGCCCAGCCGGTGGCGGTACGGACCCGCACCGGCCGGGCGTTGATCACGGCGCGCAGCGTGCCGTGCCCGGTGGCCTCGACCCGGGTCGTCTCCGTGGTAAGCCGGTCGAGGTCGATGGCCTGCGGATACCGCGCCGGCACGACGGCCGACGAGGCCACCGGAGGCCGCCCCGGCACGCCGGCTCGCGGTGCCGCCACCGGCGGACCGGGTACGAAGGCGAGGGTGCCCAGGAGCACCGCGACGATGGTTCCACCCAGCCACCGCCGCGTCCTGCGGCGGCGGCCGAGCAGGCGGACCACCCCGCCGCTCACCACCAGCCGCCGATCGTCACGGGCCGGCTCGACCAGCCACCGGCGGAGCTGGCCAGATAGATGGACCCTCCCGAGGGCTCGTTCGGGTCGAGGCTGATCACCCGCGAGTTGCTGCCACCGCGGGCGACAAGCCGTGTGCCGCCACCGTCCTGGCAGTTGATGATCGCCGATGCCACGCAGATGCCGCCCCACGGGACGCGGCCGGCGGAGTACGTGTCCGCGGTGTCATACCCGGCGTCGACGCGCTGCCACTCCCTGGGCCGGGGCGTGATGCACTCGTCCCACCCGTCGCACTCGCGCTCCAGGTACTCGTAGCTCGGCGCCGGGTCGTACGAGCTGTCGTAGCCGCCGTCGTAGCCACCCTCGTCCCAGATGGTGTAGCCATCGAGGTTGTCGCACCCGTACCAGTCGCACATGGCCTGGGCTCCGTCCTCGAACCCGGGGTAGCACGTGATGCCCCAGGTGGAGCAGAGGAAGTAGTCGTAGTCCATGTTCGCGATGATGTCGTTGGCCCACGGGTCGTTGGTCGGCCCGTCGTTCGTCGGCTTGGTCTTGGTCCGCTTCGGTGGCACCTTGGTGGTCGGCGTCTTGGACTTGGCCGGCGATTTCGACTTGGCCGGCTTCTTCGTTTTGAGGCCGTCGGCGTCGATGAAGGTGGCGGGGTTGTTGGCGGCGTAGGCGTACCCGTTGACCTGCTGCGGATCCTGGTGATCCACAATCGGGTCGGCGGAGATGAAGCGGCCCGTCGCCGGGTCGTACTCCCGGGCGCCCAGGTGGGTCAGCCCGGTCGGGTCCTGCGTGCCGCCGACGAAGCCCCGCTCCCCCGGCCAGCTCGTGGGTGCCGTGCCCCGGGTGCCGCCGAAGGGCAGGCTGCGGCGGACGGTCGCCGGCAGTCCCGCCTGGTCGGCAATCGAGATCTCGTCGGTGCCGTGGTGGTCGGCGGCGAGCCAGCGGAGCTGGGAGCCGGTACGCGCGGCCACGACGCTGCCGCCGAAGCGGTAGTACCGGGTGGTGGCCACGGCACCCGTGGTGGCCCGCCGCACCTCGGTGTCGCCCAGATAGAGCGTCACGCCGGTGGCGTCGCGACGGATCAGCCGCGTGCCGTCCGCGTCGTACACGTACGACGAGTCGGAGGTGGACGCCAGGTGACCCTCGGCGTCCCAGCTGAAGGTGCGGCCCGGAGCGATGGTCTGGTTGCCTGCCGCATCGTATCCGTACGAGGCGGTCGATCCGTTGGTGGTCACCGAGGCCAGCCGGTGCCCGCCTGGGTAGCTGTAGGTCCGGTTGGTGTTCCCGGTCGCGGCGTGCCGCACCTCGGAGAGCCGGTTACCGGTCGCGTCGTACGTGTAGGTGTGCCAATAGGCCGCCGCGCCGCCGGCGGCGGGCGTCGTGCAGTCCGTGGAGGTCCAGGCCTCCGTCAGGCGGCGCAGCGAGTCGTACCGGAAGCACTGGGCGTCCGCCGTCACCCCATCGGGTGCGTCGACGATCGACAGCACGTTGCCCGCCGGGTCGTAGGTGTAGCTGGTCTCCGAAACGGTGGGCAGGTCCACGTGGTCCCGGGCGGTCGTGGCCTTGGTCAGCCGGCGGGTGACCGGGTCCCGCTCGTACGAGCGGTAGACCTGCTGGCCGTACTCGCCGAACGCCTGCCAGGACACGTCGCCCAGCTCGTCGTAGCTGCTGTCCATCACGTAGTGGTTCAGGCCGGTGACGGTGGTGGGGTAACCGAGGGCGTCGTATCCGAACGCGAGCGTCTCGGCGGCGACGCCACCCGCGGCCGGGGTCACCATCCGGGTGACCTGGTCGGCCTCGTTGTAGGCGTAGCTGGTGGTGTAGCTGCCGGCGAGCCCGGTCTCGGCCGCCGGGACCGTGACGGTGGTGCCGAGCCGGCGGCCCCGGATGTCGTACCCGGTGACCGTGCTCGTGTACGCGGTGGCACCGACGTACCGGACGGCCGAGGCCGGCAGACCCTTGCCCAGGGTCGCCGTGTCGTAGGTCCACTGGGCGAGCCGGGTGGCGCCCTCGGCGAGCGAGGTACGGCGGCCGAGGTCGTCGTAGCCGATGGTGAGCGTCCGCCCTCGGCCGTCGGTGCTGGTGACCACCCGGCCGGCGTCGTCATGGCTCCACCGTCGGGCACCGGTGTCCGGCGCCTCGGCCCTCGTCATCCGCCCGCGCAGGTCGTAGCTGTAGCGCCACACGTTGCCGGCGGGGTCGGTGACCGTGGCCAGCTGCCCGGACCGGGTGTAGGTGTAGCGGGTGGCGTCGGACTGCTCGCGTAGCTCGACCAGGCGGTCCCGGACGTCGAAGACCCGGGTGGTGGTGGTGCCGCCGGCGGGCGGGGTGGTGGTCACCCGGTCACCGCCGTACGTGGTGGACGTCCGCCACTTCTCCACGCCCTTCGACAGCTGGATCTCCGCCGTCTCCCGGCCGGCCCCGTCGTACAGGTAGCGGGTCTCGCTGTCGAGGGTCGACGGGGTGGGCGCGAGGTCGGTGCCCGTCCCGGACGGGTCGTGCCGTGGCCCGTACGTCCGCTCTACCAGGCCGCGGGCGTCGTACCGGGTGTCGGTGACGATACGCCCACCGGCCGGGGACGGTTCCTGGGTCTGGCGGGGCCGCAGCAGGCCGTCGAAGAGTTCCCGGGTCGTCCTGTAGGTGCCCGCACCCTGCAACTCGTTGGTGGTCACCACGCTCGGGCCGTCGACCCGGACGAGGTAGGAGTAGGTGAGGTTGGGCGACGTGCCCGTGGTACGCCCCGGCAGCCAGACGTCGGCCAGCCGGCCGAAGGCGTCGTAGCCGCGGGTGGTGACGCCGCCGTTGGCGTCGGTGCTGCTGACCGGCAGTCCTCGCGCCGGCTCGAGATCGGTGGTGACCTGGTGTCCGAGGGGGTTGGTGACCACGGTCCGGGTCAACGGACCACCGGTGGCCGGGGTGTACGTGGTGCGGGTCAGCTTGCCCGCGGCGTCGTAGCTCTCCACCGGCCGGCCGTGCCCGTCCGGCGTGGTACGCGACACGGTCACGTAGGTGTTCCACGCCGAAGCCTGCTCGACCCGGGTGCGGTCACCCCGGGACGGCGCGGCCCCCCAGGTGTCGTTCCCGTCGTAGTAGTACCGCTGGTCGGAGAGCAGGTCATCCGGGTAGCTGGCAGTCGCGTCGCAGGCGACCCCGACGGTCTCCTCCCGGGAGACGCGGTCCCGGATCCAGTCGGTCAGATTCTCCGCGTAGCTCGTGCGGGTGCAGGTGTCGTCGGCGCCGGTCGCGATGTCCCCGAGGTCGCTGACGTACTTCAGCCGGCCCGCCGCGTCGTAGCCGTAGCGGGTCTCCGCGGTACGGGTGCCGCCCGAGGCCAGCGTCGTGACCACCTGCACCGACCGCTCGTCGGTCAGGGTGGCCTCCAACGTCCCGGAGGCGCGGGCGCGGGTGGCCGTGGTGCCGATGACCGTCGGCTCCGACACGGTGCGGGACACCACGGTGGCACCGTCGTAGACGGTCTCCTGGCGGGGGAAGCCGCGCCAGGCGGCCTTGTCCTCCAGGCCGTCGACCGTCACCGCGCGGCGGGAGCCGTCCGCCCGGAGGTCGTTGTGCAGGCCGCGCAGGAACAGGTACTCGGTCGCGGATTGCGTGCCGGCGGCACCCGTACGCACCCGCACCCGGGCGTACCCGCGCCAGCCGCCCCAGCTCTGGAACCGGGCCGGGGTGAGTTCCGCGTCGTCGTGGTGCCACAGCACCACGCCTGGATCGAGGTAGTCGTACTGGGTCAGCTTCGCCGGCGCGCCGCCGACCTGGTCCTCCTCGGTCACCTGGGTCACCACGTACTTGTTGAACCAGTCCAGCGTCGGGCCGGCGCCGGTCACGTCCCACCAGACCGGAAAGCATTTGAGCCGGTTGTCGTCCGGTACCGGCAACGTCGTGCGCTGGCACTCCTTCAGCCCATAGGTGACCTTGATCCGGCCGCCTGTCTCGGTGCCGATGGTCTCGACCCGCCACTTGTTCATCACCGGATGGCCGCCGGTCGCGTCCAGCCGGTTCTCCCGTTGCACGCCGGCGAATGTCACCGGCGGGAGGGTCAGGGTGCCGTTGGTGTGCCCGCTGTGCGCGATCGAGGAGAGCCAGAGCGCGGGGCTGGTGCCGTCCCCGGTGTCCGGGAACGCGTGCGTGAGCGTGTAGGAGTCGACATCCCGGTACGCCCCGTTGACGTGGACCTGGGTGGTGATCCTCGCCAGCCGCTTCGTGGACCAGAACGTCGGCACCGGGACGGCACACGACGACGCCCCGCATGCCTGGTCCAGCGGCACGTCGGGCCAGTTCTGCGGCTGCGACGTGACGCAGTCGGGTCCCTCGACCAGGCACCGGTTGCCGGGGGTGAAGACGACCCGGCCGGGCGCGGTGTCGTACAGCGACGCGAGCCGCTGACCGTACTCGATGCGGGCGAGCTGCCCGGACCGCACGTAGACCGTCGGGGTGCCCTGCCGGTCGTAGTAGTTGGTTTCCCGCTCGTAGTAGTAGGCCATGGCGTCGCCGTGCGGGTCCACCACGAAGTCGAGCATCCAGCGCCAGGCCTGCTGGCACCACTGCGTACCCTGGCACGGCTCGCCCGCGTCGTCGCCGTAGACCGGGACGGTGAAGGCCGAGTTGGTGTCGGGGTTGCCACTCTGCCACTGCGGCATCCGGTTACGCCCGAAGAAGTACTGCGTGCCGTCCGGGGCGGTGAGCTTCCAGTACTCGCCGTCGTTGTCCCCGTTCGACGTCGCGCCGGTCAGGAGTTCCACCCGCCAACCGTCGTCCTGTTCGGCGCGCCACGAGCCGGTCGCGTCGTCGCGCACCAGCTCGCCGGCGAGGCCGGGCAGCACCACCGTGGCGTTGTGGGAGGCCCAGCAGAGGTCCTGGTGGGACTGTCCGTCCTCGGTGCACGACTGGTAGGACCGCTCGATGTACCCGGTGGCCAGGTCGAAGCCCTCACCCACCGGTGAGGGCTGGTTGTTGGTGGAGGCGGTCCGCCCGTCGACCCCGCCAGAGCTGTAGCTCAGGGCCAGGTTGGGTGACTGTCCGGGCAGCGCGGGCACGGCGAGCGGATAACTCCAGGCGAAGTCCCCGCTGGAGAGCCCGACCTGCCAGGTCGCGGAGGGGCTCAACGAGGTAGGGGTGAAGCTGCCGGCACTGCCGCCGGCGTCGGCCGTGATGGCGAAACTCCCGTCGGGCAGGGTGGCGCTCAACCGTCCGGCCCGCACGTCGTTGCGCACCGGCGCCGCGGCCCCGGTGCGCTCGTCGACCACCCGCAGCCGGGAGGACCAGTCACCGCCGAAGGCCCAGCGGAAACCGCTGTAGTCGACCTCGACCGGGGTCGGTTTGCCGGTGTCACCGAGCCGGAGCCGGACACCGCCGGGCATCCGGTCCAGTCGCACCCGGGCCTGCCCGCTGACCCACACCGGCAGCGTTCCGGCCCGCTGGGCGGCTGGCCGGTCGGTTCCGGCCCGGTGCGCGACCGGTTTCACCTCGGCCTGTCCGGCCGGCCAGGTCACCTTGGGTGCGGTGCGCCAGCCGCGGGCCAGGGCGGCGTCGACCACGGGCTCCACCCGGACGGGCCGGTCGGGAGCGGCCCGCTCGGCAGCCGCGGCGACAGGCGCAGCCTGCGCGGGAGTGGCCACGACGGGCGTCACCGCCAGCGAGAGGGCACACAGCACGGTCAAGGTACGCATGCATAGAGCCTGAGGCGGGAGCGCATATCGGAGCGCACATCCCGGCGCATGCCCGGCGAGAGGTGGCCGTGGGCAGCGCGCCCCGCTACGAGCACACGGGTTCGGCCCGGCGTGGCGCCGACGCGGCGCCGGCGGCCAGCCGCACCGCCGGTTCACCCCGCAGGATCTGCAGGTAGAGGTTGGTGAGTTCGGCGCTCGGCTCGACACCGAGGCCGTCGACCAGGCCGCGACGGGCGGTGGCGTAGGCGCGCAGGGCCCCCTGGATGTCACCGCTGTTGCCGCACGCCACCATCAGTTGCGCCCACGCCCGCTCCCGGTACGGCTGCCCCGCGAGGAACTCGTGCAGCACGACCCGCGCGGTCTCGTACTGCGCCAACTCCAGCAGCACGGCGACGTACTCCTCCACCGCGCCCAGCCATCTGGCGGTCAGCGCGCCGGCCCGGCCGGAGAGCACCCGGCCCTGGGGGACGTCCTGCATCGGCGCGCCCCGGTGCAGCGTGACCGCCCGGCGCAGGTGCCCGGACGCCGCGTGGGGGTCGCCCGCGCGTACGGCGGCGCGCGCCCGTTCCAGGTGCTGCTCGAACGCGAACACGTCCACCTCGACGGGTACGTCTCCGAGCGCCAGCTGCCAGCCGTTCCGCCGCTGGACCAGCAGCCGGCCACCGTCGCCGTGGGTGCTGTCCGCCAACCACAGCCGCAACCTGGACAGGTAGGTGCGCAGGTTCGCCGCGGCGGACGGCGGCGTCACCTCACCCCACAGCTCACCGACCATGCGCTCGCGGGTGACCCCGGCACCCGGTTCGAGTAGCAGCAGTGCCAGCAGCGTCCGCGTCTTGCCGGCGGGAACCGCCAGCACCACGTCGTCGCGCCGCGCCCGGATCGGGCCGAGCAGCTCCAGTGACAGCAACGCGAAGCCCCCCTTGATATCGTCCGGCTTAAATGCTCGGGGCGGACCTGCGCGATCGACAAGAGACCTCGAACGATCTCGAACGCTTCCGGACAGCAGATCGGTCCGGCCCGGAACGGCACACGGAGGGCGGCCCGCCGGATACCGGCGGGCCGCCCCGATGTGTCGGTCTCAGCGGAGCATGGTCACCGCCACGCCCAGTTGCCCTGGACGCCCGGATACCCGTACGCGTAGACCGGCGCGCTCACGTAGGCGCTCGGGAGGTAGCCGTTCACCCACTTGCCATTCTCGTAGTGCCCGTCACCCGCTCGGCTGGTCTTAGGATTGATCGGTTGCCAATTCACCCGGTTCGAGCGGTTACCACCGATCGTTTCGTACGTCCCGTCCTTGTGGACTTTCGTCACGATCTCGACATGTCCACTGTCACCGAGACTGTCGCCCTTTCCGGGCTTGCCGTACACCACGATGTCGCCGGGCCGGGGCTCACTGTGCGCACCCTTGTTCTTGGCCCAGTTGGTCGCGTACGCCGCGCTCTTGGAAGGCAGGTCCTTGGGTTTGACGCCCGCCTTGACCAGCACCCAACTGACGAAGACGGCACACCAGGGGGTGTTGGTGGCGTTGGAATTCTTGTTGAGGCCGAAGACCTTGTTGTAGATCTTGTCGCCGACCATCTTGCGCAATTCCTTGAAGTACTTGTTGAACTCCCGCTCGGGGATCTTGTCCAGCCCGCCGTACTTCTTGGCCAGCTTCAGCGTGCGCTTCCACTCCTTCTCGGCGATCTTCACGATCTTCTTACGCAGTGCGTCGTCTTTCTCCGCCATCAGCCGGGGGTCCGGCTTGTCCTTCTTGGCGCTGGTGGTGGTCCGGGAAGACTTCTTCGAGTTCGACTTCTTGGTGGTCGTCTTCTTGGTCGTGGTCTTCTTGGTCTTCAGGCCGTCCGGGTCACTGAACGTGACCGGATTGTTCTCCGCGTACGCGTAGCCGTTCATCTGCTGCGGGTCGGTGACATCGATGACCGGGTCGACCGAGAGGAACCGACCCACCGCCGGGTCGTACTCCCGGGCACCGAGGTGCACGAGGCCGGTGGCGCCGTCGACCGTCCCGCCCACGAACCCCTGCCTGGAGGGCCACGTCGCGGCCGGCCCGCGGGACGCGCCGAACGGCGTCTCGTAGCGGCGGGTCACCGCGAGGGTGCTCCCGTCGACCGCGGTCTCCCCGGTGCCCTGGTGGTCCGGGACCGTCCAGGTCAGGCCGGCCGCGCTGCGGACCGCGACGACCGTGCCGTTCGCCGTGTAGAACCGCCGCGCGGTGACCGTGGAGCCCTTGAGCCGCAGCTCGGTGGAGTCCAGGTAGAGGGTCGTGCCGTCCGGGCCGCGCTCGATCAGCCGGTTGCCGTCGGCGTCGTACAGGTAGGACGTGGTCTTGCCGTCGCGGACCGAGGCGGACAGCTCGCCCTCCACGTCCCAGGTCAGTTCCTGGGCGACCCCGCCGACGGTGCGGCCGGTGGTGTTGCCGTCGGCGTCGTAGCCGAAGGTGTCGGTGCGGCTGCCGCCCGGACCGTCGGTGACCACCGACGCCACGGCGTGTGGCCGGGCCCCGCCCGCGGCCGGGTACCGGTAGGTGCGGCTGGTGTCGCCGGCGGTGGCGTGCTGCACCTCGCTGAGCCGGTTGCCGATCTTGTCGTAGCGGTAGCTGTGCCAGTAGGCGGCCGGTCCGCCCAGGGCAGCCGCCTCCGGCGCCGCGGCGCAGTCGCCGGACTCCGGCGACCACGCCTCGGTCAGCCGCCGCAACCCGTCGTAGCGGAAGCACTGGGCGTCGGAGGTGACGTCGCCCGGAGCGTCCACGATCGACAGGATGTTGCCGGCGGGGTCGTAGGTGTAGCGCTGGTCCGCGACGTACGGGTTGTCCTGGTCGTCGGAGTAGGTCTCCGCCCGCAGCAGCCGGTCCGTCGCCGGGTCGTAGCTGAAGATGCGGGCCAGCTGCCCGCCGATCGGGCCGCTGGTCAGGCCACCCATCCGGCCCAGCTCGTCGTACATGGTGTCGGCGAGGTAGGGGGTCAGGCCGGTCATCGTGGTCAGCAGGCCCAGCGTGCCCTCGTAGCCGTACCGCAGGGTCTCGGTGGTGAGGTCACCCGCCGACGGCAGGTCGATCGAGGCCGGCTGGCCGACCGCGTCGTACGCCTGCCGGTAGGTGTAGGTGCCGGCGAGCGCCCCCTCCGCCGCCGGAATCGTGATGCTCGTGCCGGTGGCCCGGCCCGCCGGGTCGTAGCCGGTCACCGCCCGCGTGTACGCGTTGCCGTTGGCGTAGCGGGTGGACGCGCTCGGCAGGCCCTTGCCGCCGGGCAGGGTGTCGAAGGTCCACTCGCTCAGCTTCGGGCCGGTCTGCGAGCCCTGCCGGGTCGAGGTCCTGCGCCCGAGCGCGTCGTACGTGTACGCCACCGTCCGCCCGGCGGCGCTGGTGACCGACAGGAGGTGGTCCTCGTCGTCGTACGCGTAGGTGGTCGTACCCGCGTCCGGGTCCTCCTGCCGCACCTTGCGGCCCCGCAGGTCGTAGCTGCTGCGCCAGACGTTGCCCGCCGGGTCGGTCACCGTGGCGACGTTCTCCCCGTCCGGCGTGTAGGTGTACCGCGTCGCGTCGTACCCGCCGGTGGGCGCGTCACCCTGGTACTGGCGCAGCTCGACCACCTTGTCGTCGGCGTCGAGGACGTTCATGGTCGGCGTTTCACCGGCCGGCGGGTCCACCGCCACCCAGTTGCCGCCGTAGCTCGTCGTCGTCCGCCACTTCTCCACGCCGTACGACAGCAGGATCTCCGCCGTCTCCCGCCCGGTGGAGTCGTAGAGGTAGCGGGTGGACGAACCGACTGCTGAGTCGGCGACCGACAGCAACTGGGTACCGGGCCCGGCGGCGTTCCAGTACGCGTCGTGCTTCCGCGCCAGGCGCCCGTACGAGTCGTAGAGCTCATCGGTCAGGATCCGCCCGCCGGCTGGAGATGGCGCCTGGGTCTGGCGCAACCGGAGGAAGCCGTCGAACAACGAGTACTTCGTGCTGTAGCCGCCGCTCGCGAGCAGTGAACTCGTACTCGTGACCGTAGGCGCGTTGTTGCGGACCAGGTAGCTGAACGTCATGTTCGCGCTCTGCCCCGCCGACCGGTCGCGGCCCGGCAGCCAGACCCCGGTCAGCCGGCCCAACGCGTCGTACCGGGCCTCCGTGCGGCGACCGTTGGCGTCGGTGGCGGAGACCGGCTCCCCGCTGAGCGGGTCGAACATGGTGGTGGACGTGTGCCCGAGCGCGTTGGTCCCGTCCGTCCGGACCAGTGGGCCGCCCACACTCGGCGTGTAGCTCACGGTGGTGCGGTTGCCGAGCGCGTCGTACTGCTCGGTCACCCGACCGTGCAGGTCGAAGGCGCCGCGCGACGCCGGGACGTAGGTCACCGCGCTCGCGGTACGCGCCGACGCCTCCTCGGTCATCGTGACGTCGCCCCTGGTCGGCGACGCTCCCCAGGTGGTGGACCCGTCGTAGTAGTAGCGGGTGTCGGCCTGCAGGTCGGCCGGGTACGACGGCGTGCCGGCACAGGCCGTCCCGACGGTCTCGGTGCGGGACTCGGTGTCCACGATCCAGGCGTCGACGTTGCGGGTGTAGGTGGTGGTGGTGCACTTGTCGTCGGCGGTGGTGGACAGGTCCCCCAGGTCGTCGACGCTGTGCAGGGTGCCGTAGTCCTCGTCGAACGTGTACCGCACCTCGGTGGTCCGCACGGATCCGTCGGAGAGCTTGGTGAACTCCCGTTCGGACCGCTGGGCGGTCAGGTACGCCTCGAGGTTGCCGGAGGGCCGGACCCTGGTCGCCGTCTTGCGGATCTCCAACGGCTCGGAGACGGTCCGCTCCACCCAGTCGCCGTCGGCGCCGAAGACCGTGGTCTCCCGGGCGAATCCGCGCCGCACCGGCCGGTCCTCGATCCGGCCGCCCTGCGAGTCGGTCACCCACACGTCGCGGCGGACGCCGCCCGGCAGCAGATCGTCGTCCATGCCGCGCAGGAAGACGTGCTCGACCAGCTGCTGCGGGCCGGCGTTCGGGTCCCCGGTACGCACCCGCAGCTTCTGGTAGCCGCGGTACTGGCTGTACGTCTTGTACCGGGACGGGGTCAGCTCCGCGTCGTCGTAGTGCCAGGCCGTGCCGTCGACGTACTCGTACTGCGTGATCTCGGTCGGGTTACCGCCGACCAGGTCCACCTCGGCCGTCTGGGTGACGACGTACTTGTTGAAGTAGTCGAGCGTCGGGTCCTTCCCCTCCCACTCGCGCAGCACCGGGTAGCACCTGGTGCCGTTGCTCTCCGGCGCCGGCAGCGCGTCGGCGGCGCACTGCTTCGGCGTGTAGGAGACCTGCACCTGACCGCCGGTCTCGCTGGTCACGGTGGCCAGCCGCCACTTGTTCATCGGCGGCGCGCCGTCGACGGCGACGACCCGGTTCTCCCGCTGGACGCCGTCGAACGTGACCGGCGGCAGGGCCGTCGTGCCGCCCACGTGCCCGGTCCGGACGAGGCTGTCCAGCCAGAGGGTGGGGCTGGTCGCGTCGCCGGTGGCCGGGAACGAGTGGGTGAGCTGCCAGGAGCTGACGTCCCGGTAGGCGCCGTCCTGGTAGACCTGGGTCGTGATGGTGGCCAGTCGCTTGTCGGTCCAGAACGTCGGCGTGGTGATCGCGCACGAGGAGGCGTCGCAGTACTGGTCCCACGGTACGTCCGGGGCGTTCTGCGGCTGGTCCTTGCCGCAGACGGTGCCGGGGATGCAGCGGTCGACGGCGGCGAAGGTGACCCGTCCCGAGGCCGGCGTGGTGAACAGCGAATCGGCCCGCTGACCGTAGTCGAGCCGGGTGAGGTGGCTGGACCGGTCGTACGGCGTTACCGTCCCGCCCCGGCTGTAGTGGTTGGTCTCCCGATCGTAGAACTGGGACATGGCGTCCCCGTGGGTGTCCACCACGTAGTCCAGGTTCCAGCGGTACGCCTGGCGGCACCAGGAGGCGGCGAACGTCGCGGCGTGGCAGGGTTCCCCGCTGTCGTCGCCGAAAACCGGCACGGTCAGCGTCGAGTTGGTCTCCGCCCGCCCGGCCGTCCAACCCGGGAGCCGGTTGAGCCCGAAGTGGTACTGCGTGCCGTCCGGCGCGGTCAGCCGCCAGTGCTCGCCGTCGTTGTCCCCGTTCGACGAGCCGGTCAGCAGCTGCACCCGCCAGCCGTCGTCGTCCTCGACCCGCCACTGTCCGGTCGTGTCGTCGCGGACCAACTCGCCGACCAGTCCGGGCAGGGTCACGATCGCGTTGTTCGAGGCGAAGCAGAGTTCTTCGTTGTCGGCCTGGCCGTCGTCCTTGCAGGACTGGTACGACCGCTCGATGTAGCCGACGTCGAGGTTGAACCCCTCGCCGACCCAGGACGCCTGGTTGTTCGTCGAGACGGTCCGACCGTCCACCGAACCCGAGTTGTAGGACAGACCGAGTTGCGGCGCCATCCCGGGCATGGGCGGAATGGAGATCGGGTAGGACCAGTTGAAGTCGCCGGACTGCAGTCCGACCTCCCAGGTAGCCGACGGCGCGAGCGAGGTCGCCGTGAAGCCTCCCGCGCTGCCGCTCGCGGCTGCGGCGAGCGCATAGAGCTCGCCCGACTGCGGCTGGTCCACCGCGGCAACGGTCCGGTCGGCGGGGGCCGGCGGCGGGAGCACCAGGTCGGCGCGGAGGACGCCAGCCCCAGGGTCGTTACGGCTCGGCACGACCTTGCCGGTCTTCGCGTTGACGAGCCGTAAACGGGTGGCCCAGTCACCGCCGTACGCGTTCCGAAAGCGTGAGTAGTCGATGTCGACGGGCGTCGGTCCGTCCCGGTCGCCGGAGATCCGGACCAGCAGGCCGGCCACTCCGGCCCGCGCCGCCGCCGCCCGGTCCAGCGCCGCCACCCGTACGCCGGGTCGCCGGGAGAGGTCAGCCGACGACGCGGGCCATCGGACGGTGGGGGCGGCGCGCAGTGCGTGGCTCTCCTCCGCGCCGGGAACCCGTTTCGTGACCGCCGCAGGCTTGCCGTCCACGGAAACCCGTGGGGTGGCCGAACCTGGTCGGTGTGGACGTTCTGGGCTGGCCTGAGCCGGTGCGGCGGACAGCAGCCCAGCCGTCAGTGCGGCGATCAAACCTGCCGCCGTGGTACGCCGATACACCTTGCTTCGACGAGCTGTCATGCAACACAGCGTCGTGATCGCTCGCATACGTGCACGCATATCGGTTCGCATAGGAGACCAGGGCCTGGCCCGGGTGAGCCCCGACTCGCGGCACCAGGCGGGGCATCAACCGGCCGGCTCGTCGCCGCCGAGCGCGGCACGTAGCCTGGCGCACGCCTCCCGGTCCAGGCCGTCGAGTCGTACCAATGCCTCCCGCCAGTGCCGGTACGCCTCGGACCGGCGCCCGAGACCCGCATGTGCGTCGCCCAGCACCTGGAGCGCCAGGCCGATGCCGCGCTGGTGCTCGTACCGCCGGCAGATCTCCAGGGACTCGCTCGCACGGGCGATCGCCGCGTGGTGGTCGCCGGACACCTGCAACGTCTCCGCGAAGTTGACCAGCGCCTGCGCCTCACGCATCGGGTCCGTGCCCTCGACGGTGATAGCCAGGCCTGCTTCGTGATGGGCGATCGCCTGCCGGTACTCGCCCTGACGCTGAAACACCAGGGCGAGGTTGTCCAGCACCGAACTCTCCTTGCCCCGGTCGCCGAGCTCCCGCCGGATGACGAGCGCGGCCTGCAGGTGGCCCACCGCGGCCTCGAGGTCGCCCTCGTCCCGCAACGCGTTGCCGAGATTGTTCAGGCAGGCCGCCTCCCGAGCCCGGTCGCCCAGTTCGCGCTGCACCGCGAGATTGCGCTCCAGCAGCGGGATCGCTTCGTTCCGCCGACCCTGCCGCAACAGTGACACGGCCACGATGTTCAGTGCCAGGGCCGCGCCCGACCGGTCACCCAGCCGCTGGGCCGCCTCAACCGCGAGCTGGCCGAGTTGCTGCTGCTCGGCACTGTACCCGGAGTAGTCGTAGAACTTGGCCGCCACGAGTGCCAGGTCGCGTACCTCGGGCAGGGTCCGTCCCGCCGCCACCTGCTGCCGGGCGATCATCACCAGGTTGGTGTGCTCGCGCTCGAACCAGGCCCACGCATCGGCCGCGCCGGCCAGCGGTGGGCCGGCGAACCCGGGGGGATAGCGCGGGATGGGGATGGGAAACCGCTCCTGCGGGTAGAGGAGCAGGGCCGCGGTGCCAGTGGTAGCGACGAGCCACGTAGTCAGGCGGCCCAGCGCCGCCTCCCGGTCGGACGTGTCCTCGGCAGCGTCGGCGCATTCCCGCGCGTACAGCCGGACGATGTCGTGGAACCGGTAACGGCCGTCACCGGACGGCTCGAGAAGATGCGCGCCCACCAAGCTGTCGAGGGCCCGTTCGGCGGCCACCACGGGTATCTCGGCAAGCACCGCACACGCGTACGCCGTGGTGTCCGCCCAGTCGGGCAGCGCCGCGAGCCGGAACAGTCGCGCGGCCTGCCGGCGGTCGCCCTGCGGCGCCGCGCCGAACGCCTGGTAGCCGACGTGCAGGCTGGCCCGCACCGAGAGATCCCCGATCTCCAGGACGTCGAGCCGCCGTCTCTCGTCGTTCATGCGTTCGGCGAGACCGGCCAGCGAGGCGTCGGCCACGGCCGCCGCGCGGGCCCCGACGATCCGCAACGCCAGCGGCAGTCCACCGCACCGCCGCACCACCAGCGCCGCCGCGGCCGGCTCCGCGGTGACGCGCCGCCCGCCGCTGAGCCCGCTGAGCAGGGCGAGGGCCGCGTCGTCGGGCAGCGGTCCCAGCCGGATCCGCAGTGTCGCGTCAAGATCGGCCAGCGCCCACCGGCTGGTGATCAGCGTGGTGCATCCCGGTCCGCTGAGCAGGAGCGGGCGCACCTGCGCCGCCGATGCGGCGTTGTCCAGGACCACGAGTACGCCCCGCTCGGCAGTCCAGGTGCGCAGGAGCGCGGTCGCCTCCTCCACCGAGGCCGGCACCGCGGGAGCGCCCAGCGCACGCAGAAACCGGGCCAGCACGTCCGCGGGTTCGGCCGGCGCGATCCCGGCGCTGGCGCCGTGGAGGTCGGCGTAGAGGCAGCCCCCCTCGTACTCCGCCGCGATCTGGTGCGCGAGGTGCAGGGCGAGCGCCGACTTGCCGACGCCGCCGGCGCCCTCGATGGCGCACACCGCGCCGTCGACCGCCGTCGCGCCGATCAGTTGGCGGATCTCCGTCGCCCGCCCGACGACCGTCGGCGGCGCCGGCGGGAGCTGGAACGGCACGGGCGCCGAGATGGGCGAGCGGCCGTTCGCTACCGGTGGGAGATCAACGGACGGCCGCGGCAGCCGGCGTGGCACCAGACGCTCGCCACCGGAACGTGCCCCGAGCGTGCTCACCCGGCCGAACCCGGCCACCTCACCCCCGGTCTCGCCGGCGCCGCGAACCAACCGCAACCTGCCGCCCCCTGCGGCGGTGCTGTTCATCGCCCGCGCGGCGGACAGCCGGGCCCACGCCTCCAACCAGATCAACGCCCGCTCGTCCGGTACCTCACACGCCCGCAGCAGGGCCACCACCAGATCCCGTCGCGGTAGCGTCGGCCGACCCAATACCGTGGCCAGTGTGCTGGCCGGAAGAACATCACCGTTGCGGTGAGCCCGACGGGCGATCGTACGGTAGGCGAGGCCGGACTGGTCGCGAACGCGACGCAACAAGGCGACATACTGCTCCGCGGAGGACGCGGCGGCCGGGTCGATGCCAGCGTCGGAGGCCATCATGCGCCCCTCGCTTCCGGGTCACTCACCCACTTTGAAATCTGCGGTACGTCTGTCCAGATAGGAGACTAACGGCAGCGCGCAAACGTGATTCGTGGTTCCACTCGCCTTCCCGACCGGCCGATTCATACGCCCGGGCGTTCTCCTCGCCCAGCCCGGCACCGGAATAATTGGATTCCGCGAGGTGTGAAACCGTACGACGCCGGAGGTCCGGTTGGTCCAGGAAGAGATCCGCCGACGCAATCTCGGCACATTGCTCCGACACGTCCATCTGAGCGGATCGGTCTCCCGCGCGGCGCTGGCCGAACGGATGGGCGTGAACCGCAGCACCATCATGGCCCTGACCGGGGAGCTCACCGCCGCGGGCCTGGTGCACGAGGAGATGCCGACCGACACCGGCCGCGCGGGACGGCCGTCGCTGGTGGTCCGGCCCCAGATCGGCCGGGCGTACGTGCTGGCGTTCGACGTCGCCGTGGACTGGCTGGTCGCCGCCCGGGTGGGGCTCGGTGGCGTGATCCTCGACCGCCGGCGCGCGCCCCGCCCGCGTGCCGGCGCCGACCTCGACCGGGTGGTCAGGGTCCTCGCCGAGTTCGGTCGCCGGCTGCACGAGGCGGCGCCGCCGGACTCGGTGTGCGTGGGCATCGGCGCGTCGTACTGCGGGATGATCCGGCCGGGCGACGGGATGGTCCGCTTCGGGCCCGACATGGGCTGGGTGGACCAGGCGTTCGGCGCCGAACTCGGCCGCCGGCTGGGGCTCGGCCTGCCGGTGTCGGTGGGCAACGAGGCCCACCTCGGGGCGCAGGCCGAGCAGCGGCGCGGGGCGGGGGTCGGCTTCCAGAACCTGATCTACCTGCACGGCGACGTCGGCGTGGGCGGCGGGATCATCGTCGGCGGCAAACTGCTGGACGGCGAGGGCGGGTACGGCTGCGAGCTGGGGCACATGGTGGTCAACCCCTACCAGGGGCGGCCGTGCGGCTGCGGCTCCCGCGGCTGCCTCGAGGCGGAGGTCGGCGAGCGGGCCCTGTTGGACGCCGCCGGGCGGCCCGCCGGGCTGATCGGCCGCGACGCCCTGCGCGACGTGGTGGCCGACGCCGACCGCGGCGATCCGGTGGCCCGCGACGCGTTGCACCGCATCGGCGACTGGCTGGGCATCGGGGTGGCGAACCTGATCAACCTGTTCAACCCGGGCGTCGTGGTCTTCGGCGGGATGCTGCGCGACGTGTATCCCGGCATGGCCGACCCGGTGCGGGCCCGCATCGCGGCCAACGTCCTGCCCGTCGCCAAGGAGCGGGTGCGGTTGCGGACCTCGGTGCTCGGTGACGACGCCACCCTCGTCGGCGCCGCCGAACTCGGCTTCTCCGACCTGCTGGCCGATCCGCTGGGGGTGCTCGCCCGCCCGGCGGCGCAGCCGGTCACCGCGACCCCGTCGCCCGTAGCGGCGACCCGGCTCAGGCCCACTCCCCGGTGAAGAGCGGCTCGACCGGGCGCTCCCGGCGGCCGATCCGCAGGTCTCCGAAGATCGTGCTCCGCTCCGCGTGCTCGACCTCCGCGTCCAGGTCGATTCGCAACTCCTCCGAGGCGTCGTGGGCGGCGCCGATGAGCACCAGCTCGGTTCCGGGGTGGTCGAGGAAGCCGGGCGGGTCCAGCGGGGCGAAGCGGCGACCGTGGAACGTCTTCTGCAGCGCGGCGGGCAGTCGCACCTTCCGGGCGGCACCGAGGCCGACGCCGGGCGGCGAGGGCGCCTGGGGGTTCTTCACGGTGATGATGTAGCTCGCCTCCGACTCGATGGCCAGCTCGTGCTGTGCCTCGCCCGGACGCGCCGGGAGTTCGAGCTCGTACGCGAGGTGGGTGTGGTCGTCGTGCCGGGCGATCACGTACGCCCCCTCCGCCGCGGGCCGGGCCGGCGGCTGCTCCCGCCCGCCCCGGGTGGCCGTGCGGTACCTGCGCGCCTGCAGGGTCTTGTGCAACTGCTCGGGCCGGTCGACCACCTCGTCGACAAACGCCCAGAAACGGTCATGCTCCCCGATGTCGGGCAGGCGCTTGCGCCCGACCACGAGCAGCCGCAGATGCCGCCCGTGCCACGGGTGCAATACCACCAGCAGCCGCTGGACCTCGGCCAGGGAGTCGACGTGCTCCTCCTCGACGCGGGGCCGGTAGAGGAAGTAGATGTCGCCGTCCTCGAGCACTTCCGCCATTCGCCCCGCGTACCCGATCTGACCGGCGACCAACGGCGGGCGTCGGCGCGCCTAGCGTCCGTCCGGCGGATCTTGGCTGACGGTCGCCAGCAGGTGCGTGACCAGGGGGTTCTGGTCGTTCTTGCGCCAGGCGACGGCGACCCGTGTACGCACGGTGCCGGGCTCGATCCGGCGAAAGGCGACGCCCTTGAAGCGGAGGCGCCGGATGCTCGCCGGGGCCAGCGAGACACCCAGACCGGTTTCCACGAGGGCACACACCGTCTGCCACTCCACGGCATGCTGGGCGATCCGGGGTGTGAAACCCGCTGTGGCGCACAGGCCGGTGATCTGGTCGTAGAGCTGCGGGCCGATCGTGCGGGGCGGAAGCACGAACGGCGAGTCCGCCAGTTGCCCCACGCGCACGGTCCGATGGGCGGCCACCGGATGGGTGGCTGGCAGCACGGCCACGAAGGACTCGTCGAGCACCGTCCTGAAGCCGAGCTCCGTGTCGTCGGTGGGTGGTTCGCGGAGCAGGCCGATGTCGATGATCTTGTCATGCAGGGCTGCGATCTGCGGCGCGGTGGTCATCTCCCGGATGTCCAGGTGCACGTCGGGGAATTGCTGCCGGAAGGAGCGCAGCAGGCCGGGCAGGATGGTCAGGGCGAGTGAGGCGGCGAAGCCGATCCTCAGGCGGCCGGCTCGGCCGCTGCCGACGGCCCGGGCCGCGGTCAGGCCGCCGGCGAGGTCGGTGAGGGCACGCCGGGCAGCGGGCAGCAGTTCGTGGCCGGCCGGGGTGAGGGTGACCCGGCCCGCTTCACGGCTGAACAGCGGGTGGCCGACCTTGTCCTCGAGGCGGCGGATCTGCTGGCTCAGCGGTGGCTGGGCGATGCCCAGGCGGGCGGCCGCATGGCCGAAATGGAGCTCCTCGGCCAGCACGACGAAGGCATGCACCTGTGCCAGGGGGAGTTCCGGTCGCTCCATACGCCTAGAGATATCACGTCATCCCGGTGACGCTATTAGACGTATCATGGCTGATCATTTAGCGTTCGGCGCATGACAGATCGACGTGCGATCCTCAGCGGCTCGACCTTCGAGGAGCAGATCGGCTATGCCCGCGCCGTGGTCGACGGCGACTGGGTGCACGTGTCCGGGACGACCGGGTTCGACTACACCACCATGACGATTTCGGATGACGTGGTGGAGCAGGCCGAGCAGTGCCTGCGCAACATCGGGGCTGCGCTGGCCGAGGCGGGGTGCACCTTCGCCGACGTGGTGCGGGTGCGCTACCTGCTGCCCGACCGGGCCGACTTCGAACCCTGCTGGCCGGTCCTGCGCCGCCACTTCGGCGAGGTCCGGCCGGCCGCCACGATGCTCATGTGCGGCCTGTCCGACCCCCGCATGAAGATCGAGATCGAGGTGTACGCGCGGCGGGCCACCGCGTAGCCCATCCCTGGCGTGGCCGATCCGCCGGCACCACTGCGGAAAACAGCCACCTCTCAGGTATCCACCGCCTGCGTCGCGTCCCCTAACCGGTGACCGCTCAACCGGAAGGACGCATGATGTTGGACGTCGTACACCAGGTGCTGGCCGACTTCCTCACCCCGATGGAGGGTGAGGTCCGCTGGATGTACCAGGATCACCTCGGACTGGTCACGGTGGGCATCGGCAACCTCATCGACTCACCCGAGGCCGCCTGGGCGACCCGCGACTACGGAGCACCGTTCCTGCACGGCGGGGACCCGGCTCGCGAGGCGGCGGAGCCGCAGGTCAGAGAGGCCTGGCAGGCGGTCAAGAAGGACCCGTCGCTGGCGGGCCGGTGGCCGCTCGCCGAGCACCTCTCCGACCTGCGGCTGTCGGCCGACGGCGTACGGAACCTCGTCCGCAACCGGCTCGTCGAGTACGAACAGACCCTGTACGGATTCGCCGAGTTCGCCGGCCACGACTCGTGGCCGGCCGACGCGCAGCTGGCCCTGGCGAGCATGACCTGGGCGATGGGGGCCGCCTTCGCCGAGGACTGGCCGAACCTCCGCGCGGCCTGCGCGGCCCGCCGCTGGCTGGCCGCGGCGAGCGAGTGCAACATGTCGAACCACTGGATGCTCAGACGCAACGCGGTGGACCGGGGGCTGTTCCGCAACGCGGCCTGGGTGGACGCCACCGGCGCGGACCCCACCCAGCTGTACATCGGCATCCCGGGCAACCTGCCCACGTTGCGCCTGGGCGCCAGCGACGAGCAGTACGCCGGCCAGGGCTACGACGTCGACGACCCGGTGTCGACGCTGCAACGTTTCCTGGCGTTCCTCGGCCATGACGCTCCGGCGACCGGCACGTTCGACGCCGGGACCGACGCCGCGGTGCGCGCCTTCCAGGCGAACGAGGAGCGGCTCATGCCGGGATTCGGCGTCGACGGCGTCGTCGGCCGGACCACCTGGGCCGCACTCGGCTACGTCGTGCCGCAGTACTAGGAAGGAGCCGGACAATGACCGAACCGCTCGTCTTCGAGCGCTGGCGGTCGGCCGCGATCACGGCCGACCCCGCCGCTTTCCTCAACACCTCGCAGGGTCCGCTCTACCTCACTCCCACCCTGCTGGCGACCGCATCACCGGACCTGGCCTGGCTCGGCATCCAGGACCTGCACCTGCGCGCGCTGGACCGGCCGGGCCGGTGGAACTCCCCCACCGGGACCGCGATGAGCACGGACGACGCCTTCGGGCTCTACAGCAGCGCGCTCACCTCGGTCCTCGGCCAGCTCAGCGTGACCGGGCCCGCCGCGGCGAACCGGCTGCTCGAATCGCTGACGGATTTCACCAGCGCGTACGGCATGGACGGGCTGGAGGCCCCGTTCCTCAACGCGTACGGCGCCGCCCTGCGCGGCGGCCCCAGCCAGCAGCTCGACGACGCGGCGAACCTGTGGAGCGCGGTCGGGCTGCCCGACACCCTCGGCGGCGGCGCCGCCACCGTGCCCCTGTTCGACACCAGCAGCGGTCGGCTCACCATGCCGGACGCGGACACCATCGGCCAGGTGCTCGGCGGCGGCGGACCGTACACCGTGGAGAGCATGGCCCGGGGCCTGGACACCGCCCAACATTCCACCAGCGGCGCGGCACCAGAGATGTTCCAGGACGCCGCCCACGCCGTCCACCAGGTCGGCTCCGCCATCTCCTCGACGGGCCGGCTCGTCGAGCACTTCGTACCCGGGGTGGGTGAGGGCCTCGAAGCCGTCGGCTCCGCGGTCAGCAGGATCGGCGAGTTCTTCGAGGGTCTCTTCGGCGGCGGGCAGTCCACCCCGGCCTCGTCGGCCGCCCAGGCGCAGCAGGTGACCCAGGGCAGCGCGGTCGCGATCCAGCAGTCCCACGTCGTCGACCAGGAGCAACGAACGATCACCTTCCACAAGAACGGCGACATCAGTGTCACCGAGACCCACACCCACGAGAGCCACACCCAGCGCCAGACCATCGAGCCGGCACACCCCGCCAAATGCGAGCGCGGCGACGACGGCACCTTCGACGCCGGCTTCGAGGTCCCGTACTGGGGCCGGTCGGCCGGCTCGGTGCCGAGCATCACGCCGCTCGGCCCGGGCCTGGACGCGATGTTCGCGGTGTCCCCCGGCTGCGTGTTCCTGCAGTCACTCCCGACCCTCGACGACGCGGGCGAGCTGATCTCGGCGGGATACCTCGCCGAGGTGCTCATGCCGGCGGGGCTGCGGCTGCGCGGGCGCGTCGCCCGGCCCGGCGGCGGCCGCTGGAACCTGGGCCTCGCGTACCGCCCTGGGGCTCGCCAGGCCATCGTCGACCTGGCCGCCGCCGTGCTGCGGGAGGCCACGCGGGTGGGCCTCCGGCCGACCGACCCGGCCGCCGAGCGGCTGGCCCACCTGCACAGACTGGGCTACTGATGGACGGCGTGGAACTGGCCCCGGGGTGGCTGCGCGCCACCCCGGCGGGTATGGCCTGGCTCGGGCTGCGCGAGCTGCACCTCCGGGCGATCCAGGCACCGCGGCACTCCTACGCCACCCGGGCCGGGCAGCTGACCCCGCCGCAGGCGTACCCGGCGTTCGGCACGACGGTCACGGCGGTGCTGGGCCAACTGGCGGTCACCGACGCCGCGGCGGGCCTGCGGATCCTGCAGTCCCTCGTCGCGTTCGCCGACACGTACGGATCGCTCGACGGCGTCGAGGCGCCGTTCGTGTCGGCGGTCCGGTCGGCCGCCCGGGCGGGCCGGCCAACCGACCTCGGACCGGCCCTGACCCTCTGGCGGCGGCTGGGGCAGCCCGGCCCGCTCGGCGGCGGGGCGCGGACCGCGCCGGTGCTGACCGCGCGGGGCGCCGTCCTGACCGCCGCCGAGGCAGGGCGGCTCGACGACCTCCTCGATCCGGCGACCAGCCCCCTACCTCGGCAGGCCGCCGCCGCGGCGGGACCGGTGGCCGAGCGGCTCCGGCCCCTGGCCCGCGCCTGGGCGCAAGCGATGGCCGCGGTACCCACCGCAGCCGAATTCGCATCCGTCCCCGCTGACCTCGCCGCGCCGCTGCACCAGGCAAGCCGTCACGATCCCGCGTTGGCGCCCCCGCCCGACCCGCGGGCCACACTCGCCGCGATCGGGCAGGGCCGGATGGTCGTGGTGGACGTCAGCACCCTGCGACCACCACCGGACCCGCCGCCGCCGGCGCCGCCACCCGGCCGGCCGCCGGCGCTCACGCCGGCGCTGGCCGGGTACGGGTCGCCCGGCGACCCCGCGTTCTGGCGGCGAGGCACGGTGGTCCTGCCGACGGTGGTGCCGGTGGGCCCCGGGGTGGACGGGCTCACGTCAGCCGCCGGCCCCGACTCGACCGCGGCACCGGCGCCGCCCGCGCTCGACGCCAGGGGGCTGGTCTCGTCGCGCGGGTTCCTGGCCGGATGGCTGGTATCCCCGGGCGCCCACCTCGCCGAGTCGACGGACACTGCGGTGCCTCGACAGCGGCCGGGGGTCGTCCGAGCGGTGCCGATTCCCGACCTGCACGACCTGATGACCTACCCGCCCTGGATGCTCGGGCCGTTCCCCCCGGTCGGTGGGGGCGACGGCGGCGAGCCGATCGTCGGGCTGGGTCTGCGGCTCGCGGCCGAGGTGGTCCGCACCGACGGAATCCTCTGAACCCGGGATAGCGCCCGCGCTCCTGGCCGTCGTCCGCCATCTGGGCGGGCGACGGTCATCGAGCCAGGTGGGCGGCCGTCAGATCTGGTGGCGGTCGTCGGTCGGGAGGCTGGGCGGCGCGGGCGGCTCGGCGGGCTGGTCGGGCTGACCGAGCTGCGCGACATGGGTCGGGTCGAGGACCCGGGACAGGAACGAGCGGGTCCGCTCGTGGCGGGGCGCGCCGAGCACCTCCTGCGGCGGGCCCTGCTCGACCACCACGCCGCCGTCCATGAAGACGACCCGGTCGGCCACGTCCCGGGCGAACGCCATCTCGTGGGTCACGACCATCATCGTCATGCCGTCCTCGGCCAGCCGGCGCATGACGGTGAGGACGTCACCGACCAGCTCGGGGTCGAGCGCGGACGTCGGCTCGTCGAAGAGCATCAGCTTCGGGTCCATCGACAGCGATCGGGCGATCGCCACCCGCTGCTGCTGACCGCCGGACAGCTGTGCCGGGTACGCCCCTGCCTTCTCGCTCAGGCCGACCCGCGCCAGGTTGTCCCGCGCGACCCGCTCGGCCTCGGCGCGGCCACGCCGGAGCACCCGGCGCTGGGCGATGGTGAGGTTGTCCAGCACCGTCAGGTGCGGGAACAGGTTGAACGACTGGAAGACCATGCCGATACCGCGGCGTACGGAGTCGATCTCGACGTCCGGGTCGGTCATCTCGGTGCCGTTGACCCAGATCTTGCCGGCGGTCGGCTCCTCCAGGAGGTTGACGCAGCGCAGCAGGGTCGATTTGCCGGAACCGGACGGCCCGATGACGCACACCACCTCGCCGTGGCCGACCTCGAAGTCGATGCCCTTGAGCACTTCGAGCGGGCCGAAGGACTTGTGCAGGTCGCGGATCTCGACGGCGGGCCGGGGTTGGGTAGTCGTCATGTGGGTCACCGAGCCTTGGCGTAGCGGAGTTCGAGGCGTCGTACCACCTGGGACAGGGGCAGGGTGATGATCAGGTAGGTGAGGCCGGCCACCAGCAGCGGGGTGGCGTTCACCCGGTCGTTCAGCGTGTCGCGACCGAACTTGGTGACCTCGATGGTCTGCGCGGTCACGCCGAGCACGTAGGCCAGCGACGAGTCCTTGGTGAGCAGGATGAGCTCGTTGGTCAGCGGCGGGATCACGATCCGGAACGCCTGCGGGATGACGATGGTGCGCATCGCCGTGAAGTGCGACATGCCCAGCGTGCGGGCCGCCTCCATCTGCCCCTTCGGCACGGCCTGGATACCGGCCCGGATGGTCTCGGCCATGTACGCCGCGGCGGTCAGCCCGAGACCGATGGTGATCGACCCGAACACGCCGCCCGGGATCTCCCGCTCCGGGAAGGCGATGGGGATGCCGTACCCGACGAGGAAGAGCACCAGCAGCGCGGGCAGGCCCCGGAACAGCTCGATGTACCCGGTCGCCACCCAGCGGTACGGCGCCACCCGGGACAGCCGCATCAGCGCGAGGATGGTGCCGAACACCAGGCCGAAGGCGAACGCGCCCAGCGTGTAGAGGATGGTGTTGCGCAGCGCGACGGTGATGATCGTCGGGAACATCGACTCGATGATGTCGACGCGGAAGAACGCTTCCCGCAGCCGGCCCCAGTCCGCGGCGAGGAGCACCACGGCGATGACGGCGACGAAGGCCAGGTACTGGAGCCAGAGGGACAGCCGCTCTCGCTGGCGGCGTCGCAGCTTCACGGTTCGACGCTCCTTGGACTGTGCGGAGGGGTCAACGCGGAGGGCGCGCCCCGCGGGCGCGCCCTCCGGCCGGGAATCAGGCGTTCGGCTTCTTGCCGATCCACTTCTCGTAGACCGTGTCGTAGGTGCCGTCCTGCTTGGCCTTGGCGAGCACCTCGTTGATCTTCTTGAGCAGCTCCGGGTTGCCGCCCTTCTTCACCGAGAAGCCGTACTGCTCGCCGGTGTCGAACTCGGCGGTCACCTCGAACCCGCCCGGGTGCTCCTTGATGTACTCGGTCCAGACCGGCAGGTCGTTGATGGCGGCTTCGATCTGGCCGTTGGCCAGCGCCTGCTGCTCGGCGGCGAGGTCCTCGAACTCGACGAGCTGCAGGCCCTTCTCCTGCTCGAACTTCTTGGCGTAGTCACGGCCGGTGGTCGCGGCCTGGACGCCGACCTTCTTGCCCTTGAGGTCGTCGAGCGACTTGTACGGCTTGCCGGTCTTGACGAGCAGGGCCTGGGTCGCGTCGAAGTACGGGTCGGAGAAGTCCATGACCTTCTGCCGCTCTTCGGTGATGGTCATGCCGGCGGCCGCCGCGTCGCACTTGCCGGTGTTCAGGTCCTGGCCGGACTTGATGCCCTCGAACGGCGTGTCGACGATCTTCTGCTCGACGCCCAGGTCCTTGGCGACCAGGTCCATGACGTCGACGTCGAACCCGATCACCTTGCCGCTGGCGTCCTTGGACTGGAACGGCGCGTACGGCAGGTGGGTGCAGACGGTCAGCTTGCCCTTCTCGATGAGCTTGACCCCGCTCGCCTGGACCTCGCCCTCGTCCTTCTTGGCGCATCCGGCGCTCGCCGCGAGGGCGGCGATCGCCACGACGACGCCAGCCTTGCGGACTGCGCTCTGGAACTTCACGGCAGTGTCCCTCCGTTCGACCCCGGTGTGACGGGCAGCCAGGGGTGGTGCAAAGACGGTGTGACAGCGGACGGTACCTGATCTGCGGAGCCCCACCAAGATCACCAGGGACGCTTCGTCAAGCTGTGACCGTTTCCGCTCCGGTAAACCGGCATCGGGCGCGCAACCGGACGCGGCACCGGGGTCGCCACCACCTTGCCCCAAGGATTGAATGATGGTTCACTTCTTGCGTGGCGTACCGGAGCACCGAGCGGGTGAGAGCCCGGCTGAGCGCCTCCCGGGAACGGATCATCGCCGCCGCCCTGGAGATCATGGCCGGGCACGGGTACGCCGGCTGCTCCGTCGCCGCCGTGGCCGAACGGGCCGGCGTCGCCACCGGCAGCGTCTACCGCCACTTCCCCACCAAGGCCAACCTGTTCGCCGAGGTCTTCCGCACCGCCTCCCAACGGGAGGTGGACGCGGTCGCGCGTGCCGCAGCGGCGCGGACCAGCGCCGCCGCGCAGGTGTCCGCCGTCGTCGAGACGTTCGCCGGCCGTGCCCTGCAGTCCCCGCGGCTGGCGTACGCCCTGCTCGCCGAGCCGGTCGACCCCGCCGTCGACGCCGAACGGCTCGTCTTCCGCCGCGCGTACGCCGAACTGATCGCCGGCTACGTCGTGGCGGGCGTGGCCACCGGCGAACTGCCCCCGCAGGACCCGGAGCTGAGCGCCACCGCCCTGGTCGGCGCCCTGGCCGAGGCCATGGTCGGTCCGCTGGCCGCCGGGGTCGCCGGCCCGGACACCATCCCCAGCCTGGTCACCTTCATCCACCGCGCGCTTGGAGTATCGCCGTGACGACACACGAGGTCTTCAACCAGGTTCCCCCGCTGGTCGGCTACGACGCCGCGGACGACCCGGCACTGCTGGACGCGCTCGACCGCGAGGGCGCCGGCTGGGCCGCCGCCGAACTGCACGAGCTCGGCCGGCTCGGCGGCAGCGAGCAGGCGATCGAGCACGGGCGGCTGGCCAACGAACACCCGCCGGTCCTGCGCACCCACGACCGCTACGGCCACCGCGTCGACGAGGTGGAGTTCCACCCGGCCTGGCACGAACTGATGCGGACCGCGGTCACCCACGGCCTGCACGCCGCGCCGTGGGCCGACGACCGGCCCGGCGCGCACGTCGCGCGGGCGGCCAAGTTCTACACCTGGCGCCCCGACGCCGGGCACGGCTGCCCGATCTCGATGACCTACGCTGCCGTGCCGGCGCTCCGGCACAACCCGGACCTGGCCGCGCGGTACGAACCGCTGCTCACCGCCACGACCTACGACTTCGGTCTGCGGGCGCCGCTGGGCAAGCAGGGACTGCTGGCCGGCATGTCGATGACGGAGAAGCAGGGCGGCTCGGACGTACGCGCCAACACCACCACCGCCCGCCCCGAGCCGGACGGCACCTACCGGCTCCTCGGGCACAAGTGGTTCACCTCGGCGCCGATGTGCGACCTCTTCCTCACCCTCGCCCAGGCGCCGGGCGGGCTCACCTGCTTCCTCGTCCCGCGCGTCCTGCCCGACGGCGCCCGCAACCCGATGCGCCTGATGCGCCTCAAGGACAAGCTCGGCAACCGGTCCAACGCCTCCGCCGAAATCGAGTACGAGCACGCCACCGCCTGGCGCGTCGGGGACGAGGGCCGAGGCGTACGCACCATCATCGACATGGTCAACCTCACCCGCCTGGACTGTGTCATCGGCGCGGCGGCCGGCATGCGCCAGGGCGTGCTCACCGCCGTCCACCACGCCACCCACCGGCGGGCCTTCGACCGGTACCTCGTCGACCAGCCGCTGATGCGCAACGTGCTCGCCGACCTCGCGGTCGAGTCGGAGGCCGCCACCGTCCTCATGATGCGGCTCGCCGGAGCGACCGACCGGTCCGCCCGCGGCGACGCCGACGAGACCGCCTTCAAACGGCTCGCCCTCGCCGTGGGCAAGTACTGGGTCTGCAAGCGCTGGCCGGCGCACGCCGCCGAGGCCCTGGAATGCCTGGGCGGCAACGGCTACGTCGAGGAGTCCGGCATGCCGCGGCTGTTCCGTGAGTCGCCGCTGAACTCGATCTGGGAGGGCTCCGGCAACGTCGCCGCGCTGGACGTACTGCGCGCCATCGCCAGGGAACCCCAGGTCATGGAGGCGTTCCGCGCCGAGGTGACCGCCGCCGCCGGCGCCGACGCGCGGCTGGACGCCGCGCTGCGCCAGGTACAGGCCGACCTGTCCGACCACGACGACCTCGAACCCCGGGCCCGCCGCGTCGTCGAGCGACTCGCCCTGGTCCTGCAGGGCTCGCTGCTGGTGCGGCACGGCCACCCCGCCGTCGCCGACGCCTTCTGCGCCTCCCGGCTCGGCGGCGACCACGGCCACGCCTTCGGCACCCTGCCCGGCGGCGTCGACTTCGCCGCAATCATCTCCCGCGCCGCCCCGAAGGTGGGCTGACCCGGCGAACGCGTCTGCCCGTTAGGATCGGCGGACATGCCCACTATGGACAGGGAGGCCGCGGTGGCCGAGACCACGTCAGGCGTACGCCCCGTGCCGGAACAGCCGTCGTCGCGGATCGACCCGTCCGTGCCGCATCCGGCTCGCCGCTACGACTACTGGCTCGGCGGCAAGGACAACTTCGCGGCCGACCGGCGCTCCGGTGACGCGGTCGCCGAGGCGTACCCGGCGATCCGGACCACGGTGATCGAGAACCGCCGGTTCATGCACCGGGCCACCCGCTACCTGGCCGGGACCGCCGGGATCCGGCAGTTCCTGGACATCGGCACGGGCATCCCGACCAGCCCGAACATGCACGAGGTCGCGCAGGGCGTCGCCCCGGAGTCGCGGGTGGTGTACGTCGACAACGACCCGATCGTGCTCGCGCACGCGCGGGCCCTGCTCAGCAGCACACCGGAGGGCGCCACCGCGTACGTCGACGCGGACCTGCGGGAGCCGGAGCGGATCCTCGCCCACCCCGACGTCCGCGCGACGATCGACTTCGACCGGCCGGTCGGGCTGATGCTGGTGGCGATCCTGCACTTCCTCACCGACGCCGACGACCCGTACGCGATCACCCGGCGGCTGGTGGACGCGCTGCCGTCGGGCAGCTACCTGGTGGTCTCCCACGCGACCATCGACCTGGTGCCCCGGGACATCGCGGCGACCGCGGCGCCGGTCACCACCACCAGCATGATCGACATGGCGTTCCGGAGCCGGGACGAGTTCGGCGGGTTCTTCGACGGTCTGGAGTTCGTCGAGCCGGGCATCAGCCCGGTGACCGAGTGGCGGCCGGACGACGCGCCGGAGCAGCGCCTGCCGGCGGCCCACGCGTCGATGTACGCGGCAATCGCCCGCAAGCCCTGATCCGGCCGCTCCACCGGCTCCGCACGCTGGTCAGCCGACGGAGACGGTGGCCACACCCCGCCCGCCGCCATCGACAACGCATGCGGGCGAGGCGTTGGATCAGCCTATGTCTGCACACTTTGACGTGGTGGTGCTCGGCGCCGGTCCGGGCGGCTATGTCGCCGCGATCCGCGCGGCACAGCTCGGGCTGTCGACGGCCATCATCGAGGAGCGGTACTGGGGCGGGGTTTGCCTGAACGTCGGCTGCATCCCGTCCAAGGCCCTGCTGCGCAACGCCGAACTCGCCCACCTCTTCACCCACGAGGCGAAGACGTACGGCATCCAGGTCGACGGTCGGGTCCGTTTCGACTACCGGGCGGCCTTCGACCGGAGCCGCAAGGTCGCGGACGGACGCGCCAAGGGCGTCCGCTACCTGATGAAGAAGAACGCGATCACCGAGTACGAGGGACGGGCCAGCTTCACCGACCCGCACACCCTGGCGGTGGCGCGCAACGACGGCGGCAGGGAGACGGTCACCTTCGACCAGTGCATCATCGCCACCGGGGCGACCACCCGGCTGCTGCCGGGCACCTCGCTCAGCGACCGGGTCGTGACGTACGAGCAGCAGATCCTCTCCCCGGAACTGCCGGAGAGCATCGTCATCGCCGGAGCCGGCGCGATCGGCGTGGAGTTCGCGTACGTCCTGCACAATTACGGGGTACGGGTCACGATCGTCGAGTTCCTCGACCGGATGCTGCCGCTGGAGGACGAGGAGGTCTCCGCCGAGCTGGCCCGCCGCTACCGACGGCTCGGCATCGAGGTGCTCACCTCGACCCGCGTGGAGTCGATCGACGACAGCGGCGACCGGGTCCGGGTGACCGTGTCGAAGGACGGCGAGCAGCGGGTGCTGGAGGCCGACAAGGTGCTCCAGGCCATCGGGTTCACGCCGCGGGTCGACGGCTACGGCCTGGAGAACACCGGGGTCCGGCTCACCGACCGAGGCGCGATCGACGTCGACGGCCGGTGCCGGACAAGTGTGCCGCACCTGTTCGCGATCGGCGACGTGACCGCGAAGCTGATGCTCGCGCACACCGCCGAGGCGATGGGCATCGTCGCCGCCGAGACGATCGCGGGCGCGGAGACCATGGAGCTGAACTACCCCATGATCCCGCGGGCGACGTACTGCCAGCCGCAGGTCGCGAGCTTCGGGCTGACGGAGGCGCAGGCCCGGGAGCGGGGTCACGACGTACGGGTGGCGAAGTTCCCGTTCAGCGCGAACGGGAAGGCGCACGGCCTGGGCGACACGGTGGGCTTCGTCAAGCTGATCAGCGACGCCAAGTACGGCGAGCTGCTCGGTGGGCACCTGATCGGGCCGGACGTGACCGAGCTGCTGCCCGAGCTGACGCTGGCGCAGCAGTGGGATCTCACCGTGCACGAGCTGGCACGCAACGTGCACGCGCACCCGACGCTCAGCGAGGCCGTCAAGGACGCCCTGCACGGGCTCGCCGGACACATGATCAACATGTAGCTCATCCGGGTGCCGAGCTGATCCGCGTACCCATCTGCGAAACCGAGTTTCGGTCCGCCGGTCGCCGGGCCGGTGCGAGACTGGGTGCGTGCCAGCCTCGCCGGTGCCCCGGCGCCGGTCGACCCGACCCGCCAGGTGGAGAGCATGTCAAACGACGAAATCCGTCCCTTCCGGCTCGACACACCGGAAGAAGCGATCGCCGACATGCACCGCCGGATCGCGGCCACGCGCTGGCCCAGCCGAGAGCTGGTCACCGATCGCTCCCAGGGCGTGCAACTGGCGACGGTCCAGGAGCTGGCCCGCTACTGGACGACCGATCACGACTGGCGCGCGTTCGAGGCGAAGTTGAACGCCCTGCCGCAGTACACGACCGACATCGACGGCGTCGAGATCCACTTCATCCACGTACGGTCGCAGCACGAGAACGCCCTGCCGCTGATCATGACGCACGGCTGGCCAGGCTCGGTCGTCGAGCTGCTCGGGGTCGTCGGCCCGCTCACCGACCCGGCCGCGCACGGCGGCACCCCCGAGGACGCGTCCCACCTGGTGCTGCCGTCCTTGCCCGGCTACGGCTTCTCCGGCGAGCCGACCAAGCTCGGTTGGGATTCCAACCGCATGGCGCGCGCATGGGCGGAGCTGATGGGCCGCCTCGGCTATCCGCGCTACGTCGCCCAGGGCGGCGACGTGGGCGCCAATGTCACGGACGCGATGGGTCGCCAAGGACCCGAGGGGTTGCTCGGCATCCACCTCAACCTGCTCTCCGGGGCGATCGCCCTCAAGGACCAACTGCCGGCGGAGTCCGAGCAGGAACGCGCGGCGCTCGACGCGCTCAACACGTTCATGATGGACGGCTTCGGCTATTTCCTGGAGCAGTCCACCCGGCCGCAGACGATCGGCTACTCCCTGCTGGATTCACCCGTCGGGCTGGCGGCCTGGATGCTCGACCACGACACGGACAGCTACTACAAGATCTCCCGCGCGTTGGTCGAAGGCAAACCCGTGGGCGGCCTCACCCGGGACAGCATCGTCGACAACATCACGCTGTACTGGCTGACGGGCACCGGCACCTCGGCCGCCCGGTGGTACTGGGAATTCGGACGGTTCCGGGCCGCAGCCGCCGCGTCCGGCCAGGCTCCTCCGCCGGTCCGAGTTCCGGTCGGCTTCACGACGTTCCCCGGCGAGCTCTGGGCTGCCCCGCGCAGCTGGGCCGAGGCGGTCTACCCCGGCCTCGCGTACTTCAACGAGGTCGACAGGGGTGGCCACTTCGCCGCCTGGGAGGAGCCGGAGCTCTTCTCCACCGAGGTGCGGGCCGCGTTCCGGCCGCTCCGGAAATCCTGAGCTCGCTCCGGTTCGCGCCTGCCCCTCCTGGCTCCCTTGTCGAGGCGGGGTCGAGGCGGACGTTCGGCTCAGGACCCCACGGTCAGGCGAACCCTGACCGGCTCGCCGACCTCGAGCCCTTCAGCCTTCCGCACCGACGCCTTCACCGGCACGATGTACCGGCCGTCCTTCGGCCACAGCGACGTCTGCCAGCCGGTGCCGCCGATCCGCGCCGTCACCGGGATCATGCCCCAGCCGTAGGTCACCAACGCGGCGGCCGCCTCCAGTTCACCGCACTGCTCGTCGGGCACGGTGACGAAGTGCCAGGGCGCCGGGCCCTTCCAGAACCACATCTCACCGGTGAACTCCAGCATCATCGGCTCAGGATAGGAGCCGCCCGCCGGGTGCCCAGATTTCCGGGTTGCGAAGATCAATGATCTTCGACGACACTCCCCTGACCGCGCCGCCATGCACTGGCGCCGACAGAAGGATGCCGCATGCAACCGTCACACCCGGACCCGAGCCGACAGCGCCACGTCTGGATGTGGGCGGGCGGCGGCTGGTGACCCTGGTGCCTCGACTGACGGCACGGCCAGCGGTCAGAGATTCAGCGGACCGAGATCGCCGGCCAATTGCCGAAACCGCACCCGCGGGTCGGGCACCAACCGCCGGGAGGACAGATCCAGCAGCCCACCCACCCCGGTCACCGTCGCGACCTGGGTGCCGTCCGGGCGGGTGAAGTCCTGCACGATCTGGAAGGTCTTGCCCTCGCCCCAGCGGAACTCGCAGGTCACATCCACCTCGTCACCGCCCCGCAACTCCCGCAGGTACCGGACGGTGACCTCCAGGGCGACCGGGCCCACGCCGCTGGCGATGAGCCGGTCCTGCGAGATCCCGGCGGCACGCAGGCACTCCCACCGGGCATGCTCGCTGTACTGCAGGTAGACGGCCTGGTTCAGGTGGCCCTGGGTGTCGAGCTCGTAGCCGCGGACGGTGATGCGTACCCGGAACGGATCTGCCATGGGGCTGAGCGTAACCAGCGGGACCGGTCCGGAAGATCAGATGTGGCGGGCGGCACCGCGCTGGTGCAGGAAATCACGCGCACCCGCGCCCTCCTCGCCGTACCGCGCGTCGTGCTCCGCCACCGGATCCGTCACTGGATCAGCCGACCCTGGTGATGAGTTGTCGCGCCCGCACCCGTCACACCTAGGACGGGACACGACGAGGCGGAAGGATGACGTGATGAGTGCGGACGGGCGGCTGGAGGAGCTGGGCGTGAGCGGTCTGGGCGAGGTCGACGAGCCGGCGTTCTCGGGGCTGGCGGAGCGGCACCGGCGGGAACTGCACGTGCACTGCTACCGGATGCTCGGGTCGTTCGAGGACGCCGAGGACACCGTGCAGGAGACGTTCCTCCGTGCCTGGCGGCGGCGGGAGACCTTCGAGGGACGGTCGACGTTCCGGGCCTGGCTGTACCGGATCGCCACCAACGCCTGCCTGGACCTGCTCGCCAAGTGCCGCCCGGAGCCTGCGACCGGCGGCGAGGTGCGGTGGCTGCAGCCCTACGCGGACCGGCTGCTCGACGAGCTGCCCGCGGGCGACGCGGACGAGCCGGAGACCGTCGCCGTCGCGCGGGAGACGATCGAGCTGGCGTACCTGGTCGCAGTCCAGCACCTCGCGCCGCGCCCGCGGGCCGTGCTGATCCTGCGGGACGTGCTCGGCTGGCCGGCGAAGGACGTCGCAGAGCTCCTCGGGGACTCCGTCAACTCCGTGAACAGCGCGCTGCAGCGGGCCCGCGCCGGCATGCGGGAGCACCTGCCCGCCGAGCGGCAGGACTGGACCGGCGGGGAGGAGGACGCCGGGACGCGCGAGCTGGTACGCCGCTTCACCGACGCGAGCGTGGCCACCGACATCCCGGCGCTCGCCGCAATGCTGCGGGACGACGTCCGGTGCTCGATGCCGCCCACCCCGGGCCTGTACGTCGGCCGCGACACGGTCGTGAACAGCTGGATCGAGGACGGTTTCGAGGGCATGACGGGTCTGCGCGCCGTCCCGACCTCCGTGAACCGGCAGCCCGCCGTCGCCTTCTACCTCTGGCGGGAGCGGGAGCGCGCGTACCTGCCGCTGACGATCGACGTCCTGCGCATCACCGGCGGGGCGATCACCGAGATCTTCATATTCCACGACGACCGGTTCCCGCCGCTCGGGCTGCCGGAGCGCCTGCCGGCGGACGGCACGGAGTAGTCCCGGTGTGGACGCTCGCGCTGCGCGGTGGCGCGCGTGTCGCCGTGGTCGCGGCGGAGTGGCGCGACGCGTTCGGCGTCGTCACCCGCGGGCGGGTGCAGTTGGAGCTGCGCGACGGCGAGCCCGGGCCGATCCTCGGACGCGACGCCGGGTTCTGGCTCCGCGGCACCGGCGTCCGCGCCCTGCGGAACCCCGGCCGTCGCACGGCGAGGGTGCGCATCGCCACGCCCAGGGCCAGGACCGTCACATGCCAGTCAACACACCCCGTACGCCAGTTACCGAAGGATGGAGGAACGACATGAACAGCATGAATGACACCGGGGTCGTCACAGGCCCGGCATCGGGCCAGACCAGCCACACCCACCGACTCCGCGGGCTCGCCGGCACCGGCTTCATTGCCACGCTCGCAGCGATGGTGGCCACCACCCTCGCCGCTGCGCTTGCCCAAGCCGTTGGCGTCGACTTCGAGGTCCCCGATGGTGGCGAGACGATTCCGTTGCCCGGGTTCGCCGTGGTGACCGGCTTCTTCTCGGTCGTGGGCATCGTCATTGCCGTCGCTCTTCGTCGTTGGAGCGCTCGCCCCGCCGAGCGATTCGTGTGGACGGCGGTGTCGCTGACCGCGATCTCGTTGGTCCTGCCCCTCCTCTCCGGGGCAAACACCGCCACCACCACCGCCCTCCTCGGGCTACACCTCGTCCCTGCGGCGGTGATGATCCCCACCCTGACGCGGAGTCTCCGCACCCGGACCGATTGACGATCCCGCAACGGGACAACGCGCGGCGCAAGGGCGTGCGCGAGCGCAGTATCGACGGTTAGTCGAGCGGGTCATGACCCAGCATCCAGTGCTCCTCCGTGGTCCAGCCGAGCAGCCGCCGCCCCACGCCGGCCCTGCCGTCAGGGTCGAAGGTGCCACCCTCGATCACGTGTGCGAGCCCTGCCACCGCCGGCGACATCCGCACCCGCACGGTTGCCGGCTGGTCGGCCAGCCGGTGCTCGGCGTACTGGGCGAAGGATGCCTGCTCGGCGGGCGTTGACAGCGAGAGGAAGAACAGCATCTGCCGCCAGGCGTACGCGGTGTTCTTGACCGTCGCGAGCGGGCGTGGATTGCCGTGGACGCGCGCGACCAGACGCAGCGCGCTGTCCAGGCTGTGCCCGGCCAGCTCTCGCCAGGCCAGGTCCACCCCCAGTTCGGCGATCGTGGCCAGGTTGTGCGTGGTCAGGATCTGCGCCTGCTCGATGATGATGCCGTTCGCGGCGACGTTGAACCAGGACCGGCCGTGGCGGGCCCCCGCCCGGTCCCGGCACAGCCGGTCGAAGGCGTCCGAGGTCCGTACGCGCCGGAACCGTCGCTTGCCGGTGTCGTCGATCCCGACGACCGCCGGGTAGTCGATGTCGTAGTACCGGGCGTAGATGCTGTCGGTCAGCCAGCGGCCGGCGACCTTGGCGGCCTGGAGGAACTTCGCGGAGAACGTTCCCATGAAGATGTCGGCGGCGAGCTCCTCGACCCAGGGCAGGTCCAGTCCGGCCTGCCGGGACAGCGTCGACAGCTCAGCGATGAGGGGGTTGGGCAGCACAGTCGCCGGGAACCCGCCGACGGCCGCGGCGGCGAGCCGCCGGAGGGCGCGATGCGCCTGGCGGCGGGCGTCGCTGGTGTCCACCCGCGCGAAGTCGACCGCCTTCACCCAGGGCAGTTCGGCCAGGCGCACCTGGTGCTGCAGGTTGAGCAGCAGGAGCGAGCGGCGGTTGCGGAACGCCTGGTAGGTCACGTCCATCAGCGTGCGCAGCGCCGCGTCCGGGTACGCCGAGGTTGCGGTCGCGGCAGCCAGGCGCGGGGTGAGCCGGGCCAGCACCTCCGCCGAGCCGATCACGCCACGGCCGATCAGCTGCTCCAGGGTGCCGGCGGTGGCCCGGGCGACGACGCGAACGATCGGGGCGGGGATCAGCCAGCCGGCCGGCAGGTCGCTGCGCTCGGCCTCGTCGGCCTCGACCGGGCGCAGCACCCACTCGACGTCGCTGATCCCGGTGCCCTGTGGCAGGGCACCAAGCCGGGTCGCCACCAACCCTGCCAGCTGGTGATGGGTCGGCCGGGCGGCCTCGCGGGCCTGCTCCTCGCGTACGGCGGTGTGCGCGGGGCTGCCGGGACGGCCGCGCTTACGCAGCATCGCCTTCACGACGCTGTCCACCAGGCCGCGCTCGCGCGGTGTCAACTCCTCGCCCGCCACCCGCCGCTCCAGAGCGTTCCGCAGGACACCGATGTTGCTCGTGCGGCGGCGATGCTTGGTGCACCGGGTGTTCGTGGCCGCGAGGTGCTGATAGCGGTCGAGAAGCTGCGCGGCCCGGCGCAGCCAGTCACCCGGGGTGGCCGCACCGATCCGGCCGGCCTGCTCCGTTTCGCACCACAGGGCGAGCAGGTCGTCGGCGAACGGATTCCACACCGTCAACGCCTCACGCATCGCCTCGATCTGTTCGTTCGGCTGCCGCGCCGCGAGCGCCGCCCGGGCGTCGCCCGCGGTCTGCCGGTACACGACGTCAGGGTCACCGGCGATCTGGTCATTGGGCGCGGGGGTGAAACGCAGCCGGTCCGCGTACGGCGCGATTTCCTCCAGCACCGCCAAGGCGCTGTCGCGGTGCCCGGTACGCAGCAACCACGCCACCACCGGCAACGCCGCCTCCTCGGCGTGCTCCAGGCGGTAGCGGCCACTGTCGAGCAGGTGGCCCAGCTCCGCCAGGCCCGCGTCGGTCAGCCACGAACCGAACAGGGCCCGGCGGTCAGCCGGCACGCCGAGCCGCTGCGACCGCTCGATCTCGTCGGGCCGCAACGGTCCGCTCGCAGCGGGCTCGCCGGTCGCGAAACCACCCTGGATCACCACGGGTGTCGCCCATGCCGGCAGGCCGGCAACCGGGGTACGGGAACCGATGTCCAGCCGCCCGTCGGCCATTCCGTCGAGGACCAGCCGCCACCGCTGCGCCCGCAGGTCGGCCCGCTCCCGGGTGTCGGCGTCCTCGTGCGTCTGCGCGGTGGTGAAGGCGCGCGCCAGCTGGCCGAGCGGGTAGCCGGGGTTCACGCGCAGGTGATTGTCGTTCACGCCGACGTGGCGGGTTCCGCCCCCGCGCCCTCCGGGATTTCAGCCCGGTGCTCTACTGGCTGAGCTACACGTCGATGGCGGCAGACTCTACGACCACCGCCGCGAACACGCATCCGAGATCAGCGCGCGCCCAGGGGACGGCCCGGGTCCGCTGAATATGACGTGCGGTGCGGGGCTGCGACGGGCTACCGTCCCGGCCGTGACCCTCGAGATCGTGAGCCTGGCGGACCGTCCCGACCTCGCCCCGCTGCTGACCAACGGCGACTTCGACGGCGCCTGGCCGACCTTCATGATCCAGGACGTGATCAGCCCGGTGTACTACGCGGTCGCCGACGACCTCTACCCGGACCTGGTGTTCGCCGCGATCGATCCGGCCGAGCCGGGGCGTGCGGTGGCCCGCGGGTACGCCGTACCGGTGCACTGGACGGAGCCGGAGCTGCCCGAGACCGGCTGGGACAAGATGATCCAACGGGCCACCGTCGACCGGCACGTCGGGCGGAAGCCGACGATGGTGTCGGCGCTGGAGATCTGCATCCGCCCCGACCGCCGCGGTGGCGGGGTGTCCGCGCTGATGCTGGACGCGATGCGGGAGGCGGTCGCCAAGCGGGGCCTCGACACCCTCGTCGCGCCGGTCCGACCGAGCGGCAAGCACAGCCAGCCCGACCTGCCGACGGCCGAGTACGCGGCGCGGGTCCGCGAGGACGGCCTGCCGGTCGACCCGTGGCTGCGGGTGCACGTACGGGCCGGTGGCGTCATCGAGCGGGTGGCGACCCGGTCGATGACCATCACCGGCACGCTCGCGGAATGGCGTAGCTGGACCGGGCTGCCGTTCGACACCAGCGGGCCGGTGCACGTGCCGGGCGCCCTGGTGCCGGTGCTGTGCGACGTGGCGCACGACTACGCCGTCTACGTCGAGCCGAACGTCTGGGTGCGGCACCGCCTCTAAGCGGCCCCGCCGGCCGCCCGCTGGGTCCGCGGCGGGCCGGCTGGCACAATCGCCGCCATGGATGCTCCCGAGCTGGTGCTGGTGCTGCGCTACCGCAAGGCGGTCACGTACGGCCTGCACGTGCTGCTCGGCGCGCTGGAGACCCACGAGACCAGCACCCGCTACGAGGTGCGCTTCGGCGAGACCCCGGAGGCGACCGCCGCGCACATCCGGGAGGCGTCGGCCACGGCGACCCGGGTGCTGGTGCTGTGGTCGTTCTACTCCCCCGACGCCGAGGCGCTGGCCCGGGAACTGGCGCAGATCCGCGACCTCGCGGACGCGCCGAACGTGGCGCACGTCGCGGGCGGGGTGCACGCCACCGCCGAACCGGTGCAGACCCTGGACGCCGGGTGGGACATCGCGGCCGTCGGCGAGGGCGAGACGACGCTGCTGAGCCTGGTCGACGCCGTCGGCGATCCGACCGGCATCAGCGGCCTGGCGTACCGGGACGCGACCGGCGCGGTGGTGCGGACCGGACGCCCGCAGCGGCGGCCGCTGGACGACTTCCGGGGTTTCTCGCTGCGCTGGGACCGGTTCAACGCCCTGGAGATCACCCGCGGGTGCGTCTTCTCCTGCCGGTTCTGCCAGACGCCGTTCATGTTCTCGGCGCGATTCCGGCACCGCAGCGTGGAGAACGTCCGCTGGCACGTCGACGCGATGCGCCGGCGCGGGCTGCGCGACGTCCGGTTCATCACCCCCACCGCGCTGTCCTACGGCGCGTCCGGGGACGAGGCGAACCTGGACGCGGTCGAGGAGCTCCTCGCCACGTGCCGGGACGGGATCGGCCCGGAGGGGCGGGTCTTCTTCGGCTCGTTCCCCAGTGAGATCCGGCCCGAGCACGTCTCCCGGGAGGCGCTACAGCTGGTGAAGAAGTACTGCGCGAACAACAACATCATCGTGGGCGCCCAGTCCGGGTCGGACCGGGTCCTCGACGCCGCCAAGCGCGGGCACGGCGTCGAGGAGGTGAAGCGCGCGGTCCGCCTCGGCGTCGAGGAGGGCTTCCGGATCAACGTGGACATGATCTTCGGGATGCCGGGTGAGGACCAGGGCGACGTGGACGCGTCGCTGCGGCTGGCGCGCGAGCTGGCCGACCTGGGCGCGCGCATCCACGCCCACACGTTCATGCCGCTACCGGGTACTCCATGGCGGGACGCGCCGCCCGGTGACGTGGACCCGGAGACGATCAGCGAGGTCGACCGGCTGTCGCAGCGGGGGGCGCTGTACGGGCACTGGCAGAAGCAGCGGGACCACGCGGCCCGGCTGGCCGCGGCGGCCGAGGCGTACCCCCGTCCGGGCCGCAGCCGCACCATCCTCCCGCTGCGGACGGAGTGTTCCTGAACCCGTGGGCGACGAGCGCCCCGGCTGAGCAGCCGGGGCGCTGGCCGTGGTGCGGTGGGCGTCAGCTGGTGACGATGCTGGCGCCGTACGCCCCGAGCGAGGTGCCGATCGGGATGTAGTAGACGTAGTTGTAGCCGGGCGTGTAGATCGTGCCGGGACACAGGTTGTTGGCGACCGCCACGGCGCCGGCGGTCATGGTGCCGAGGGCGTTCGCCTTCCCGTCGGTGCGGTAGGCGATCACCGGACCGCCGCTGTCACCGGGGGCGACGGCGCAGGTGCCGTTGAGCTGGCGGGCCTGCACCAGCGGGCCGACCGTGCTGCACGGGATGCCGTTGACGCCGAGGTAGAGGTTGACCGCGGTGACCTGGATGTTGCTGTGCTCGCCGCTGGTGGCGCCGCTGGTGACGACGTAGTTGCCGACGAAGCTGCTCGCCGCGCCACCGATGGGGACGCTGGTGCCGGAGTAGGGACCGCCGGTGAAGACCCGGCCCCAGGACCCGGTGTTGATGATCTCGATGTCGGTGCAGGTGATCTTGTTCGAGATCGTGCCCATGTTGACCCCGGCACCGGTGGTGACGGCCTGCCCGTTCTCCCCGCAGTGCCCGGCGGTGAGCATCCGTACGGTCCCCGCGGTGTTGATGGCGAAGCCGGTGCTGCACCCGCCGACCGGCGACCAGAACCGGCCGCCGCCGTAGTAGTTGGGGATGTCGGCCTGCCGGTCGTAGGTCGCCACCGGGGCGTCGCCGGCGACGACGGACACCACCGCGGCCGAGTCCCGCACCGCGGGGGTGGCCTTGACCTTGGCGAGCTTGGCCTCCGTGGCGACGACCTGCACGCCGCTGCCGTCGACCTGCGGTACGACCGAGGCGACGTCGGGCACGGTGGCCAGCTTCCGGGCGGTCGCGGCCAGGTCGGCCTCGGAGTAGCGGGCCGGCAGCAGCCGGACCGGCACGGTGCGGTTCAGCTCGCGGACCAGCGCCCGGACCGAGGTGCCGGCGGTGCCCTTCCAGTACACGCGCAACTCGCGGTTCTCCGGGGCGGCGACGATGCCCGCGAAGCCGTCGCCCTTGACCGCCGTGATCCGGGTGGCGGCCTGGTTGAGCTTGTCCTGAACGGAGATGAGCTCCGCCCAGCTGGCGAACCCGGCGGGCACCGGGCCGGACGGCCCGGCACCGGGTGCGACGGGCTTGGCCGGCTCGTTCGCGGACGCGATGCCGGCCAGCGACGAGACGGCCAGGACGGCCGCGCCGGTTACGGCGAGGGCGCCGCGCAGCAGCGCGCGCCGTCGGGATTGCTGCGAATCGATCATCGGTCGTGACCTCCTGCGGTCGGGGAAGCAAGCGTGGAGTGACCGGTCGTTTCGCAGTGTGTTGATGGAGGCACGGCAAGTCACCGCATTAGCTGGGTAGCTGACAGTGACATGAGCTTGACGCTTAGTTATGAAACGTCGTCACGACCCGACGCGGCACCGACCATCCTCGACGTCGGACGGCGGCCGCGATCGCCCTACGTCCACACCGGACCCGGGGGCTGCCGTCAACCAGCCGAGCGGGGCGCGGGGACACCGTCCACCAGCAGCACGACGCCGTCGGTGGCGGCCTCCCGGTCGCGGGAGATCTCCCGGTAGTCCGGCGAGGTGGACCAGCGCTCGAAGTCCTCCCGGCTGTCGAAGGCCATGAGGATCACCTTCTGGTAGGGCCAGTCGCCCTCCACCACCCGGGGCGCGTCGTCGGCGGCGAGCAGGCGTCCCCGGTAGCGGGTGAGGACGGGCATGAAGGCGGCCACGTACCGGTCGTAGCGCCGGCGGTCATGGATGGCGATCTGCGCGAGGGCGTATACGGTCACCGGCTCATGTTACTAGCGGGTAAACAAGCGGTGGGGCCGGGCGGTCGTCAATCTGTCAAAGCGCCCGCCCGGCCTGTCGCAACGGCCCTGACCTGCGGATACTTTGGAGACAGGCGCTTTCGCCCAGGTCGGAGACTCCCGACGACTGGAGGGCCGCTCATGTCCACCGACATCACCGCCCCACCCGCCGGCACCGGCAGCGAGACGGCTCCGGAGCCCACCACGGGTACGATCACGACCGTTCCCGGAGCCGTGTGGCAGGTGCGGGTGCGCACCAAGCTCGACGACCTCCACCGACAGCTGGGCGGCTTGGCGGCCCGCGACACGGCGAACGCCGAACGGGTGGCTGAGCTTCGGGCACAGCTGTCCAGGGTGGAGCCCGTCCTCCGGCGGAGCAACGTGGTCGAGTGGCTGCGCGGCGGCAACGTCGAGTACGCCTGGCAGACGATCCACGCGGTGGAGCGGGCCATGGTGGAGCTGCGTACGCCGGAGGAGCTGCTCGGGCTGCTGCCCGCGTACCAGGCGGCGGCCGGGCGCTACCTGCCCAGCGACGACAAGGTGCTGACCGCGTTCGACCCGCAGGCCGACCCGACCCAGCCCACGTTGCTGCGGGCCAAGGTGCAGGCCCTGCTGCTGCGCTTCCACGTCGAGTCGGACGAGTTCAACGAGTCCGTACGCCGGCTGCGCAACCGGATGCTGGGCCTGTCCGTCTTCGCGCTGGTCGCCGAGACGCTGATGGTGCTGGTGCAGTGGAGCAGCCGGGACGTCCAGCTCCTCAAGCCGCCGACCGACGCGGCCGGGGTGCCGGCGTGGCGGCTGCTGTTCTTCGTCCTGATCGCCGGCGCGCTCGGCGCGTTCATCAGCGCGCTCCCCTCGATGATCACGTCCCGCTCCGGCGGCCTGCCGTACAAGCTGCCGTTCCAGCAGGGGCTGCTGAAGCTGGCCATCGGTCCGCTGGTCGCGGTCGTCGGGATCATGCTGGTGATCGGCGGCCTGGTCGAGACCACGGTGAACAGCACGGCCGCCCTGCTGGGCGTGGCGATCGTCTTCGGGGCCGGTCAGCAGGCGGTCACCGCGTTCGCCGACCGCCGGGCCTCGGAGTTGCTCAGCCCGGTCACGAAGAGCTGACCGGACGGTCGCCGGTGCGCCCCGGGCACGGCCGGGGCGCACCGTGCGCTGCTAGCCGGCCCGTTCGGCTCCGCGGCCGGCAGCGGCCGCCGTGTCGAACGGCGGATCGGCGACCGGCTCGAACAGGACTCGGGCCCGCACCTGCCGGAACCCGGTGCGTTCCAGTTCCGCCACCACTGCCACGCGGTGGGCGTCCACGTCGGCCACCACCTCCCTCGCGCCGCCGGCGGCCAGCACGCTGACCGCCTCGGCGATCAACTCTCCCCGGACGGCCTCGTCGAACAGGCCGAGGTAGGCCAGCAGCGGGTAGCAGGCGTTGCCGGCCGTTCCCGCCAGGCCGACCGGCTTGCCGGCGTGCATCGCGATGCGCCAGTTGCCGGCGGGGCCGGTCAGCCAGGCCAGCGGGTCGGTGGCCAGGTCCACTCCGCCGACCGCCCGCGCCAGTTCCATGCCGGTCAGCACGTCGGGCTCCGCGACGCGGGCAACCAGGGTGTTGATCTCCGCCGCGTCGGCCGCCGGACGGAAGGTGTACCGCCCGGAGGTCGCCGGCAGCGGCGTACCCGTCCAGGTGCACCGCACCCGCTCCCGGCGTTCGACCAGCCCGGCCAGCCGGGCGGCCGCCATCGGCGCCTCCATCACGGCCAGCACCTCTGGCCGGCGTCGCCAGTGCGCCGGCATGGCGGCGTAATACTTCTGCGGACCACCGAGCGCCTCGTGGGCCGCGCGCAGCAGGGCCGCGCCGACCTCTGGCTCGGCGTCCAGATCGAACCGCTCCAGCCATGGCGCGCCGACGGCTCCCGGCGGGAGCAGCCAGGCCGCCCGGCCGACGACGCGGCCGGCGCGCAGGGCGACCCAGGTGCGCTCGGGCCGGTAGCCGCCGCCGGCGATTCCGTCGGCGTAGCTGACCTGGCGTAGTTGGGGTAGCGGATCGGGCATGGAGTCGAACAGACTTTCCTCGCCCGCGACGAGCGGGCGGATGACCACGTCGGTCATGGGTCGATCCTCCGGGAGGCAGACGCCCCGGGTCAGATCCGCGTGGACGCCAGGACGCGGAGGGGGCGCAGAACATCGGACATTGTTCTGACCTCCTTCCAGCTCGTCGGCGCGTCCCGGAACATACCCAACGCGTCCGGCCGCGGCAAGCCGCGCCATCGTGGTCGCCCGCCGACGTCGGCGTGCACCTCATGCCGCTGACGGCCACCGGCCGGCTCGGTAGCCTGGAGCGCATGATCTTCATTACCGCCAAGTTCCGCGTCCTGCCGGAGCACGCCGACCGGTGGCCGCAGATCGCCGCCGCGTTCACCGAGGCCACCCGCGCAGAGCCGGGCTGCCTCTGGTTCGACTGGTCCCGCAGCCTCGACGACCCGACCGAGTACGTGCTGGTCGAGGCCTTCCGGGACGACGAGGCCGGCGCGGCCCACGTGCAGTCGGACCATTTCCGTGAGGCGCAGCGCACCCTGCCGCCGCACCTGGCCGAGACGCCCCGGATCGTGAACGTGACCGTGCCGCAGCAGGACTGGTCGCAGCTCGGCGAGATGGCGGTCCCGGAGAGCCGCTGAGGGCGGCGCGGAGTCGGCGTACGCCCTCATGCCGTCATGGGGCACCGCCGTCAGCCCTCGGCGTAGCGGAGGTCCATGGTGTCGGTGCGTCCGGACCAGGACAGCACGAGATGCCAGCAGCCGGCCTGCGGCAGGTCGATGATCGACGGGCCGGGGCCGCCGGTGACCTCCCGGGTGGCCCGCGTGTCCGTGCCGTCGAGCGTCGCCGTGATGACCAGGGTGGCCGGTGCCGTCGGGTCGGGTGACGCGGTGGCGGGGCGGGGCACCCAGAGGATCTTGTTGTTCGCCCCGTCGGTTCTGTTGTGCGTGAGCGGGTGAGCGAACAACACCGCGACGATCTCGCCCTTCGCGCCGAAGACGTGCGGGATCCGGGCGTCCCCGCTGAACCCGGCGTCGGCCCAGTCCGGCAGCGACCCCGTCTCGATCCGCGAGTTGCAGCCCGTCGCGGCGCTCGCTGTGGTGGCCACGCCCCCGACGGGTGTGGCTGGCCGGCTCGCGGTCGTGCACCCGGCCAGCAGCACCGCCGACACCAGCACCGCCCTGCCCGCTGAACGCATCTGGCACCCCCGATCCGACGATGTCCCTCACCAGCAGGGACACCGGCCGGGGCCGCCCGGTTCCACTAGGGCCTGTGTCAAAGTCCTCGGTCGAGCCGAGGCGGAGTCCAGGCGGCGTCCGGCAAGGCGGAGATTCGTCTGGATACCGGTGTTGTATCCGGACGGAGCTCCAACGCAGCCGGTCGTCGTCTGGGCCCGCCGCAGGCCGGCCAGGGGCTTTGACACAGGCCCTAGTCCAGCGAGTCGGCGATCCTGATCGCATCGTCCCGGCTGAGGTCGCCCTCCAGCCGGTAGCTCACCCCCGCCTCCTGCCAGATCAGGGTCGCGCCGGCGAGCCGCGCGGTCTCCACCCGAACCGTGCCGCCACGATCGACGTACGCCAGGGCGTGGGGGCGGCCGATCCAGAGGGCGAAGTCGCCGTCGACCTGGACCCACTCCACATCCGGCCCGGCCGCCTGCTTCTGGAAGACGGGGTCGAGCTGACCGTCGAAGGCGTCGAGGCGCAGCGCCCCGCCCCGGTAGAGCAGCGTGGCCACCCGGTAGCTGCCGATACCGTCCGCGTCGGCGATCAGCACCTGCTCGGGCGGACCCAGCTTCGCCGGCACCCGGATGGGGAAACGTACCTTCCGCTGTGCCTCGTGCAGGTCGGCGGGCCGCTGCTGCGGCAACGGCGACGGGGTGCCGGAGGGCAGCACCGGCGCGGGCGACGTACCGATGACGATCCCGGAGAAGCGCAGCAGTCCCGCGACGGCGTCGGCGAGGGCGGCCCGTCCCGGCGGCAGCACCGCGACGAGCAGCGCGGCGAGCGCCCCGGCCAGCCAGTAGCGCCAGCGGCGTCGCCGGGCCGCCGGGGCGGTCAGGCGGGCGCGTACCCGCGCGGTGATGTCCGGGGCGGCGGGCGTCTCCAGCCACGCGGAGAGGTCGCGCAGTTCCCGCTCGAGGTCATCCACGGTGCACCACCTCGCGGTCGAGCAGTCCGCGCAGCTTCGCCAACGCCCGGTACGTCCGCGACTTCACCGTGCCCCGGGGCAGCCCCAGCGTGGTCACGGTCTCGTCCTCGCTGAGGTCGAGGAAGAACCGGCAGACGATCACCTCGCGGTCCTTCACCGGTAGCCGGCGCAGCGCCTGCACCAGCGCGGCCCGGCGCTCGGCGGCGAGGACGGCCGCGACCGCGTCGTCCTCGGCGAACTCCGACTCCGGGTTCGCCGCCGCGGCCCGCAGGACCAGCCCGTCCCGGCGGGTACGCGAGCGGTGCAGGTTCCGGGTCTCATTGGCGACGATGGCGAGCAGCCACGATCGGAAGGAGGACTCCGCGCGGTAGCGGGAGAGGTTGCGGTATCCCTTCACGAACGCCTCCTGGATGACGTCCTCCGCGTCCGGTCCGGCGCCGAGCAGCACCGCGGTCCGGTACGCGGACGCGGTGTGCCGGGCGACCAGGAGGTCGTACGCCTCCAGGTCACCGGCCCGCGCGCGGGTGACAAGCTCTTCGTCGTCCAGGGGAAACCTCCGGTCGGCTCACCCTTCATGACACCGCCCACGCCGGTCCGGTTCCACCTTCCGGGGTGGGAACCTCGCCGCCTTCCCCGGTGTCACCGGGGCATGACACCCACCACGATGTCGCGTCGCACCGCCTTGACCCTGCTCGCCGGCGCCGGCGCCGCCACCCTGGCCGGCTGCGAACCCGGCCGGACCCGGACCTCCCCGCCCGCCGTGACGATCCCCGACGCGCTGCTCGTCGAGGTCGACGACGGGCTCGGCGTGCTGCGCGGCGGCGACCGGCAGGCGATCCCGGGCGCCGTCGCCACGGCGGACGGGCGGGCGGTCTGGGCGACCGCGCCCGCCGGCGCCGACACCGCGTTCTGGCGGGTCGACACCGCCACCGGCCGTGCCTCCGCGCGGGTGCGGCTGCCCGGGCGCTGGGTGCCGCAGTCCGTCTCGGCCAGCGGCACGCTGGTGGCCCTCACCCCGACATCCGGCGACGTCACCACGGGGCACCCGGACGGGCGGGAGGTCACCCCGGTGCTGATCGCCGACGTCACCGGGGTCCGGCACCGGCTGGAACTGCGCGGCAACTTCGTACCGGAGACGTTCACCGGGGACCTCACCGGCCTGTTCGTCCTCGAGTGGCTTCCGCCGACGGCACCGGACCGCTACCGGGTCCGCGTCGTCGACCTCGCCAGCCGGACGCCGCGCCCGCTCTACACCCGCGACAAGACGCCCGTGCCGCCCGGCGCCGAGGAGGAGATGCGCGGCGACGGGCGCCAGGCGGTCCTCGCCCCCAACCGTTCAACCCTCTACACGCTCTACACCCACCAGCCGGACCACCGGCACACCCGCGACCTGGTCAGCGGGCGGCCGGGCAACGCGCACGCGTTCGTGCACACGCTCAGCCTCGACGCCTGGTGGGCGTACTGCATCGATCTTCCGCACCCGTTCGGGGCGGGACCCGCGGCCGGGCACGCCGTCGCGATCAGCCCCGACGGGCGGCGGCTCTTCGTCACCGACGTCGCGTCCGGCACCGTCGCGGAGATCACCACCGAGGACCTGACGGTACGCCGGACGGTCAGCCACGCCCCGGGCGCCGGGATCGCGTACGCCGCCACGGACCGCGACCGCCTCTTCCTCGGCGCCGGCCCTGCGGTGCGCACACTGGACCTCGACCGCCTCACCCCTACCACGGACTGGCGGGCCCGCGACCCGGTGCGCGGCCTCGTGCCCAGCCCGGACGGCGCCCGCCTCTACCTGGGTCAGACCGGCGCGGTGACCTGGCACGATCCCGCCACCGGCACCGAACTCGGCCGCGTCGCCGTGCCGGGTCTCGTCACCCTGCGCGGCCTGGCCGGCCAGGGGTGACCAGCCCCAGGCTTGACTCTCTGGCGGCACTACGACGAGCGCCTGGCCCAAATAGCCGGGCAGCAACTGGACGCCTCGTCAGCCAGACGGCGCGGTCACCTGGAGTACCTACTGGGACAGGCCGCAAAAGGCCGCACCTTGCGGCCTGTCCCGGCGCGCTTGTCGAACGACGCGCTAACCGTTGAAATCCCCGACCCACCAGTCGGGCCGCTACCGCGTACCCGTCCGCAGAGCGGTCCTTGACAAGAATCAAGTCGCCGTACGGCTGGAAGCAGGCGATCCCGCCGATTATTTCCGAGCAGGTGGAATCGGAATTGGCCACGCTTCAGTTGTTCGAGAACGACCACAGGTAGTCGAGTGGCATGGTGGCGTAGTTCTGGAGAATGCCGGCGCTCACCTCTTTCCTGCCGGACTCGCTCCAGTCGAAGTTGCACCTCGCCCAGGTGCCAGCGGTGTGCGGGTTACGGCAGTACCGGTCGCGCAAGCCGTATTCGCTCTCGATGTACGCCATCGCCGCGAAGCCGTCGGCATGGTTGTCCTTGACGTACACGTAGTCACCGTAGTAGTCGACGCAGACGATGGTGGAGCCGTAGTACGCCCCCGCGGTGGTGCACACGCCGGCCGGGTACGAGACCTTGACGCCGGTTTGACACGACGCGCTCGCACTTTCACATCCGACGAAGTAGAGGTCACCGCCGGCCATGCTCGGCGTCGATGTGGCGAACACGGTGACGGCCGTTACCGCAAGGGCGAGGAGCCCGGCCCGGATACGGCGACTCGAGCCGAGCCGAGCGGAGGAAAGGCCCACAAGGACCGTCTTCATGCGACTCACCAACAACACCCATTCTCTGGAAATGACGCGACGACGGCGGTCATCTTCCCAACAGAATCCGGTCATCGATCATCAACACCGACGAATCTTGACGGAATCTTGAGCTGTAGTCGTCGTCCCACCTGCACCACGGGAAGCGCGATGACGAGCTTCGCGAGCTGTCGGTCGGTGACGCCTCCTGTGCCGTGGCCAGTAGCCCGCGGATCCCGTCGAGCAGGCCGTCGGCCGAGCTCCGGTCGCACAGGCACCTTGTGGGGTGACGTGGCGACGAATATCGTCCCGATGTATCGGCTTGATATATCGGAACGGCGCTTGTGGTCGCCCGGCTGACGCGGGAGGTCCGATGAGGACGATCGACTACGACAGGGAGCAGTACCAGGACTACGCGCGCGGCCGCGCGCTCAGCCAGCAGCAACTGCAGGTATGGATCAGCGCGTTCGAAGCGGTGCTGCCCGAGCGGCGTCCGCTGGTGGGGCTGGACGTCGGCTCAGGGACCGGCAGGTTCACCCCCGCGTTGGCAGGAGCGTTCGGGCCGGTCACCGGCGTCGAGCCGTCGGTCCGCATGCGCGAGGTTGCGCAGACGCAGTCCCCGCATCCCGATGTGCGGTATCTGGCCGGCGCCGCCGAGGACATGCCGGTGCCGGCCGGCAGCGCCGACTACGCTCTCCTGTTCTTGTCCTGGCACCACGTACAGGACAAGACCCGGGCAGCCCGGGAGCTGGCCAGGGTGCTCAGGCCCGGCGGGCGGCTGCTGCTGCGCGCGAACTTCAGCGACCACCATCCCCGGCCGTGGTGGCTGGAGTACTTCCCCCGCGGTTACGAGGTGGACGCCTCGTTGTTTCAGCCGCTGCACGAGGTCATCGCGATGTTCACCTCGGTCGGCTGGCGCGTCACCAGCTTCGGCACGGTCACCGAGCCGTCCTCGGGCACCTGCGGGGACATGCTCGAACGGCTGCGCCTGCGCACCCTCTCGTTCTTCGCGCAGCTCAGTCCCGACGAACTGGAGGCCGGCTTCCGCCGACTGGAGCAGGCGGTTGCCGCAGACCCCGGCGCACCACCGCCGGTGTTTGCTGAGCCGCTGCTCACGCTGGAACTGCGCTGACGCGGCTCTTCGCCATTGGCCGGGTGGGCGGTGGTCACCTAATAGTAGTTGTCGATCGGCCGGCGCGCCTCGTCGAACAGCGCCGGCCCCTCGTACCGCACCGGGGGCAGCGCCGGGGTGGGTGGCTTGACCTCCTCGAACTGTTCGGCGGACAGGGCGTACACGACCCGGCCGAGGCCGGACCGGTCGATCGCGGTCGCGCACATCGGGCAGGGCTGGCAACTGGTGAACATGGTGGTGGTGGCCGCGACCTCGAGGGTGAGTTCCCGAGCGGCCCAGCGGGCCAGCTTCAGTTCCGGGTGGGCGGTGATGTCCGAGTCGGAGACCACGGTGTTGTGGTCCTCGATCAGGACGGTGCCGTCCGCACCGACCAGCAACGAGCCGAACGGGCGTTCGCCGGACGCCCCGGCCAGGCTGGCGAGTTGCACGGCACGGCGGAGGAACTTCTCGTCGTCGGGGGTCATCGGTCCTCCTGGGATTTGTGGTGTGCGGCCACGGCGGCGAGTGTCCGCCAGGCGCGTTCGGGCTGGCGGATCTCGGTCGGGTCGCCGTGGTACGGGTCGAGCAGCACCGTGTCGGCGCCGAGGAGACGGATCTGGTCGAGGTCGGCGTGGATCTGGTCGATGGTGCCGACACCGGCGAGCCGGTCCGGGCCGGTGACCGGTTCACGCGTCTCCCGGAGCGCGATGCGCGGCGTCAACGCGGGCACCGGGCGACCGAGTTCGTCGGCGGTGGCCGTCAGCCGCCCGGCCGCCTCGGCCAGCCATCCGGGGGTGACCCGCAACGGGTGCCAGGCGTCACCGAGCAGCACCGCGCGTTTGATGCCGGCGTCGCTGTTGCCGCCGACCCAGATCGGGATCGCCGGCGAGTCGTAGTCGTCCGTGTTCCGCCAGGCGTCGCGTACGGCATGCAGGTACGCGTCGGTCAGCGTGCCGCGCCGCCGGAACGGCACCCCGAGCGCCTCGAACTCCTGCCGGGCCCAGCCGACGCCGACGCCGAGGACGAGCCGGTCGCCGCTGAGCCGGTTGAGGTTCGCCGCCATCCGGGCGGTGAGCAGCGGGTGCCGGTACGGGACGATGAGCACCGTGGTGCCCAGCCGGACCCGGCGGGTCACCCCCGCCAGCCAGGACAGCGTGGTGAACGGTTCGTAGAACGGCGCCGGATACTGCGCGGCCACGTCCGGGGTCACCGCGATGTGGTCGGAGACCATCAGCAGGTCGAAGCCGAGCGCCTCGACCATCTGCGCCCACCGTCGCAGCACCTCGGGGTCGGTACCCGGGGCGAAGTTCGGTACGTTCACGCCAATACGCACGGGTCTCACGCTATCCACGGCGGGTGGGATGTGTGAACACCGCTTCCCCGGCCTTTGCTGGCCTTTGCCGTGGATCCGCCGGTAGATTGGGCCTGGTGGCCGAGAATCTTGATGCTGTCGATTGGTCCATCCTCGGCGAGCTGCAGGGCGACGGCCGCCTGCCGATCACCGAGCTCAGCCGCCGGGTCAGGCTGAGCGCGTCGGCCACCAGTGAACGCGTGCGGCGGCTGGAGGCGATCGGCGTGATCACCGGCTACCGTGCCGAGGTCGACCTGACCAAGGCGGGCTTCGCCGTGCTCGCGGTGATCCGGCTGAAGTATCCCGGCAGCCGGCACGAACCGCTGCACGAGCTGCTGGAGCGACGGTCGGAGATCCTGGAGTGCCTGCGCACGACCGGAGAAGACTGTTACGTGCTGAAGGTGGCCGCGACGTCGATGGCGCACCTCGAACAGGTCGTCAACGAACTCGCCTCCTTCGGCAGCACCACCACCAACGTGGTCTACAGCGCCACCCTGCCCTATCGCGGCCCCCGCCCGGCGCCGCCCCGCCCGTGACCCGGTCTCCGGCGGTGGATCCGGCGCGGCGGTGGTCGCGAGCCTGGCCGAACTCTCGAACGAGGGATGCCCCGCGGTCTCCCCCGACCGTTTCGACCGGATGGCCGACCTCGGGCTCCGCCGCTGGCGCAGCTTCGCGCGCCGCCACCGCTCCCCTCGACCGGCCGCGCTCGACGACCGGATCCGCGACCTGGTACGCGGCCTGGTCGACGCCTTTGAAGCCGAGCCGTCGTTGACCGGTCCGCTGAACAAGGACTACAAGTGCGTCGCCCGGGCGATCGCCACGGCCGTGATGTCAACAGCTGGACAACCCTGGTCGGGCACCCGCACTGGCCCCCGAGTCGGCGCAGGGATGACCGCCGGCGTCGGCCGCCTCCGGCATGATCGGCATCATGAGTGCGATTCCCGGCCGGGTCTCCGTCGTGACGCTCGGCGCTCGCGACCTTCCGGCACTGCGTGCCTTCTACCGTGCACTGGGCTGGCCCGAACTGCCGAGCAGCGGCGACGGCTGGTGCGCCTTCCTCCTCGGCGGCGTGCTGCTCGCGCTCTATCCGGTGGAGGACCTGACCGCCGAGGCCGCACCGGACCTGGGCGTGCCGACCGGGAACTGGTCGGGCGTCACACTGGCGTGCAACGTGGACAGTCGCGGCGAGGTCGACAGGGCCTTCGCCGCGGCCGTCGAGGCGGGCGCGGCGGTGGTGGCCGAGCCGACCGACCGGCCGTGGGGTGGGCGCTCCGGATACTTCGCCGATCCGGAGGGCAACCGCTGGGAGATCGCCTGGGCGGGCAGCGCCGTCTTCGACGAGCGCGGCGCCCTCACCGCCTTCGGCTGACCACCTGTCTGGTCGCCGAGTCGATTTCCCGGCGACGGGCGCGGCGGCCCTCCCTATCGCCAGGGTGGGCGAGCGCCGAGTGATGCTGTTCATGCGGCCCGTCCACCTGCTCGGCGGGCTTGACGGGGCAGTCCGCGCGGCCGGCGTCCCGGCGGACGGCCTGACCACCCGCCGGGACGCCCGGTCACGCCGGCGCCACCAGGACGGTCACCAGCGTGTCTCCGTCGCAGCCGGGGACCTCCCGCAGCGTCCACCGGCCGACCAGCCTGTCGCCGCTGAAGTTCGACTCGGCGTCGCGGTCCTCGACCTCGCCCCCGGCCAGGCTGAGCCCGGCCGCCGGATACGCCCGCTGCATGAAGCCGAGGGTGTCGCGGAAGCGCTGGGCCGTCACCGCCGTGACGATCAGCCGCTTCCCCTCGCGCAGTTCGGTGCCGGTGACGACCGCGTCCGGCGGCAACGGGACCTGCGTCGGTAGCGCGCTCGGCCGCGGAACTGCCCGCGCCGCCTCGGCGCAGACCGCAGCGGCGGTCGGGGGCACCGCCAGGTCCGGCTCGTCCGGGCCGCTCGGCTTCGCCCCGTCGGCGCAGCCGACGAGCATGCCAAGCAGGACGGCGGCGGCAACCGCCCGGATCACTTCTTCTTCGCCTTCGCCGTGGTGACCGGGTCGTACGCGGCAAACAGCGTCCTGCCGCCGCTCTGCCTGGCGATGGTGGCCAGCGCGTCGAAGTTCTGCGCCCCACCGGTAGCGCAGGCGCCGGTGCACCCGTCGGCGTATCCGACGAGGACCCGGCCCTGCTTGTCGATCTGGACGTCCATGAAGTCGAGCAGGTTCCGGTCCGTGCCGCAGGTGGTGCCGCCGGTGCAGATCGAGCCCTTCTGCACCGGATCCTGTGGAGTCGCGTCGGTCAGCGACCACGTGACGCCGCCGTCGTAGGTGACGGCGACGTACAGGTGCCACTCGCCGGTGAAGTTCTGCGGGTCCTGGTAGTTGCCGCCGGTGGTGGTGCCGAGGAACGCGAATGCGGCGCGGTCCGGGTCGCCGGCGACCACCGCCGGGAAGACCACGTTCTTCACCCCGAGCGCGGCGCCGACGTCCTGGTCGCTGTCCCAGGTTCGGCCATGATCGTGGGAGACCGCCACATGGGCGTGGCCGTCGGCGTTCTGGTAGCCGAAGTACACCGTGCCGTCGGCGGCGACGCCCACCGACGGGTCGCTGTCGGCCGGCAGGCTGCTCGGCACCGGACGTACCTGCCAGGTCAGGCCGTTGTCCTCGGAGACCGCCACCGCCTGGCTACCGCCGCAGCCCTTGTTGGGCACGTACACGGTGCCGTCCTTGGGCGAGACCTTCACGTGACCGTGCAGGCCACCGCAGTCCAGCAGGGTGTACATCGGCACGGCCGGGCCGAAGGTGAGGCCGCCGTCGCGGCTGCCGGCACAGAGCGCATCGGCGATGTCCTGCGAGCAGTAGTAGACGGCGTTCGGGTAGAGACCGACGCCGCCGACACCGTTGGGCGACCAGCGCCCACCGCCGACGGTCTGATGGTCGACGCCGGAGTTGATGCCCCCGCCCTGCGACAGCGTCCACGTCTCGCCGTCGTCGTCCGTGAAGCACATCAGCGAGGTCTTGCCGGCGAGCTGGGACTCGAAGGTACGACCGGTGTCGTGGTCGGTGTACAGGATCGGGTCCAGCGAGGCGTTGGCGGTGCAGCTGGGCAGGTGGGCACTCTTGTCCTCCCACACCGACGTGGCTGGGGCGCTGCTGTCGTCGAAGCTCACCCGGTAGGTGTCGGTGTACGCCTGGTACATGACCTTGCCGGTCTTCCAGTTGATGCCGATCGAGGGCTCCCCGGCGTCATGGGCCCGGGGCAGCGTCCCGGGCGCCGGGTAGGTGGCGAACGAGGCGGCGCCGACCGGCCCGGGCGTTGACGCCGGCTTCGCCACCAGCTCCGCGGTGGCCGAGTAGGTGTCACCCAGCGGGGTGAACGGCACGACCCGCACCCGGTACGTCCCGCCCACCGGCGGCACCACCAGGGTTTCCGGGTCGGAGGTGGTGGCCGCCTGGCCCACCTCCGCGCCGGACGCGTCGTACAGGTAGATGTCGAAGTCGGCGGCGGTGTCCGGCCAACTGACCTTGACCTTGAGATCGTGGTCGGTGTCGTAGCCGGCCGGGACGTCGACGGTGAGCGCGTAATCGTCGCAGGGGGTTGCGGCGCCGCAGGTGAGGCTGCCAGTGGCCGCGCTGACGTTGGGCAGTGCGAAGGGACCACCGGTCCAGGAGGCGCCCGAACTGGTGGTGGAGACGGTTCCGGCGCCGGGGCTGGCCGCACGGGCCGCGGTCGTCGCGCCGCCGACCGTCGCCAGCAGCATGGCGGCGACCAGCGCCATCGGACGACGTATCCATGATCTCGATGGGTGTAGCTTCATCACATCCCTGCCTTCCTCGGCCCGCTTCCGAGCACGCCGACATTGACGACATCGCTCATCTGAACGGGGATGCAACCCTCAGGGTCGATGAGGGTTGTGGTACGCCAGGCGGACCGCCGCAGGCGGGCCTACAGTGTGGGCATGTGGGAGCCGCTGGCCGCGTCGATGGTGGGCCTGACCGCCGCCGCGATGCTGATCGCCCCGACGCCGGCGCCTCCGGTCGACGCGACGCCGGTGCTGACCACCACGCCGTTCGGCGCCCTGCCGGGACAGCAGGTCACCCACACGGTGACGATCTCCGGTACGGCGACCCTGACCGCCGGACGGATCACCTTCACCACCACGGCCGACCTGGACGACGTCACCGTGCACGCCACGCCCGGCCAGTGCGAGGTCTCCCCCCGTACCGTGACCTGCGACCTGGGTGACGTGCGGCTGGCCGCCGGTGCGGCACCGCCCCGGATCACGATCACCGGCCGCATCCGCGCCGGCGCGGACCCGGGCGGCCTGGTCCGCAACCGGGTCACCCTCACCGCGGCGGAGTTCGCCGACGACGACGCGCAGGTCGCCAGCAACGCGTACCTGCTGCCGGGATCGGAGCCCACCAGCGGCGAGGTGTCCCGTCAGGCGGCGACGCTGCCGTCCGACCCGCCGCACCGCCGGTCGGCCGTGGTCGCGGCGCTGGCGGTGCTGCTGGCCGGCGCCCTCGTCGTGGCCGCGGTGCTGCTGGCACGTCGCCGCCGGCCTCCGGGAGAGGGTCCGCCGCCGCAGGTCCCGCCGCCTGTTGCGGCGGGACGGCCCGACCCGATGTAGCAGGTGACGGGAACGGCGGCAGGAGTGCGGCAATGGGGCGACGGCGGCGACGGGCGACGTTGACGGCGGCCACCGCGGCGATGACGGTGACGGTGACGGCGCTGAGCCTGCCGGCCTCGACGGGCAGCGCGGCGGCCGGAACCGTGGGCCCCCTCCCCCTGCCCAGCGTTTCGCTGTCCGTGTCGCTGCCGCTGCCCCTGCCGTCGGTCACGCTGTCCCCGATCAAGCCCCCGCCACTGCCGCCGCTGCCGCCGCCGATCCTGCCGTCACCGACCTCCGCACCGACCAGCCGGCCCGGCACACCGCCCCCCACCGCCCCCTCGACCGCCACCGGCGCGCCTCCCTCGGCCGCCCCGGTCCCGCCCGGCGGCCCGCTGGTGAGTCCCGGTAACGCCGCCGGGCTGATCACCGCCGACCCCGGGGCCGACCTGTATCCCCAACCGCCCGTCGACGCCGCCACCACCCCACAGGCCCGGCAGGTCGCCGCGCTGGCCGAGGTCCAGCACCGGATCCAGTACCTGCAGAACATCCTCGCCCGCACCCGCGACGACCTCGACCGGGTGCGGCGGGAACCGGATCCGGTGCTGCAGTTGCTGACCGCGCTCACGGCCGGCGGGGATCCTGGCGTGGCACCGCCCATCGCCGTGGCGGACTCCGCGAACCTGGTGGACACGCCCACCGGGCGGGCCGCCGCGCTGTCCGCCGCGATCGCCTCCGGCCAGGCGGAACTCGCCCGCCGCCAGCGGGAGGAGGCGACGGTCCGGCAGGAGATCGATCGCTGGCCCGGCACCGTCCAGGCGGCGGCTCCGGGCCGCGAGGTCACCACGCGGGGCGGCGGGCGGCTGGGCCGTCCGCTGGCGGGCCGGCTCACCAGCAGGTTCGGGGTCCGGCTGGACCCGTACTACCACGTGTGGCAGCTGCACCCCGGCGTGGACCTGGCCGCCCCGACCGGCACGCCGATCGTCGCGGCGGCGGACGGGCGGGTCACCCGGGCCGGGTGGTACGGCGGCTACGGCAACTACACCTGCATCGACCACGGCCGAACGGACGGCCAGCGGCTCTCCACCTGCTACGGCCACCAGTCACGACTGCTGGTGTCGCCGGGACAGCGGGTCCGGGCCGGCCAGGTGATCGGCCTCGTCGGGTCCACCGGTGCGTCCACCGGCCCCCACCTGCACTTCGAGGTACGCCTCGGCGGCCGGCCGGTGGATCCGCTCTCCTGGCTGTCAACTACCCGCCCATGAATGGGCAGGCTTGCGGATCACTGTCCTCGCTGGCTGCGAGGTTAGGCCGCGTGCGGGCGATTGACTGCGCCCCAGCTCACGACACCACGTGAAGCGATGTTGCGAGCCGCATTGTGGTCGGCGTGGGCAACGACCCCGCACGACCGACAGATGAAGGTTTCCTGGTTGGGTCGGTTCCGTTTGTCCCGATACCCGCAAGCTGCACAGGTCTGGGAGGTGTACCGAGGGTCGATCTCGACCAGCGGAACACCGGCCCGGCGCGCCTTGTAGATCAGGAACGCGCCGAGTTGCTGGAACGCCCAAGAGTGCAGCGTGACCCGTTGGGGCTTCCTCAGCCGGACCCGGTCGCGGATCCCCGTCAGTTTCTCGACGGCAATTCCGCGGCCGGTGCGTGCAGCCTCGGTCACGATGCTCTTGGCGATGGTGTGGTTGATGTCCGCGGCGTGCCGCGTTTCCTTCCGGCGGCGGCGGGCCAGGAGCCGTTTCGCCGACTTGGTGCCTTTCTCCTGCAACCGCTTCCGGAGCCGCTGCTGGCGGCGCCGGTAGCCGTTGAGCTTGGTTCCGGCGTAACGGGTGTCGTCGGAGTCGTAGGCGATGTTCGCGATCCCCATGTCGACACCGAGGAATCCGTCCGGCTCATAGACCTGCGGCTCGTCCACCTCAACCGTGGCGTACAGGAACCACATGCCGTCCCGGTGCACCAGGTCGGACTCGCCGACCGGATGGGTTTCGACGGCCTTGATCTGGTCGGGGGAACCGGTGAACGCGACCTGTTTGAGCCGCCCTTGCACGGTCCAGATGGAGACGACGCGGGCGTCGTGCTGCCACGACAGCATTCTTGCGTCGTAGGGCTGGGCGGCGTCCCAGCGGAACATGATGGGGTTGGTCTCGACCTTGCGCCGGCGCGTCGATCCGGGCTTGCCATAGTTGCCGGCCTTGAGGTTGCCCGCGAGCGTCTTGTAGACGTCGGCGACCTTCTTGATGACGTGCTGGGCGGCCTGCGCGCCGAGCCCGTAGTCGTCCTTGATGCCGTGGTAGGCGTGCCGGCGCAGGTCGTAGTTGCGGTAGCAGTCGATCTCCCGTGCCATCACCGCGACGTCGGATGCTGCGGCGTTGCAGGCGCGCAGGGTCGCCTCCAGCGCCGCAGCCTCGTCAGGCGTCGGCAGGAGCTTCACCTGCACCACCAACTTCACACCATCATCATATCGTTTGGTCTATGTCACCACGATGGACCCCAGACCCGGACGTTCGCCGGGGACGCACGGTTGTCCACAACCTTCACGCGCACTTGGTCTTCACCACGAAGTACCGGCGCGGGGCGCTCACGGATCCGATCCTCACCCGCTGCCAGCAGGTCATGGCCGACGTGTGCCGGGACTTCGGCGCCGAACTGCGGGAGTTCAACGGCGAGGACGACCACGTGCATCTGCTCGTCCACTACCCGCCGAGCGTCGCCCTGTCGCGGCTGGTCAACAGTCTCAAGGGCGTCTCATCTCGATACCTGCGCCGCGAGTTCGCCGGACACCTGCGCAAATATCTGTGGGGCGAGCATCTGTGGTCGCCCTCGTACTTCGCCGGGTCATGCGCCGGCGCGCCCCTCACGATGGTCAAGGAGTACATCGAGAACCAGAAACGCCCCGGTCCGTGACGGCCTTCCTCCCGACCGTAAACGGCCAGGGTTCCCGCCTTCTCAACCGCTGAACGTCCCAGCCGGGCTCAGTGCGCGGCCACGGCGACGGCGCTCGCCTCGACGTCGGTCAGCCGGGCCGGCCCGACGACGGTAAGCAGCACGGCCATCGCCGCGAGCATGCCGCCGGCCACCACGGCGGCCATCGCCATGCTGCCGGTGCCGAGCACCCCGACCAGCGGCGCCGCCACCGCACCGACCCCGAACTGCACCGCGCCGAGCAGCGCTGCCGCCGTACCGGCCGCCTCCCCGTGCCGGGACAGCGCCAGGGCGGGCGCGTTCGGCAGCGCGAGCCCGGCGGCGGCGAGCACCACCCACAGCGACGCCAGGATGGCGGCGAGGCCACCGAAGCCGGTGGCGGCGAAGGTGACCAGCACCAGACCGGCCGCCGCCCCCACGCCGAGCGCGGTGACCAGGATCCGCTGCGGAGAGTACCGGCGCAGCAGCCGCACGTTCCACTGGGTGGCGCCGATCAGGCCGACGGCGCCCGCGCCGAAGGCCAGCCCGAACTGCTGCTCGTCCAGCCCGTACCGCTGCTGGAAGACGAACGACGAGCCGGACACGTACGCGAACAGCGCCGCCATGGCCAGCCCGGCGACCAGGACGAGCCCGACGAACGTCCGGTCCCGCAGCAGGGCCCGGTAGTCCCGGAGGATGGTGGCCACGCCGCCGTGGCGGCGCCGGTCCGGCGGCAGGGTCTCGGCGAGCCCGAACACGGCGACCGTGACCAGCAGGACGCCGAACACCGCCAGGGCGGCGAACACGCCCCGCCAGTCGGACCAGCGCAGCAACCCGCTGCCCAGGGTGGGGGCGAGGATCGGCGCCGCGCCCATCACCAGCATCAGGCGGGAGAAGAGCCTGGCGAAGGCGGCGCCGCTGAACAGGTCGCGGACGACCGCCATGGCCACCACCGAGGCGGCCGCGACGCCGAGCCCCTGCAGCACCCGCAGCACCCCGATGACCGCGATGTTCGGCGCGAGGACGCAGAGCACCGAGGCGAGGATGTGCAGCGCGATGCCGGCGAGCAGGGGCAGGCGACGGCCGACCGCGTCGGAGAGCGGGCCGATCAGCAGCTGGCCGAGGGCGAGGCCGGCGAGGGTGCCGGTCAGGGTGAGCTGCACGGCCGCCGAGGTGGTGTGCAGGTCGAGGGCGATGGCGGGCAGCGCCGGCAGGTACATGTCGATGGTCAGCGGCCCGATCGCGATCAGCGAGCCGAGGACGAGGACGAGCCGCAGCCGTTGCCGCGCGCTCATCAGGTCACCTGGTGTGTCGATCGGCTCGGCGGCGGTCACGTCCGTGGCGGGGATTTCTGCAACGCTCACACCTGGCAGCAAATCCCCATCGGGTGATCTGATTCCACGGACCGGGGAAACGTGCCCCAGGTCACACCGCCGCTGGTCCGCCGACGACCCTCCCGCCGCGCCGATCGTTGAACCGATGCCCCGATCAACGAGTGGAGGAGCCGGTGCCGGACTATCCGAAGGCGATCGCCACGGTCGACCGTGTCGAGCCGGTGCCCCGCCGGATCCGCGCGTACCTCGCCGGCGAGCCGGTGCTGGACACCACCCGGGCGCACTACGTGTGGGAATGGCCGTTCTACCCGCAGTACTACGTCCCGGTCGCCGACGTGCGCCGCGACCTCCTCGTCGACGAGGGCCGCGCCGAGCAGTCGCGGCGCGGCACCGCCCACGTGCACGGCCTGCGGGTCGGCGACACCGCCCGGGACTCCTGCGCCCGCTGGTACGCCGACGACGCGCTGCCCGGGCTCGCCGACACCGTCCGCTTCGAGTGGGCCGCCCTGGACGCCTGGTTCGAGGAGGACGAGGAGGTCTTCGTCCACCCCCGCAACCCGTACGCCCGGGTGGACGCGCTGCGCTCCACCCGCCGAGTGCGGGTGGAGCTCGACGGCACGGTGCTGGCCGAGTCCAGCTCGCCGGTGCTGGTCTTCGAGACCGGCCTGCCCACCCGCTACTACCTCAACCGCACCGACGTGGACTTCGCCCACCTCGTACCGTCGCAGACCCGCACCGCCTGCCCGTACAAGGGCCGGACCAGCGCCTGGTGGTCGGTCCGCGCCGGCGACGCCGTCCACCCGGACCTGGCCTGGTCGTACGACTTCCCCACCGCGGCACTGCTGCCGATCGCCGGGCTGGTCGCCTTCTACAACGAGAAGGTGGACCTGATCGTCGACGGGGAACGACTGCCCCGACCGAAGACGCACTTCTCCTGATCGGCCGGCGCGGCAGGGCCACGCGTGTCGCCCGGCGTGCCTAGGGTGAGGCGGACACCCCCATTCGGAGCACCAGCGAGGACGGGAGGAACGCCACCGTGACCGCCACTGACTGGACCACCGACGTCGAGGGCACCGGCCAGTACGCCGACGTCAACGGCATCAACCTCTACTACGAGGTGCACGGCACCGGACGGCCGCTGATCCTGCTGCACGGCGGCCTCGGCGCCGGCGAGATGTTCGGGCCGGTCCTGCCCCAGCTGGCCGAGCACCACCAGGTCGTCGCGGTCGACCTGCAGGGGCACGGCCGCACCGCCGACATCGACAGGCCGCTCGACCTGCAGTTCATGGCCGACGACATCGCCGCGCTCATCGACCACCTCGACCTGGCCAGGCCCGACCTGGTGGGCTACTCGCTCGGCGGCGGCGTCGCGCTGCGCGCCGCCGTGAAGTACCCGGACAAGATCCGTCGGCTGGTCGCCGCCTCGGCGCACGTACGCTCCGACGCGATCTATCCGGAGATGCGCGCGCAGCAGGGCCAGGTGGGCGCGGCGGCCGCCGAGTTCATGAAGGACACCCCGATGTACCAGCTCTACCAGCGGGTGGCGCCCCGCCCGGAGGACTTCCCCCGGCTGCTGGACAAGATCGGCGAGCTGATGGCGCAGGACTTCGACCTCACCGAGGACGTCCGCGGCCTGCGGGTGCCGACGCTGATCATGGCCGCCGACGCGGACATGGCCCCGCCGAGCCACTACGTCGAGGTCTTCAAGCTGCTCGACGGCGGCCTGCGCGACGGCGGCTGGATGAACGAGGGCCGGCCGAAGGGCGGCCACGCCCTGGCGATCCTGCCCGGGCTGACCCACTACAGCATCTTCAGCTCGCCACTGTTCGCCGCCGCCACCGTCGCCTTCCTCGACGACCAACCGAGCTGACCGGGCCGGCCCTGGTCCACCCGTGCCGACCCCCGGCCCGCCCCGCCGTCGCCGGGGCGGGCCGGACGGTTCACGGGATGCTCAGGCCGTACGCGGCGAGGACCTCGGTGATCGGCTGGTAGTAGGTGGTGCCCCCGGTCGTGCAGTTCCCGCTGCCGCCGGAGAGGATGCCGATGACCGTGCCGGTCGAGGCCACGTAGAGCGGGCCGCCGCTGTCGCCGGGCTCCGCGCAGATGTTGGTCCGGATCAGCCCGGACACCGAACCCTCGGCGTAGTTGACGGTCTGGTTCAGGCCGGTGACCGAGCCGCACCGCACGCCGGTGGTGGCGCCGCTGCGGCAGACCGCCTGTCCGACGTACGCGTTGCCGGCCCCGTAGACGGTGAGCAGGCCCGGGTAGGTGTAGATCGCGCTGGGATGGGCGACCGTGCCGGTGTAGCGCACGAGGCCGTAGTCGTTGCCGGGAAAGCTGCTGCCGGTCCGGGTGCCGAGGACGGTGGTGTAGCCGCTGTCGGCGTACCAGGTGGCGGCGACGCTGGTGCAGTGCCCGGAGGTGACGAAGTAGTACGTGGTGCCGCTGCGGACGTTGGCGCCGAGCGAACAGCGACCGCCGCCGCCGTAGATCGCCTGGCCGCCGGCGATCAGGGTGCGCAGCCGGCCGGGCTCGCGGCGCAGCACGGCGCCGGCCCGGGCCGCCGTGTCGCGCAGCGCCGCCAACTCGGCGCCGGTGACGGTGTCGTCGACGGTGAGGGTCATCCGGCCGGTGGCGGGGTCGAAGCCCCATCCGGTGCCGGGCGTACGCACCTGGGCGAGCACGGCGCTCGCCCGGTCGGGCCCGGCCTGCGCGGCGGCCGGGGTGCCGGTGAGCAGAGCGATCAGCACGAGGACGACGAGCGAGGGACGGCGCATCACACCCCTCCTTCAATCGCTGGATGTCGATGCATTTCCAGCATCCACCCATGCCGTCCCGCTGCTCAAGGCCCTGGCTGCCACCGGTGAGGAAAGTACAGTTGTCAAGGTCCTGGCCCCACGACCCCGGCAGGTCGCGGTCGCACCGTCCAGTGGAGACCGTCCTGACGACCGGAAGGAGCACAGTGAACCGACGACTCAGCAAGGCACTCGGAGTCGCCCTGACCGCCACCCTCGTCGCCACCGTCCCCCTCGCCCCGGCCCGCGCGGACGACCGGCTCGGCCAGCCCGCCGTCGTCGCCCTGCCGGCCGGCTTCCAGCCCGAAGGCATCGCCGCCTCCGGCCGGTACGCCTGGTTCGGCTCCCGCGCCACGGGCGCCATCTACCGGGCGGATCTGATCACCGGCCAGGGCGACCAGCTCAGCCCCGCCACCGGCACCCCGTCACTCGGCCTCAAGATCGACCCGCGCGGCCGGCTCTTCGTCTCCGGCGGCACCGCCGGCGACGCCCGCGTCATCGACGGCGGCACCGGGGAGGTCCTCGCCCGGTACCAGTTCGCGAGCGCGCCGACCTTCGTCAACGACGTCGTCCTCACCGGGGAAGCCGCCTGGTTCACCGACTCCAACAAGCCGGTGCTGTACCGCCTGCCACTCGACCCGTCCGGCGCGCTGCCGCCCGCCGACGGCTTCACCACACTGCCGCTGAGCGGGGCCTACCAGCAGGTCGACACCGGAGTGAACCTCAACGGCATCGCGCGAACGCCGGACGGCGAAGCCCTCATCGTCATCCAGTCCAACACCGGGACGCTGTTCCGGGTCGACCCGGCCACCGGCGTCACCACCGTCGTGGACGTACCCGGCCACACCTTCGTCAACGGCGACGGGCTGCTGCTCCTCGACCGCACGCTGTACGTGGTGCAGAACCGGCTCAACCAGATCGCGGTGGTGGAGCTGAACGACGCGGGCACGGCCGGCACCCTGACCGGGACCATCACCGACCCGGGCTTCGACGTCCCGACCACGGTCGCCAAGGCCCTCGGTCGCCTCTACCTGCCCAACGCCCGCTTCACCACGCCGCCCACGGCCACCACGCCGTACACCGTGGTCACGGTCGACCCGCGCTGACCGCACCATCCGCCCGGGGTACGCGCGGCCCCCGCGTACCCCGGGCGCCCTTGGCGCCACCGCCGCCGGTTCCTCCGGGGGAGCCGCTGGACGACATCGCCGCCGGATATGCCGAGTTCCTTCATCTTGCGGACGGGCTCACCTGTGGCGGCACCGGCGAGATCGGGTTGTGGTCCGCGGCTTCTCTTAGGCAGCAGCGATGGCTGGCGGATGATCTGCCGGCGGTGCCGCACGGTGGTGGTACGGCTGGCCTCGTCGCTACCCTCACCGGCGGCCACGCGCAGCCTAGGGCCGGATGTCGAGGGCGCCGATCAGGCCGTCGCGAAGGGTGAAGCGGTGACGCAGCCGGACCGGGCTGCCCGGGAAGGTGCCCGACACGAGCGCCGTCACGACGATGTTGCCGCCCGCCTCCTCCTCGACCGCCTCCGGAACGGCCTGGTAGTCGTAGTCGGCCACGGTCCGCTCGCGCCAGGCCCGGATCGCCGCCGGGCCCTCGTGGGTGCGGTTCTCGTCGGCGACGATCGCGTCGTCGGTGAAACACGCGACGAAGGCGTCCACGTCGGGTCCGCCGATCAGCTGGTAGTAGCGGGCGATCACGTCGGGAATCGTGACGGTCATGTGTCTCTCCTCAGGTCGGAGCCCGGTCGTCGGGCTGACTACCACGAACGCGCCGGGGTAGGCGTCGGGGCGCGCGCCACCCTCAGCCACCCCGCGCGGCGGAGATCGGCGGTGCGGCGGTGCGGCGCAGCGCCACCGTGACGGTCGAGCCGGGGGCGAGCGGGAAGGATTCGTCCCGGACGGCCACCGGGACCGGCTGGTCCGCTCCGGGGGCGGCGGTGATCCGCAACTGTTCGCGGTCCACGTGCAGGGAGATCATCTGGTGGCGGTACCGGATCACGAAGTCGAGGCGGTCGAGCCCGTCGGGCAGTAGCGGGTTGAGCCGGAGCACGTCGCCGCGGATCTCCAGGCCGGTGTAGCACCGTTGCAGAATGTCCAGCGTGCCGGCGGTGGCACCGAGGTGGATGCCGTTGCGGGTCGAGCTGTGCTGCGGATCGGCGAGGTCGGTGCCGAGCGCGCTCATCAGCATCTCCGCGGAGCGGCGGCGGTCCGTGCGGGCCAGCACCCAGGCGTGCGCGACCCGGCTCAGGGTCGAGCCGTGGCTCGTGCGGGACAGGTAGTAGTCGACGGTGGCGGGGATCCGGGCGGGGTCGAAGTCGTAGCCCATGCTGCGGATCAGCGTGGTGAGTTCCTCCGCGCTGAACAGGTAGAGCAGCATCAGCACGTCGGCCTGCTTGGAGATCTTGTAGCGGTTCGGATGGTCCCCCTCGGCCTGCAGCAGCGGCCCCAGCTGCCGCAGGTCGCCGTACTTGCGCCGGTAGCGGTCCCAGTCCAGCTCCGCAAGGTCGTCGTACCCTTCGAACTGGGCGAGGATCCCGTCGTCGAGGAAGGCCAGCCGCAGCCGGCGGGCGACGTGCGCCCACCGGCGCCGCTCGTCGTCGGTGAGGACGACCTCCCGCCACGGCGCCACTCCGGGGTGCCGGCCGACGATCGCGCAGGCCTCCTCGGCACGGCCGAGCACCCACGCGACCATCACGTTGAGGTACGCGCAGTTGTCCAGCCCCTGGCCCGGCCGGCCCGGGTACCCGTCGTGGAACTCGTCCGGCCCCATCACCCCGCGGATGTCGTACCGGTCGTCGGCCGGGTCGTAGGTGGCCAGACCGGCCCAGAACCGGGCCGTCTCGACCAGCAGCTCCAGCCCGCTCTGGGCGAGGAACGACAGGTCTCCCGTCGTCTCCCAGTGCCGCCACACGCTGTGCGCCACCGCCAGGTTGACGTGCCGCTGCCGGCCGGTCCAGTCCTCCATCCACTCCCCCGTCACCGGGGAGGGCGAGCGGGACGGGCTCTCGTCCCGGCCGCTGTCGCCGCTCTGCCAGGGAAACAGGGCACCCGGCAGGCCCGCCGCGGCCGCCTGCCGCCGCGCCCAGGTCAAGCGCCGGTGCCGGTACGCCAGCAGGGCCCGGGTCAGTTCCGGCATCCGCAGATCCAGGTACGGGTAGACGAACAGCTCGTCCCAGAAGATGTGCCCGTGGTAGCCCTCGCCGTGCAACCCCCGGGCGGGCACCCCCGCGTCCAGGCCGCTCACGTGCGGCGACAACGTCTGCAGCAGATGGAAGGTGTCCACCCGTACCGGCAGCTGCCAGGCGTGCTCCTCGCCGACGTCGAGCCGGAACCGCGCCCACAGCCGGTCCCACGCGGCGACGTGGTCGGCCAGCGTCATGTCGAAGGGTCCCGCCTGTCGCAGCTCCTCCCGGGCGGCGGTCAGCGGGTCGGACACCACCAGGTCGCGGTTGGAGAAGATCGCGACGGCCTTGTCCACCACCACCCGGTCCCCTGGCCGCACGTCGATCCGGAGCAGCTGGCTCACGTCCTTCTGCCCGTGGACCGGCTCACTGCTGTGCGCCACACCGTCGGTGATCCTGGTGCGGGCCGCCACGGCCACCTCGTGTCGTGACGTGGTCGTCACCGCCGTCAGCCAGACGACCTCGGCGTCGTCCCCACCGGTCACCACGTCGGTGAGGTGACAGCCGCAGCTGCCGGCGTCCGCGGGCGCGTTCGCGTTGACCACCCCGCCGTCGATTCCGGACCTGATCTCCAGCCGGCCGGACCAGTTCTCCGGGAGGATGCTCGTCTCCAGCGCCGCCAGGTGAGGGCTCGCCATCGACACCAGCCGCCGCTGCCGGATCCGCGTCCGGCGCCCGTCACGGTCGACCACCACCAGCTCCCGCAGGTACAGCCCGCGCCGCAGGTCCAGCATCCGGTGCTCGTGCAGCCGTCGCCCCCGCCCGGGGGCGAACCAGTCGCCGCCGGCGGGGCGGAAGGTCATCGGCAGCCAGTTGGGCAGGTTGACGATGCTCTCCTCACCCTGCGGCGAGAGCCGGTTGTGGAAGCCGGCCAGGTAGGTGCCCGGGTAGTGCGTGTCGTCGGCCGACGCCTCGGGAGCCGCCCCACGGGTGGCCAGGTACCCGTTGCCCAGGGCCAGCATGGTCTCCCGCGTGCCTTCCTCGCCCGGCGCCTCAGCGGCCGGGTACGCCAGCACCCAGCCGGCCGGCGGCGGCCTGCTGCACAGCTCGCACCCCGGGTCCACGTCCGCCGGCGCCCCGTACTCCTCGTTCACGGCGCGGTGCCGTTTCCCCGTTCCGGGCTCGACAAACCTCAGGCGGAGGGTGGGCGTGGTGCGGTGATCAGGTGCGCGAAGAGGTCGGCGACGTCGTCGAGGAGCTGCCGGTCGTCGGTGATCAGCAGGTCCAGCAGCAGGCCGCGGGTCGCGGCGAGGCCCAGCCGGGCTCGCTGGCGGGCTTCGGCGGGGTCGTAGCCGAGCTGGACGAACATCTCCTCGACGGGGCCCGTCCAGGCGGCGATCACCGAGGCACGGAACGACTCGGTCCAGGCGCGGCCGAACAGCGCGTGGGCGTAGATCTCGAAGAACAGCCGCTCCGCCGGGGCCAGGGCCGGGTCGGCCAGGCGCTGCCAGAAGCGCCGGCTCACCTCGACCGGGTCATCCGTCTGCGTGGCGAGCGCGGCGAGTGCGGCGCGTTGCTCGGCCTCGATCCGCCGGACCACCTCGGCGAGCAGGCCCTCCCGGCTGCCGAAGTGGTAGATCAGCATGCGGTGGCTGGTGCCGGCGCCGGCGGCGATCTCGCGGAGGCTGAGCTGGCTGAACCCGCCCTCTTTCAGGAGGGTGACGCAGCGGTCGAGCAGCGCCTCGCGGGCGTCACCGGCCACCGGTGGAGGCGGCGCCGTCGTCCGCCGCCGCCGCGGCGGCGCCGGCCTCGGCGGCCGCCTTGAGCCCGGCCGCCTCCATCCGCAGGTAGCGTCGGGTCCGCGCCGTGAGGAGCAGCGCGGCCAGCCAGGCCAGGGCGCCGCTCTGCCGGATCCCGATGCGGATCCGCGTTGTCCCGTCCGGCTCGCGGTCCACCCGGTGATAGCCGACCGTGTGCACTCCCGGAGCATGCGCGTCCCAGGCGAAGGACACTCCCCGGCGTACGTCGCAGACGCGCCACACGGTCGGCGGCAGGCCGGGCTGCCGGATGCGGAACCGGTTGCCCAGCTCCAGAGCCGGGCCGTCCAGCGGCTCCACCGTCGACATGGACGCGGTCCACTGGGGATAGGTGGTGACGCCCTCCAGCGCGGCCCAGGCGTGATCGAGACCGGCCGTGGTGGTGATCGTCTCGTCGTAGTTCATGTACCAGATGGTACACAGCCGGTGGCCGCACAGCCGGTGGCGGTGTCAGTAGGTGCGCACGCCGCCCAGCTGTGCGGCCACCCGGTCGTGGAGCGCGGTCAGCGCCGGGCTCACCGTGGCGGTCAGCGGGACCGGATCCGCCAGGCGGCGCGCCGCGTCGGGCAGCCAGGCGAGATCCGCCGCGAACCGGTCCCGGGCGGCGCGCACCTCGCCCGCCGGATCGGCCGCCTCGAGGCGACGGCCGCCGCGCATGACCGGCACGAGCAGCGGTTCCCGGCCCGCCGCCGGCGGCGGCTCGTCCCGCAGTCCGACGACGTCACCGCTGGCCCCGGTGGGATCCCGGAACACCTGCTTCGGGCCGGGCAGGGTGGCCTTGCCGGGCGACAGCTTGAGCACCGGTCGCTCGCCGTAGGCGACCAGCTTGTAGGCACTGTCCAGGGAGGGCGCGTCGTAGGAGACACCCATCCTGGTGCCCACGCCGTATCCGTCGATCGGCGCGCCCTGGGCGACGATGCCCGCGATGACGTCCTCGTCCAGGCTGCCGCTGGCGACGATGCGGGCGTGCCGCAACCCGGCCTCGTCCAGGATCGCGCGGGCCTGCCGGGCCAGTGCCGCGAGGTCCCCGGAGTCGAGCCGGACCGCGACCGGCCCGGTCAGCCCGAGCTCGGCGATGACGTCGACGGCCGCCCGGACGCCGGCAGGCGTGTCGTAGGTGTCGACCAGAAAGATCGGGTTCGCCGGGAAGTCGGCGGCGAACGCCCGGAACGCCGCCCGCTCGTCGGGGAACGCCTCGACGTACGAGTGGGCCATCGTCCCGGACGGCTGCAGGCCGTAACGCCGGGCGGCCTCGACGTGACTGGTCGCCGCGAAGCCGGCGATGGCCGACGCCCGCGCCACCCCCGCCCCCGCCTCGATGCCGTGGGTACGGCGGAACGCGAAGTCGATCAGCTGCGCGTCGCCGGCGGCGAGCCGGCAGCGGGCCGCCTTGCTGGCCACCGTGGTGTGGAAGGTGATCAGGTTCAGCACGCCGGTCTCCACCAGCTGCGCCTCCGCGATCGGCGCGGTGACCTCCAGCAACGGCTCGTCGGCGAAGACCACGCGGCCTTCCGGAACCGCCTGGACGTCGCCGGTGAACCGCAGCCCGGCCAGCGCCGTCAGGGTCGGCTCGTCGAGCCCGACCTCGTCACGCAGGTAGCCCAGCTCGTCGTCGTCGAAGGCGAAGCTCTCCAGGAAGTCCAGCGCCTCGGCCAGGCCGGCCGCGACCAGGAAGCCCCGCCGGTGCGGCAGGCGGCGGACGAAGAGGCTGAACGTGGCCGGCTCGGTCATCCCGCGGCGCAGGTAGCTGGCGGCCATCCGCAGCTCGTACAGGTCGGTGCGCAGTCCGGTCATGCCGCCTCCTCGGTCGCCATCATGGTGGTCGGCCGGCAGACGCCACCCGGTCTCGTGCCGTACTCCCCGGAAAGGTGGACCGGCGGTCAGTCCTCCGGCTCCGGACCGAGCAGCCGGACCTCCTCGATGTCGATGGCGGCCTGCACCTGCCGGTGCACCGCGTCGTCGATCTCGTTGCGGTCCCGCAGCCGGGTGATCTCCCGCCGCTTGTGTTCCAGCACCCCGAGGCGCAACTGCCGCTCCAGTTCGCCCTGCCGTTCCTTCTCCTCGGTACGCGGCGCGCGGACGTCGTCCAGATGGTCCTGGTAGTCGGCGCGGAGCCGGTCCACCGCGTCCGGCGACACGCCGAGTTCGGCGGCCACCTGCGGCAGCGCGTTGAGGCCTGCCTCGGTGGCCCGGATCCGCGCGCAGCGCACCTCGTCCTCACGCTCCCGGTCGCCCCGCAGGCCGGCCCAGTTCGCCACGAGGGGCAGGGTGGTGCCCTGCACCAGCATGATCAGCACGATCACCACGACGGTGACGAAGATGATCAGGTCGCGCTCCCGTACGGGAGTGCCGGCGTGGGTGGTGACGGGTACGGCGAGCGCGGCGGCGAGGGAGACCGCCCCACGGAAGCCGGCCCAGCCGGCGGCGGTGCGCACCCGGAAGTCGAACCGGCGGGCCTGGCGGGACTCCCGCCGGTCGATGCCCTGCAGGGTGGACACGGACAGCTGCACCCAGGCGAGCCGGACGAGCACCACGACCAGGGCGACCAGCGCCGCGATGCCCAGCGACTGCAGCGGCCCGTGGCTGGTGATGGCCCGCAGCGAGCGGGGCACCTGCATGCCGAGCAGCACGAAGAGGCTGCCGTTGAGCATGAAGGTGGAGATGTCCCAGAACGCGTACGCGGTGATCCGGGAGCGGGCCCGGATCACCCGGGGCCCGGCGTACGTCAGCAGCAGGCCGGCCACCACGACGGCCAGGACGCCGCTGGCGTGCACCACCTCGGCGAGCAGGAACGCCACGAACGGGGTGAGGATGCTCAACCCGCCCTCGCGCAGCGGGTCGTCGACGTGCTTGCGGATCAGGATGACCGCCCCGCCGACCAGCAGCCCGGCCGCGATCCCGCCGAGGGACTTGCCGACGAACTGGCCGCCCAGGATGAGCGGCCCGGGGACCATCCCACCGGCGATCACCCCGACGGCGACGGTGAAGAGCACCAGGGCCGTACCATCGTTGATCAGGCTCTCCGCGCGCAGCGTGGTGAGGATGCCGCGCGGCATCCGCTTGGCCAGGCCGGCGACGGCGGCGGCGTCGGTGGGCGCGAGGACCGCGCCGAGCACCCAGGCCGCCGCCGGGTCCACCCCGAGGGCCCTCGCCGCGTACGCGACGGCGACCATCGTGATGATCACCAGCGCGACGGCGAGCAGGGCGATCACCGCGAGGTTGGCCCGGATCTCGCGGAGGCTGATGACCAGGCTCTCCCGGTAGAGGATCGCGGGCAGGAAGAGCAGCAGCACCACCTCGGGTTCGAGGATCACGTGCTGGAACGGCGGCAGCAGGCCGAGCAGGGCGCCCATGGCGATGAGCAGCACGGGCGGGGCGACCCGGTACCGGCCGCCGATGGTGGTGCCGATGAGCACGGTGGCACCCAGCACCGCGATCAGCACGAGTGCGCCCACGCCGTACCCCCGTCAGCCGCCCGCCGCGTTCCACCGTGCCCCACCGCGACGGCGCGGCGGGGCCGAACGGCCCAAGGACTACTCGAAGCGGGACGGGTCGCCGGCGCCCCGGCGCAGGATCTCCGTCTCCGGGCCGGACAGGTCGACCACGGTGGTGGGCTCCAGGCCGCAGTCGCCGGCGTCGACCACCGCGTCGACCTGATGGTCGAGGCGTTCCTTGATCTCCCAGCCCTGGGTCATCGGCTCCTCCTCGCCGGGGAGCAGCAGGGTGCTGGACAGCAGCGGCTCGCCGAGTTCGGCGAGCAGCGCCTGGGTCACGGTGTGCTTCGGCACCCGCACCCCGACGGTGCGGCGGCGCGGGTCCTGCAACCGGCGAGGCACCTCGGCGGTGGCCGGCAGGATGAACGTGTACCGGCCCGGGATTGCGGCCTTGACCTGCCGGAACACCGAGTTGCTGAGCTTGACGAACTGGCCGAGCTGGGCGAAGTCCGCGCAGACCAGGGTGAACGGGTGCCGGTCGTCGAGCTTGCGGATCTCCCGGATCCGCTCGACGCCGGACCGGTTTCCGAGCTGGCAGCCCAGGGCGTAGCAGGAGTCCGTCGGGTAGGCGACGACGCCGTCGTCGCGCAGCAGGTCGACGATCTGCCGGAGCACCCGGGGTTGCGGGTTGTCCGGATGCAGGTCGTAGTACCTCGCCACGTCGGAAAGCCTATGCCGCAGCCGGCCGGGCCGCGAGTGGCGAAAAAAGTCGGCGGGACGGGGTTTGGCGCGCCGGCGTACTGGAAAAGGTGGGGCCGCTCGAAGAGGGGGGACACATTCATGTCCGAAGCCAGCACAGACCGCGCCGATCGTCCGGCCGAGGTGACCGACCCGCTGCTGTGGGGCCTGGCCGCCGCGGTGGCCGACGCCCACCAGCCCGACGACGGCGTGTGCGTCAGCCCGAGCTGCGTCGGCGCGGCCTGGCCGTGCGCCGCCTGGAACAGCGCCCAGGAGGGCCTGCGCGCCGCCCGGGCCCCGCAGTCCGCCCCGGCGGCGCCCGCCGGGGTCACCGACGAGCGCCGCGACGACCCGGCGACCGGGTGGTCCACCGACCCGGCCGCCGGGGCGGAGGCGGCGGTGCCGGCCCCGCGGGACCAGCTGGCCGTCACCTCCGCCGCCTGAGGTCACCCGACCGGTTGCGGCCGGACGATCAGGCGTGGGTGCACTGGCGCAGGCTGTCGAGGTTGTTCGGGGACGCCGCGTCGGCGGCGGTCCGCAGGTACGGGCGGCCCCGGCGCGGCCGGACCACCCGGAGGGGGGTACGGCTGGTGCCGGGTTCCTCCACGAAGAACGCGAACCGTCCGCTGCTCATCAGCTCGATCGCCTCGGGCACGGGGATGAGGAAGTGCGTGCCGTCGCCGTTGAACCCGCCGACGGCCACCACGGTCCCGTTCACGCTGCGCACGCAGCTGACCCGCACCGGCACCGCCTCGTCCTGGTACTCGGTGTCCGCGACCAGCGCCACCTGCAACCAGCCCTCGCTGGCCATCGACGGCTCGTTGGGCAGCAACGCGTCCGCCGTGGCGGGCGCCACGGCGTCGGAGCGCCACTGACCGGGCCGGTCCCGGCGGTGCCAGTACCAGGAGCCGCGCACGTCCTGCGGCAACGGCAGCCGGGTGGTCTCCAGGTCGTGCAGCACCGGGCCGTACCGCAGGGCCGGGGAGAGCCGGGACAGCGCCCGGGCCGTCCACTCGCGGACCAGCCCCACCGCCTTCTGCGGCACCAGGCCGGCCGTGACGTGCACGTCCGAGCCGGGCACCATGAGCAGCGTCAACGGCACCGGCACCCCCGGGTTCACCGTGAACACCCCGGAGGTGTCGACGTACGGGGAGGTCAGCGGGTCCGCGCCGGGCGCCGAGCTGACGCCGCTGTCGTCGGGCAACCCGGGCGCGAGCAGGGCCACGGCCGGGTCGACGATGTGCAGCCGGTCCATGTCGTCACCCACGCAGTAGGCCAGCAGCCCGTCCTGCGCCCGGGAGAGCGTGCCCAGCCGGACCGGGATGCCGGTGGTGGCGTTCTCCGGGGGCTGACGCGGATCCTCCACCTCGACCTTCAGGTACGCCCGGACCACAACCACCGGGCGGCCGAGCAGCAGCGCCAGGTGCTCGTCGCCGGCCCGGCCGGTCACGTCGACCGTCCACCGCGTGGTGTCCAGCACCCGCAGCAGGGATTCCAGCGCGCTCTGCGCGGCGCCGGCCGGGTGCCCACCGGCCCGGGCCACGGCGAGGGCCTGGTCGGCGGCGAGCATCCGGTCGGCGAACCGGGCCAGCAGCGGGTTCGGCAGGAACCGGCTCGGCGGCGCGCCGAGGGTCGCCGGCCGCCCCGGGTCCTCCTCCCAGGCGGTCACCGTCTCCGGGTCCGGGCGCAGCCGCCCGTAGCCGGCGCCCTTGTCGTCGAAGAACTCCAGCGTCCGGTCCACCAGTGACGGCACCAGGTAGCCGCAGACCGGGCTGACGCCCGCGTCGGCGTCCCGGGGCGCGCCGGAGGCGTCGGCGAAGCGCAGCAGCACCCGGGCCGGGGCGGTGAACCGGGGGCGCAGCGCCGCCAGGTCCGGGTGGCCGGGCACGGCCAGGGTCACTCCGTGCGTCACCGGCGCGGGCTGCGCCACGTCGGGGCCGAGCACCTCCAGGTAGCGGCCGTAGCCGTCGACCAGGCGGGCCCGGTCCAGCCGCAGGAAGCCGGCCCGCAGGGCGACGAAGTCGGCGGCGCGGGGCGGCTGCGGCGGCTGGGCGGAGTCGCTGGCGGTCGGGGCGTCCACGATGAGGCCGGTCGCGTCGCGGCGCAACTGTTCGGCGATGCCGACCAGCTCACCGGAGAGCAGGTCCCGTTCGGCGTCCTCGCCGCCGACGGTCCCGTCGAGCAGCGCCGCCGTAGACGCGGACAGCATCACCCGGCCGCGCAGGTTCCGGCCGGTGTCCGGGGCCGGCTCGGTCACCACCGGCGGCAGCCCGAAGTCGATCTCCCCCAGCGGCCAGTCGTGCGCGCCTCGCGGGCAGGGCAGATAGGTGGCCGACCATTCCAGCAGCAGCGGGTTCCACGGCCGGCTCGGCGGGGTGACCCCCACCGGGCTGGGCAGCGCGCCCTCGACGACGGCCCCGGCCGGCGGCACGGTCGGGTCGGCCACGCCCGGGTCGAACGACGCCCACCAGGCGGCGCGGGCCGCGGCCACCGGCGACGGCTGGGTGGCCGTGGACCGGTCCAGGTCGGGGGCCGAGCCGGGGTCGATGCTGGCCAGTTCGACGAGCAGGTCGGTGGCGACGGCGGGCACGCCGTACTCGGGGCGCAGCCCGGCCAGCGGGGTCGGTGGCAGCACCGCGGCGCCGCGGCCGGGGTCGCCGCCGGCGACGCCGAAGCCGCGTACGGTCTGCCCGTCCAGCCGGCACAGCAGGTGGCCGAGGGTGGAGTAGCGGCCGTCCGCGCCGTGCTTCGGGCTGCGCCCACCGCCGGCCACCACCAGTGCCGGCTCCAGCGCGTGCCACACCCGCGGCCGGGTCCGCTCGACCTGCACGAACGACCCGCCGCCGGCGGCGCCGGCCGCACCGGTCGCCGGCTGCCAGATGTACTCGTTGCCGGCGGCGGCCGGCGCCGACCCGAACCGGCTCTGGTGCAGCGTGGCGTCGAGCCGGGCGGGGCCGTCGGGTCCGGTGACGTCGGCCAGGGCGTTCTGCAGCAGCGCCTCCACCATCCGGGCGGCGTCGGCGGGGTCCTCGGGTTCGGCGGCGACCGCCGCGAGCGCCTCGGCGAGGGTCTCCCCCAGGGCGAGCGCCACCGTGTCCGGGGTCGGCCGGTAGTCGATCTCCCGGCCGAGCAGGCCGCCGTCGCCCGTCCACCGCGGCTCGGGCCAGCCGATGGAGACCGCGGCGGCGTGGTAGACGGACCGGTCGGGCAGCGGCTGGCTGGGCAGCCGGGGCGGGAAGATCTCCCAGCCGAGCTGCTCCATCCGGTCCTGGTGCGCCACCTCGCCGACCGCGTCGTGCAGCGGGTCGCGGGTGAGGTCGGTGTACCAGCCGAGCACCAGGTAGGCCACCGGCCCGGTCACCCCGGTCAGCTCGTCGTGCAGGGCGAACCGGTTGGTCACGTTGTCGTAGTAGCCGGCCCAGCCCAGGTCGCCGTGCCCGAGCGCGGTGAGCGGGGACCGCGGCGCGGCGCCGGGCGCCGGCAGGGTCGGACCGGTCAGCGCCCGGTCCACCCGGACCGGCTCGATCAGCCCCGCGTACGGCAGCAGCCACGCCTCCACCGCGCGGGGCCCCGGCCCGGCCGGGCCGGACAACCGGACCACCAGCCACCGGTCGGGTACGGGCGGGAAGGTGGTCGCCCCGCTGTCGTCGGCGACGCCCCGGGTCAGCCCGTCGGGCAGGCTCCAGTGCAGGTGGGCGCCGGGCGGCCGGGCGTCCTCCCGGGCGCTGAACGGGGCGGGCAGCAGGTCCTGCCGTACCCGGCCGCTGGCCGGCGGGGTGGGCCGGGTCAGGGCGGTACGGGCCCAGTCGTCGGGGACGCCCGGCTCCCGCACCATCAGCACGTCGAGCGCGACCGGGACCAGAAGAGTTGTCACGCAGGGGCTCCCTTGCTCGGGGCGGGCCTGACGGCAGGCCCGGGGACGGTCGGCGGCGCGGCGGTCACGGCGTCGGCGGGGTGGAGGCGCCGAACCGTTGCCGGGACGGCGCCTGCAGCAGGGACAGGGCGACGGCGGCGCCGCCGCGCGGGTGGGGCAACGGACGCGCGGCGTCCAGCGCGTGGGCCAGCCCGGTGACGTCGACGACGCCCGCGCCCCGCATCGGCACCGGGACGCTGGCCACCTCGCGGCCCGCGGCGTCCCGGATCGGCACCCGCCATCCGGCGCCGTCCTCCTCGAGGCCGAACTGGACGCTCTGCGGCGGCTCCTCCAGCCACACCAGCCGCGGCACGCCCCGGAAGAGGGCCAGCAGCACCGACGGCGACAGCCGCTCCAGTCGCAGCAGCTCGACCACCAGGTCGGGCCGGGTGCGGGCCAGTTCGTCCGGGTCGGCCCCGGACGGCACGTCGGCCAGCGAGTCGCTGGTCCAGGCCCGTACCTCCATGGCGGGCCAGCCGCTGACCAGCGCCGAGCGCAGCAGGAATCCGGTGACCGGAACCTCCGCCTCGGCCGCGGTCAGCTCCCCGGTCGCCCGGGCCTGCGCGAGCAGGTCGGCCGCCACCGGGATCGACATGCGGGTCCGCTGCACCTCGCGCACCAGCGGCAGCTGCTCGGTCACCGCGGCGGTGACCTGCGGCAGCAGCGTACGGACCCCGGCGCGCTCGCGGCTGCCGTCGCCGCCGACGGCGAGCGCCCCGGCCCGCAACTGCGCCAGCCAGGCGGTGTCGAGGCGGAAGAACCGGATGGACTCGGCCGGCAGCAGCCGGGCGTCGGGCACGAGGTACCGGAACGGCAGGTCGTGCAGGAGGCTCCAGCGGGCCAGCAGGTGCTCGACGTACGCGGGCAGCGGCGGCGCCGTGGCGTCGGTCGCCGTGACCGTGGCGGTCGCGGTCAGGGTACGCGCCCGCGGGCCTGGCCCGGCCGGGCCGAGCAGCGCGCCCAGCCGCTCGGCGAGCAGCCGGCCACCGGAGGACAGCTCGGTCGTCACGACTCTTCTCCTTCTCGACGCAACTGGCGGGGGACGAGCCCGGCCCCGCCCGGGTGGGCCTGCCACAGGTCGGCGCGGGTGGTCCGGGTCAGCAGCCGCTGGGCGAACGTCACGCCCAGTTCCGCCAGCGGGTCCTCGTCGACGGGGGCGGCGGCGGCCCGGCGCAGGGTCGGGCCGGTGGCGGCGTACGAGCGGACGCTGTCGGTGCGGACGCCGGCCGCGTCGGCGGAGCGGGCGGCCTCGTCGGTGGCGCGGTGCCAGGCGACCACCTCGCGGATGAACCGGCCGTCGGCGGCGGCGAGCAGCCGCCCGAGCTCGAACGCCGCGTCGGCGGTCACGTCGCCCGGCCCGTCGGGGAGCGGGTCGGGCGCCGCGCCCAGCAGCGGTGAGCGGTAGCCCATCGTGGTGGGCGTGCCGTCGCGGCGGGTGCCGGCCAGGCCGAGGGCGCCCGCGGCGTCCACGAGAGCCGGCTGGCCGGCCGGCGGCGCGCCGAACCCGCCCAGGTCCAGGTGGGCGGCGAGGTGTTCGAAGGTGCCCCCGGCGGTGCTGGTGGTGAACGGCCAGGAGGCGAGGACCAGCAACGTGGGCGGGCTGCCCGTCGTGGTCGACCAGGCGTCGTCGCGGGCCTCCAGGGAGACCAGGCAGGCGGTGTACGTCACCGGCGCCGCCCCGCCCAGCGGCAGCCGGTTGGCGGTGACCACGGCGAACCAGCCGTCGTCGTCGCGGCCGGCCAGCGCGGTGTCGGCGACGTTGACCTGGCGGACGTGGGTGAGCAACCCGACGTCGGTGCGGCTGGGCAGCAGCGCCCGGAAGGTGGGCAGGTCCTTGGCCCGCAGCCCGACGACCGTCCGGTTGCCGTCGACCGGCTCGGTGGCGTTGAGCTTGTTGTAGACCGGGTCGCCGACGACGGTGCGCAGCGGCCCGGTGACCAGGGTCGCCTCGTCGGCGCGGACGAGCAGCAGCGCCAGCCACGGCGTGCCGTCGCTCAGCCGCCGTTCCCACGGCAGCGTCCGCCGGCCGAGCACCACGTGCGGCAGCCGGTCACCGAACGCGCCGACCGCGTCGCGGGGCGGGTGCTGCGCGGTGACCTCGCTCGCGTCCAGGGTGAGCCGCGGCGCGCCGACCTGCACATGGGTGACGTGTTCCGGCGGGGCGGTCTGGGCGGTGCCCAGCGTGACCTTGCGCACGTCCAGGCTGCTGCGGAAGCGGTAGACGCCCGCCGTCAGCGACGGCGTCACCTTGTCGTGCAGCCGGATCGAACCGGCAGCGATGGGACCCTCGGGCATCACGCCTCCGTCTCGTCGTCGTCGAAGGCGACGTACGCCGCCGGTGGTGCCGGTGCCGCCGGCTCGGGTTCGGCCTCGGCGACCGCCGCCCGCCGGGCCGGGCGGGCCGCGGCGTGCGCCGCCCGGGGCGCCGCGGTGGGGGCGGCGACCCGGGCCAGTTCGAGTCGGGCCGCCGGGTCGTACGGGTCGGCGACGTCGTCCGGCGTGCCGATCACCCCGGAGACCTGCCAGCCCTCCCCCGCGACGACCTGCACCGACACCGCGCGGGCCGTCTTCTCCGCCTCGACGGTGAGCACGATGCGGTGCCCGGCGCCGTCCTCGGCGACGTCCTCCCGGCTGTCGACCCGCACCCCGTCCAGCTCGACGCGGACGTCGTCGAGGCGCGCCCCGGCGGTGACCGGCTCCAGCGACACCACGACCGTGCGGGTACCGGCCGGCAGCTCGGTGACCAGCCCGTCCACGGCGGCGGTGAGCAGCGCCGCCGGCACCGGCACGTGCTCACCGGCCCGGCGGTAGCGGGCCGGCGGGGACCACGGCCGCGGCAGCAGCACCGTGGCGCCCGGCGCGACCAGCACGCCGTCGGTGACCGGGACCAGCGGGGTGTCGGCGGCCCAACCGGCGGCGGCCCCGACGGCCGGGGTCACCACCACGCGGGCCGCCTCGGCCGGCACCCGGGCCCCCGGCCGGGCCGGTCCGTCGCTGACCGGCGCGCCGGTGCTGGTGAAGGTGACCAGCCGCAGCGGCGTACGGCCCTCGTCGAGGCGCAGCCGCAGCCCGCCCGTACCGGAGGTGTCCCAGATCTGGGTGCTGCCCACCGGCAGCGCCGTACCGGTGTCCCGGGCGGCGCGGGCCCGGGCGACGGACGCCCGCGCGGCCGCGCCGCGCCGCTGCTCCGCCGAGACGGTCGCCCGCAGCGTCGGCGCCATCGCGACCGCCGCGCGCAGGCCCGCCTCGACGGTGTCCGACGGCGGCGGTTCGGCCGCGGCCATGCGGCGCAGGACGGACGGCGCGACCGTCGGCGTCCCCGGGACCGACAGCGGCAGGTGCCGCTGGGCCTCCTCCTCGATCATGGTGGCCAGCGCCACGTCCGGCAGCGCGCCGGTGGCCTCGGAGACGGTGACCGGGGCGGCCAGGCTCACCGACGACAGCGCGCGGATCATCGTGGGCCGCGACCCGCTGGTGTTGCCGCCGGCGAGGGTGCCGTCCCACAGGGCGGCCGGGAACCCGGTGGTGGCGGTCGCGGGTCGCAGCGTCTGCAGCTGCGCCGTGGGCACCGCCACCCAGCCGGTGCCGCTGCGCTGCTCGACGGTGACCACCAGGGCGGCGCGGACGAAGCCCACCTTGTTGCCGGTGGGCACCGCCTCCACGTTCCGCCCGTCGGTGCCGTCGTCGGCACGGCCGCTGCCGGTCAGGCGCCACGCCGCCAGCGGCATCAACGACTCGACCCGTACCGCGAACTCCGGCGCCACCGACCAGGGACGCTCCAGCGAGCCGTCCGGGCGGGTGCCCAGGGCCGGCGGGAGGGTGCCGGCGGTCACCGTGGCGGCCGTCGCCGGCTTGGCCGCGTCGCCGCCGCTGAGGTACTTGGTGGTGAACTGCGCCCAGTCGAGGTAGTTCTGCGACTCCGTCCGGCCGAAGCGCACGGTGACCGACGCGATGGCCAGGTCGACGGTGACCGTGCCGCGCAGCGGCGGCCCCTCCAGGTGCACGTACGCGCCGAGCGAGACGCTGACGTTGATCCGGGCACAGGCGAAGAAGCAGACCTTGATGGTGAACCGGGCGCCGACGCTGACGCTGACGTCGACCGAGTAGGCCAGCGGGTCCCAGCGCACGATCATGTCCAGGGCGGCGGTGAACCAGACCCGGACCGGCGAGCGGTCGTACGACGCCTCCAGCCGGCCGCCGAGCATGACCGCCGCCGGGGTCAGCGTGAAGTACGCGTCCCCCTTGACGACCACGCCACCGCCGACCGACCAGTGGAACCCGACCCGCGGCACGTCCGGGTAGTGCGCCGGCTTGGCGAACCGGGGGTGGTAGCCGCCGATGGACAGCAGCACCTCCGGCCGGTCGAACCACACCACGAACGCGAACCCGCCGGTGAGCTGGCAGTCCCGGCTCAGCAGCCACGAGTTGCGGGTCAGCGCGGCCCGCACCGACAGCACCTTGTCCACTGTGCTGTAGCGGGCGGCGAGCGCCAGCTCGACGTTCAGCACGGCGGCCTGCGAGTCCGGCAGCGCCATCCGCATCAGGCCGAGCAGCCCGACCTCCAGGCCCCGGTCGGCCGTGACGTACGCGAGCGCCGTGGTGTGCAGCAGCTGGAAGGTGGTGAACTTGACCCCGGCGGCCAGCCAGAACGCGCCCCGGGCCGGCGGGATGTCCTTCGACATCCGGGCCAGCGCGCCCATCGGCCCGCCGGCCCCGCCGAACCCGCCGTCGTCGATCGCCTTGACCAGCGGGAACGCCGGCACGCCCTGCGGATCGCGCGGCACCAGCAGCTTCCGGTTGTAGCCGGCGCCACCGCCGAGACCGAGCACGTACAGGTACGGCGGGCCGCCGAGCGGGAACCCGACGGACAGGAACACGAACAGGGAGGTGTACTCGCCGAGGTCGTCGCGCGGCCGGGCGTACGAGCCGACCGCGGTCAGGCCGCGACCGGCCAGGTCGACCGAGAGCATGCCGTCGTACTGGACGCCGTTGGCGCCGGTGACCTTGACCAGCCCGCCCGCGACCGACACCCCGGGCGAGGTGAACGACAGCGACAGGCCGGTCAGGTCCACCTCCCAGGCACTCAGGTCGGTGGGGTTGCGCAGCGGCACCAGCAGCGACAGGTCGTCGACGTCGACGGTGAGCCCGGCGATGGCGACCCCGCCGTCGACGGCCACCCCGACCTTGCCCGGCCCGCCGGTGGCCGCCTTGTACAGCAGCGCCAGCTCGGCGATGTGCAGCGGCCCGTACGTCCGGTTGATCTCGAACCGGGCCTCCGTCTTCCCGCCGAACAGCACCACCCAGCGGCCCCCGCCGCGGGCCACCAGCACGTCGATCGGCGGGTTCGCCGGGGTGCCGTCGCCACCGCCCCCGGTCTGCAGCAGCGACGCCGCGACCGGGTTCGACCCGCCCCCGCCCGGGGCCATCGGGAACCCGAGCCCCTCCACGGTGACCGCGCCGTCGACCACGGCCGGCCGGGTCAGCGCCCCGCTGCCGGTCAACGCCAGGTCCACCCGGACGTGGGCGCTGGCCGCCCCGAGGCGGAACCCGCCGGTCTCCACCAACGCCTTGCCGGACGCGGCGGCCGCCACCCGCAGGCCCAGCCCGCCGAGGCGCAGCACCGGACGCAGCTGCGGGGTGGCCGGGTCCGTCAGGTCCAGCAGCAGCAGGCCGACGCCCCGCCCGGCCGCGCCCCAGCCGAAGTCCTGCCCCCCGGGCAGCCCGAACCGCAGCTGCACGGCGGTGTCCCCGGCCGGCAGCGTCATCTCGCCACCGAGGACGATGCCGTACCGGGCGCCGTCGGCGACGACGGACAGGGCCAGCCCGCCGGGCACCGGCACGGCCACCCCGGCGACCGCGTCCAGCGCCCCGCGCAGCAGCCCGACCGGGGTGGGCAGCGCGGGCGCCATCCGGATCCCGTCCGCGGCCTCGACCGCCACGCCGGCGCCGGTGAGGATCTGCGCGGCGGTACGCCCACCGGACCACAGCGGCCGGCGCAGCCAGGGCTCGGCGGCCCGCAACGCGAGGGTGCCCGCCATCGGCACGACCAGCCGCTGGGCCAGCTGCGCCAGCTCCGCCGGCCCGGGCAGCCGCACCACCGGGGCGAGCTGGACGGACAGTTCCCCGGTGCCGGCGTCGTCGGCGCCGAGCAGCCCGAGCCGCACGGCCAGCCCGGCCGCGGTGGCCTGCACGGACAGCCGGGCGCGCAGCGCCACCCCGAGGCCGGTGTCCACGTACGCCCGGGCGGCCAGTTCGGCGGTGACGTCCGGGTGGGCGTAGCCGACCACCACGTCGGCGGTGAGCGCGCCGGCGGTCACGTCCCGTACCGCCAGCCGCAGCGCCGGTCGCGTCGCCGCCAGGTCGGCCCGCAGCTCCACGGTGCCGCCGAGCACGGCGACCCGGACCAGCACCTCGCCGGGGCTGGTCGGCGCGGGCACCTGGGCGGCGCCCAGGACGCGGCGCAGCAGCGCCACGGCGGCGGAGGCGATGGCCGGCCCCGCGGCGGCGAGCCGTCCGGCGGCCAGGTCCTGGACCAGGTTCGCCAGCGCACCGGCGCGGGCGGCGAAGCCGTGCGGGGCGGCGGCCGGATCGTAGACGCCCAGCGCCCCGGCCACGGACAGCGCGTCGTCCAGCGCCGCCGGACGCGGAACCCGCGCACCGACCCCCTCGACCAGCCGGTCCAGGACCTCCGGCAGCAGCCGCGCCCCGGCCGCCTCGACCAGGGCGTCCATGCCGGACACCGTCGGCAGCAGGGTGAGCGTGGCCCCCAGCGCCGCGGGGGTCACCGCCACCGACAGGCCGCTGGCGTCCGCGCCCAGCCGCACGTCGAGCGCACCCCAGTCGCCGGGCAGCGGCAGGTGCAGGGTCAGCTCGCCGCCGGGCCTGACCTGCCGTGCGCCGTCCACGTCCAGGTGCAGCGCCAGGTCCAGGGTCGCCGGGGCGGCACCGTCCTCCCACAGCACGATCGGCTCGTCGGTGGCGAGCAGCACCCGCAGCGTCCGCGCGTCGGCGGGACCCACGTCGAGCAGGTCGACCGCGATGCCACCGGGCAGGGTGAGCGGGTGTGCCGGATCGGCGCTCAGGCCCAGCGGGGCCGCGGCCAGGCGCAGCAGGTCGGCCAGGGGCGCCGCCTGCGGGGGCGCGCCGGGGGTGCCGGCGAAGGTGCGCCGCAGCCAGCCCGCCGGGTCGGTCAGCAGCCCGTCGAGGGAGGCCACCCGGATGTTCCCGCCCGCCACCTGTTCCAGCAGCACGCCCAGGGCCGCGCTGGTGAGCAGCCGGGGCAGCAGCGGAGCCAGCCGCGCGGGCAGGTCCGGGGCGGCCGGCGACAGCCGGACCGGCTCGGTCAGCCACGGGGCGACCAGCGACACCGCCCCGCCGACCCGGCTGAGGGTGACCCCGCCGACGGTGAGCGCCGCCTGCACCTGGGGTGCCGGGTCCGCCAGCGGGACCGTCGACGAGCCGGTCAGCGTCACCCCGTGGCCGAGCCGCAGGCCGGCGCCGGTGGTGCGGGCGGTGAACCGCCACGGTTGCGCCTCCAGCACCAGCTCCACCGGAAGCCCGGCGAAGCGCCGCCGCCAGGGGCCGCCGCCAGCGGCGGCGCCCGCGTCGCGCACCAGGCCGAGCAGCCCGGCGGCCCGGTCGACCAGCGCCGGCAGCCGCGGCGCCAGCCACGCCGTGGCGTCGCTCCGCAGCGCGGTCACCGCGTCGGCCAGCACGGCGGCCGGCCGGTCGGCGCTCGCGCGGTTGATGACGCCGAGGGCGGCGAGCTCGTTCAGCAGCCGGGTCAGCCGGCCGCCCGGGGCCGCCACCCGGTCCAGCTCCCGCACCAGCGCGTCGAGCAGTTCCGGCGCCCGGGGGTCGAGCAGGTCGACGGCCGCCGACGCCTCGCCGCGCAGGGCCGCGTCGTGCAGCACCACGTCGACGTCGGTGACCGGGCCGGCGGCACCGGGGTGGACGCTGGCCCGGACGGTGAACGCGCGCACCCGGGCGGCCAGCGGGGCGCCGGTCCCGGGGCCGCCGAGCAGCCACCCGTCGGGCCGGCCGACCCGGATCCGCAGCTGCGCCGACGGCGCGCCGGCCGAGGACGCCGGGTCCAGCGACACGGCGCCGAGGCCCAGCCGGACGTCCACGTCGACGTCCGGGTCACCGGCCACCGGGGCGCCCAGGTCGAGGGCGAGCCGTACCGCGGCGACCGCCCGGGTGGGCAGCTCGGCCGGGCCGGCCTCGGCGACGGTGTGGCTGGTCAGCGCGGCGACGAGGGCCGCGTGCAGGTCACCGGCTCCCCCGCTGCCGTCGACGTCGCCGAGGCTGCCGAACAGCGCGAGCGCCGGCACCCCCGACAGATCCACCGGGGTGGCCGGCCAGCGGGTGAACGCGGCGGCCGGCAGCGGGGCGGGGAGGGGCTGCTGACCGGGTTCGACGGCGGCGTACCCGTCAAGCAGCCGGCGGTGCAGGGCCAGGGCCGTGTCCAGCAGCGGCGCGTCCGGCAGCCCGGCCGGGGCCAGCAGTCCGGCCAGCCGGACCCCGTCGGCGATCGTGGGCGCGTCCAGCGGCAGCAGGGCGCCGTCGAACGCGGTGCCGACCGTGACCAGGCCCAACACCTGGCTGGGCACGGCCGCGGCGAGCTGCCGGGCGACCAGGCCGAGGTACGAGTGTCCGACCAGGACGGTGCGGACACCCGGACGGGCGGCGCGGACGGCGTCGTGCACGTGCCGCAGCGCGGCCAGCGCCGTCGCCGTGGGGAGGGTGCCGTCGTCGGCGAGGTCCACCACGTACCACCGGGCGGCCGGCAGGGTGCCGAGGTCGACCAGGTTCGGTGGGGTGCCGGGCACCCGCAGGTCCACCGTGGCGACCTGCTCGGCGGGTACGTCGGCGAGCAGGTCGGCCCACGGCTGGGGGCCGGCCAGCGGGGGCGCGAGCAGCAGCACCGCCCACTGGTCCCCGGCCGCGGCGGTCCGCGCCGTCACCTCGTCGCGGATCTGCGCGACCGTGCCCGGCGCGACGGTGAGCGTGTCGTGGGTGGCGGCGACCGGGGCGCCGACGCGCCAGCCGGGCTCCGGTGGCGGGGCCGCGCCGGCGGGCACCAGTCCGTCGCCCTCGACCAGCAGGGTGGACAGGGCCCCCAGCGCCGCCGCCGCGTGGCCGGGGTCCACCCCGTCCAGCGCGTCGGCGAGGTCGGGCAGGTACGCCCCGGCGACCTCGGCCACCTCCAGCACGTCGGCGCCGGTGACGGAGACGGCGTCCACGTCGTCGGAGTCGGCCGCGCCGTACCGCTCGGCCAGCGGGGCGACCGCCCACTGGGCCGGCGGGCCCTGCGGTTCCAGCCAGGCGACCAGTTCCACCGCGTCGTCCCCGGCACGCTGCACCGGCACCCGCCACGGCACGCCCGGGGTGCCGCCGCCGGTGACCGGCAGGTCCACCGGGGGCAGGTCCTGCCCGGGCAGGGCGGGCAGCCGGTCGGTCAGCGCGGCCTGGAGCAGCTGCAACAACGCCCGCAGGTACGGCACGCCGCTGTCGGTGCGCGCGTTCTCGTCCCGGGCCAGGTCGGCCAGCCAGCGCCGCACCGCGGCGGCCGGGTCGGCCAGCAGGGTGGACAGGTCGGCGGGGTCCGGCGGGGTGAGCGGCGGCAGCCCGGCGAGCGGGCCGGTGGTGGCCGGGCCGGCGATGCCGACCAGCGCCAGCAGGTCCCGGACGGTCGGGCCGGCCCACGACTCGGCGACCCGGGCGAGCAGGCCGCGGGCCGCACCCCACAGGGCGGCCGGGTCGACGCCGAGGCCGAGGTCGGCGGCGGTGGGGTCGAGCGGGCCGGCGGGCGGCAGCGTCAGGTCGCCGAGGACGTGGGACACCCCGTCGACGGTGACCGCGAGGTCGTCGACGGTGGCGGTGACGGTGACCGGCGACCCGAGCGACCAGCCGACGTCGACGCGTACCCCGGCGGTGGCGACCCGGACCGGCGCCTCGGTGGCCAGGGCCGGCGGTGCGAACGCGACGGTGGCGCCGACCCCGCCCAGCCAGGCCGGACCGGTGACGCCGTCGAGCGGGATCGACGCCAGGGCGGCCCGGACGTCCGCCCGCCAGGGCAGGTCCACGTCGAGGTGCCCGCCGGCGCGCAGACCGAGCCCCAGCTCGAGGACGGGTTGGGCGCTGCTGCCCGAGTCCCACAACAGCAGCTCCAGCACCAGCGGGGCGCCGTCGGCGGCGGCCAGTGCCGGCAGCGCGACCCGCCACGGCTCGGCCGCGCTGCCGGTCCCGGTCACCTCCGGGATGGCGCTGCCCGCCAGCCGCGCCACGTCCCGCAGGACGCCCGGCCAGCCGTCGGGCTCCTGCCGCAGCCGCCGGTAGTAGGCGGCCAGTGCGCGGGTCGGCGCGGTGGTCAGCAGGCCGACGTCGATGCCGGGGGTGGTGCCCAGCCCGAGCAGGCGGCGCAGCGCGGCGACCGGGCCGGCGGCCGGGCCGAGGCCCGCCTCGATCGCCTCGGTCAGCAGCGACTGGGCCGCGGCGGTCAGCGAGCGGGCGTCGGTGAGGTCCACCAGGGCCAGGTGGTTCGGCTGCCCGCCGATGGCGACGGTGACATCCCGCAGCTCCAGCAGCGGGGTGATCTGGCCGGTCGAGGCCAGGTAGCGCAGACCGGCGCGCAGCCCGCCGACCTGCACGGCGCCGGCCGGCTCGCCGGCGGCCGGGTAGAGCCGTCCCGCCGAGGCGGGCGCGGCGACCAGCACGTCGAGGCGTTCGAAGAGGGTGGCCGGCGCGGTCCCGCTCAGCGGCACCACCAGCAGCACGGCGTCGCCGAGCACCGTGGCGTCCAGCGCGGCGCCACCCGCGTACGCCACCCGGGCGCCGACCACGAGGGCGGGCGCGCCGGTCGCCGGGTCGGTGCGCACGGCCACCGTGAGGTCGACCGACGGCGGCCCGGCCACCACCGGGATCAGCAGCGGGTCGGCGTCGGTGGGCAGGTCGGCGCGCTTGGACGGGTCGGCGCCGAGCAGGCCGGCGATCGAGTCGAGCCAGCCGACGAGGCCCGGCACCCCTTCGGGGGTACGCGCGGCGACCAGCGCGGCCAGCCACGACCGGAACGCCGCGGGGTCGGCGGCAAGGTCCCCCAACGGCAGCGGCACCGACCCGGGGGTCAGCCCCAGCAGCCCCGGCAGGTTCGCCGCGACCAGCTGCACCGGGACGGGCACGTCGTCGCCCACCTCGGCGAGGACGTACCGCAGCAGCGCCGTGACCAGCAGGGCCAGCTGCGCGCTGCCGGCGGCGGGGTCGAGCACCAGCGGCTCCGTGGTGCCGGGCAGCCCGCGTACGGTCACCGTGATCCGGCTCAGCGCCTCGTCCGGCGGGGCGACCAGCAGGACGGCGGCCTCCACGGTGGCGCCGGTGTCGCCGAGCGGGGCGCGCGCCCGCAGCCGGACCGGGTGGTCCTTGCTGGCGGCGACCGGGGTGACGGTGCCCCCGGCGGCCACCAGCAGGTCCAGCCGGGCGGTGACGGCGGGGCCGCCGGCGACCGGCCCGGCCTCGGCGGCGACGGCCAGGGTCAGCGGCGCGGACGCGGCCAGCCCGCTCCGCTCGACGACCAGGAACACCTGTCCCTTGCCGCCCTCCTCCAGCAGCGGCACGTACCGGGCGGGCCGGCCGAGCGGACCGCCGCCGTCGGCGAAGCGGGGCCGGGCCTCGGGCAGCAGCCCCTCGATGGCCCGCACCAGCGCGGCGCGCTGCACGTCGTTGGCGACCAGCTTGCCGACCCGGCTCCACGGGTCGGCGAAGAACTCCTCGACCAGCCGCACGCCGCCGCTCGACGGAGCGAGCAGGCCCAGTGCGATGCCGAGGTCCTGGACCTCGGCGGGAAGTCCGGCAACGTTGATCATGGCCCCACCCACCCCGCGAAGCTGCCGGGTTCGGGGTCGAGCCCGGTCCAGTTGTGGTTCTTGTCGAAACGGTCGTGCAGGCCGGTGATCCGCATGTCCCGCTCGGCCTTGCCGACGAGGTCGCGTTCGGCCAGATAGTTGATCTGGAACAGCCGCAGCCACTGGGCGCGCAACGGCCCCGAGGTGCCCTCGTCGAACGGCCGCAGCTCGCTGCGGACCGGTTCGGGCATCCGGGCGATCGCCCGCTCGGTACGGTCGATCGCCCGGTCGATGGCCGCGGTCACCCAGAACGGCGCGTTGATGTGCTGGTCGATCATGAGCGCGGCCGCGTACTCCGAGGTGGCGAAGTCGCGGATGCGGTACGACCGGCCGCGAACCACCAGCGTGGCCTTGTCCAGCGGTTGCCGGGCCAGCCGTTCGAAGCGCCACACGGCGGTCCACACCTGCACCACGTTGTACGGCACCGAGCAGAGCGAGGCGAGGCGGATCCGCCCGCACCACTCGGGGCCGATCGTGTACGCCTTGCCCTTAGCGGTCACCCCGAAGAACGCGTGCCGGGGCAGCACCTCGACGACGCTGTCCGGCGGCTCGGCGAGCCGCTGCCGGCCGCCACCCGGCGGTACCCGGAACAGGGTGGCGTACCGCAGCGCGTACTCCTTGCCCTGCTTGGCGGCACCGCCGGCGTCGAACGCTTCGGGGTTGGCGGCGCGGACCGCCGCCGGGTCGGCGACCTCGGCCGCCGCCTCCTTGCCGCCGACCCGCCACCACGGCTCGGGCTGGAGCCCGTACATGCCGAAGAAGAGGTCGTAGTGGTCCGGTGCCGCCCGCTTGAACCGGGCGAGCAGCACGGGCAGTTCCTCGTTGAGGTGCGCCGACCACTGCTGGATGCCGGTGGAGAGCGTGCCCTTGTCCGCGCCCCGGGCCGCGTCCAGCCGCCCCTCGTTGGGGGCGATCAGCTCGACCACCCGCAGCCGGGCCCGCTCCGCGTCGCTGGTGAACCCGATCGCCGCGGCGTTGGCCTGGATGAACTGGGCGGGATCCAGCCGCCCGACGTACGCCGGTCCGGTCCAGCTGGTCCCGTTCTTCTGGGTGTAGCTGTCGGTGACTCCGATGCACAGGTCGCGGCCGAGCACCATGGTGTGCCGGCCGCCCGGGTTCTCCGCGGCCACCTTCCACGGCACCACCAGGCCCTGCGGGGCGGGCTTCTTGCCCTTCACCGGCGGGGCCGGGGGAAGCGCGGTCAGCTCGTCGGGGAGCACGGTCGGGCCCAGCACGTCCGGTGCCTGCCAGGCGCCGGAACCGGTCCGGGTCAGGCCGAGCGTGGGACCGAGCAGGTCGCGGGCGTCCTCGGCGTCCCCGTCGTCGCTGGGCCCGACGAGGGACCAGAGCCGGCGCAGCAGGGCGTGCCCGGCGGTCACCCCGGCCAGGGTGGACAGTTCCCACTGTGCCAGCCGGCTGGTCACCTCGGCGGCCAGGTCGACGGCGTCGCCGGCGTCGTCCGCCACCACCTGGCGGAGGATCTCGACGATCCGGAACACCGCCTCGAACGGGTTGCCCACCAGGTCCCGTTCGACGGCGTCGGCCACCTCGTCGAGGTCCCGGCCGGCCAGCCAGGCCGCCACCTCGGTGGTCAGCGCGGCCGGCTCGGGCAGCGGCAGGTGCTGGGCGGGGGTGTCCAGCGCCACCCCGAGCGGGGCGGGCAGCTGGTCGGCCCACCCGCCGACGGTCTCCCAGTCGGTGACCCACTGCGCGCCGTCCGCCGCGACCTCCACCGGCACCGGCAGCCACAGCCCGGTGCGCCACGCCGCCTGGCCGCCGAGCGCCGTCAGGTAGTCGCGGTTCCACGCCCACAGGGCCGTGGCCACCCGCATCTCGTCGTACGGCGTGGCGTCCGGCGTCCCGCTCGGCCTGACCGTCCGCAGCAGCCAGTACGCGATACCGCGCAGCGTCGCGCCCGGGCACAGGAACAGTGACAGCGTCGGCCGCTGCGTTGCGGTGCGCCGGCCGCCGACGGTGTTCTGCAGGGCACCCCGCACCACCGTCGGCGTGCCGGCGGCCGCGCCGGCGGGCACGCGCAGCAGCACGTTGTACGTCATCGGCGGGGTCGCCCCCGGCTGGTCGGTCACCAGCCCGGCGGCGGCCACCGCCTCCGCGACCCCGGTCACGACCCGACCATCCGGCCGCCGCGATCGGCACGCCGTTCACCCGAAACCATGGTCCCCCCTCGTCTCCCGCCCTCCTGTGGGATCTGGCGCGGGAGTTCCCGGAGGCTACGAGTGATCGACCACGGCGAACTGTCGTCCACCGGACGGTACGCCCCGTAGCGCGACCGAGACGGACCGAAGCTCCACTCACGATCAACCATTGGCTGTCCGACGTCGACGGACGCCGGGCGGGCCGACACACGATTGCCCGACGGCAAGCACCGATCGGACGGTGCCGGCACCCGGTCGGTCAGCGATGACGCCAAAAGCCGACTCTCCCCTTGCCGAGACGGACCCCCGGTCCCGAAGGTGTGCCCACCACAGCCGTTGGCGACCGCGACCACTGACGGTGCGACGCCGCGCCACACCGAGGCGGGGAGCTCATGACCCAGACCATCGACGAACCGGGCGTGCTGGGCGCGGTCCTCGCCACCGTCGGATCCCGACGACCGGTCGAGACCACCGCGCCGCAGGACCTCACCTGTCGGATGCCGCACGACCTGCTGCTGCCGGAGCTGCTGGCGGCCGTCGACGAGCTGGTGCCGTACGCGACCGAACTGAAGCCCGTCCGGCGCCGGCTGTACGCGATGCACAATCCCTCCCCCGACGACCCGGTGCCCACGCCCGCGCAGATGGCGAGTCGGGTCCGCGGCGTCGAACGGGCCTGGGTGATGACCGTGACGCTCGGGCCGGCGCTGCGGCAGCTCGCCGAACTGGCCCGCCCCGGCCGGTACCTGCCACCGTTCGACCTGGCCCTGCGCGGCATGCTGTGGCAGGCCCGCGCGGCGTACTGCGCCGCGATCGCCGAGGCGCTCGCCGACCGGCCGCCGGCGCGGATCGAGTTCCGGCAGGACACCGGCGACCAGCTGGTCGGCGCCTTCCGCGTCGAGATGCCGCGCCTCTACCTGTACGACCGCCGCGGCCTCGAGACGACCATCGGTCAGCTGGCCGCCGAGGTGACGGACCTGCTGGCACTGCGCGCCGAACGGGGCTCGGACGCGCTGGCGACCCGGGCCGCGGACGCCGAGGCGGGCGTGACCATGACCACCACCGGCGCCGACTGGTTCCTGCGCCGTCCCCTGCTGGCCGAACTGCAACGGGTACGGGACTACCCGTTCCACGACTACCTGGACCCGTACGTCCGCTTCAGCCAGAAGCTGCAGATCATCGGCCTCCTGGTCCTGCTGCTGTCCCGACGGGAGCAGCTGTCCTGGCTCGCCGACCAGCCGGTGCTGCCCAGCGCCGCCGCCGACCGGCTCGACGGGTACGTGATCGAGCTGGCCGTCGCGCTCAGCCACGCCGAGGCGAGCATCAGCCGGTTCAAGCAGGGCCGGTACGTCGAGGCCGCGGAGGCGTACCGGCTGGCGGTCGCCGTGCTGGAGGGGGTCACCGGCCGCCGCGAGTACCAGGACGACGTCACGGCGCTCACGAAGATCGTCGAGGTCCAGAAGATTGCCAAGGCCGTGGCGGCCGGGGTCCTCGTCGGCCTGGTCAGCGCGGTCACCGCCGGGGCGGCGGGCGCCGCCGCCGGGATGGTCCTCGCCACGGTCATCGACACCACGACGGTGGCCGGCTCGCTGGTCGTCGCGGCCGGCACGGTCGGCGCCCGGCTGATGTGGGAGACGGTGGTCGCCCGGGCCGGGACCGAGCTGCTGCTCGGACCGGACGCCATCACCGGCTCCTCGTTCCTGGAGGACCTCGGCTGGCAGGCCGCGCAGACCGCCGCGGTCCGGGTCGTGCTCAGCGGCTCCGCGGGGATCTTCACGGCCGCGGCCCGCTCCGGCGAACGGACCGAGCAGGTCGCCCGACTCGCCGTCGAGCAGATCGCCACGTTCGGCTTCGGCGAGGTGCAACACCTGATCAAGACGGGCGAGCTGCGCAGCCTGCGGGACAGTCTGGTGGCCGCGGTGCAGCAGGTCGCCACCACCGGCGTCGTGCTGACCGCCGGGCTGGTGGCGACCTCGTTCGTCGAACGCTTCGGCGACGCCCGGGGCGGCCTCACACCCGCCGACCAGCAGGCGCTGGCCACCCTCGACCAGACCCGCGCCGCCGTGCACGCCGACTTCGCCGCGGTGCGGGACGGGACCGCCACCCCGGCCCAGGTCCAGTCGTGGCTCAGCCGCGCCGCGGACGCCTGGAACGGCTTCGTGACACTGCTCGACAGACTCCCGATGGGCGCCGAGCGGGACGCCGCGTTCGCCCGCGCCACCGCCGCGAAGGCGGAGATAGAGCTGCGCCTGGCCGAGGTGGGCATCACGGCGACCCTGACCCTGCCGGACGGCCCGCCCACCTTCCAGTCCCTGCTGCCCGGCCTGGTGGCGGTCAGCGGGGACGGCGCGCCCACCCTCGACACCGTCCACCCGCCCGCCACCCGCGCGCCCGGCGCCAGCTCCGACACGACGATCGTCACCGGTACGGGCGGTCGGCGGTTGCTGTTCCTGCCGGCGAGCGCGCTGCCGGACCGGCCGGCCACGCCGGACCGGCTGGTGCACGTCCCCGAGGTCGCCACCCGGCTCGGGCCGCCCCCGGAGCCGGTGGTGCTGCCCGGCGCGCCGAGGGTCGGCCTGTCTCGGCTGCAGACCGCGTTCGGCGCGGACAAGGTCGCCGAGATCCTGGGTAATGCCGCCCGGGGACGGGAGCAGGTCCTGAGCCTCGTGGCCCACCCGGAGTTGGAGAACGTCGGCCGCCTCCGGGCCTACGCCACGGAGCTGCGCGGGCTGGCCGCGGATCCGCACTCGGTCGCCTTCGGCCGCCGGTGGGGTCCGGTGCTGGTCTTCCAGGTGCGCCGGAAGCTGGGCACCGACGGGCTGAGGAACGCCCTCGACCGGTTCGCCGCGCTGCTGGAACAGGTGCCGCCCGCCGAGCGGCCCGCGCTCATCGCCCGGCTGCTGGGCTTCCACGCCAGCCGGCTCCGCCGGGAGCTGGAGCTCGCCCCGCCGCTGCGCCCACCGGGCCCCCGGCCTTCGCCGCGCAACATGGGCGTCGACCGCGGCGACCCGGTGTGGCCGGCGATCCTCGACGAGGTGATCCGGTCCTTCGGTGACCTGACCGAACCCCAGCAGCAGGTGATGGCCGACTGCCGGCAGGTTATCGAGCGCGCCGAGGGCGGCGCGTTCCACCGGTACCAGCCGCAGACCCGGCTCGGCATGATCGACAGTTTCGAGCAGATGATGGTCGCCGGCCAGATCCGTGGCCTCACGGCGGTCGCCAACGGGATGCGCGGCCGGCTCGCCGAGCACCTCTTCCTCGGGCCGCTGCCCGTCCTGCAACAGACCATGTGGCTCGGCGGCCGGCGCACCTACACATGGCTGAAGGACCGGTCCAACATGGACGGGCACTGGATGACCGGCACGGTGCCGGAGTTCCTGGAGCTGAAGTCCGACGAGATCCACCTGCAGAGCGCCGCGGAGCAGCGCGCCACCGCGCAGCTCTACCTCCAGCACGCGCGGTTGGACTTCACGAACATCCCCGCCGGCTCCCGGTACCATCTCTGGTTCATCCGGGACCCGGGCGCGGACGGGCGGAGCCGGATGCTGGAGGTCCTGATGCCGTCCGGCGGGCCGATCACCGGGGTGTACTTCGGGCCGCAACCGCCACCGCCGGCGCCGCAGCGCTGACCGCCTCCCCCGCCGCCGGACGGGCCGTCCGGCGGCGGGAGCCCCTCAGTGCTGCGTGCCGCGGGTGTTCAGCACGATGGCGGTGGTGATCAGCCCGGCACCGACGAGCCCGGTCACGCCGAGGCGATCACCGAGGAACAGCGTCGCCAGGAGGGTGGCGACGAGCGGTTCCAGCAGCGCGATCAGCGCTGCCGTACCGGCCTGGGTGGTACGCAGGCCCCGGAAGTACAGCGCGTAAGCCACCGCGGTGGGCGCGGTGCCCAGCAGGAGCAGCAACCCCAGGGCAGCGGGAGTCGGGACGAAGCCCATGCCCGAGGTCACGATGGCCGCGGGGGCGAGCACGGCCGCGCCGATCGCGAAGCTCACCCCGGTGGCGGCGAGGTCGTCGAGACCGGCGACGGGCCGGGTGCCGATGAAGGTCATGGTGGCGAAGCCGGCCGCCGACAGCAGCGCCAGTCCGGCACCGGCGAGCGTGTCCGCGGCGGTGCGGCCGCCGGACGGCGTGCCGACGAGCAGGGCCAGACCGCTGACGGCCAGCGCCAGCGTGGCGAGCGTCAGCGGGCCGACCCGTCGCCGTCCGCTGATCCATTCGGCGGACAGCACCAGGGCAGGTGAGGCCCCGATGGTGAGCAGGGTGGCGAGGCTGACGTTGGTGACGGACACCGCGGCGAAGAAGCAGGCCTGGAAAAGGGCGGCGAGCAGCCCGTTCACGACCATCCGGGCCCAGGCGCGCCGGCCCCGGGGCAGCGGTTGCCGGGTCAGACAGACCACGGCGATGAGGAGGCTGCCGCCGGCGGCGAGCCGGTAGGCGGCCACCGCCAGCGGTGACAGCCCCGCTTCGTGGGCGAGCAGGCTGCCGGTGGGGCCACCGGTGCCCCACAGCACGCCGGCGAGGACGAGCAACCACAGGCCGGTGGCGGAGCGTCGGGCGGTCGCCACCGGTTGTTCGGAGACAAGCATGAAGAAATCGCTCCTGCGACGAGAGGAATGGGGTCGCGGAAGCGGGGCGTACCGGACTCAGCGCTGCACGGACCGCGCGTCCAGCCGGCACAGGCTGGACACGATGAGCAGCGGCGCCCCGCTCAGGAGCGCGGCGGGGAGATGATGTCGAAGGTCCGGCCCATGATCCGATCCTAACCACAGCCCGGGGTACGACACCAACCGTTCCCACGAGCGCCGCGGAAGCGGTTCAGGGGAGCCTGGTTGACCTAGCCGGCGCCGGAAACTGATCATCGCCCTTGGCTGCCGAACCGCGAGTGCAGCCGGGCCAGTCCGGCTTCGCTGCCGATGTGGCGCCGTTCATCGGGCTGCTCCACGTAGTCGCGGATCACGTTCGCGAAGAACGCGGAATCCACCTGGAACGAACCCACCGGAATCCTGACGGGTCGTAGTCGACGGCCGGGGGCGACAGCGCGCTGCAGGATCAGGTCGTTCGCCCGACGTCCGGCGGGCGGCGGCGGGCCGCCGGGCGCCAGCTCGTCCCAGGAGACGCGCTGCCTGGTCGTCGTTAGCTGCACCGTGAGCCCGTCCGGGTCCAGTGCGACGCGCGGCCGGTCGCTGAGCACCAGCACGACGGCGACCACGAAAAGCAGTCCCACCAGGAGGGCCGACGTCAACGCGGCGAAGTCGAACTCGGCGAGGCGTATCCCGTCACCGCCGGGCACCCGCTCGGTCAGCAGCGATCCGCCCGCGACCCACAGCACGATGATGGCGAAATCGCCGATGAAGTGCGGTGCGGCGGGGACGACGAAGCCGCCGTGTCGGTCGTCGAGCCGCAGCGACGCGGGCCGGCGCGGGACGGAACTGAGGACGGTCAGGTGGTACAGGCCGACCGGAACCGCCGCGCTGACCGCAAGAGCCGTGACTGCGGCCAGCACCCCCATCGGCCCCGAGTGCAGCTGCCAGGTCAGCGGAGTCACCCAGAACGTCTCCACCACCCGTAGCGCGAACGCCAGCAACCCGAAGGGCAGCGCGAGGACCCGAGTCCGATTCACCGACACGCCGGCAGTGTAGGGCCGCCGTACTACCGCGACGGCTGCCCGCTTCGGACTCAGTCCCAGCGGCGGGCGGTGGCGGCGAACAGCTCGGGATCGCTGGCCACCGGGATGACGCAGAGCAGGTGCCCGCCGGGCGCGCGGAGCACCTGGCAGTCCTGCCAGCGGGAGACCGGCGTGGCACCGAGCCGGACCAGCCGGTCGACCTCGGCGGCCGGGTCGTCGGTCTCGATGTCCAGGTGGTAGCGGGGTGCGTCGTCCACCGACTGGATCGCGGTGACCAGGCCGGGTACGACGTCGGGCAGGCCGGTGAACTCCGGCTCGGCGGGGTCGACCCGCGGCGACGTGCCGAGCGCCGCCGACCAGAAGGCGACGGCGTCCGGCGCGGACCGCTCGGAGGCGTCGACGATCAGGGCAAAGAGGCGGGACCGGTGCATCCGGCGAGTCTAGCCACGATCACCGTCGATGGCAGTCCGGCACGGTCAGGAGGGGTGCAGGTGGACGCGGCGCGCCTTGCGGCCCGTCTCGTACGCCTCGCGGGCCGCCCGCGTCGCCGCCACCGTGGACACCTCGGCCACCGGCACGTCCCACCAGGCCCCGCCGTCCGGCCCCGGCTCCATCGGGTCCGTCGCCACGTACACGACGGTGGTGCGGTCGGCCGCCTTCGCCGCGGCCAGCCCGGCGCGCAACTCGGCCATGGTGCCCGCCCGGATCACCTCGGCGCCCAGGCTCGCCGCGTTCGTCGCCAGGTCGACCGGCAGCGGATCACCGGCGCGGTCGCGGTAGGCGGTGCCGAGCCGCTGCGCGCCAACGCTCTCCGACAGCCGGCCGATCGAGGCGAACCCCTGGTTGTCGACCAGCACCACGATCAGTTTGACGCCCTCGGCCACGGCGGTGACGAGTTCGCTCGGCAGCATCAGGTAGGAGCCGTCGCCGACCAGGACGAAGACCTCCCGGTCCGGCGCGGCCAGCTTCACCCCGATGCCGCCGGCGATCTCGTAGCCCATGCAGGAGTAGCCGTACTCGACGTGGTAGCTCTTGGGGTCGGTGCTGCGCCACAGCTTGTGCAGGTCGCCCGGCATCGACCCGGCCGCGCAGACCACCACGTCGCGGGGGCCGGCGGCGTCGTTGACCGCGCCGATCACCGCCGCCTGGGTCGGCGCGGCGTCCGGCGCGGCGTGCCGGGCACGATCCACCACGGCCGTCCACCGGGCGGCCAGGTCCGCGACCGTCGACCGGTACGCGGCCGGGGTGGCCCAGTCACCGCAGGCGGCGTCCAGCGCGGCGAGGCTCTCCCGGGCGTCGCCGACCACCTGGGTGCCCGACAGCTTGGCCGCGTCGAAGCCGGTCACGTTGAGGTTGACGAAGCGGGCGTCGCCGAAGAGGGTGCCGGAGGCGGTGGTGAAGTCGCTGTAGCGGGTGCCGATCCCGACCACCACGTCGGCCTCCGCGGCGACCGCGTTCGCCGCGGACGTCCCGGTCACCCCGACCGCGCCGAGGCAGAGCGGGTGGTCGTCGGGCAGCGCGCCCTTGCCTGCCTGGGTCTCCACCACGGGTACGCCGTGCCGCTCGGCGAACTCGCGCAGCGCCTCCGTGGCGCCGCTGTAGATCACCCCACCGCCGGCCACCAGCACCGGCCGCCGAGCCGCGGTGACGATCTCCGCCGCCCGCCGGACCGCCGCCGCGTCGGGGCGCGGGCGGGGCACGTGCCAGACCCGGTCGACGAACAGCTCCTCCGGCCAGTCGTACGCCTCGGCCTGCACGTCCTGCGGCAGCGCGAGGGTGACCGCCCCGGTCTCCACCGGGTCGGTGAGCACCCGCATCGCCGCCAGCAGCGCCGCCGGCAGTTGCTCGGGCCGGTTGATCCGGTCCCAGTAGCGGGAGACCGGGCGCAGCGCGTCGGTGACGCTGACGTCGTAAGAGCGGACGTCCTCCAGCTCCTGGAGCACCGGGCTGGCCGGCCGGGTGGCGAAGATGTCGCCGGGCAGCAGCAGCACCGGCAGCCGGTTGATCGTCGCCCCGGCGGCGCCGGTGACCAGGTTCGTGGCGCCCGGCCCGATGGAGGTGGTGCAGGCCAGGGTGCTGAGCCGGTCGGTCATCCGGGCGTACGCGGCGGCCGTGTGCACCATGCCCTGCTCGTTGCGGCACAACCGGTACGGCAGGTCGACGCCCGCGGCGGCGGCGCCGGCGAGGGCCTCGCCGAGCCCGGCGACGTTGCCGTGCCCGAAGATGCCGAAGCAGGCCGGGATGAGCCGGCGGCGCCGGCCGTCGCGTTCGGACCACTGCCGAGCGAGGAACGCCACCAACGCCTGCGCCACGGTCATCCTGGTCATCGGCCGCCTCCCGCCCGGGTCAGCGGCAGCCGGGGATCGGCCGGCTGCCCGGCCCAGCTGTCCCGGATCCAGCCGTGCCGCGGATCGTCCACGAACGCCATCGTGCGGGCCGGACCGGGGCCGGCCAGCACGTTGAGGTAGTAGAGGTGGTAGCCGGGTGGGGCCATCGACGGCCCGTGGTAGCCGTGCGGGACGAGCACCACGTCACCGGTGCGCACCTCGGCGAGGACGTCGACGGGACGCTCGCCGGTGCCGTAGACCCGCTGGTAGCCGACCGGCCCGCCGTCGCCGGGCGCCCCACCGGCCACCTCGAAGTAGTAGATCTCCTCCAGCCGCGCCTCGATGCGGCCGTCGTCGTGCACCCGGTCGTCCTCGTGCTTGTGCGGCGGGTACGACGACCAGTTCCCGTCGGGGGTGAGCACCTCGACGGCCACCAGGCGGTCGCAGTCGAAGACCTCCGGGGCGCAGAAGTTGTTGACCTGCCGGCTGGCCGACCCGGCGCCGCGCAGCTCCACCGGCACGTCCCGGGCCGCGCCGTAGCGGGGCGAGAGCCGGCGGCGGGCCCGGGCGGACGGCAGCGCGAAGCGTCCCTCGCCGGTGACGGTGACGGTGGCGTCGCGGGGCAGGTACGCGAAGTCGGTGACCGCCGCGAAGACCGACGACCGGCCGGCCAGCTCCATCCGCAGCCCGTCGCAGTGCACGGTGGCGGACCCGGCGAGGGGCAGGACCAGCATCTCCTCCTCGCCGGTGGCGAACGTGACCTCCCCGGCCGCCGGCAGCACCAGCACCCGCAGTCCCGCGTACGTCCAGCCGGCCCGCTCGGGGGTGACCTCCAGCGCCCACGGCTCCCGTGCGGCCGACCCCCACGGCAGGTGGAAGCTCATGCTTCCTGCCTCGTGGGCAGCAGGGAGTGGGCCAGGTCCACCGCGGCGGCCACGTCGTCGTCCGGCGGGTACAGCAGCGCCCGGCCGACCACCAGGCCGCGCACGCCGGGCACCCGCAGCGCCCGCTGCCACCGGGCGTAGACCACGTCCGGGGCCTCGGTCGGGTCGCCGCCGAGCAGCAGCACGGGCAGCGTCGTCGCCGCCATCACCCGGTCCATCTCGTCGATCGCTGGCAGCTTCAACCAGGTGTACGCCGAGGTCGTGCCGAGCGCCTGCCCGACGCTCACGCTCTTGATCACTGCCTCGGGGCTCAGGTCGACGGTGACCCGGCCGCCGGCGCGGCCCACCCACAGCGGCTCCACCATGGCCACCGTGTGACGGGCGGCGAGCGCGCTGACCGCCCGGGCACACGCCTGCAGGGTGGAGGCGGTGCCGTGGTCGTCGGGGTCGATGCGGCAGAGCATCTTGCCGCCGTCGTAGCCCATCGCGGCGATGGTGTCCGCGTCGTACGCGGTGAACCGGTCGTCCAGCTCGAACGCGGCGCCGGAGAGGCCGCCCCGGTTCATCGAGCCGATCGCCAGCCGGTCCTCCAGTGCGCCGAGCAGCAGCAGGTCCTCGAGGATGTCCGGGGTGCCGAGCACCCCGTCGACCCCGGGGCGGGACAGGGCGAGGCGCAGCCGGTCGAGCAGGTCCGCCCGCCCGGCCATGGCCATCGGCCGGTCCCGTACGCCGAGGGCGGCCCGCGCCGGGTGGTCGGCGGCGATGACGAACAGCGGCCGGTCGTGGTCGGGCCACGGTCGGCGGGTACGCCCGGCGGCGGCCTCGGCGATCGCCTGTGGCCGGTGCGCGCGGGTGAGGGTCAGTGCCTCGTACTCGGTGCTCACCGGTCTCCTTCCGTGGCTGGGGCCGGCTGTGTGCGGGCCGCCAGCGCCTCGGTCTCGGCCTCGTCGGGCATGGCGGACGAGCAGGCCAGCCGGGAGGCGACGACGGCCCCGGCGGCGTTGGCGAACCGGAGCGTGCGCTCCAGCGGCCAGCCGCGCAGCAGGCCCAGGCAGAGCGCGCCGCCGAAGGCGTCCCCGGCGCCCAGGCCGTTGACCACCTCCACCGGCACCGGGGGTACCCGCACCGTCTCCTCGGCGGTGCGGGCCAGCACGCCGTCCGGCCCGAGCTTGACCACGGCCAGCCGGGGGCCCCGGTCGAGCAGCAGCCGGGCGGCGTGTTCCGGGTCCCGGCTGCCGACCGCCACCTCCACCTCGTCGAGGTTGCCGACGGCGACGGTGACGTGGGGCAGCGCCTCGGCGTACGCGGCCGTTGCGGCGGCCGGTTCCGGCCAGAACATCGGCCGGTGGTCCAGGTCCAGGATGGTGTGGGGACGCCCGCCGCGGGCGGTCAGCGCGGCCATGTGCGTGTCCCGGCTGGGCTGCTGGCACAGCCCGGTGCCGGTGAGCCAGAAGATCCGCGCCGCCGTGATCGCGTCGAGGTCCAGCTCGTCGGGGTGGATCTGCAGGTCCGGCGCGGTGGGGGTGCGGTAGAACCAGATCGGGAAGTGGTCCGGCGGGAAGATCTCGCAGAAGGTAACCGGGGTGGGCAGCCCGGCGACGGGGCGGACCTGGCTGTCGTCGACGCCGAAGTCGCGCAGCGCCCGGTGCACGTACTCGCCGAAGGCGTCGGCGCCGGTGCGGGTGACCACCCCGGCGCGCAGGCCGTACCGGGCGGCGGCGACCGCGACGTTGGTGGGGCTGCCGCCGAGGAACTTGCCGAAGGTCTCGACCTCGGCCAGCGGCGTGCCGATCTGCAGTGGATAGATGTCCACCCCGACCCGGCCGATGGTGAGCACGTCGAGCATGCGGCGTCCTTCCGCCGGCCGGCGACGGCGTCACCGCCGGCTCGAACCTGGTCATTGATTGGTAACAGTGGCCGAGAGTTGTGTCAATGTGTTGTCCTGACATCCGGAGACTCTGTTCGGTGACCGCTTCGGTACAGTGACGCCCAACCACCGTGCCCCGACCCCCGGGCATCCGTGACGAGGAGGTCCCGTGTGACCGGCCCCGAGATCGTCGTCGACCGGAGCAGCCCGGTCCCCCTCTACTTCCAGGTGGCCGAGCAGTTCGCCGCCGCGATCCAGCGCGGCGACCTGGTGCCTGGCGACCGGCTGGACAGCGAGCTGCAGCTCGCCGACCGGCTGGGACTGTCCCGGCCCACCGTCCGGCAGGCCATCCAGCACCTGGTCGACAAGGGGCTGATCGTGCGCCGCCGGGGCGTCGGCACCCAGGTCGTCCGCGGTGAGGTACGCCGCGGGGTCGAGCTGACCAGCCTGCACGACGACCTGGCCCGGGCCGGGCGGCAACCGTCCACCTCGGTGCTGGAGCTGGCCACCGTGGAGTGCCCGGCGAAGGTGGCCGCCGCGCTCGGGCTGGCCGCCGGCAGCCCGGTGCAGCACCTGCGCCGGCTGCGGTTCGCCGACGGCGAGCCCCTCGCGGTGATGGAGAACTGGCTGCCGCCGGCCCCGGTGCGGCTCTCCCTGGAGGCCCTGCAGGCCCGCGGCCTGTACGCGATCCTGCGCGCGACCGGGGTGCGGGTCCGCAGTGCCCACCAGCGGATCGGCGCGCGGGCGGCCACCGCGGCCGAGGCGCAGATGCTCGGCGAGCGGCGCAACGCCCCGCTGCTGACCATGTCCCGCACCGCCTACGACGACGAGGGCCGCCACGTCGAGCACGGTGAGCACATCTACCGCGCCTCCCGGTACGCGCTGGAGGTGACCGTCGCGGAGCGGTGACGGTGGATGTTTCGCGCCGATTTCAGTGACAGGTATTTACGTCGTCAGGCTGTCATGACATTGTGGCCGACAAGCAGCGCCGGCACCGACCTGCGGCCGGCCGGCGACCCGCGAGTCTCTTCGAAGTCACCTCTTGCGAAGGGAACAGCCCATGTCAGTCACGCCGAGACGCGTCACAGGCGTGCTCGCCGCGCTCACCGCCGTCACCCTCACCGCCACGGCCTGCGGTGGCTCCGACGGTCCCGCCGGCAAGGACGCCAAGAACATCACCCTCACCATCGCCGCCAACTCCATCGTGGGCGGCAAGAACTCGACCGGTGCGGAATGGATCCAGAACTGGGTCATCCCCAAGTTCGTCGAGGCCCAGAAGGCCAAGGGCGTCACCGCCAAGGTGACGTTCGTGCCCAGCGGCGTCGACGACGAGCAGTACAAGACCAAACTGGCCCTGGACCTGCGGTCCAAGGGCGGCGCCGACGTGATGTCGATCGACGGCATCTGGGTCGGCGAGTTCGTCCAGGCCGGCTACCTCAAGCCGCTGTCCGAGGTGGCCGGTGACCAGGCCGACAAGTGGGACGGCTGGTCGCAGATCCCGGAGAGCGTGCAGGGCCTCGGCACGTTCGAGAACAAGAAGTACGGCATCCCGCAGGGCACCGACGGCCGGGTGCTCTACTACAACAAGAAGCTCTTCGCCCAGGCCGGCCTGCCCGCCGACTGGCAGCCCAAGAGCTGGCAGGAGATCCTCGACGCCGGCACCAAGCTGAAGGCGCTGCCCGGGGTGACCCCGATCCAGATCAACGCCGGCACGGCGATGGGCGAGGCGACCACCATGCAGGGCGCGCTGCCGCTGCTGGTCGGCGCCGGCGGGGAGATCTGGAAGGACGGCAAGTGGGCCGGCGCCAACCAGCCGGTCAAGGACGTCCTCGACTTCTACACCAAGATCTACGGTGGCGGCCTCGGCGACCCGAAGCTGCAGCAGGAGGCCAAGGGGCGGGACAAGTCCTTCGAGGAGTTCGCCGCCGGCAAGATCGGCATCCTGGCCGAGGGCGACTACTTCTGGCGCAGCGTCATCAACCCCAAGGACGGCACCGCCAAGATGGCCGACCGGGACAGCACCGTCGGGTACGCGATGATCCCGGCCAAGCAGCCCGGCGCGGGCATCCGCGGGCAGGACTTCGTGAGCATGTCCGGCGGTGGCGTCGACGTGCTGAACCCCAACTCGAAGTACCCGTCCCAGGCGTTCGAGCTGCTGGCGTTCATGCACTCGGCGGAGGCCACCAAGGCTCAGCTGGCCGGGGCGGCGCGGATCACCTCCCGCACGGACGTCAACAAGGAGGTCCTCGCGGGCGACCCGATGCTCAACTTCGTCGCCGAGAAGGTGCTGCCGCTGACCGCGTACCGGCCGCCGCTGGCGGTCTACCCGCAGGTCTCGGTGGCCCTGCAGGAGGCGACCGCGGCCGCGGCGTCGGGCAAGAGCGTCGACGAGGCGGCCTCGGCGTACCAGAAGAAGGTCGAGGGGATCGTCGGTGGTCCAGGTAACGTCTCGTCCTGACGAGACGGTCGAGGGAGCGCGCCCGGAAACGGGCGCCTCCCCGGCCCCCGACGCGGCCGGGCTGGGCCGGGCCCGGGCCGCCGGGTTCCTCGTCCCGAGCATGGTGCTGATCCTGCTCTTCCTGGTGCTGCCGGCCGCCTGGACGATCTACCTCGGCACCACCAACTACCGGCTCACCGGCCTGGCCGCGGCCCACCCGGAGTTCGTCGGCCTGGACAACTACACCACCGCGCTGGGCGACGAGCGGTTCCGCACCTCTCTGCTGCTGACCCTGCAGTTCGTGCTCGGCTCGGCGGTGATCGGGCAGGCCGGCCTCGGCTTCACGATCGCCTTCGCGCTGCGCGACCGGCGCGGGCCGCTGCGCCGGGTGGTCGAGGCGTTCGTGCTGCTGTCCTGGATCCTGCCCAGCTCGGTGGTCGCCTTCCTGTGGATCGCCCTGCTCGACCGGGACGCCGGCACCCTCAACGCCCTGCTGGGCACGCCCGGCGCCGCCTGGCTGCTCGACCACCCGATGCTGTCGATCATCATCTTCAACACCTGGCGGGGCACGGCGTTCTCGATGATGTTGTACGCCGCCGCGCTGGAGAACGTGCCGCGCTCGCACCTGGAGACCGCCCGGCTGGCCGGCGCGTCCACCTGGCAGCAGCTGCGCGACGTGGTGTTCCCGCGCATCCGCGGCCACGTGCTGACCAACCTGCTGCTGATCAGCCTCTGGACGTTCAACGACTTCACGCCGTTCCTGATCACCGCCGGCGGCCCCGAGCAGCGCTCGGAGATTCTGGCGGTCTACGTCTACAAGGTGGCGCTCTCCGGCGGCGAGCTGGGCTTCGGCGCCGCCATCTCGTTCATCATGCTGCTGATCAACCTGGTCATCGCGCTGATCTACCTGCGCATGCTGGGCCGCCGGAAGGAGCGGGCATGAGCGAGCGTCAGCGAGTGATTCATCAGAACGGCGCCGACATGAGCACCGTGACGGGCGGGGCCCGCACCGACCAGGCGGCCCGGGCGGCCGCACGACACGCGCTGGCCCGCATCGGCCGGTACGTCTTCCTCTGCCTGGTGCTGGCCTTCTTCGCGCTGCCGCTGCTGTGGCTGGCCACCGCCCCGTTCGACGACACCCCGACGATCGGCGTCTCGCTGCCGCGCTTCACCCTGGACAACTTCCGCACCCTGCTGGACAACCCGTACGCGCTGACCTCGCTGGTCAACTCGGTCTGGCTGGCCGGCGGCACCGCGCTGCTGGTGGTGGTGTTCGCCGCGCTGGCCGCGTACGCGCTGAGCCGGGTCCGGGTGCCCGGCCGCGACGCGCTGCTGTACGGCCTGCTGCTGCTGTCGTCGATCGTGACCGGCACCGCCACCATGGTGCCGCTGTTCGAGCTGGCGTTCCGGCTCAACCTGATCGACTCCCGGCTCGGGGTGATCCTCGTCCTCACCGGCGGCCTGCTCCCGGCGGCGATCTTCATCCTCAAGGACTTCATGGACGCCACCCCGACCTCGTACGAGGAGTCGGCCCGGGTGTTCGGTGCCAGCCCGTTGCAGATCATGCGGCACATCGTGGTGCCGGTCGTGCGGCCCGGCCTGGCCACCGTCGGGGTGTGGGCGGTGGCCAACGTGTGGGGCAACTTCCTGGTGCCGTTCCTGCTGCTGCGCGGCCCGGACAAGGCCCCCGCCGCGGTGATCATGTACACCCTCTACACCGAGGGCGGCCAGGCCGACCTGCGGCTGCTCTCCACCTTCTCGCTGCTCTACTCGCTGCCGGTGGCGCTGATGTTCGTCTTCGTCAGCAGCAGGTACGGCTTCCGCTTCCACGGAGGGATCAAGCGCTGATGTCCGCCATCACCCTGCGCGAGCTGACCAAGGTCTACCCCAACGGGGTACGCGCCCTGGACGCCCTCGACCTGGAGATCGCCGACGGCGAGTTCTTCGCCCTGCTCGGCCCGTCCGGCTGCGGTAAGACCACCCTGCTGCGCACCATCGCCGGCCTGGAACTCGCCTCCGCCGGCAGCGTGCACATCGGTGAGCGGGCGGTGACCAACCTGCCGCCGGGGCAGCGCGACGTGGCGATGGTCTTCCAGGACTACGCGCTCTTCCCGCACATGACCGTGCGGGACAACATCGCCTACCCGCTGCGGATCAAGAAGGTCGGCCGGGCGGCCCGGCAGGACAAGGCCGCCGCCACCGCCGACGAGCTGGGCCTGTCCGCGCTGCTGGAGCGGCGGCCCGGGCAGCTCTCCGGCGGCCAGCAGCAGCGGGTCGCGCTGGCCCGGGCGATGGCCTGCCACCCGCAGGTCTTCCTGCTCGACGAGCCGTTGTCCAACCTGGACGCCCGGCTGCGGCTGGAGGCCCGCACCTTCCTCAAGCGGCTGCAACGCGAACTCGGCGTCACCACCGTCTTCGTCACCCACGACCAGGCCGAGGCTCTCGCCCTCGCCGACCGGATCGCGGTGATGGAGGGCGGCCGGATCCGCCAGGTCGGCACCCCCACCGAGGTGTTCCGCCGCCCCGCCAACACGTTCGTCGCCGGGTTCATCGGCTCCACCCCGATGAACCTCGTCCCGGCCCGGGTGCACGGCGACGAGCTCGCCGTGGCCGGGGTGCGGCTGGCGGTGCCCGAGGAGGTACGCGGCCAGCTCGCCGAGACGGAGGACGTGGTCTACGGCGTGCGGCCCGAATACCTCGACTACTCCCCCGAGCCGGTGCCCGGCGCGCTCACCGGCCGGGTCGTCGTGGTGGAGAACCTCGGCAGCTTCTCCCTGGTGTCGCTGGACCTGCCCGCCGAGGACGACGCGACGACCAGCGTGCAGGTGGTGGTGCCGGAGGGCCGGGAACCGCAGCCCGGCGACACCGGCTGGGTGCTCCCCCGCCCCGGCCGCTCCCTGGTCTACCGCGACGGCGAACTGGTCACCGGCACGGCCGCGCCACCGGTGCCGGCCCCGCGTACCGGCGTCGGCGCGGAAGCCTGACCATGGTCACCCACCGGGGCACCTGGACGCTGCGGGACCGCGCCGAGAGCATCATGCGGGCCCTGCCGGTCACCGTGGCCCCGGGCGCCGCCGCGCTCACCGTACGCCTCGACCACCCCCGCGACGCCGGGGTGCTGGACCTCGGCTGCCTCGGGCCGGCCGGCTTCCGCGGCTGGTCCGGCGGCGCCCGCGACGAGTACACCATCACCGGCGACTGGGCCACCCCCGGCTACCTGCCGGGGGAACTGGAGCCCGGCGAGTGGCAGGTGCTGCTGCGGCTGCACCGCATCCCACCCGACAGGCTGCCGTACGAGGTCACCGCCACCACCAGCACCACCCCGCCCGCGCCGCCGGCTGCCGCGCCCGCGCCGCCCCGGCCGGACCGCCCGCCGCGCCGGGACCTGCCCGCGGTGGACGGGCGGCGCTGGCTCGCGGGTGACCTGCACGCGCACACCCTGCACAGCGACGGGGTGTCCACCGTCGACGAGCTGGCCGCCCTCGCCGTCTCGCGCGGCCTGGACTTCCTCGCCGTCACCGACCACAACACGGTCAGCCACCACCCCCACCTGCCCGCGTCCGCCGGCCGGTACGGCATCACCCTGCTGCCCGGGCAGGAGGTCACCACCGACCGGGGCCACGCCAACGTGTTCGGGCCGGTCGGCTGGATCGACTTCCGCGAGCCGCCCGACCACTGGCTCGCCGCGGCGGAACGGGCCGGCGGGCTGATGTCGGTCAACCACCCGCTCGGCGGCGACTGCGCCTGGCGGCAGCCGCTGGCCACCCGGACCCGGCTCGCCGAGGTGTGGCACTCCGGCTGGTGGGACCGCACCTGGGGCGCCCCGCTCGCCTGGGCGCAGGCGTGGCGGCCGGACGTCGTACCGATCGGGGGCAGCGACTTCCACCGGCCCGGCGCGGACGCGCTGCCCGGCGCCCCGACCACCTGGATCCTCGCCGACGGCGACCCGACCGACGAGGCCACCGTCCGCGCCGCCCTCGCGGCCGGTCGTACCGCCATCTCCGCCGGCCCTGACGCGCCGCTGCTGCTGCGGCTGGGCGACGAGCTGCTGGCCCTGGACGCGGACGGCGCGCTGCTGGGCTACCCCGACGGCCGGCACCGGGTCGTCCGGGGCGGCCGGTGCCTGCTGCCGGCCGCCGACGGACTGCACGTCCTGGAGTCCCACCGCATGGAGGTGATCGCACTGTGCAGCTGAGCGGACGTACCAGAGTGGCCGGCGCCCCGGTCAACTACGGCATCTACCAGCCGACCGACCCCGAGGTCGGTCCCGAGGACCTGCTCGCCTCGCTCGCCGCGGACGGCTACACCGGCGTGGACTCCGGCCCGATCGGCTACCTCGGCACCGGCGACCTGCTCGACCGCCGGCTCGCCGCGACCGGGATCGGGCTGGCCGGCGGCTGGGTCGACCTGCGCTTCACCGACCCGGACGGCTTCGCCGCCGACCTGGCCCAGCTCGACGCGGCGCTGGACGTGTTCACCGCGGTCACCGTCGACGACCCCCGGTTCGCGCCCCGCCCGACCCTGGCCTGCCCGGGCGACCCGGCCCGGATGGCCCGCCCCGGCACCCCGCCGGACCTGACCACCGCGCTGCCGGCCACCGAATGGCCCGGCTTCGCCGCCCGGGTGCAGCAGGCCGTCGACCGCTGCCGCGACCGCGGCCTGGAACCGGTGTTCCACTACCACCTGGGCACCCTGGTGGAGACCGAGGCGGAGGCCGACCGGCTGCTGGAACTCACCGACGTGGCGATCTGCCTGGACACCGGGCACCTGACCCTGGCCGGCGGCGACCCGGTCGCGGCGGCCCGCAGGTGGGCCGGGCGGATCGGCCAGGTGCACCTCAAGGGCGCCGACCTGGGCGTACACCGGCGGGTGCGGGACGCCGGGGGCGGCCTCACCGACGTCGTCGCGGCCGGCGGGTTCTGCCCGCTGGGCACCGGCGACGTGGACCTCGCCGCCGTGCTGCGCGAGCTGGACCAGACCGGCTACACCGGCTGGCTGGTGATCGAGCAGGACGCGCCCGCGCAGGGCCGGGACCTGGACCGGATCCGCGCCGACCAGCACGCCAACCTGCGCCGGCTGCAGGAGGCCCTGCGATGACCGAGCCGGGGAAGCGGATCCGGATCGCGGTGGCCGGGCTGGGCGTCATCGCCCGTACCGTGCACCTGCCGCTGCTGCAACGCCGCGCCGACCTGTTCGACGTGGTCGCGCTGAGCGACCTGTCCCCGACCCGGCTGGCCGAACTCGGCGACCGGTACGGCGTCGAACCGGACCGCCGGCACACCGACGCGGCCGGGATGCTCGGCGCGGGCGGCTGCGACGCCGTCCTGCTGGCCACCTCCGGCTCGCACGGCGACCTCGCCGCGACCGCGCTGCGCCACGGCCTGCCGGTGCTCTGCGAGAAACCGCTGGCCTACACCCTCGCCGAGACCGACCGGCTGGCCGGGGCCGACGCCGGCCTGATGGTCGGCTACATGAAGCAGTACGACCCGGCGGTGGCCGAGGCCGCCCGGCTGCTGGACGGCATCGGCGGCGCGGAGGCGGTGCACGCGGTCGAGGTGACCGTCCTGCACGCCGCCGGGGAGCAGCAGCTCACCTTCGCCAACCTGCCCCCGGCGCCCCGCGACCTGCCCGCCGAGGCGGTGGCCCGGCTGCGCGCGGCCGACGAACGGCTGCTGGACGCCGCCGTGGGCACCGACCCCGGCGCCCGCGCCCTCTACCAGATCCTGATCAACAGCATCTCGCACGACCTGTCGCTGCTGCGGCTGTTCACGGGGGCGCCGGCCACCGTGGACCACGCGGCGACCTGGCCGCTCCCCGACGGCCCGGCCGAGCCGTCGGTGGAGATCTCCGGCCGGCTCCCGTCCGGCGGCCGGTACGGCATCCGCTGGCTCAACCTGCCCGACGTCCCCGCCTACCGGGAGACGGTGACCCTGCACCACGCCCGGGGCGCCCTGGAACTGGTCTTCCCGTCGCCGTACCTGCTGAACGCGCCGACCACGCTGACCGTGGTGGACCGGCACGACGGCGGCGAGCGGCGGTCCGCGTTCCGGTCGGTGACCGAGGCGTTCGAGCAGGAACTGGTCGCCTTCCACGCGATGGTGACCGCGGGCGCGCGCCCGCTGACCGGCGTCGCCGAGGGCGCCGCCGACCTACGCACCAGCCAACAGGTGGTACGCCGCTACGGCGAGCTGACCGGCGCGGCGATCGGCGGAGAGGCGGGCAACTGATGCCGACGGAGATCATCGTGGTGCCGCACACCCACTGGGATCGGGAGTGGTACGAGCCGTTCCAGCGGTTCCGGCTGCGGCTGGTGGCGCTGCTCGACGAGGTGTTCGACCGGATGGCGACCGACGAGCGCCAGCGCTTCACCCTGGACGGCCAGCTCGCCGCGGTCGACGACTACCTGGAGGTCCGTCCCGAACGCCGGGCGCAGGTCGAGGCGCTGGTGCGGGCCGGCCGGCTGGCGATCGGGCCGTGGCAGATCCTGCTCGACGAGTTCCTCTGCTCCGGCGAGAACATCGTCCGCAACCTGGAACGCGGGCTGGCCCGTAGCACGGAACTCGGTGGGGCGATGCCGGTCGGCTACCTGCCCGACATGTTCGGCCACATCGCGCAGATGCCGCAGCTGCTGGCCGGCGCGGGCCTGGCCCACGCCTGCGTGTTCCGGGGGGTACCGGAGCGGGTGCGCTCGCACAGCTTCGCCTGGCGCTCCCCGGACGGCACCACGATCCGCACCGAGTACCTGCCCGGCGGCTACGGCAACGCGGCCGGGCTGATGGACGACCCTCGGCTGGTCACCCGCCGGGCCGCCGACCTGGCCGAACGGCTCACCGCCTGGCGGCCCGACGGGGTGGACACCCCGGTGCTGGCGATGTACGGCACCGACCACGCCGCGCCCGCGCCGGACGCCCCGGACCGGCTCGCCGCCGCCGACGTCGACGGGGTACGCCTGCGGCTGGGCACCCTCGCCGAGTACTTCGCCACCCAACCGACCACGGTGGACGGGCTGCCCGTGGTGGCCGGCGAGCTGCGCTCGCACGCCCGGGCCAACATCCTGCCCGGCGTGATCTCCGTACGCGCCCACCTGAAGCAGGCGATGGGCCGGGCCGAGCGGCGCGTCGAACGGTACGCCGAACCCCTCGCCGCGCTCTTCGGCGACCCGTCCACGCAGCGGTTCCTGGACATGGCGTGGACCCGGCTGATCGACGCGAGCTGCCACGACTCGGTGACCGGGTGCGGCTGCGACGAGACCGCCGAGCAGGTGGCCGCCCGGCTGGCCGAGGCGGACCAGCTCGGCCGGGCCGTCTGCGACCTCGTCGGGGCGCGGCTGGCCGCCGACGTGCCCCGCGACGGGTACCTGCTGTTCAACCCCACCCCGGCGCCCCGGACCGCCCTGGTCCGGCTGGACGTCGAGGCGCCGGCGGACGGGCCCGTCGGCCTGGTCGACGCGGCCGGCGCCGTCGCCCCGGCCCAGGTCCTCGACCGGGCCCGCACGCTGCTCGCCGACGACCTGGTGCCGGCGGCCGACCTGCCGGCGATCCTCACCCGGGTGCACGGCACCGAGCTGTACGGGCAGGAGATCACCGCCTGGTCGGTGTCGCCCGCCGACGCCACCCTCACCTTCGAGGTGGCCCGGCACGGCGACCCCACCTTCGACGTCGAGGACGTCCGGCTGGCCCTGGCCGACGCGGCCGGCCCGGACCGCTGGCGGGTCCGCATCGTCGCCGCCCCCCGGATGACCGTCGCGGCGCGGGTCACGGTGCCGCCGCTCGGTCTCGCCGGTTTCCGGCCGGTGGCCCTGCCCCACGCGGCGGCGCTGCCGGGACCGGCCGCCGGGCCGGCACTCGCCGACCCGTCGCGGGATGACGCCCCGCCGGTGACGGTGACCGGCCGGACCGTCGACAACGGCCTGCTGCGGGTCGAGGTCGCCGAGGACGGCACGCTGCGGCTGTCCACCCCGGACGGGCTGAGCGTCGACGGGATCGGCCGGCTCGTCGACGGCGGCGACGTGGGCGACAGCTACAACTACGCCCCGCCGGCCGCCGACGAACTGGTCGACAAGCCCCGGGCGGTGCGCACCGTCGTGGTGCACGACGGCCCGGTGGTCGCCGTGCTCGACGTGGTCCGCGAGTACCGCTGGCCGGTCGGCGCCGACATCGACGCCGGCTCGCGCCGGGTGGAACGGGAGACCACCCTCGTCACCACCCGGGTCGAGGTCCGCGCCGGCGAGCCCTTCGCCCGGCTGCGGCTGCACTTCGACAACCGCTGCGACGACCACCGGGTACGCCTGCACCTGCCGCTGCCGTCCCCGGCCCGCTCGTCGTACGCGGAGGGTCAGTTCGCGGTCGTGGAACGCGGGTTGACCGCCGAGGGCGGCGGTGGTGAGATGCCGCTGCCGACGTTCCCGGCCAACGGGTTCGTCGCCGCCGGGGGCGCGGACGGGTCCCTCGCGGTCCTGCTGACCCAGCCGACCGAGTACGAGCTGACCGACTCCGGTCGGGAGCTGGCGGTCACCGTGCTGCGCGCGATCGGGATGCTGTCGCGCAACCGGCACGCCCTGCGCGACGAGCCCGCCGGCCCGCAGTTGCCCACCCCGCAGGCGCAGTGCCGGGGCGGGCGCAGCGTCGACCTCGCCGTGCTGCCGTTCCGGGGCGACTGGGACTCCGCCGGGGTGGCGACGGCGGCCGAGGCGTACCGGCACGAGCTGCTGGCCTTCCCGGGCGGCGGCGACCCGTCGACGGCGCTGCCGGCGCCGGTGACCGGGCTGACCGTCGAGGGGGACGGCGTCACGCTGACCAGCGTCCGGGAGCGGGACGGCCGGATCGAGGCACGGGTGGTGGCGAGCCGGGACACCGCGGCGGTCATCGGCGCCGGCCGGCCCGTACGCGCCGGGTGCCGCGCCGACCTGCGCGGCCGGCCGGGCGAGGCGCTGCCGGTCGCCGACGGCGGGCTGGTCCGGCTGCCGTTGCGGGCCTGGGAGATCGCCACCGTCCAGCTCGATCTGGCCGGGTGAGGGGGCGGGGGTCGGGCGCGGCCCGACCCCGTCAGGCCGCCGGGGTGACCGCCCGCAACCACGCCTGGGCGATCAGCGCGTGCCCGAACGGGGTCGGGTGCACCCCGTCCCGGGTCCACACCCGCTCGTCCACGCCGGCGGCCTGGAACAGCTCGTCCACCGCGACCAGCGTCGCGTCGAACTCGGCGGCGAGCCGGCGCACCACGTCGACCTTCGGGTCCAGATCCTCCCGCCAGCGGCGCTGCTCGTCGTCGAGCGGAACCAGGAAGGGCTCGACCAGGACAATCCGCGCGCCCAGCCGGCGGGTGGACTCCAGGATGTGCCGGTAGTCGCGGGCGAAGTCGGCGGCGCTGGTGGGGTCGTCCCGGTCGTACCGCCGCCACATGTCGTTGACGCCGATCAGGATCGACACCACGTTCGGGGTGAGGGCCAGGCAGTCGCTCTCCCAGCGCGCGCGCAGGTCGCGTACCCGGTCACCGCTGACGCCCCGGTTGAGGAAGCCGACCCGGTGGCGGGGATGGCGGGCGGTGAACCAGGCGCCGGCCATCATCGCGTACCCGGTGCCGAGGTCGTCGCCGCAGGTCCGGTCCCGTCCGGCGTCGGTGATGCTGTCGCCGATGAACAGCACTCTGCCGCCGCGCGGCACCTCCACGGTCATCCGCCGTCTCCTCCCCACTGGACGCTGCTGCCATGATCATGCCGCAGCCGCCGGAGTCGTGCCGCACCACCCACGCGGGCAGCCGGTGACCGTCCCGCCGGCCCGCTCCCGACCGGTACGCCGGGAAAATTTCTCCGTCCGGCTGTTGCGTTCCGCCGGCCGGCACCGATGAAGCATTCGTGGCAAGGCGGCGGGCAGGGCGGAAAATTCACCCGAAGTTGACCTTGGCCGTTGCAATCAGCCCACAAACGGTGGTTGACTGCTCCACCATGCCAGAGCCGATCATCACGGACAGGCCGGTTATTTCGTGAGAAGCACCGACATCACCCCAGCAGCCTCGGCAGGTCGACGCCGGGCCACCTGGCGGCAGCGGGCGGCACGCTGGTTGGATCCCACCGTCGCCCAGTGGGCCGTCGCCCCACCGGAGCCCACCGAACCGCCACCCCCGGCCGACGAGCGCCCCAGCCCCTGGCCGGCCATCTGCGAGCAGTTCGCGATGCGGATCATGGCCTCGGCGTACCAGATGGGCTCCCACCTGGAGGCCGTCGAGGCCGACGAGCAGGACCCCGAACGGCTCGAGCGGCTCTACCGCATCGACCACGCGAACACCCGGATCCGCCGGCACGCGGAGAACCTCCAGGTGCTGCTGGGCCGCCGGGTCGAGGACGCCGACCCGCAGACCGTCACCCTGGTCGACGTGGTCCGGTCGGCCACCTCGGCCGTCGAGCACTACCCCCGGATCCGGGTCGGCCAGGTGGTGAACCTGGCGGTGGTCGAGTTCGCCGCCGACGACGTCATCCGGGTGCTCACCGAACTGCTCGACAACGCCACCCGGTTCTCCCCGCCCACCTCCCCGGTCATCGTCTCCGGCTTCATCACCGAGGACGGCAGCGTCCTGCTGCGCATCGAGGACGCCGGCGTCGGCATCCACCCCGACCACCTGACCCAGCTCAACCTCCTGCTCGGCGGCGCCCCGCACACCCCGGTCACCCTCGACCCGGCCGCCCACCTCGGCCTCGCCGTCGTGGCCCACCTGGCCGTCGCCCACCGGCTGCGGGTCACCCTCACCAACCGGCCCTCCGGCGGCACCACGGCCACCGTGCTGGTCCCCGGCGCGCTGCTCTGCGAGATCCCGGACCCGGCCGCCGCAGCCGCCTGGCCACCGTCGCCCGATCCGAACCCGGCCGCCGCCGCGCCACCCGCGCCCCGGTCGCCACGCCCCGGTCCGGTCCCAACCGGCACGCCACCGGCCTGGCCACCCCCCGCCACGCGCCGCACCGACCCCTGGAGCACGCCGATGCCCGCCGCGCAGGACAGCACGCACTCCCCGACCGTGCGCCTGCACACCGTCAACGGCACGGCCACCCCGTCCGAGCCCGCCACCGGCCTGCCCCGCAGGGTGCCCGAAAGCGTCCGCGACCACACCCCGATGCCCCGCCCCCCGGCCGAGCCCGGCGCCGGATCCCCGCCCGAGGCGTGGCCGGACGAGACGGCCGCGTTCGCCGCCGGGGTCAGCGACGCCCGCACCCCCACCGACCACGAAGGACGGCAGCAATGACCCACACGTACCCGGGCAACGGTACGGCCACCGCCGGCCAGGGGCTGCCGGACTGCGCCTGGCTGATCCGGCAGTTCGCCGAGGACGTACCCGGGGTCAGCCACGCGATGCTGGTGTCCCTCGACGGCCTCCAGCTCGCCGCCTCCCACGGCGTCGGCCGCGACCTCGGCGACCAGCTCGCCGCGCTGACCGCCGGCCTGCTCAGCATGGCCGACCGCAGCGCCGCCCTGCTCGACCTCGGCGCCTCCGAGTACCTGACCGTCCGGCTGCCGCGCGGGCACCTGCTGTTCATGCGGGTCGGCGAGTCCGCCGGCCTGGCGGTGGTCGCCGCCCCCGGCTGCGACCTGCGGATCGTCTCCTACCGGATGACCCAGTTCGTCGGTGCGGTGTGGCACGCCCTCACCCCGGCCGTCCGGCACGAGCTGCACCGGATGACCGCCAGCCAACCCCGCTGACCCGGCCGAAGGAAGCTGATCATGCCGATGAGGTACTGGAAGGTACGGCCGTACGTGCTGACCGCCGGACGCACCCGTACCCGCCAGCCGCTGCTGGTGCACACCCTGGTCTCGGTGCCCTACTACGACGCCGTGTTCGCCTCCGGCCTGCTGCCCGAGGCCCGCTCGCTGTACGAGCACGCCCGCCGGGCCGCGCGCTCGGTCGCCGAACTCTCCGCCGTCTGCGGGATGTCGCTGGGGGTGACCCGGGTCGTGGTGGACGACCTGGCCGCCACCGACCGGCTGCTCGTCCACCACGACCACGACAACGTCGACTTCCGCCTCCTGGAGAGACTGCGCGATGGCCTCCGCAAGCTTGCCTGACAATCCGCTGCTGACCTCGGCGAAGATCGTCATTGCCGGCGGCTTCGGGGTCGGCAAGACGACCTGCGTCGGGTCCATCTCGGAGATCCCGCCGATCAACACCGAGGCGTGGATGACCGCGGCCAGCGAGACCGTGGACCGGCTGGACCCGGGGATCGACAAGACGACCACCACCGTGGCGATGGACTTCGGCCGGCTGACCATCGGCCCCGACCTGGTGCTGTACCTGTTCGGCACGCCCGGCCAGCCCCGGTTCTGGCCGATGTGGGACGACCTGTGCCGGGGCGCGGTCGGCGCGCTGGTGCTCGTCGACACCCGCAACCTGGCCGCCTCCTTCCCGGCGGTCAACTACTTCGAGCAGGACAGCGACGTGCCGTTCGTGGTGTGTGTGAACCTCTTCGACGGACAGCTGCACCACCCGCTCGAGGACGTCCGCGCGGCGCTCGCGCTGCCCGCCCACGTACCCCTGACCGCCTGCGACGCCCGCGACCAGGCGTCGGTGGCCCGCGCGCTGCTGACGGTCGTGGAACACACCATGTCCCGCACCCCCCGGCCCACCGCGGGCGCCCTCGCGGCGCGGTAGCTCAACCTGGAGGAACCATGCGCAAGATCCTTGTCGTCGGGGCCGGACAGTCCGGTCTCCAGCTCGCCCTCAGCCTGCTCGCCGAGGGCTACGACGTGACCGTCATGTCCGCCCGCACGCCGGACGAGATCCGCCGGGGCTGGGTGATGAGCACGCAGGCGATGTTCGCCACGGCGCTGGGCACCGAACGTCGGTACGGGCTGGACCTGTGGGCGGACAAGGCGCCCCGGATCGAGGGACTGCACGTGTCGCTGTCCGCGCCGCCCGGCGAGCGGGCGCTGCGGATCGCCGCCCCGCTCGACGAACCGGCGCAGAGCACCGACCAGCGGATCAAGATGGCCGACTGGCTGGAACTGTTCGAACAGCGCGGCGGCACCGTCCTCTACCAGACCGTCACCACCTCCGACCTGGACGGGCTGACCCGGCTCGGCCGCTACGACCTGACCGTGGTCGCCGCCGGCAAGGGGGACCTGGTGGGCGTCTTCGACCGGGACCCGCAGCGCTCGGTGTATGACACGCCGCAGCGCGGGCTGGCCGTGGCGTACGTGCACGGCATGGCCCCGGACCCGCTGCTGCCGGTGCCGCACGTCGGCTTCAACGCCGTACCGGGCCTCGGCGAGCTGTTCGTCATCCCCGCGCTCACCCACTCCGGACCGTGCGAGATCCTCTTCTGGGAGGCGGTGCCGGGCGGTCCGCTGGACCTGTGGACCGAGCGGCGGGACCCCGCCGAGCACCTGAAACTCACCCTGGACCTGGTCCACCGCTACACCCCGTGGGTCTACGAGCGCTGCGCCGACGTCGAGCTCACCGACGGGCGGGCCACCCTCTCCGGCCGGTACACCCCGACCGTGCGCCACCCGGTGGCCGAACTGCCCTCCGGCGGGCTGGTGCTGGGCATGGCCGACGTGGTGGTGGCCAACGACCCGATCACCGGGCAGGGCAGCAACACCGCCGCGAAGTGCGCGTACTCCTACCTCGGGTCCATCCTGGAGCGCGGCGACCAGCCCTTCGACCGGGAGTGGATGACGCAGACCTTCGAACGGTTCTGGGCGGGCGCGGGCGAGGCCGTCACTGGCTGGACGAACGCCATGCTGCAACCGCTGCCGCCGCACGTGCAGCAACTGCTCGGCGCGGCCGCGCAGAACCCGACGGTCGCCCGCCGCTTCGCCAACGGGTTCAGCGACCCCAACGACTTCCGGGACTGGTTCATGACGCCGGACGCGGCCGAGCGGTACCTGGCCAGCGTCAGCGGCTGACCGGTCGGACCGGTATCGAGCCGCCCGCCGGGATCCCCCGCCCGGCGGGCACCCTCCGTGGCGGGCGGTCGGACCCACGTCCGGCTGCCCGCCGCGCCGGCACCGCGCGGAAACCCCGGTCCCGGGCCGGAACGATCGGCCACCCGCACTGCCGTTCATCAGGCGAAACAGTCCGTTCGGCCATGGTGGATGGACGCCGCACCTGCTGCCCTGGAGGACAGGACCAGTCGGTTGGTCACCAGGCCAGAATCGAGACCGGCATGGACAGCAACCACCTCCCGCGCGCCCGGCGCCACCCCATCCGTGCCCTCCTGGTCTGCGCCGGCACGGCGCTGGCGCTCACCGCGGCGGCGCCGGCCTCCGCCCACACCGCCACCGCCCCGGCCACCACCGCCCGCACGGCAGCCGTCGCGGCCACCGACCCCTCCCCCGGCAGCTTCACCGGGCTGGGCTTCGACGCGTGCACCGCCCCGTCCACCGCGACCATGCAGGCGTGGCTGGACGCCTCGCCCTACCGGGCGATCGGCATCTACTTCGGCGGCATCAACCGGGCGTGCACCCAGCCCAACCTGACCCCCTCATGGGTCGCCACCCAGCAGGCCGCGGGCTGGCACCTGATGCCGATCTACCTCGGACTGCAGGCGCCCTGCACGACGTCCACCAAGCGCTATCTCATCGACCCGGCGACCGCGTCGGCACAGGGACGCGCCCAGGCCGAGGACGCGGCCGCCCAGGCGAAGGCGCTCGGCCTGGCGCCGGAGAGCGTCCTCATCTTCGACATGGAGGCGTACCGGACCGACGATCCGGCCTGCCGCACCGCGGTGCTCGCGTTCATGAGCGCGTGGACGGGGCGGCTGCACGACCTCGGTTACCTCTCCGGCTTCTACAGCAGCCTGGCCTCGGGCGTCGCCGACCAGGTCGCCGCCTACCAGACGCCCGGCTACGTCCACCCCGACTACCTGGACTTCGCCCGCTGGGACGGCGTCGCGACGGTGTCCGACCCGGCCATCCCCGGCGCGTACTGGGCCCCGCAGCGGCGGATGAAGCAGTACCGGGGCGGCCACAACGAGACCTGGGGCGGCGTGACCATCAACATCGACAACGACTACCTGGACGTCGCGCCCATCCCGGCCACGCCCTTCGGCGACTTCACCGACAACGGCTGGTCCGACCTGCTGAGCCGCGAGACCGCCACCGGCAACCTGCGTCTCTACCACGGCAACGGGACGTCCCTGGTCAACCGCACCACGATCGGCACCGGGTGGAACGGCATGGACCTCATCATCCGCACCGACCTCACCCGGGACGGCCACGAGGACGTCATCGCCCGGAACAAGGCGACCGGCGACCTGTGGCTGTATCCGCACAGCCCGTCCGGGTGGGCCACCCGGATCCGCATCGGCACCGCCTGGAACACCATGCGCGAGATCACCCCCGCCCAGGACGTCGACGGGGACGGCTACCGGGACCTGCTGGCCGTGCAGACCTCCACCGGATACCTGTACCTCTACCCGGGCCGCGGCACGTCGTTCGCCTCCCGGATCGTGGTCGGCGCCGGCTGGAACAGCATGGACGAGCTCGCCGGGATCGGCGACGTCAACCGCGACGGCTACCAGGACCTGCTGGCCCGGCAGAAGTCCACCGGCTACCTCTTCCTCTACCCGGGACGGGCCGGCGGGTTCGGCGCCAGGCTGTCGGTCGGCGCCGGCTGGAACAGCATGCGCGACCTGGTCGCCGCCGGCGACTTCGACCGGGACGGCAACCCGGATCTGCTCGCCGTCGAGAAGGCCACCGGCTACCTGTACCGCTACCCGGGTCAGGGCACGAGCTTCCCCACCAGGATCCGCAGCGGCGCGGGCTGGAGCGGGATGCAACCCCTGCTGTGAGCTGACCTCGCTCAGGCCGTGACGTGGGCGCTGTCGCCGGCGGTCGCGGCGAACGAGGTGCCGCTGACCATCCGCGCCGCGTCGGAGGCGAGGAAGACCACCAGCGGCGCGACGTCCTCGGGCTGCACCCAGGGCACCCCGAGCGGGGTCTTCGCCCGCAGCGCCTCGACCGCGGTGCGCTCGTCGGCGGCGGCATCCCCGGACGGCGTCCGTCCGGCCTCGGCGATGGCCTGCGCGTACCGGTCCTGGTGCCGGGTCAGGGCGGTGTCGACCAGCCCGGGGATGACCGCATTCACCGTGATCCCGTGCGCGCCCAGCTCCAGCGCCGCCGACTTCACCAGCCCGATCAGCCCCCACTTCGACGCCGAGTACGCCGCCCCGTTCTTCGTGCCGTGCTGGCCCTGGGTGGACGAGGTGACGACGATCCGTCCGCCACCCCGGCGTACGAGCAGCGGGGCGAAGGTACGCAGCACGTTCGCGGTGCCGGTCAGGTTGACGTCGATCTGGTCGTGCCAGTCCGCGTCGGCCATCTCCAGCAGCGGCTTGAACGCCTGGATGCCGGCGTTGGCGAAGAGCACGTCGACGCCGCCGAGGTCCCGCTCGACCGCCTCGGCCACGGCCCGGACGGCGGCGATGTCCCGCTGGTCGGCGACGTGCGCGGACCAGCGCACGCCGGCCGCGGTGACCAGCCGGCCGGTCTCGGCCAGGTCCTCCGGGGTGGCGGGCGGGAAGTCGAGGATCGGGCTGACCGGACCGGCGACGTCCATGCCGGCCACGTCCGCGCCGGCCGCCGCCAGGGCCACGGCGGCGGCCCGGCCGATGCCGCGCGCGGCGCCGGTGACCACGGCGACCCGCCCGGCCAGCGGGCGCGCCGACGGCGTGCCTGAGGACATCGGCCCCTCACCTCCACACCGCCGTCGCGTCCGTCCACTCCCCTGGGTCGCCGCCTCGGCCGGTTCCCCGGGATGTCCGGACCGGGTCACCAGCTCTAGGGCGTCCTAGGAGGCTGGGTGGCACCGTCGGCCGGCCGTCCGGGCCCTTCTGCACCGTAGACCGCCCGGCCCGTCGCCGCCGGAGATCCGCCCGCACCGCAGGAGCCCGCACCATCGAGCCGGCGACCACAGGGCGCCACCGGGCGGACGGCGCCAGGCGGCGCACGGCAGACTGGGGGCATGGACAGGCGACGCCAGGAACTGCTCGGGGTGGACGTACCGGTCGCCGCCGCGCCGATGGCCGGCGGACCCACCACCGGCACGCTGGTCGCCGCGGTGGGCGCGGCCGGCGCGTTCGCGTTCCTGGCGGCCGGCTACAAGACCCCGGAGGCGGTGGCTGACGAGATCGCCGCGGCACGGGTGGGCGGCCTGCCGTTCGGCGTGAACGTCTTCGTGCCCACCCCGGTGCCCGTCGGCGAGGCCGACTTCCGCCGGTACGCCGGCCGGATCGCCGCCGAGGGCGCGCCCTACGGGCTGGACCTGGCGTCGGCCGCCCCCGTCGAGGACGACGACCACTGGGCGGCGAAGCTCGACCTGCTCGTCCGCGACCCGGTGCCGGTGGTCAGCTTCACCTTCGGGCTCCCGCCGGCCGCCGTCGTCCGGGACCTGCGCCGGGCCGGCAGCCGGGTCCTGGTCACGGTGACCGACCCGGCCGAGGCCGCGGCCGCAGCCGACCTCGGGGTGGACGGGCTGGTCGCGCAGAGCGGCCACGGCGGCGGCCACTACGGGACGTTCACCCCGGCCGCCCCGCCGCCCCTGCGGCCGCTGCCCGACGTGGTCGGCCTCGTCGCCGACCGGACCGGGCTGCCCGTCCTCGCCGCCGGCGGCGTCGCCGGGCCGGCCGACGTGCGGGAAGCGCTGACCGCCGGCGCGACCGCCGTGCTGGTCGGCACGCTGCTGCTGCGGGCGGCGGAGAGCGGCACCAGCCGCACCCACCGCGACGCGCTGGCCGACCCACGGCGGGACGGGACCGTGGTCACCCGCGCGTTCACCGGGCGACCGGCCCGCGGGCTGCGCAACGCCTTCATCGACCGGTACGACGCGGAAGCCCCGCTGGGCTACCCCGCGCTGCACCACCTGACCCGGCCGCTGCGCACCGCCGCCGCCCAGGCCGGCGACGCCGACCGCCTGCACCTGTGGGCCGGCACCGGCTGGCGGGCCGCCCGGGCCGCCCCGGCGGCAGAGATCATCGCCGACGTCACCCGCGATCTCTGACCCGCGGAAGCCGTCGTCTTCTCGCCCGAACACTCCATCGGACTGCCCAACCTCGGTCACCTCGGCTGCGCTTACCGCGAAGCCCTCGTCATCAGTGGGCCCGCTGGCGGTCAGATGCGGGCGGACGACACAGCCGGTGACGGCGGGTTCCGAACTCTGCAGGAGTCCGACGGGAGCCCTATGGGTTTCACTCGCTGGCACCGAGGCCGGCTCGAACAGGCGGAAGAGCAAACCCAGTCCCGAGCGAGCCGGGATTCGCCGTAGCGCATGGACGGCGGCATAGAGTTCGTGAAAACCACTGCGACTGCCGCCGTTCAGACGTCCATGCGGTCTAGCTCCGCGCAGCCGAGTCATCGTCGGTCAGGGCGGTTGCCCATTCGTCGGACCATCGGACGAGTGGACGTAACGCGCGATAGGCGCCATGGCCTAGCTCGGTGAGGTGGTAGGCGGCGTCTGGTTGCTGTTCGACGATTCGGGCGTCGAGTAGTTCGGTCAGCCGCTGTCGCAGGACGCTGGACGACATGTCGTCACAGCGCTGCTGAAGTGCCCGGAAGCCGAGCGCGCCGTGCTGCAGTTCCCAGACGATGCGCAGGTTCCATCGGCGTCCGAACAGGTCGAGCGCCGCCATCAGGGGTCGCCCAGTGCTTGACCCCCGAACCCGCCGTCCCGGCCTCGGCACTGCCATGGTTGCCACCTTCCGCTCCCCCTGGCGCTTCGGTTTCCGATACAGTATCGTCCCGCCCGGTGCTTCTGTTTCAGAAGCACGAGAGAGAGCGGAGGAAGTCGAGGATGATCATGCTACGCACTCCGCTGTGCGAGCGGCTGGGCATTGACGTGCCGATTGTCCAGGCGCCGATCGGCTCCGCCGCGGCACCACAACTAGTCGCAGCGGTCGCCGACGCCGGTGGTCTTGGCATGCTGGCATTGACCTGGCGGGGCCCTGAGCAAGCGCGCCGCGACATCGGCCTGGTGCGCCGCCTGACCGCGCAGCCGTTCGCAGCGAACCTGGTGCTGGACTTTCCGATGGCTGACACGTTGTCTGTCTGCTTGGACGAGGGCGTGCCGATCATCTCCACCTTTTGGGGTGACCCCTCACGCGTCAGCCGGCAGATTCATCAGGCCGGAGCACTGCACATGCACACGGTGGGCAGCGTGCCGGAGGCTGTCGATGCCGCCGATTGCGGCGTCGACATCATCGTGGCTCAAGGTTGGGAGGCCGGCGGCCACGTTCGCGGCACGACGACCACCATGGTCTTGGTGCCGGCCGTGGTCGACGCGGTGGATCCGGTTCCAGTCATGGCCGCGGGGGGAATCGGCGATGGTCGCGGTGTCGCCGCGGCGCTGACTCTCGGCGCGCAGGGCGTGTGGCTCGGCACGCGTTTTCTGGCAACCACCGAGGCATTCACCCACGACGTCTACCGGCAGCATCTCCTTGACGCCGCAGCCGAGGACGCCGTGTACACCCACTGTTTCGACGGAGGATGGCCGCAGGCGGCGCATCGCGCCGTGCGAAACGCGACCCTGCAGCGGTGGGAGGAGGCCGGATCACCCCCGGCGCCGCGACGGCCCGGCGAAGGCGACATCGTGGCCGTCGACGCTGCCGGTCATGCTCACCACAGGTACGAGGATCTGATGCCGCTGCCCGGCATGACGGGTGACGTTGGCGATATGGCTCTTTACGCCGGGCAGTCAGTCCAGTTCGTCCACGATGTTCCCCCAGCGGCGCGGGCAGTCCGCGACGTCGCGGCGCAGGCCGCCGCCACCCTCGAGCAGCTGGGTTACGCGACGCGGCACGTCGCAGATCGGACGCGGCAGCGATGATCGGTGAACGGGTCCGCCGGAAGGCTGTGCCCGTTTCCGATCAGCATCGTCAACACCTGTGTCCGCGACGATCGCGGTCGCCGCCCTCGGTGTCGCCCCGGACCTGCTCGCCCCCGGCGCCTGCGTCGCCTCACCTGACCGACCGCGGCGTCACCGACCTCAGCGTCGATATGGTCGACGCTCTCGGCAGCCCTGCCATCACCACCTCCACCGCCAAAGCCCGACCGGTCCGACGATTCTGGTAGGCGGCACGGCAACCATCACCCGCACCGCCATCCTCTGACCCGGCCAGTCCCGCCGCCGGCCGTCGCCGCCCTGCGCGAGCCGCAACTCCTCCGACGCTGCCGGCCACCAGTCGCAATGCCCTCACATCGGCGCCCGCCGCCATCCGTGGACAGCCGGCCGCGCTCCGTGACGCGCGGTCTGCGGCAGATGAGCGCAGGCCTGCCGGAGCGTCGACGACAAGCGCCGGAGGCGTTGGGGGCCGGCATACTTGGCCGGTGTTCGACTTCGGGATCGCCGGGTATCAGCCGCGTTGGTTGAACGGGAAAGACAAGGTCGCGAAGCATCACGGACGGCGTCTGGGCAGGCTTGTCGGCCGCGGGCTGACGGGCCCGTGGGTAGTGTGGGACACCGAGAGCGACGAGTGGTTTGCCGACTGCCCGGTGGTGCTCGACTTCGCCGGGGAGCGTCTGGAAGTCAATCACCAGAAGTTCGATGACCTGTCGATCACATGGAACTCGGTGGACGTGACCCGGCCACCGGTGTGGCCGACATCGGACGGCTTCCGGCTGGTCTGGCGCGATGACGTTCCCGCCGTGTTGGCTGCCCGGCCGGATCGTGCACCACCCGGTGCCCGTCGCTGATGACTCGGCGGGTGCCCGGGTCGACCGGGTCAGTGCCCGCCCAGCTCACCGGGGTCACGCCCAACTCCACCTCGAACCCGGACCGCCGGCGTACGCGGACCTCCCGCAGCGGTCCCCAGTCCGCCGACCGGACGACCTCGCCAGCGAGCAGGCCGGTCCAGACCTCCGGCTCGGCGTACCCCGCGTTGTCGGTGAGGACCACGACGTCGACATCGGAGTCCATCCGCGCGGTCCCGCGGGCCCACGAGCCGACGACGACCACCCCGCGGACGTCCTCGTGCCCAGCCGCCCACCCGGCCACCAGGTCGACCACCGATAGGGCTTCCCGGGATCGCTCCTCCGTCACCATCCGGCGAGTCTCACACGCACCCGAGACTTCGGGAACCGGTCGTACGTCCGGGCGGTCGAAGGATCTCGTGAAGGTCCGGCGGCGTCGCCTGCTCATCTGCGGAGCCCTTGCAGTTGTCCTGGTGGGAATCCTCGGCGTGGGCCACCACTTCACCTGGTGGGGCCCGGAGCCACCACGCGACCCGGCCGCGCTCGTGCTGCGGATCGAGTTCGTCAAGGGCATGTCGCTTTCCGATCGCCTCCACCTTGCCGTCCCCGACATCTCCGTGTACGGCGACGGGCGGGTGGTGACCACGGCGACCGATCTGACCCGGATGCCTGCCCGGAACGTGGTGCACGATCAGCGACTCACCCGCCTCGCGTACCGCCAGGTCTATCGCGACGCCCACCTTGCCGGGTTGGCCCTCTCCCGCACCTTCCACAGCGAGGAGCAGATCAGCGACGGTGGAACCACCGTCATCACGCTCCTAGCCGGCGAGCGGCGGCAGATCTCCACCGTGCACGTGGGGGCCGGTGGTGCCCGGGTCTGGCTGATCGACCGGCTTATTGCCCGGTTGCGGTCCCTGCCACGCGGTGATCTGGCCGCAGCGCCGGTGCCGTACCGTCCGGCGCGGATGGCGATCGTGGCGTGGCGCGCTCCGGAGAGTTCGACCGGCAGCTCGCCCGATATGGGGAACCCGACCCTGCCGTGGCCACTGCGGCCGCTCCAGGCCGGCCAGCAGGAGACCTGCGCCGTCCTGGCCGGGGTCGAGGCCGAAGCCGCGACGGGACTCGCCAGCGCCGCCTCGCCCAACACGCGGTGGCGCAGCGGCCCCGACCTGTTCACCGTGGTGTTCCGGCCATTGCTCCCGGACGAGAAGGACTGTACGTCGGTGACCCGATGAGCCCGACCGTTGCCGTATCCGGCAGCCCGCCGGACGGAGGGGCGTCGAGCCACCGGCTCCGCAGGGTCATCCGCCGAGGTTGGTCAGCAGTCGTCCCGGTCAGGGGGTGAGGCGGTGCAGCAGCCAACCCGCGTCCGGGTTCACCACGGCCTCGCCGCCGGCCACCACCGTGGGGACCGTCTCGTCGCCGCCGGTGACCGCCCGGACCGCCGCCGCCCCGTCCGGGTCACGCCAGATGTTCACCCAGTGCACCCGACCGGCGCGGCGGCCGAGCCGGCGGCGCAGCCGCAGGCAGTACCGGCAACCAGGCCGCCAGTACACGATCGGTCGGCCGTCGCGGGCGCTGCGTTCCTGGGCCTGCGCGGCGGTCACCGACCTCGGGAAGACCAGCGGCGAAAGCAGCACGGCCAGCACCGCGAAGACGACGAACTCCGCACCGGCCACCCACGGCTCGTCCTGGCTGGCCGCGACGAGCACCCCGCAGGCCAGCATCAGACCGGCGAACCACCAACTCCGTAGCACGCCGCGGAATGCTACGCGGCGGCGTGGCCGGTTCCGCCGGGCGGCTGCGGAAACCGGATGTCCGACGAAACCGGCACGGCCGGTCAGGCGGTGGCGTCGGCCAGGAGTTCCAGCAGGTGGCGGTAGGGCTGGCCGGTCGCCCGGGCCATCCCGATCTCGCAGGTGCGGTTCACCGACGCGTACCCGTCGAAGTGCCGCCCGGCGACCGCGGCGGCCTCGGCGCGGGTGGCCGAGGCGGTCAGCTCCGGGTGCAGCAGGCCCCGGTCGCCGGCGAAGCCGCAGCACTGCCAGCCGTCCGGCACCACCACCTCGTCGGCGACCGCCCGGGCCACGGTGAGCAGCGCCTCGTCCAGCCCCAGCCGGGTGGACGAGCAGGTGGGGTGCAGGGCCAGCGAGCCGAGCCGGTGCCGGACGGTGAGCCGGGGCAGCAGCTCGTCGGCGACGTACGCGACGGCGTCGACGACCCGCAGCCCACCGGCGTCGGCGACCAGCTTGGCGAAGCCCTCGGTGCAGGAGGCGGCGTCGCTGACCACCGGCAGCGCGCCGTCGCGGCTGGCCGCCCGCAGCGCCGGCGGCACCCGGTCCCGCATCGCCCGGTAGCCGGCGGTGAGGCCCTTGGAGGACCACGGGGTGCCGCAGCACATGCCGGCCACCCCGTCCGGCACGAGCAGGCGTACCCCGGCCCGGTCGGCGAGGGTGAGCAGCGCGGTGGCGACGCCGGAGCCGCCCTCGGCCGGGGCGAAGAGGGTGCCGAGGCAGGACGGGACGAAGACCGCGTCCGGGTCGTCGACCGGCCGGGGCCGGCGGACCGCGCCGCCCCGCGGCAGGTCGCGCCGCCACTGCGGGACCCGCTCGTCGCCGAGGGCCGCGCGGGCGGCCCGGGTGGCCGCCTCGGGCAGCGCGGGCGGCAGCGCGCCGGCCAGGTCGAGGCCGCGCGCCATCCCCCGGGTGGCCGCGCCCCACCGGTTCGCGGCGCCCCGCCAGCCGGACTGGGCGAGGCCGCCGTTGGCCTCCGTACGCAGCCGTTTCACCAGGTCACCGGTGTTGATGAGGACCGGGCAGGCGGTGGCGCACATGCCGTCGACGGCGCAGGTCTGCACCGCGTCGTAGTCGTACGCCGATTCCAGCTCGCGGGCCAGGGCGAGGTCGCCGCCGGCGCGGGCGGCGGCGATCTCCCGGCGCAGCACGATCCGCTGCCGGGGCGTGGTGGTCAGGTCCCGGCTGGGGCAGACCGGCTCGCAGTAGCCGCACTCGACGCAGCGGTCCACCTCCTCCTCCACGGTCGGCACGGTCTTCAGGTGCCGCATGTGGATCTCGGGGTCGTCGCTGAGCAGCACGCCCGGGTTGAGCACCCCGTCGGGGTCGCAGAGCGTCTTCAGCTCGCGCATCACCGCGTACAGCTCGTCGCCGAACTGGCGGCGGACGTACGGGGCCATCACCCGGCCGGTGCCGTGCTCGGCCTTCAGCGTGCCGCCGTGGCCGAGGACCAGGTCCACCATCTCCTCGGTGAACTCGGCGTACCGGGCCGGGGCCTCACCGTGGGAGAAGCGCTCGTTGAGCATGAAGTGCAGGTTGCCGTCCTTGGCGTGGCCGAAGATGACGCTCTCCTCGTACCGGTGCCGGGCGAACAGGTCGGCGAGGGCGGCGCAGGTGTCGGCGAGCGCGTCCACCGGGACGGCGATGTCCTCCAGCAGCGCCGTCGTGCCGGAGGGGCGGGCGCCGGCGACGGCCGCGTACAGGCCCTTGCGGATGTGCCAGAACGCGGCGCGGGCCGCGGCCTCGCCGCTGAGCCGGGCCGGGGCGGTCAGCGGCAGCTCGGCCAGCACCGGCCGGGCCTGCGCCACCCGCGCGGCCAGGGCGTCCGGGTCGGACTCCTGCCACTCCACCAGCAGCGCCGCGTGCTCCCGCACGGCGAGTCCGCGCAGCGCGGCGTCCGCCTTCGGGTCGGCCTGGGCGACGCGCAGGGCGGCGGCGTCGAGCAGCTCGACCGCCGCCGGCCCGGCGGCCACCAGCGCCGGCATCGCGGCCATCGCCGCGCCCAGGGTGTCGAAGACGAGCAGGCCGGTCGCGGCGTGCCGGTGCACGGGTACGGTGCGGAAGGTCGCCGCCGCGACGAAGGCGAGGGTGCCCTCGCTGCCCACCACGAGCCGGGTGAGCAGGTCGGCGGGCGAGTCGTGGTCGAGGAACGGGTTCACCCCGTAGCCCATGGTGTTCTTCATGGCGTACTGGGCGCGGATCCGGCGCACCGAGTCGGGGTTGCCGCGCACCCGGTCGCGCAGCCGCAGCAGGCCGGCGTGCAGGTCGGGTTCGGTGGCCCGCAGCCGGTCGTCGGCGTCCGGGGCGCCGGTGTCCAGCACGGTGCCGCTGGGCAGCACCAGCTGCACCGACTCCAGGGTGCGGTAGGTGTTGTACTCGGTGCCGCAGGTCATGCCGCTGGAGTTGTTGGCCACCACGCCGCCGACGGTGCAGGCCGACTCGCTGGCCGGGTCCGGGCCGAGCTTGCGGCCGTACGGGGCGAGCCGGGCGTTGACCTGCCGCAGCACCACCCCGGGCTGCACCCGGACCCGCCGGCCGTCGTCGAGGACGGCCAGGTCGCGGAAGTGCCGCCGGGTGTCGACGAGGAGCTGGTCGGTGACGGCCTGCCCGCTGAGGCTGGTGCCACCGGAGCGGAAGGTCAGCGGGGTCCCGGTGCGGCGGCTGTGCCGCAGCAGCGCCGCCACCTGCTCGGCGTCGGCCGGGGTGACCACCGCGCTCGGGTGCAGCAGGTAGTGGGAGGCGTCGTGGGCGAGCCGGAACCGGTCCGCCGCACCCGTCCGGACCCCGCCGGGCACCGCCGCCTCCAGTCCGGCCCGCGCGCTCGTGCTCAGCTGCACCATGGTCGCCGCACCTCCCCCGCCCACACCCTAGTCAGCTCCGCCGGCGCCCCGCCGACCCCTTGCCCTCCGCATCGACCCTGATAGATACTCGCGGCTACAGCGTCCGCCGAGGTCACACCCCGAACCGACCCCGGCGGGTACGGCAGGGACGCCGACGCAACCGGCGGCCTTCACCGTCCTAGGAGGAGACCGTGAGAATCCGCCGCAGTCGACTGACCCCCCTGCTCGCCGCGGCCGTCGGCCTGGTGGCCGCCGGCGCCTTCACCGTCCCGGCCTCGGCCGCCCCGGCCGGCTACACCGCCGCCCAGCTCGCCCAGGTCGACGCCGCCGTGGCGGCCTCCGGGGTCGACGGCATCGCCTGGCACGTGGACGCGGCGGCGAACCGGGTCGTGGTGACCGCCGACGAGAGCGTCTCCGCCGCCGAACTCGCCACGCTCAAGAAGAGCGCCGGCGCCCAGGCCGGCGCGATCCGGGTCGACCGGGCCAAGGGCACCTTCCGCCCGCTGCTCTCCGCCGGTGACGCCATCTACGGCGGCCAGTACCGCTGCTCGCTCGGCTTCAACGTCGTCAAGTCCGGCGTCTACTACTTCCTCACCGCCGGGCACTGCGGCGACGTCGCCAACACCTGGTACACCAATTCCAGCCACACCACGCTCATCGGCCCGACCATCGGCTCCAGCTTCCCGGGCAACGACTACGCGCTGGTGCGCTACGACAACACCGGGCTGACCCACCCCGGCGGCTACACCGCGGCCAACGCGTTCGTGGGTGAGGCGGTCAAGCGGACCGGCTCCACCACCGGCACCCACAGCGGCACGGTCACCGCGCTCAACGTCACGGTCCGCTACGTCGGCAGCGGCACCGTCAAAGGCATGATCCAGACCACCGTCTGCGCCGAGCCGGGCGACTCCGGCGGTCCGCTCTACGACGGCACCAAGGCGCTCGGCATCACCTCCGGCGGCAGCGGTGACTGCCGGTCCGGCGGCACCACCTTCTACCAGCCCGTCCCGGAGGCGGCCAGCGCGTACGGCGTGACCGTCTACTGATCCACCGCCGGCCCGCGCCGGCACCGGGGACCCGCATCCCACCCGGGGTGCGGGTCCCTTCCGTGTGCGGACCGGCCGGACGGGGCGCCGGGCGGCGGAGCCCGGCCGCCACCTGATCCGGCAGGCCGTGCCGTCGATCGGTCAGCCGACCCACCGCCCCGCGGCGGGGTGCGCCTCCACCGATCCTTACGGCCACCCCGCCGGTCGGCGGGCGCGCGTCCCGATCGGCGCGCCGCGCCCGCCACCCGGGCACCCCGAACGCTGATTGCCGACTCACACCTTGCCGCCGCTGTCCCCGCTTTCGACAGTGGATCCAGGCTGCGCCGCAGGTCAGCCGCGGCGGCCGAGGTGACGGCACGCCGGCGTGACGCCGAGCGCCGGCCCGAGCAGAGAGCGGAGGCACCGGGGATGGACACCGCCGTTGTGGACCCCGACTACCAGGTGACCGACTTCGAGGAGGACGACGACCCCGAGTCGCTGGTCGGGGACGAGATCGAGTTCGACCTGTCGGCGGACGAGGAGCAGTGACGTGAGCGCGCACCTGGCCCCCGCCCTGCGCGTCCTGCGCGACGAGATCAACACCCGGTGGCCGCACCGGGACCGCAGCTCGGACGGCTGGATCGGCGACGCCGCCCACCAGGCCCGCCGCTCGGACCACAACCCGGACGCCGACGACCGCTCGGTCAACGCCCTGGACGTGGACGTCGACGGCATCGACCCGCTGCTGGTGGTCCGGCACGCCATCACCCACCCGTCCTGCCAGTACGTCATTTACAACCGGGTGATCTGGAGCCGCACCCGCGGCTTCACCGCCGCCCGCTACACCGGCCCCAACCCGCACAACAAGCACCTGCACGTCAGCGTCAGCCACCAGCGGGCGCTCGAGGACAGCACGCGGCCCTGGGGCATCGTCACCGCGCGGACGACCAGGCTCGGCGACCGGGTGCTGCGGGACGGCTGCCGGGGCAGCGACGTACGCGAGCTGCAGACCCTGGCCAACCGGCTCGGCGCCGGCCTCGCGGTGGACGGCTCCTTCGGCCCGAAGACCACGGCCTGGGTGCGCACCTTCCAGAAGGCCCGGTCGCTGGCCGTGGACGGCGTGGTCGGCCCGGCCACCGTCGCCGCCCTGCGCAAGGCCACCACCACGCCGCCCCGGCCGCCGTCGGGGCACCGCCCGGGCTCCCGTACCGTCCGCTGCGGCTGCGCGGGCGAGGACGTCGCCTTCGTCCGGCGGTTCATCGGCAGCCGGTGCGGTGGGCCGGGCACCGACTTCGACGCCGGCACCGAGGCGGGTGTCCGCTGGTACCAGCGGATGCGCGGGCTCACCGCCGACGGGATCGTCGGCCCGCTCACCTGGAAGCAGATGGGCGTCCGGGTCACCTACTGACCCGGACGCCCGCGGCTCAGCTCTGGCGCAGCGCCGGCATCGGCACCGGGACGGCGAGGGCGGTCGCCCCGGCGCCGGCCCCCCGCTCGCAGGTGTTCGGCGGCACCGTGCCGATGCCCCGGGTCGAGGGACGCTCGGCGGCCCAGAACATGAAGCCGAGCATGCCGGCGGTGGCGCCCGCGCCGTTGGGCGCGACGCTCTGCACGTACGGGGCGGCGGCCTTCTGCACCGAGTTGGCGTAGTCGACGCACTCCGGCAGCGGCTTGCCGCCGTAGGCGATATAGACGCCGCCGGTGAACTTCGCCGGGGCGAGCGGCGGCACCGGGGGGCTGTACTGCGGCTTGCCGTCGACGTGCTCCTGCCAGCTGGCCTGCGAGGTGCTGGCCGAGACGGGGCGGGCGGACACCATCGCGTTGGCGTAGTCCAGGACCGGGGCGTCGGTGCGCAGCCAGTCGGCGGTGGCCTTGCGGTTGAGGTCGATCAGCCAGCGGTCGCCGGCGGCGACGTCGATGGTGAGCCGCGCCTCGGGCCGGGCGCCGGTCGCGTCGTACGGGTGGACCGCCCGGTAGGCGGTGATGAAGGACTGCAGTCCGGCGAGGTTCGGGCCGGTGTTCTGCTCGTAGTCGATCTCGATACCGACGCCGAGTTGGGTGGCGACCGCGGCGGCCCGCTGACCGAGCAGGGTGGGGTTGTCCGCGAGTGCGGCGTCCCAGTCGTCGGTGTAGGTGATGCCGCCGATGGAGAGCATCACCCGGACGCCGCGCGCGGTGAAGTACTGCACGATCTCGGCGGTCATGCCGCGCGGCACGCCGCCCAGGGTGGTGGCGTCGGTGGTCTGGTGCAGCAGGTCCAGCGGGTTGACGAAGCTCAGCACCACCAGGTTGACCGAGGGCCGCCCGTCGCCGCGGTCGATCAGCCAGTGGTTCTGGCTGTCGAACTCGGCGACCGTACGCGGGGTGGTCCAGGTGCAGTAGTCGTTGCCGCAGTGCCAGGCGCCGTAGATCTGGACGGGCGTGGCGGCCAGCGGCGTGGGGGCCGGTCGGGCCGGGGGCGCGGCGGCGGCCGGGGTGGCGGTGGCGAGGGTGAGCAGGAGCGCGGCCAAGGGTACCGAGCGTCGCATTGGGGACCTCCCCGATCGATCAGTACGCCTTGTTTACAGTAGGGCGCTGATCCACGTCAATGCATGGCGGCGACTTCGGCGCGCACCCACCGTTGGAAGGCCCGGGCCTCGGGTCCACTCGGCGCCGGGCCGCCCCGCCGGGCCGCGACCGCCCGGCCGATCAGGTCGGCGTGCCAGCCCCGCTCGACCAGCCACCGCCCGGCGTCCACCTTGCCCAGCCAGGTCCCGGTACGCGCCCGGACCAGCGAGCGGCAGGCGCCCAGCACGGCGTCCTCGGTGCCGGGCGCCGGGGCGTCGCCCTCCGGTGTGGGCAGCGCCAGCCACCAGTCCAGCGCGGTCACCAGCAGCCGGCGCAGGTCCGCCGGGGCGGGGTCGGCGAACACCTCGGACGCGGGCGGGCCGAGCAGAGCCAGCCCGGACTGGCGCAGGATGCTGCGGTCGAGGGCGTACCAGAACCGCCCGTCCGCGGCCGGCCGGTCGGCCGGGTCGTACGTGGCGCGGAACGGCATGGTCGCGCCGGTGTTGAGTTCGACCTCGAACCCCGGATCGGGCGTGCCGGAGGCGGCCACCTCCCGCCGGTAGACGACCAGTTCGAGGCCGCGCGCCGGGCAGCGGAGCGACTCATGCCGCAGCCGCGCCACCAGCGCCCGCTTCGCCGGCCCGGCCACCGGCCGGTCGACCACCAGGGCCACGTCCACGTCGCTGCGCCCCGGCTGGTACGCGCCCAGCCCCACCGAGCCGGCCGCGTACGCGCCGACCAGGTCGTCGCCGAGCACCGCCCGGGCGGTGTCGACCAGCGCGGCCAGGTAGTCGCGTACCTCCTCGTCCATGCCCGCCATCCTGCCCGCCGTCGCGGCGCCCGGTCAGTCCGCCCCGGCGTACGCCCGGACCGAGCCGCGCACGGTCACCCCGACCTGCGCCCCGGCGGGCAGCGCCGCGCCCTCGTCGAGGGTGCGGGCGGTGAGCAGGGTGCCGTCGGCCAGCCGCAACGTGGTCAGCGCGTCGTGCCCGTGGAAGGCCTGCCGGACCACCGTGGCGGCCGACCCGCCGGCGGGGGCGAGGCGGAGCTGTTCGGGGCGGATCAGCACGGTGGCGGCGCCGCCGACGGCCCGGCCGCGCAGCGGGAGCCGGCCGAGCGGCGTGACCGCCCCGTCGGCGTCGACGGTGGCCGGCAGCAGCACCGCGTCGCCGACGAACCGGGCCACCCAGGGGGTCGCCGGGTCCCGGTAGACCTCGGCGGGCGCGCCGTGCTGGACGATCCGGCCGGCGTCCATCACCGCCACGGCGTCGGCCATGGACAGCGCCTCGGCCTGGTCGTGGGTGACCAGCACGGCGGTCGCCCCGTCGGCCCGCAGCGCCTGCCGGACGTCGGCGCGCAGCTCGGCCCGCAGCTGGGCGTCGAGCGCGCTGAACGGCTCGTCGAGCAGGACCAGCGGCGGGCGGGGCGCGAGCGCGCGGGCAACGGCGACCCGCTGCTGCTGGCCGCCCGAGAGCTGGTGCGGCATCCGGGCGCCGTACCCGGACAGCCCGACCAGGTCCAGCACCTCCTCGACCCGGCCGCCGCGGCGCTCGGCCCGGTCCAGGCCGTAGCCGACGTTGTCGGCGACGGACAGGTGGGGGAAGAGCGCGCCGTCCTGTGGCACCACGGCCACCCGGCGCCGGTGCGGTGGAAGGTGGGCGTGCCCGTCGGCCACCTGCCGGCCGGCGACCCGGACCGTCCCCGAGTCGACCCGCTCGAAACCGGCGACGCAGCGCAGCAGGGTGGTCTTGCCGCAGCCGGACGGGCCGAGCACCGCGACCAGGTCACCCCGGGGGACGTCGAGGTCGACGCCGGCCAGCGCCGCCACCGCGCCGTACGCCTTGGTGACCCCGGCCAGGGCCAGCATGGGCTCGGTCATCGGGCGCCTCCGGTGAGTCCGGTTCGGACGGCGAGCAGCCAGGTCGGCACGGCCGCGAGCGCCACCAGGATCGCGGCGTACGGGGCGGCGGCCGCGTACGCCGAGGAGTTGGTGTGGGTCCACAGCTCGGTGGCGAGGGTGTCCATGCCGGTGGGGCGCAGCAGCAGCGTGGCGGGCAGTTCCTTCATGCAGGTGAGGAACGTCAGCGCCGCGCCCGCGCCGATGCCGGGGAGGGTCAGCGGCAGGGTGACCGTGCGGAACACGGTGAACGGGCCCCGGCCCAGCGACCGGGCGGCCTCCTCGACGGCGGGTGGGCTCTGCGCCGCGGCGGAGGCCACCGCGCCGACCGCGAGGGGCAGGAACAACGTGGCGTACGCCAGGGCGAGCAGCCAGACGCTCTGGTAGAGCGGGTACACGACGTTGACGGCGAAGAACACCAGGGACAGGCCGATCACCACGCCGGGCAGCGCGTGAGCCACGTAGGTGAGACGGTCGAGCGCGGTGGCGACCCGGCCGGGTGCCCGCGCGGTGAGCAGCCCCAACGGCAGCGCGAGCAGCATCGAGAGCGCGGCGCCGGCGAGGGAGACCGACAGCGACGCGCCGGCCGCGGTGGCGACCTCGGCGAGCGAGCCGGGGCGGGACACCCCGGCCGCGAGCCAGCGGGCCAGGCCGGCCGCCGGCACGCCCAGCGCGAGCCCGCTGACCGCGAGCACGCCGAGCAGCGCCGGCCCACGCCAGCGGGCCAGCCGCAGCCGTACGGGCGGTCGGGTGGTGCCGCTGGCGTACCGGGCGTCGCGGGTCCGGGTGCTCAGCTCGCCGCCGATGAGCAGGACGCTGAGCAGCACCAGGACGGTGGAGAGCACGAGCGCCCCGGTGCGGTCGAAGCCGAGGTTGAACGCGGTGAAGATGGCCCGGGTGAAGGTGTCGACCCGGACGATGGAGACGGCGCCGAAGTCGCTGAGCACGTAGAGGGCGACCAGCAGCGCGCCGGCGGCGACGGCCGGACGGATCTGCCGCAGGGTCACCCCGAACAGGGTGGCCCACGGCCCGCGGCCCAGCGACCGGGACACCTCCTCCTGGCCGGGGTCGGCCCGGTGCAGCGCCGCCACGGTGGGCAGGAAGACGTACGGGTAGGAGCAGAGGGTGAGCAGCAGCGCGGCGGCCCAGAAGCCCTCGAAGCCGGTGACCGTGGCGGTCCACGCGAACCCGGCGACGTACGTCGGCACGGCCAGCGGCAGCGCGGCGAGCAGGCCGACGGCCCGCCGGGCGGGCAGATCGGTGCGGGCGACCAGCAGCCCGGTGGCGACGCCGAGCACCGTGCAGGCGGCGGTGACCACGGCGGCGAGGGCCAGGCTCCGTCCGGCCAGCACGGCGACCCGCGCGGTGAACAGCTCGGCGACGATCCGGTCCGGGCCCGCCTCGGCGGCCCGTACGCCCAGGTAGACCAGGGGCAGCAGGGCGACCGCCACGGCGGCGGCCGAGGCGGCGGTGAGGGCGGGCCGGCGGATCAGCCGGCGCGCCGACCGCCGGGCGGATGCCCGACGGCCGCCGGCCAGGAGGGTGCTCAGGCCAGCCCCGCTTCCTTGATCATGGTGACGGTGGCGTCGAGGGTGTCCAGGTCGTTCAGGTCGATCTTCGGCGCCTCGAGGGTGGCCAGCTGCGGCAGGCCCGGCGCGGCGGGCACCCCCGCCGCCAGGGGGTACTCGAAGGTCTGCGTGGCGAAGTAGGTCTGCGCCTCGGTACCGAGCAGGTAGTCGACCAGCGCCTTGGCGTCCGGGTCCTTTTCGGACCGCGCGAGCACGCCGATGCCGGCCGCGTTGACCAGGCCACCGGTGTCGCCGTCGGGGAAGAAGTGCAGCTTGGCCTTCAGCGTGTCGGGGCTGCCGCCGCGTTCCTTGGCCAGCTCGTACACGTAGTAGTGGTTGACCAGGCCGACGGCGAGGGTGCCGGCGTCGATGTCGGCGACGATCTGGACGTTGTTCTCGCGGATCTGCGGCTGGTTGGCCTTGAGCCCGGTGAGGAACTCGCGGGCCTTGGCGTCGCCGTGCTGCACCCGCAGCGCGGTGACGAACGCCTGGAACGAGCCGTTGGTGGGGGCGACGCCGACCCTGCCCTTCCACTTCGGATCGGTCAGCTCGAACACCGACGTCGGCAGCTGGGCGGCGGTGACCTGGTCGGTGTTGTAGGCGAGGACGCGGGAGCGGCCGCTGACGCCGACCCACCGCCCCGCGTGGTCCCGGTACGCCGCGGGCACCCGGTCGAGCTGCTCGGCGGAGAGGGGCGCGAAGAGGCCGGCCTTGCCGACCGCGCCGAGCGCCCCGGCGTCCTGGGCGAGGAAGGCGTCGGCGGGGCTGCGCTTCCCCTCCTCCAGCAGCTGCGCGGCCATCTGGGCCGTGGTGCCGTAGCGCACGTCGACGTCGATGCCGGTGGCCTTCTCGAACTTCTCCAACACCGGCTTGACGAGGGCTTCGCTGCGGCCGCTGTAGACGGTGAGCCGCTTGTCGCGGGGCTTGCCCGGGTCGCCGTCGGAACCGCCGCAGGCGGTCAGGGACACGAGTCCGGCCAGGGTGCTGGCCAGGACGAGACTGAGACGCGTTCGCACAGGTAAGGCTTACCTTACTCATGCGGATCGAAGCAAGCCACCCCCCATTGGATGTTAGGTGAGGCTCCCCTAACCTGTCGCCATGCGCCCGCACCCCCGCACCGAGCCGGCGCCGTTCGTCCGCGCCCTGGCCGGGCACGGCGACCGGCCGGCACTGATCACCGCCGACGGCCGGCTCAGCTACGCCGAGCTGGCCGATCGGGTCGACGCGTTCGCCGCCCGGCTCGGCCCGGAACGCCGGCTGGTGCTGCTCGCCGGCGCGAACCGGGTCGAGGAGCTGGTCGCGTACCTGGCGGCGCTGGCCGGCGGGCACCCGCTGCTGCTGGTCCCCGGCGACTCCGGCGCCGCGACCGCCGAGCTGACCCAGGCGTACGACCCCGACGTGGTGATCCGGCGGGTCGACGGCGACCTCGTCGTCGACGAGCGCCGCCCCGGCACCCGGCACGAGCTGCACCCGGAGCTGGCGCTGCTGCTCAGCACCTCGGGGTCGACCGGCTCCCCCAAGCTGGTCCGGCTCTCCTCGGCCAACCTCCAGGCCAACGCCGAGTCCATCGCCGGTTACCTCGACATCCGCGACACCGACCGGGCCGCCACCACCCTGCCGCTGCACTACTGCTACGGCCTGTCGGTGGTGAACAGCCACCTGCTGCGCGGGGCGGCGCTGCTGCTCACCGGGCTCTCGGTCACCGACGGCCGCTTCTGGGAGCTGTTCCGGGCCGAGCGCGGCACCAGCCTGGCCGGCGTGCCGTACACCTTCGACCTGTTGGACCGGGGCGGCTTCGACCGGATGCGGCTACCGCACCTGCGCGTCGTCACCCAGGCCGGTGGCCGGCTCGAGCCGGACCGGGTGGTCCGGTACGCCGCCCTCGGCCGCCGCCGCGGCTGGCGCTTCTTCGTCATGTACGGGCAGACGGAGGCGACCGCGCGGATGGCGTACCTGCCGCCGGAGCTGGCCGAGCGCCGCCCGGAGGCGGTCGGGGTGCCGGTCCCCGGCGGCTCCTTCCGGCTGCGCCCCCTGGCGGACCACCCCGAGCCGGACACCGGCGAGCTGGTCTACACCGGGCCGAACGTGATGCTCGGCTACGCCGAGCGTCCCGCCGACCTGGCCCTCGGGCGCACCGTCCACGAACTGCACACCGGGGACGTGGCCCGACGCGGGCCGGACGGCCTCTACGAGATCGTCGGCCGGGTCGCCGGGTTCGTGAAGATCTTCGGCCTGCGGGTCGACCCGCACCGCGTCGAGGAGCGGCTGCGGCGCTCGGGCGTCGAGGCGTACTGCGTCGGCACGGACCGGGAGCTGGTGGTGGCCGCGACCGGCGGTCACCACCCCGAGCGGGTACGGCGGCTGGCCGCCGAGGCGGCCGGGCTGCCGGCCCGCGTGGTCCGCGCGCACCTGCTGGCCGAGCTGCCCCGGCTGGCCAACGGCAAGCCCGACCGGGCCGCCGTGCACGCCCTCGGTGCGCCGCCGCCGGCCGCTCCGACGCCCACCGGGGCCGGCACCGACCAGCTCTGCCGGCTCTACGCGGAGCTGCTCGACCAGCCCGAGGTGCACCCCGACCAGAGTTTCGTGGACCTGGGCGGCGACTCGCTGTCCTACGTGGCGGCCTCCGTCCGGCTGGAGGAACTCCTGGGCGACCTGCCCACCGACTGGCACACCAGGCCGATCCGGGAGCTGGCCCGGCCCGAGCCGGTCCGGCCCACCCGGCGACGCGCGCTGGAGACCAGCGTGGCGCTGCGGGCCCTGGCCATCGTCGCCATCGTCGGCTCGCACATCCCGGTCTTCACCGTCAAGGGCGGGGCGCACCTGCTGCTCGCCGTCGCGGGGTTCAACTTCGCCCGCTTCCAGCTCACCGCCGCGCCCCGACCGGCCCGGGTACGCGCGGCGCTGCGCGGCACCGCCCGCCTCGTCCTGCCGTCGGTGGTCTGGATCGCCCTGGCCGGCGCGCTCACCGGCGACTACACGCTGACCAACGCGCTGCTGCTCAACAGCGTCCGCGGCCCGCACGACGGGGCGACCGAGTGGCACTTCTGGTTCATCGAGGCGCTGGTCTACATCCTGCTCGCCGGCACCGCGCTGCTCGCCGTGCCGGCGGTCGACCGGATCGAGCGCCGCTTTCCGTTCGGGCTGCCGCTGGTCCTCGCCGGGCTCGGCCTGGTCACCCGCTACGACCTGCCCGGCCTCGCCCGGTACGGGCAGGTGCCCGACGCGTTGACGGTCGGCTGGCTCTTCGCGCTGGGCTGGGCGGCTGCCCGGGCCACCCGGACCGCACAGCGGGTGGTGGTCACCGCCGCCGCCGCGCTCACCGTGCCCGGGCTCTTCGGCCAGCCGTACCGGGAGGCGTTCGTGGTCGCCGGGTTCGCCCTGCTGGTCTGGGTGCCCCGGCTGCCCGGCCGGCCCGTGGTCAACCGGGTGGCCGCCACGCTCGCCGGCAGCTCGCTGTTCATCTACCTGACCCACTGGCAGGTGCTGCCGGTGGTGGGGTCGTGGTCCCGGTGGTTGGCCCTGGTCGCCTCGCTCGCCGTCGGGATCGGCGCCGCGGCAGGGGCCCGGCGGTTGACCCGGGCCTTGGCGGGACACCGGCCAGTCGGGGCAGCAGACGGTCAACGCGCCGGGCACGACCTTCACCTTGAGCCGCTTCGCCGTCGACCGCGCACCCCCGTCCAGCTCGTACGTCTTCGGGGCGGCGAAGCGCACCCGGACCTTGCGCCCGCGGGTGACGCGCACGAACGGTGAGTCCGCGGAGCGCCCGGCGGCCATCCGGCTCAGCGTCCGGGCCCAGTCGATGGCGCCGCTGGCGGTGGAGACCCCGATCTCCAGGGCACCGTCGTCGGGGCGGGCGTCGTCGAAGGCGGGGATGCCACCGGTGATCGTGCCGACGTTGCCGAAGAGCACGCAGCTCGCCTCGCCGTCGAACCAGTCGGCGCCGTCCACCCGGATCCGGGTGTGGACGCACTCGCCCCGCACGTGCCGCAGCCCGGTCCAGACGTACGCGACCCGGCCCAGCCGGCCCTTGAGCTTGCGGTCGGCCTCCCGGATCAGGTCGCCGTCGAAGCCCGCGCCGGCCATCACCGCGAAGTGCTCCCCGTTGAGCCGGCCCAGATCCAGCCTGCGCCGCCGCCCGTACAGCGCGATCCGGAGCGCCTCCGGCAGGTCCGTGGGGATGCCGAGGTTGCCGGCGAAGAGGTTGGCGGTGCCGGCCGGCAGGATCCCCATCGGCACGCCCACACCGGCCAGCGCGTCGGCGCAGCGCTGCACCATCCCGTCGCCGCCCCAGACCAGGATCAGCTCGGCGCCCTCGTCGAGCGCCCGGCGCACCTTCTTCGGCGCCTTGCGGCTCTTCGGCACCTCGTACCAGAGGAGCGTCCCGATCCCGGCCGCGACCAGGCTGGTCCGCAGCTCGTCGAGGCCGCCACCGAGGGTCTTTTTCCGGTGGGCGACGACCGCGACGACACCGGCCGGTGGGGCGGAGGGGGCGTCGGCGGGGCGGTCGACCGTGCGCGTGCTCATGGGCCCGGTGGTACCCAACGGCCACGACTCCCACGCCTGTCGCCAACACGACGCGCCCGTCGACGAGCCGCAGGCTGTGATCGGGCGACCGCTTTCGGTAGAGTACGGGCGTTGATCGTCGGCGCTGACCGGCGACCGGAGAGGGCCGGGATGACTCGACGGGGCGGGCAGCTGACGCGGGTCGCGCTGCGCCTCGGGCTGCTGCTCGGCGGGGTCGTCGGGGCGTGGGGCGCGCACGAGATCGCGACCGCCGACGCCGCGTACGCCGCCGAAGCGCCCGCCCCGGTCAGCACCACCGTCGACCTGGTCACCGACCTGCTCGGCCCGCTGCTCGACGCCGAGCAGATCGCCGCTCCGGCGGCACCGGGCCGCACGACACCCGAGCAGCCGGCGCCGGTCACCCGCACACCCCCGTCGCGGCAGGTGCCCACGGTCCGACCGGCCCGGCCCGCGCAGACGGACCGTCCGCCGACCCCGGCCGGGGCTCCCGGACCGTCGACGTCCGCCAGTGACCCAATCCGTCCGGTCACCCGGCCCGCGCCGGCTCCGGGCGGCCCGGCCGCCGGCACCCCGGGACCCGTCGCCGAGCCGGTGGGGGGCGGGGTGCTGGCCCCGGTCGCCGGCGCGCTGCGCCCGGTCAAGGAAGGCCTCCTCGCCCCGGTCGCCGGCGCGCTGCGCCCGGTGACCGGCCCGGTCACGAACGGGCTCCTCCCGCCGGTGGCCGGCGTCCTGCGCCCGGTGACCGGGCCGCTCGGGCCGGTCGTGGCGCCGGTGTGGGACGGGCTGAAGCCGGTGCTCGACCCGCTCGACCCGGTGCTCGACCCGCTCGACCCGGTGCTGGGGCCACTGCATCCGGGGCCGCCGGTCCGGCCCCCGGCCGTCGACCCGCCGGCGGCGCCGCCCGCCGCGCCCACACCCGTCGGCGAGGCGGCCGGCAAGGCATCCCCGACCCGGCCGGCCGTGCAGCCCGTCCTGGTGCCGGCGGCGGTTCCCGGACACGCCGCGGCACCGTCGAGCGCCACCCCGGACGAGCCGACCCCGGCCCGGCCGGGCCGACCGGGCCACCCCCAGCCGCTCCGGTCGGACCTCGCCCAGCTGCCCGGCACTCCCGCCCCGGGCCCGACCGGCGCCGGCGCCGCGGGCGCCGGGCACGGCGAGCTGGCCGACGCCTCCGCCTCCGACTGGGCGCCGCCCGCCGAGTCGGGACGCCGGTGCCACCCGAGCGGCGGCGACGTCCTCGCGTCCCGCTCGCCCCGACCGGGCACCCGACCCGCCTGACCGACGAGCCGGTGCGGTCCGCGCCCGCGGACGGCACCGGCGGCTCCGCGTACCTGCCTGCCTCACGGCCCCTGGTGGCCCGCGCCGGCCCGCGGAGAACCCGCGCCACGCCGGCGGTCCCTCCGAACTGACTTATCACGTTGTGACCAGGAGACACCCCATGAGCGTGAGCATGCCCGTCGTCCGGGCCCGGTGGTACGACACCGGTCGAATCGTCGATCTCGTCACCGATGCCCTCTCCCCGACCGCCCTCGGCGCCTGGCTCGTCCCGGACGGGCGGCAGCGGCCGGTGGTGCTCGCCGCCGCGGCCCGGATCTGGGTCGAACACGCGCTGCTGTTCGGCGACGCGTTCCTGCTCCAGGACGGTACGGCGGCGGCGGTCTGGTTCCACCGCTACCGCCCCATCCCGCCCCCGCCCCGGTACGCCGACCGGCTCGGCCAGGCGTGCGGCGCGTACCAGGAGCGGTTCCTCCACTTCGACCGGGCGCTCGCCGCGCGGCGCCCGGTCGAGCCGCACAACCACCTGGCAATGCTGGCGGCGCCGGGGCCGGACGGGATCCGGCGGGCCGGCGCGGTGCTGGCCGGCGCGCAGCGCTGGATGGACACGCTCAGCCTGCCCACCTACGCGGAGGCCCTCACCGACGCCGAGCGGGAGCTGTTCCGGCGGCAGGGCTACCAGGACCGGGACGTCTTCCCGGTCCCGGGCGACGCGGTCGCGTGGTCGATGTGGCGGCTGTCGCCGTTCTGGACCGGCCGGTCCAGCGGCAACGTCCGCTGGCCGGGCCGGCGGAGCCCGGTCCGGGGCCGCAACGGCCGGCCGGCGGCGGTGCTGAGACCGGCCTGACCGGCGGCCGGACAGGGCCGGGGCGGCCCCTCGCGAGGGGGACCGCCCCGGTCGTCGTCGGTCAGCGCAGCGGCGGATCCGCGTACGTCACCAGTTCGAGGGCCTGCTCGGGGAACCAGGCCCCGGCGGCCGGGTCGGCGATGCCGCCCCGGGCCGGGTCGTGCCCGGTGCCGGTGCCCCGGTCGCACTGCCCGTCGGACTGGCCGGGCGTCTTCACCCAGAGGAACGCGTCGGCGAGCGGGTCGCCGGTGGCGGTGGTGGGGCGCAGCCCCAGGCCCCGCCCGGGCGGGTTGCACCAGGTCTGCGGGTCGGGCCAGGACACCCCGGCCGGCGGCGTCCACGGGCCCCGTCCGTTGCGGCTGGTGTCCACCACGAAGTGGGCGAGCCGGTCGGCCGGCACGTCTCCGACGTTCTCCGCGTACCAGGCGTCGGTGCGGCCCCAGGTGCTGAAGTCGGCCGGGTCGGCCGGGTAGTACTGGCTGGCGCACCAGTCGAAGTGACCGCGCGCCCAGTCGGGCCCGGCGGTGCCGTAGTGGACGCACTTGGCGATCCAGTTGCCGAACTTGAGCTGCCGCTCGGTGGTCTCGTAGTTGGAGACGTTGAGGAAGAAGCCGTCGGCCTTGCCGACGCCCGCCTTGACCAGCCGGTCGGCGATGTCGCCGACGCCGAGCCAGGCGCTGTGCGTGCCGTCCAGGTAGACGCTGGTGCGGGGCAGCGCGGTCAGCACGTCGACGGCGTGGCGGAGCATGGCGAACCGGTCGGCGGCGGCGGTCGCCAGGTCGGCCTCGGCCGGCCGGCACCACTCCTGGTTGCCGTTGATGGTGGTGTACCAGGGGATGATGCCCAGCCCGTCCGGCTCCAGCATGACGGCCACCTCGTGGTCGCCGATGCCGGCCGCGAGGGCGTCGATCCACGCCTCGTACTCGGCCACCGAGGTGGCGCCCCCCGCCGAGTACTGCGCGCAGTCGCGGAACGGGATGTTGTACGCCACCAGCACCGGCACGGTCTGCTTGCCGGCGGCCCGGCTCACCTCGGCCTGGACGGACTGGGTCAGCGCGTGCCCGGAGCCGCCGGTCACCCAGACCGCCTGGGGCGTACGGATCATGGTGCGCAGCGCGGCCGCCCGCTGGTGCTGCCCGGCGGCGGTCAGCTCGGCGATCTGTGCGACGGCCCCGTGGTCGGGGCGCGGGGTGTAGAAGGTGACGCCGTCGGGGATGGCCGCGCCGGCCGGCACGGCGGGGACGGCCAGGGCCGCGGCGAGGGTCGCGACGGCGGCGACGCCGGTCGCGGCGCGCCGGCGCAAGGAGGTCAGGGCCACGTCGGTTGCTCCTGGTCGGACGGGGGAACGGTGCGTGGGAGCGTTCCCGCAGCTCGTCCGAGCGTGCCCGGTCCACCCGCCGGTGTCAATGTCTCGCGGTGTTTCGCGGCGAGGAGCTGGCCGCGCGACCGGGGTAGACCGCCGGCCGAGCGGAGCCGTCCTCGCCCGGCGACCCGCGACGAACGCCACACCCGGCGATGGCGGACGCGAGCGGCGTCACCGCAGCTCCGCTAGCCTGCAGGCCGAGCATGGACACGATTCGGCCGAGCAGTCGGAGGGTATCGGGTGCGGGTGCTGCCAACCGGTGACAACAACAACGCGGACGGTGCCACCGCCCCGACCCCGGGGCGGAAGCGCCGCCGCCACCGTCTGCTGATCTTCCTGGCGGTCTTCACGCTCCTGGGCGGCTCCGGCCTGGTCGCGGGGGGCTACTACTTCGACAGCGTGCCCACCCCCACCGACCTCAAACTCCCCGAGTCGACCACGGTCTACTACGCCGACGGCCGCACGCCGATGGCGAAGCTGGGCGCGGAGAACCGCACCATCGTCCCGTACGACCAGATGAACGACTCCGCCAAGGAGGCCATCGTCGCGGCCGAGGACCGCACCTTCTGGACCAACAAGGGCGTGGACTTCTCCGGCGTGCTTCGTGCCGCCTGGTCGAACCTGACCGGCGGCCAGCGGCAGGGCGCCTCCACCATCACCCAGCAGTACGCGCGGGTCGCCGCCGACCTGCGCGGGGTCACCTACTCCCGGAAGCTGCGCGAGGCGGTCATCGCCTGGAAGCTGGACGACAAGTACAGCAAGGAGGAGATCCTCGGCTTCTACCTGAACACCGTCCCGTTCGGGCGGGGCGCGTACGGCATCGAGGCGGCCGCGCAGACCTACTTCGGCAAGACGGTGCGCCGGGACGCGCCGCCGGCCCAGCAGCTCACCCGGGCCGAGGCGATGGTGCTCTGCGCGATGGTGAAGCAGCCGGAGGCGGACCCGAACGACCCCGAGGGCTCCCCCGGCTACGACCCGGCCCGCAACGCGAAGGCCAAGCAGAACTCGATCGACCGCTGGAACTACATCCGCGACGGCATGGTGAAGCTGGGCTACCTCACCCAGGAGGACGCGGCGAACCTGGCGTACCCGGACGACGTGAAGCCGATCGACAAGAACACCGGTCAGTCCGGTCTCGACCGGCCCACCGGCCTGGTGGTCAACCACGTGCTCGGCGAGCTGCGCCAGACCGAGCAGTTCAAGGGCAAGCCGGACGACGTCATCCGCGACGGCGGTTACCGGATCGTCACCACCATCGACAAGCGGGTCCAGGACGCCGCCGAGGCGGCCGCCGACATCCGCCGCGACACCGCGCCGGAGGCGGTCCGCGGCCAACCCGGCAACTGGCAGGCCGCGCTCGTCGCGGTGGAGCCGGGCACCGGCCGGGTGCTCGGCTACTACGGCGGCAACGGCGGCGCCAGCGGCGCCGACTACGCCGGCTGGTACGTGGACGAGAAGGGGCAGGCGCGCGGCTTCGGCCAGCACCCGCCGGGCTCGTCGTTCAAGGTGTACGACCTGGCCGCCGCCGTGGAGAACGACATCTCCGTGAAGCAGCGCTTCGACTCGCCGGACACCAAGGAGTTCCCCGAGTCGGGGCGGACCAAGGACAGCCCGGCCGGCCCGATCCGCAACGCCGAGCACGCGCCCTGCCAGCCGAACTGTGCCCTCTGGGAGGCCACCGTCGCCTCGCTGAACGTCACCTACTTCGAGCTGACCGAGAAGCTGGGCGTCGCCAAGGTCATGGACATGGCCAAGCGGGCCGGGGTCAACTCGATGTGGGAGACGGTCAAGGGCAACCCGCAGCCGCAGCGGGTGGACCTGCGCGACCAGCCGACCGAGGAGGTCGCCAAGCGGTTCTCCACCGAGGTCGGCATCGGCCAGTACGGCATCAGCGTGCAGGACCACGCCAACGGGATGGCCACCTTCGCGGCCGGCGGCAAGCGCGCCGAGGCGCACTTCGTCCGGTCGGTCACCAAGGGCGACGACAAGATCTACACCGAGCAGCTCAAGGAGACCGACCTCGGCCTGGACAAGGAGGCCATCAACCAACTCGACTGGACGCTGCGCCGGGTGAAGGCGGCCAAGCTGGACAACGGCTGGGACTCCGCCGGGAAGACCGGCACCTGGCAGGCCGGGCAGAGCACCACGCAGAACGTGCACACCTGGATGGTCGGCTGGACCGGAGCGCTGGCCTCCGCCGTCTGGCTCGGCACCACCGACGGCAAGCCGCTGAAGACCAAGAACGGCAGCTACGAGGTGTACGGCTCCACCGGGCCCGGACCGATCTGGCGGCAGTTCATGGAGCAGGCCACCGCGGCGATGAAGCTCGACCCGGACAAGTACCGGTTCGGCGAGCCCGCGTTCCCGAACGACGCCCCGACCGGCGGCCCGGCCTCGCCCGTGCCGGCCACCTCGGCCCCCTCGCCCACGGCGCAGCCCACGCCGAGCGCCGAGCCGTCCAGCCCCAGCCCCAGCCCGACCAAGCGGCCGACGCCACTGCCGACCTGGTCGCCGTCGATCAGCCCGCTACCGAGCCTGTCACCGTCGCGGACCAAGCGACCGGGAGGCTGAGCGCCCCGGCGGCCGTCCCCGTCGGGGCCCGGCCGCCGGCCGGCGGTGGCATGATCGGCTCGTGGAGCAGTCGACGGGGGACGCGGTCCGAGCCGCCTGGGCCGCGCTGGGTGGCGACCCGGAGGCCGCGGACGCGGTCGAGCTGCGCGGCCCGGCGGCCACCCTGCCGGCCCGGCTGCCGGTCACCGACCTGGCGGTGGCCTGCGTCGCGGCCGCCGGGCTGGCCGCGACCGAACTGGCCCGGGCCCGGGGCGGCGACCTGCGCGGTCCGCTGGCCGTGGACAGCCGGGCCGTGGCGGTCGCCTTCACCAGCGAGCGGCACCTGCGGGTGGACGGGCAGGCGTTCACCGGGTTCGCGCCGTTGTCCCGGTTCTGGCCGACCGCCGACGGCTGGGTCCGCACCCACGCCAACTACCCGCACCACCGACACCGGCTGCTGGCCGCGCTGGGCCTCGACCCGGACCGGACCGACGACGACCTGGTCGACCCGGTGGCGAAGCGGCTCCGCGAGCGACCGGCCGGCGCCGTCGAGGAGCAGGTGCAGGCCGCCGGCGGGCTCGCCGTCGCGACCCGTACGCCGGCCGGCTGGGACGCCCACCCGCAGGCCGTGGCGGTCGCCGCGGAACCGCTGGTCCGGCTGGCCGCCGACGACGCGACGGCACCCCGCCCGCTGCCTCCCGCACCGCCGGGCCTGCCCGCCGCCGGGGTACGGGTGCTCGACCTGACCCGGGTGATCGCCGGGCCGGTGGCCACCCGGTTCCTGGCGCTGCTCGGCGCGGACGTGCTCCGGGTCGACCCGCCCGGCCTACCGGAGATCGAGGCACAGCACCTGGACACCGGCCTCGGCAAGCGGTCCACCCTGCTCGACCTGGCCCGACCCGCCGACCGCGAACGCTTCGACGCGCTGCTCGCCGACGCCGACGTGGTGGTCACCGGCTACCGGCCGGCAGCCCTGGACCGGTTCGGCCTCGGCCCCGACGCGCTGCGCCGGCACCGGCCCGACCTGGTGGTGGCCCGGCTGTCCGCCTGGGGCCCGACCGGCCCGTGGGCGGACCGGCGCGGTTTCGACAGCCTGGTCCAGGCGGCCACCGGCATCGCGGAGGTGGAACGCCGGCCGGACGGCGCGCCGGGCGTGCTGCCGGCCCAGGCGCTCGACCACGGCACCGGCTACCTGCTGGCGGCCGCGCTGCTCCGGGCACTGGCCGAGCGCGAACGGCGGGGCGGCGCCTGGACGGTGGAACTGTCGCTGGCGCGTGTCGCGCGGTGGCTGCGGCACGAGCTTCCGGCACCGCCCGCGCCGGCCCCGGCGAACACCCCGGATCCAGCGCGCTGGTGCGACGAGCGGGACAGCCGGTGCGGCCGGATCCGGTACGCCCTGCCGCCAGTCTCGCTGCCCGGTGGGCCGCGGACCTGGGCGACGCCCCCGACGCCTCTCGGCGGTGACCCGCCGCTCTGGCTGCCCGCGTGACCCGTCTCGTCGGCACCGTACCGATTTCGGCTTGCCGATGGGCGCGAGGTTCCCTACGGTGCGTGGAGCACTTCCCGGTGCGCAGGTGACGGCTACTTCCGCTCATAACGGGGAGACGCGGGTTCGAATCCCGCCGCCGCCGACGGCGGTGTCGACCAGCGGCCCAGGTCACCTTGGCCCGCGAGGGCCGGTCGCCGTCGCCGCTCCGGTCTCGGGAGGTGCGTGCACGCCGCATACCCGGTGCGACGGACCCGGCTACTTCCCTGGCAAGGGGCCTGCGAAGCCCTGCGGTTCGAATCCGCTGACGCCGTGTCCGACCCTGATCTCGGGTGTGCGGCGTGCTCGGTTCCCGGCCCAAATGATGTTGCCGCCCCGCTGCCACGGCGCGTAGGTTGATGCCGCACTTCCCGGTGCGACGGTGACGGTTACATCTTGGAGGGGTCCACGACCCCGGTGAAGAGCCTGTCCGTCACCGGCTTCCGATCTCGGGAGGCGCGACCACACCGCACACCCGGTGCGCAGGCAACGGCTACTTCGGGATCCGCGGGTTGGGGGTTCGAGTCCCCTGAGGCCTTCGGGCTGATAGCTCAATCGGACAGAGCAGCGGACAGGCCCGTCGCCGACTTCTGATCTCGGGTGTGCGCTGTGGAGGCGTCTCCCCCTTCTTCGACCGACACGGGGGACGTCATGGCGAAGTTCAACCTCAAGCTGCGCCACAACCGGCACGCCACCGACCGGATCGTGACCGCCGAGGGCGCGCCGGGCTTCGCCCGCGAGCCGCGCGCCGAGCTGTTCCTGCTCGCCGTGTCGAACATGGTTGGCGAGGACACCTTCTACGAGGGCGCCGCTGAGCGGGACGCCCGGTTCCGTGAGCTGGTCGCCGCCGTCGCGGTCGCCGACCCCGAGTGGTTCGGCCGGTTCGTGCCGTGGCTGCGTACCGGCGCGTTGCTGCGTTCGGCGTCCGTGGTGGCGGCCCTGGAAGGGGCCCGGGCACAGGTCGCCGCCGGCGTTCCGGGTTCGCGGGCGATCGTGGACGCCGCGTTGCAGCGCGCCGACGAGCCGGGTGAGGCGCTGGCGTACTGGCTGGGTCGGTACGGCCGGGCGCTGCCCAAGCCGGTCAAGCGAGGCGTGGCCGATGCCGTCGTGCGGCTGTATCACGAGCGCAGCCTGCTCAAGTACGACACCGAGACCAGCGCGGTGCGGTTCGGCGACGTCATCGACCTGACCCACCCGGCGGCGAGGAACGAGCGGCAGGGTGACCTGTTCCGGCACGCACTGGACCGGCGCCACAAGCGCGACAACCCGCTGCCGGCATCGCTGACGGTGCTGGCGGCCCGGGCCGAGCTGATGGCCCTGCCGGTGGAGCGGCGCCGCGAGGTCACGGACCCGGCGGTGCTCGACGCGGCCGGTATGACGTGGGAGGCGCTCGCCGGCTGGCGCCAGACCACCATGGACGCCGCGGCGTGGGAGGCGATCATCCCGACCATGGGCTACCTGGCGTTGCTGCGCAACCTGCGCAACTTCGACCGGGCGGGGGTCAGTGACGCGGTCGCCGAGATGGTGGCGGCCAAGCTGTCCGATCCGGGCGAGGTCGCCGGGTCGCGCGTCCTGCCGATGCGTTTCCTGTCGGCGTACAACGCCGCGCCGAGCCTGCGGTGGGCGTACCCGTTGGAGAAGGCGTTGCAGCACGCGCTGGCGAACGTGCCCGCGCTGGACGCGCGGACCCTGATCCTGATCGACACGTCGGGGTCGATGCACAGCGCGTTCAGCAAGGACGGCACGCTGCGCTGCTGGGACGCGGCCACCGTGTTCGGCCTCGCGCTCGCCGCCCGCGCGCAGGACGCGACGGTGGTGTCGTTCTCCAACGGCACCAGGGTGTTCCCGGCCGTGACGGGCGAGTCGGTGCTGGCGGCGGTGCGCCGGTTCAAGGACGACGGCTACTTCTTCGGCGGCGGGACCGAGACCGAGAAGGCCGTACGGGCGCACTACCACGGGCACGATCGAGTGGTCATCCTCACCGACGAGCAGGCGCACTGGCACGGTTCGGCGGAGGTGGCCGCCGCGGTGCCGGCACCCGTTCCGGTGTACACCTGGAACCTGGCCGGGTACCGGGTCGGGCACACGCCGACGGTCGGGAACCGGTACACGTTCGGCGGTCTGTCCGACGCCGCGTTCGCGATGATCCCGCTCATCGAGACCGGGTCCCGCGACCATTGGCCGTTCTGAGGCCCGTCGCGGCTGTCGACCTCACCCGAGGCCGACAGCCGCGCGACGGGCCGGTCAGCCGGCCAGCACCAGCTCGCGCAGCCGGTCGTCGAGGGTGCTCGCGTCCACCCCGCCCGGCCAGCCGCGCAGCAGCGCGCCGCCCTTGGCGACCACCACCACGGCCGGCGGCTCGCGGACCGCGTACGAGCGCGCGACGGTGCCGTCGCCGTCGACCACGACGGGGTACTCCACCCGGTGCTCGCGCAGGTAGCGCTGCAGGTCCGCCGGTTGGTCCCCGGTGGCCACCCCGACGAGGACGACCTCGTCCCGGTGGCGGCGGGCCAGCTCGCTCAGGGCGTCCTGCCGCTGCGCGCACAGGTTGCACCACGAGGTGAAGAAGACCAGCACGACCGGGCGGTCGGCCCACAGGTCGGCGAAGGCGACCCGGCTGCCGTCGGTGAGCCCGCCGGTGACGGCCGGCGCGTCCGGCGCCCCGGACGGGGCGGGTCGCAGCGCGAGGCCCGCCGGCGCCGGGCCGGGCAGCGCCGCCGCTCCCCCGACGACCGGCTCCGGCCGGCTCGGCGGACCGTCGCCGCCGGAGCAGGCGGCCGTGGAGAGGACGCCGGCCAGCGCCAGCGCGACGGCGGCGACGGCGTACCGGCGGGTCACGACGGCACCACCGCGACCAGCGCCGGCCCCTCACTGCGGTTCGGGGTGAGGGTGATCGGCGGGTGGCCGTCGACGACCAACCGGTAGGCGTCCCGGGCGGCCACGTCGACCGGCACCGCGAACTCGCAGTACGTCGGCACGCGCGTCACCTCCAGGTCCTCGGCGAAGGTCGCCACGGAGGTGCCCGGCGACAGCGCCCCCTCGGCGAGCGTGTGGCCGGCGGCGTCGATCACCTGGAACGGCGCCCGGTTGTGGAAGTGGGTGTAGGGGCCGGTGCCGGCGCACTCCACGCCCTCCGGCCGGATGTTGATGTCCCGGACGAGCACCCGTACGGTCATCGCCGACCGTGCCTCCTCGGCGTCACCGCACGCGGCCAGCGCGCCGGTGAGCAACGGCGGCAGCACCAGCGCTGCCAGCAGGCGTCGCATCTGTCCTCCCAGGTCGTCGGGGCCACGGCCCGGGGCGGCGGGTCGCACCGCCCCGGGCCGTCGGGTGGCTCAGCCGAGCAGCGCCCGGGGTCGCTCGACCCGGCACTGGCTGGTCACGGTCCTGCTCGGGTCGCTCTCCGACGTGGCGGTGAGCGTCACCAGGGTGGTCGGGCTCGCGTCGCCGGCGGCGCCGACCGACACGGCCACCGGGGTGCTGGCGCCGAACTCGGCCGTCGCCAGCTCGTTCGGCAGCTGCACCCGCCAGCCCTGGCCGTCGACGGTCGCCGAGAGCCGGTACACGTCGGACTTCAGGTACGCGCTGGCGTCCTCCGGGTGCTGCTGCTCGCCGGCCACGTACGTCCCGGTGTTGGTCAGGTCGAACGTGCAGGTCGCGCCCTTGCCGTCCGGCTGTTCGCGGGTGACCAGGGAGCCCTTGGACAGGGCCACCCCGTGCTCGCTCGGGCCGGCGCCGTCGAGCGACCGGACCGCCACCGTGTACGACAGCACCCCGTCGGCGTCCCGGCGCAGGTTGAGCACGTAGAAGTGCAGCCGGTTGGCCTCGTCCACGTACTCGTACTCGCTGCCGGAATTGGCGCCGGCGTGGAACAGCGCGTCGGACAGCTGCCGGTAGTCGCCCATGGTGATCTTCTGCGGCGTGCCGTTCGGCTGGTAGAAGTCCACCATGTCGATGTCCTGCGGGTTGGCGTCGACGACCCACACGAACGGGGCCCGGTCGGCGTTCTTGGTCTTGCTGAGCAGCACGCCGTTGTCCGGGGTGAACGAGTCCGCGCCCATCCGGTCGACGACCTCGACCGTGTAGTTGTTGAATCCGCCACCGTCGCAGAGCGGGTCGGTGGTGGTGCTGCACGTCGGCGAGCGGTCCGCGTTCATCGCGATGTTGATGCCGGTCAGCCCGCCCGGGCCGGCGTCCACCGCACGGGCGGTGACGTCCGCGACCACCAGGCCGGAGCCGGCCAGCGCCTCCCGCGACAGCCGCAGCACGTGCTCCTCACCGAGCAGCCCGATCTTCAGCTTGTCCCGCACGGTGTGCAGCGAGCCCATCGAGCCGCCGTTGACCGGCGGGATCTGCCAGCGGGTGTGCGGGCCGCCCGGACCGTTGAAGGAGCCGCGCGACATCATGCTCCAGATGCCGGTGTACGCGCGGCGCAACGGGACGCCGTACGGGTTGTTGTAGTTGTCCCCGATGCTCAGCAGGTGGCTCAGCTCGTGCGCGTAGACGCCCATGCCGGAGCTCTCCGCCTGGGTGGAGGAGCCGCCGCCGGCGTTCGGCCAGATGGTGGCCGCCGCCTTCCAGGAGGTCCACTCGACGTACCGGGTCTTCGCGTAGTTGGGCAGGGTGGGGTCCGGCGGGCCCCAGGCGTCCGGCACGTCCTCCTTGGTCTGGAACATCATCTGGCCGAACTCCTGCCAGGTGGAGGACTCGTCCTGGCCGGCGGAGAGGATGAAGACCAGCTCGAAGCTGTTGGCCACGTCTTCGCCGACCGCCGCGCGCCAGGCGCCCAGCCCGTCGGTACGGATGTTCCGGGCGCAGGTCTCCCCGGACGGGCAGGCGCCGGGGTTGAAGCCGTTGTCGATGCCGTACTGGTAGGACTTCGACGGCATCTCGTACGGGCCGAAGCCGGTCAGGTCCACGCCGTACCGGCCGTTGGAGTCCTGCATCCAGTACTCGTGCAGGGTGTGTCCCCGGTTCAGGTCGCCGGGCTTGTTGAGGAAGTCGGTGTAGAACCGCGCGACCCGGTCCCGGGACACGTTCGCGGCGCTCGCCTGCGGGTTGCCGAAGACCGAGGAGCCGGCCGGCCTGGTGATGACGAACGGCTGGTCCGGGTAGTCGAGCGTGACCAGCGCGATCTTGAAGTTGCGGACCGATCCCCGCACGTTCGGGTCGGCCCAGTTCTTGTGGGGCACCGGCCGGTAGTCGTCCCAGGTCATCGTGTCCGGGTTCTGCCAGTGCTGCGGGTCGAGCACCTGGAACGGGGCGGTCCCGTCCGGCGGATCACCCGGCGCGGCGGAGGCCGTCCCGGCGGCGCCGGTCACGACCAGGACGGTCGTGACCGCGGCGCCCAGGACCGAGCGCCACACCGCACGCCTGTTGGGCAGAAGGTGCATGGGGTCACCTCTCAGGTCGGGGGCTCAGGGGGCGGGGCGATCGGGGCGGCGGTTCCGGGCCGCGGCGTCGCCGAGCCCGGGGGTCGTCGCGGTGCGGGCGCACGCGCCGTCCCGCATGATCAGTCCCGATGCCGAATCTAGGAGCCGGCTCGCGCGCCGGTCACCGTGCAGATGTCGGCAGGTGCAGCGACGACTTCCGACACGTGCAGGACGCAGTGGACGCGGCTACCCGGCGGCGGCCCGCATCGCCCGCCGCATGTCCCGGCACAGTTGCGCCTCGGTCTCGGGCGACAGCGCCCCGCGCGGCGGCCGGCACGGCCCGCCGTACCGTCCGGCCAGCCCCATCGCCAGCTTCACGGCCTGCACGACCTCCGGCTGGGAGTCCCAGCTGAGCAGGTGGTACAGCTGCCCGTACAGCGGTAGGGCCGCCGTCAGGTCGCGGGCGACGCACAGCCGGTGCAGGCGCAGGCAGAGCCGGGGCAGCGCGTTGGCGCAGTGCCCGATCCACCCGGTCGCGCCGCACACGGTCAGCTCCAACAACGCGTCGTCGGCCCCGACGAGGAGGTCGAGGTGGGGACAGAGCTCGCGGACCCGGTGCAGCCGGCTCACGTCGGTCTCCCGCACCGCCACGATGCCGTCGGTCTCGGCGATGCGGGCCAGCAGTTCCGGGTCCAGGTCCACCGGGGACTCGGTCGGGTCGTGCGACACCACCACCGGCAGCCCGACCGCGGCCACCTCGCGGTAGTGGGCGACGACCTCGGCGGCGGCGGCCGGGTACCCGACCGGGGGCGGCGCGAGCACGGCCCGCGCGCCCGCGTCCCGGGCCTGTTCGGCCCACTGCCGCGCCTGCCGGCTGCCGTACCCGCCGACGCCCGGCACCACGGCGCAGCCCGCCGGCGCCGCCTCGACGGTCGCGCGCACCACGTCGGCGCGCTCGCCGTCGGACAGCGCCCGGTACTCCCCCATCGGGCCGCACGGCGTCACGCCCTGGCAGCCCTCGTCGGCGAGCCACCGCACGTGCTCCTGGAGCCGGTCGTAGTCGACGGAGAGGTCGGCCCGGAACGGCGTGGGGACGGCGACGACGACGCCCAGCCAGGGCTTGGTTGCGGCCACCACGTGTTTCCTCCCGGTGCTCCGCGCGGGCGTACCCGCCCCGACGGGACGACCCGCCCCGGCCCGTCGGGGCCGGCATCCGCACACGTTAGGGGACGCCGCCGCGCGCGGTCTTCCGACAGATGCCGGAACCGCCGCGGCCGGACCGGGTACGGCTGTCGCGGCGCAGGTCGGGAGGAGGTGACCGCCGACGGGTCCGGCAGGGGCGGACCGCGGCGGGCTACCGGGGCGTCAACACGCAGAACTCGTTGCCGTCGGGATCGGCCATCGCCACCCAGCCGGCCTCGCACTGGCCGGTGTCGATCCGCGTCGCCCCGAGGGAGAGCAGACGGTCGACCTCCGCCTGCTGATCACCGTGGGCCGGCGGAGCGAGGTCGAAGTGCAGCCGGTTCCTGCCGGTCTTCGGCATCAGCGGTGGACCGCCCCAGGTGATCTTCGGGCCGCCGTGCGGCGAGCGGATCGCGGTCTCCTGGTCCTGATCCCAGACCAACGGCCAGCCCAGCGCTTCGCTCCAGAAGTAGCCGACCTTCTGCGTACCGTCGCAGGCCAGCGCGCCGATGAAGCCGCAGTCGGCAAGGAACTTGTTGCCCGGCTCGATGACGCAGAACTCGTTGCCCTCGGGGTCGGCGAGCACCACGTGGCCCTCGTCCGGGCGTTGTCCGACGTCGATGTGCCGTCCGCCGAGCGCCAGCGCTCTGGCCACCGTCTGCTGCTGGTCCTCCAGGGAGGTGCTCGTCAGGTCGAAGTGCATCCGGTTCTGGCCGACCTTCGGCTCCGCGGTCGGACGGAACCGGAGCCGGAACCCGGTGTCATCACTGGGCAGCAGCGCGGCGCCGTCGGGCAGGTCGTCGGCCAGCTCCCACCCGAGGAGCCCGGACCAGAACCGCGCGAGACGCGACGGTTGGCTCGCACCGATGCCGAGCGCGAACAGTTGAGAAGTCATCCCGCTGCCTCTCCGATCCACTGACCGACCGCTGTCGACCGGCGTCCTGTCCGCCCGCCGGACGGAAGCCTAGGGGTGCACCGCGTCGTGCGCAGCCGAGTATTCGCGGGCCGCCACCACCGATCACCGGCACGCGTGAGCCTACTGAGAGGTAACGGATTGCGCGGCCCACCAACATCTCGGAAGGTAGGGCAACGGTCCTACCAGCGACGTCCAGGCCGAGCCGTGCGGGGGACCGCCACGGCGGTCGGGCTGGTCCCGGGAGCAGCGCATGCGCATGGAACTGCAACGCATCGTCGACCGGGTCGCGGCGCGGGTGAAGCGGCCGGCACTGATCGAGGACCGCCGGCAGCGGGTCGTCGTCTACAGCGAACAGACGGGCGTGATCGACGGGGTACGGCGCAGCTCGATCCTGCGGCGGCACACCAGCCCGGAGGTGATCGCCTGGGCCCGGGAGATCGGCATCATGGAGGCCCGGCAGCCGGTCCGCACCCCGGCCTGCCCCGACCTGGACCTGCTCCCCCGGGTGTGCGTGCCGATCCGGCACCAGGACCTGCTGCTGGGCTTCGTGTGGTTCATCGACGCGGCCGACGGGATGACCGATGCGGACATCGCGGTGGTGGCCGAGGCGATGCCGGACCTCTCGCTGGCGCTCTACCGGGAGAACCTGCTCGGCGAGCTGACCTCGCAGCGGGAGGCGGAGGCGACGCGGACGCTGCTCGTCGAGTCGCCCGAGGCGCGGCGGGAGGCCGTCCGGTCGCTGCTGACCGACGGGGTGGTGGCCCGCGACGGTGAGGTCACCGCCCTGGTCGCCCACCTCGTCGTGGCTCCGGACGACGTGCTCGACGACGCGGCGCGAATCGCCCTGGAGCACGCCCTGGTCGCCACCCGCCAGTGGGTCGGGTCCCGGGAGACCCTGCACCTGGTCCGGCACGACCACGGGGTGCTGCTGCTCTGCGGCGGGCGCAGCGCCGGCCGGGTGGCGCCGGAGGACGCCGCCGGCCACCTCGACCAGGCGCTGCGCGGGGCCACCCGGGGGCTGGGGTCGGTGGCGCGTACGGTCCTCGGCATCGGGGACTCCCGGCCCCGCCTGTACGACAGCCTCCGGTCCTACCAGGAGGCCTTCCAGGCGGCCCGGGTCGCCGTCCAGCTGCCCGCCCTGGGTCCGGTCGTGCCCTGGTCCGAGCTGGGCATCTACCGCCTGCTGTCCGGGGTGGACGCCCGCCATCTGGACGCCGCGCGAGTGCACCCCGGGCTGGGCCGGCTGTTGGACGACGAGGCCCATCTGGTGCTGCTGGAGACCCTGGAGGCCTACCTCGACCTGGCCGGCAACGCCCATGCCACCGCGGAACGCCTGCGGCTGCACCGGACGACGCTGTACTACCGGCTGCAACGGGTGGAGCTGCTCGCCGGCACCGACCTGAAGGACGGCAACGAGCGGCTCTGCCTGCACCTGGCCCTGAAGCTCGGCCGGCTGACCGGCCAGTACCAGCCCACCCGTTGACCAGCGCCCGGACCGGCGCAGGCCGGCGGGGCAGGCCGGGCGGGGCGGGGCGCCGGTGCCGGGCGCCCCGCCCCTGGCTCCTACAGTCCGGCCGCCTCGGCCGCCGCCCGCCCGCCGACGACCGGCAGCGTGATCCGGCTGCGGTCGAAGTGGACGGTGATGTGCGCGCGGGTCTGCTTGGCCCGGCTGCTGTATCCGGAGTACGAGCCGAGCAGCACCACCCCGATCTGGTGGCCGGCGTCGAAGACGTAGTCCTCGGGCAGCAGGTTCAGGTCGACCGCGGTCCTCAGCCCCGGCACCAGCGGCACCGACGTGGACAGCGAGTCGAGGTTGAGGCCGTCGATGACACCCTTGGTGACCAGCTCCTGCGGGTTGGCCGCGACGTTCTTCGCCACCTTCCGGTAGCAGGCGTCCTCGGCGAAGCCGCCCCAGTCGGCCGTCCCGCCCCAGCAGTCCTCCTCAGTCAGCGTCCGGACACCGTCCCCGGCGGTGCTGAACCGCTCACGGGTGCCGTAGTCGACGAGCAGCCCGGCGAAGCTGGTGTCCTCGCCGTCGACGGTCGCGTTGATCCGGACCACCGGAGTGCCCGAGATGTGCAGCGGCGCGGTCAGCGGCCCGGAGAGGAAAACCAGCCGGTTCTCGGTGTTCGCGAGTGGGTCCGACGGGTGGCGGATCGCGTTGCTCTGGCTCATCGTCGGGGTGTCCTGGAAGGTCGCCGACGCGTTGCCCGGGCCGGGCCGGACGGACAGCCCGCCCGCGTTGCCGGCGGCCGGCGCCTGGAGGAACACCTGGGTGGGCTGGGTGTCCGGCAGCGGCCAGGTGGGAGCCGTCTCCCAGACGTCGGGCGCCCGCTCGAGGTCGACGGCCGGCTCCCGCATGATCCCGTTGTCGATGCCCTGCAACCAGTGGTCGAACCATCGGTGCAGGGTGTCCACCCAGGCGGCGCGCCGGAAGTCGAACGGGTCGACGTGGCCGGTGCCGGTCAGCCAGAGCTTGCGCGGCACCCCCCGCTCGCCCAGCGCGGCCCACCACTTGCTGAAGTGGTCCGGGCGGACGTTGTCGTCGTTGATCCCGTGCACCACGAAGACGCTGGCCGTGACCCGGTCGGCGTGCGGCAGGTAGTCCCGCTCCGCCCAGAAGTCGTTGTAGTCCCCGGTGACGTCGTCGCCGGCCGGACCGAGGGCCGCCCGCACCGGGGCGCAGTACGCCCGCCGGGCCGGGTTGGTGACGGTGTTGGCGAGGCTGCCCGAGTAGTTGTTCGCCCGGGTGACCAGACCGTTGCTGCGGGAGTAGTCGTACCAGCTGGAAATGGCGGAGATCGGCACGATCGTGGTCAGGCCCTCGACCCCGCTGGCCGCGGCGGCGTTGGCCAGCGTGCCGTCGTACGACTTGCCGATCATGCCGGTCCGGCCGTTGTGCCAGTCGGCGACGACCTCGCGACCGGCGGCGTCGTGCCCGGGCCGGCGTCCGTTGAGCCAGTCGATGGCGGTCGGCGCGCTGATGTTGTCGGCCCGGCCGCCGGTGACCGGGCAGCCGGTCGAGTTGTTGGTGCCGATCATGTCGAGCAGGATCACCGCGTAGCCGCGCGGGACGAAGTAGTTGTCATAGAAGAGGGGCCACCGGTCGTTCAGCCCGTCGCCGTCGACGTCGGCCTTGCACTCGCTCTCGTTGCCGCGGCACACCGTCGAGTAGTACGGGCTGGCGTCCATCACCACCGGCACCTTGAGCCCGTTCCCGCTGACCTTCGGCCGCATGATGTCCATGGCCACGACGTCCCGCGCGCCGTCGCCGTCGGTGTCCACGTCCGAGGTGACGAAGATCCGCTCCCGGATCGCGTCGGCATAGCCGAAGACCGGTTGGGTGACGCCGCCCTCGATCACCAGTCCGGGCCGCTCGTCCGCGCCCGGCCGGGCCGACGCGCCCGTCGCCGGCAGGCCGGTGGCCACGACCGCCAGCGCCACCACCGCGGCCCGCCAGGCAAGTCTTCCTCTTCGCATCCGCGTGCTCCTCCTCCCCGCACCGGCCGTCGACCCAGCGGGTACGACCCCTCGTTCCGGTGGGGAGGCGACGCCGCCGCGACGGTCGCACCGAACCTACGAATCGACGGACGTCCGGGTCATCGGACACCTGTGGCGAATGACCGGGGCCTTCTCCTACGCCTGTCGCACCGTCACGGCCGGGTCGTCGCCCCTGACCCGGGGTCGCGGGCGCCGAGGTAGGGCAGGCTTGGCTGGCTGGCAGAGGCGGTCGGCGATCGGCAGGATGGGCCGGTGAGCACAGAGGTAGGGAGCAGGGACGGCGTCGTCGAGGCGGCGTCACACGGCGGCGAGCCGCACCACGCCGGCGGCCTCGCCAGCCGGTTGAACTGGCTGCGCGCCGGGGTGCTGGGCGCCAACGACGGCATCGTGTCGGTGGCCGGCATCGTGGTGGGCGTGGCCGGCGCCACCCCGGCCCGTGGGCCGATCTTCACCGCCGGCCTGGCCGGTCTGGTGGCCGGCGCAGTGTCGATGGCGCTCGGCGAGTACGTCTCGGTGAGCAGCCAGCGCGACAGCGAGCGGGCCCTGCTGGACAAGGAACGCGCCGAGCTGCGCGACATGCCGCAGGTCGAGCTGGCCGAGCTGGCCGCGATCTACGAGGCGAAGGGGCTGCGGCCGGAGACCGCCCGGCAGGTGGCGGTCGAGCTGACCGCGCACGACGCCCTGGCCGCGCACGCCGAGGCCGAGCTGAAGGTGGACCCGGAGAACCTGGCCAGCCCGGGCCACGCGGCGTTCGCCTCGGCGGTGGCGTTCGTCACCGGCGCGCTGCTGCCGCTGCTCGCGATCCTGCTGCCGCCGCCGGCGCTACGGCTGCCGGTGACGATCGCGGCGGTGCTGCTGGCCCTGGGCATCGCCGGGGCGGTGAGCGCGCGGATCGGCGGCAGCAGTCCCCGGCTGGCGGTCACCCGGGTGGTGCTCGGCGGCGCGGCCGGCCTGGCCCTGACCTGGGGCATCGGTCACCTCTTTGGCACCGCGGTGAGCTGACGCGACGGTGCCGGGCACGGGAGGCGTCCCGTGCCCGGCACCTGCGGAGGACCTACAGGTCGCGGACCCGTACGTCGCGGAACTCGATCAGGTCGTTCGTGCCGTGGTTCTGCAACCCGACGAACCCGCTGAGGAACTGGCGCAGGTCGGTCGGCGGGTCACCGGCCCGGGACGACGCCTTGCCCGGCGTGTTGTCGAACTCGTTGATCACCACGCCGTTGCGGATGATCGTGTAGTGCTGTCCGACCACCCGGACCTCGTAGTCGTTCCACTGGCCCTTCGGGGTCACTCCGGCCTTGTCGAGCCCCTGCGGATCGAAGTTGTAGATCGACCCGGTCTTCTGCGGCTCGCCGGTGGGACCGTCGTAGATCTGGATCTCGTGGCCGCAGTAGATCGCCACCCACGCCTGCGAGGAGCGGGCCGAGCCGACCGTGCCGCAGCTGCCCTCCGGCCGCTGGTCCAGCGGCGTACGCGGGTCCGGGAACCGGGTGAAGACCCCGCTGTTGGCGTACGTGCTGCCGGCGGAGACGTCCCGGAACTTCAGCCGCAGCGAGAAGTCGGCGAACTCGTCCTTGGCGTACCAGAGCATGCCGAGCCCACCCGAGCTGCGGATGGTCCCGTCGGACTGCAGGAGGAACGAGCCGCCGGGCGCCTGCCGCCAGTCGGCGAGCGACGCCGCGGTGCCGTCGAACAGCGACCGGTACCCGGGGATCTTGCCGATCTGCGACTGGGCGGCGGCGGTGTTGAGCTTCGTCGCCTCCTTGTTGTCCAGCACGCTGCCGCGCAGGTCGTTGACCACGTCGGCGACGTGGCTGACGAACTGGCCGTGGTTGGTCCAGCTCCGCTCGTCGTCGATCAGGTCGTTGACCGTGCAGCCGCCGCCGACCTCGTGGTTGGCCACCCCGGTGTCGGTGTCCAGCAGCTGGACGGTCTTGTGGGTGTCCGGCGCGGGGCAGCCCGTGGTGACGGTGATCTTCGCGGTGGAGACCTGGCCGTCGGCGTACGTCACCTTGAGCGTGGCCTCGTAGCTGCCGTAGCCCGCGTAGGTGTGGGTGGGGTTGGCCTCGTGCGACGGCGCGCTGCCGTCACCGAAGGTCCACTCCCACGCCACGCCGCCGGACCGGGCCGACGAGAACGCGATCGTCCTGGGCTGGCTCGGGGTGACCGGCCGCCAGGTGGCGTCGCTGGCCCGCGGCGTCGCCTCGCCACCGGTGTACGTGACTCGGATCAGCTTCTGGTTGCTGTGCAGGCTGAAGAAGCCACCGGCGTAGTCCAGCATGTACAGTGCGCCGTCCGGGCCGAACTTGGCGTCCATCCAGGACTGGAGCTGGGTGCCGCCGTTGCCGCCACGGATGATCTGGCGCAGGTCCTCGGCGAACGCAGGCGGGCCGGCGGTGGCCACCTTGTCCGGGTCGACCGTGACGGCGATCCGGTTGTTGGCGTTGGACTCGTCACCGATGAACCACTTGTTGTCCCAGTACGCCGGCCAGGCGACACCGCTGTTCGTGTCGACCTTCTCCCGCTGGTACGTCGGGCCGTCCATGATGGCCTGGCCGCCGCCCTTGAGGTACGGCTGGGTGAAGGTCTCCTCGCCCAGGACGTACGAGGGCAGCCCGCTGCCGTCGGTCCGCTTCGGGAAGACCGGGCCACCGCCCTGCGGCGAGTACCAGATCATGTTGTTCCGGGCGGGCGGGATGTTGACCAGGCCCGTGTTGCGCGGCGAGGTGTTCTTCAGGTTGTCGCAGTCGTACCAGCCGGTCAGCACGTTGGCGTCGGTGTTGCTGCGGTCCCGGTACGGCTGCTTGTTGCCCATGCAGTACGGCCAGCCCTGGTTGCCGGCGGAGGTGATGATCGTGGCGGTCTCGTACTTCGCCGGGCCCAGGTCCGGGCTGGGCGCGCCCGCGTCGGGGCCGACCCAGGCGGCGGTCAGCCAGTGGTTGACCGGGTCCCAGGCGATCCGGGCGATGTTCCGCACGCCCATCACGTAGATCTCCGGGCGGGTCTTGCCGCCGCCCTCCTCCTTGCCGGTGAACAGGTTCCCGGCCGGGATGGTGTACGTGCCGTCGGCCTCGGGGTGGATCCGCAGGATCTTGCCGTTGAGGTCGTTGGTGTTGCCGGACGTACGCCGGGCGTCCTGGAACGAGGTGCCCTTGTAGTCCTGGGTCCAGTTGTTGCCGGAGTAGCCGTTGGAGCCGCCGGAGGAGTTGCTGTCACCGGAGCCGATGTAGAGGTTGCCGCTCTCGTCGAACGTCATCCCGCCACCGGCGTGGCAGCAGCTGTGGATCTGGGTGTCCCAGTGCAGCAGGTCCTTGCGGGTGCTCTGGTCGATCGTCTGCTTCGCCGCGTCGTAGGTGAACCGGGACACGGTGCGCTGGCCGATCCGCCGGTCCCGGTCGATGGACTCGTGCGGCATCCAGTAGACGTACACCCAGCCGTTCTCCGCGAACTTCGGGTCGAGGGTGATGCCGACCAGGCCCTCCTCGTTCTTGACCAGCTCGCTGCCGCTGCCCCGGTTGCCCATCACGGCGAGCGTGGTGAGCAGCTTGACCTGCTTGCTCTTCGGGTCCCAGCGGTGGATGGTGCCGCAGCCGAGGCCGACCTTGGGGTCGTCCCAGCTGACGATCGGGCCGCTCGGGCAGGCCGCCTTGCCGATGTAGAAGACCCCGCCGTCGGGGGCGATGGTCAGGCCGTGCGGCTCGCCGATCTGGTCGAGCTGGCCGGGCTGGTTGGTGGTGGTGAGCCGCTCGATGCGGTAGTTCGCGGCGATGGTGGCCTGGCAGTCACCGCGGACCAGGCCGGCCGTCCACTTTATCGCGCCGGCCAGGTGGTTCTGGAACCGCTCGTCGCTGGTCCAGCTCGCCTCGGTCCGCCCCATGCCGGTGTAGAAGGAGCGCCCGCCGTCGTAGTCCTGGCACCAGGAGATCGGGTGGAACGCCCCGTTTCCGCTCAGGCCCGCGTTGTAGGTGTTCTCCTCGACCTGGGCGACGGTGTGCACCCGGCCGATCGGGCTCGGGTCCCAGTTGATCCACTGGTCGGACCGGGTCCACGTCAGCGGCAGGCCCTTGTTCGCCGGGTGCTGCCGGTCGGTGACGTCGATCGTGGCCTGCTGCACGGTGGTCTCCGGCGCGGGGCCGGCGTCCGGGCCGATCAGCCACAGCTCGGCCAGTTGGATCAGCGGTTCCCCGCTGTTCTCGGTGACGTTGAGCCGGTAGTGCTGGTAGGCCGTGGTGTTGGTGAAGCTGTACTGCTTGGTCTGGAACCGCTGCGGGAAGGTCTCGTTGCTGCGGGTGTCCAGGTCGGTCCAGGTGGTGCCGTCCTGGGAACCCTGCAGGGTCCAGTTCTTCGGGTCCCGGCCGGGGAAGTCGTTGGCCGAGGTGAGCGCGTACCGGCTGACCGCGACCGGCTTGGCCAGCTTCACCGCCAGCCAGCCGGTCGGCGAGAAGGTCAGCCACTTCGTGCCGGTCGACCCGTCGATGGCCCGCGCGGCGGTCTCGTTCGGCGGGTTCTCCCCGCTGGCGGTGGCCGAGACCGCCTTCTCCGCGTTGGGCAGGCCGGCGGCCGGGCGGGTGCCGATCAGGCCGGTGAACCAGGACGACTCCGGCTGGGCGCGCGCCGCGTCGTGCACGCCGACGAAGCCGCCGCCGTTCTTCACGTACGCCTGGAAGGCCGCCTCCTGCGCGTCACTGAGGGTGACGCCGTTGGCGGAGAGGAACACCACCGCCCGGTAGCGGGCCAGGTTGCCGAAGCTGAACACCGCCGGGTCGGCGGAGTCGTCGACGGTGAAGCCCTGCTGCTCGCCCAGCGAGCGGATCGTCGTGGTGGCCTTGGCCACCGGGTCGTCCTGCTTGTCCACCGGGCCGTGGAAGACCAGCACCTTCACCGCGGCGGCGGCCTCGGCGGCGGCCGCCGGCGTCGGGGCGAGCGTCTGGCCCGGCAGGGCCAGCAGGCCGAGCCCCAGGGCGGCGCTGAAGGCCAGGGCCCCGACCCGGCGGCTGGTGCCGGGGCGACGCGGAGCGATCGACGGGGACGGGGTGGGTGTGATCGGTCCCGTCGGGTCGGCGCCGAGGCGACCGATCCAGCGGGAGAACCGGAAATGGCGTCTGTGGGCCATCTCGACTCCTTCTGGTTGAAGGTTTCCGGGTTCGTCGATCGGCCGGTGAGAGTGAGGCGCTCACCGGACGAGGGCGTACGGGTCCACCGGCGCCACCCCTGTGCGGGTGGCCGGTGCGGCGGTGCGGGTGGCGGTGCGGCCCGGTGGCTGCCGGTCCTCGACGCTGAGGCCGGCAGCCACGGACCCGTCAGTTGTGCTGGTGCGCGCCGCCGTCGGCGGCGGGCGCGGCGGCCGCCGCCGGGGCGGCGGCGCCGTGCTCGTGGTCCATGCCGGGCGGCATGTTCCCGTTCTCGTCCAGGACGTGCAGCATCGTCGACATCCCGGCGTCGGAGTGGAACTGCATGTGGCAGTGCAGCATCCAGTGACCCGGCCCGACCGAGTCGCCGGCGACCACGCTGAACCCGAACGTGTCGCCCGGGCCGAGCGTCTTGTTGTCGATGACCGCCACGGTGTCGGCGAACGGCTGCCCGTTGGGCACCGTGCCGGTGCGGGTGTCCGCCCAGGAGTGCCCGTGCAGGTGGAAGGTGTGCATGTCGTTGCCCATGCCGACCACCACGAACTCCACCCGCTCCCCCTTGCGGGCGACCAGGCAGGTCGGGCCGGGCTGCGGGTTCACCTCGGTGCAGGTGTCGGTCGCGGTGCCGCGGCGCAGGTTGATGCTCTGCCGGTCACCGAAGACCACCGTGTAGGTGCGGTCCGGCTTCGGGTCGCCGGGGCGGCGGACCACCAGGCCGCCGAAGAGACCGGCGGAGAGCCCCTGGGTGCCGTGCGGGCCACCCACCACGTGGTCGTGGTACCACCAGTACCCGGCGGTGCCCTGCGCCCCGGTCTTGGTGTTCCGGGGCTGGGCGTACCAGGTGTAGGTGCGGGAGCCGCCGGACGGGACGTACGACCCGCTCTGCACGGTGCCGTCGGAGTCCTGGGTGTACTTGACCCCGTGCACGTGCAGGGAGACCCCCAGCGGGTGGCTCGGGTCGGTCCGCAGCGCCGCCAGGGTCGCCTCGGGCACCAGGTTGTGCAGGGTGATGGCGAGGCACTCCCCCTCCATCATCTCCATCAGCGGGCCCGGGTAGGAGGCCGTCTCCGGGGTGAGGCCGTAGCCGAGCCGGATCTGGGTGCCGTCCTTCGGCAACTCCACCGCGTACAACTGGATGCTGCGGTCCGGCTTGACGCAGCCGTCCGGACGCTCGGCGAACATCCCGGTCCGCGCGGCGGCGAACCCGCCGGCGCCGACCAGGGTGAGCAGCACGACCGCCGCGACCACCAGGATCCGCCGGGCACCGGTACGCGACCGCGCCGGCCGGTCCTCCGCCGGCTCCGCCGACCCGGCCGGCTCGGGCGCCGGGTCCTCGACCAGTCGCCAGGCGCTCATCGGGTGCCCCGCAGCTCGATCATGCGCTGGTAGCTGCGCTCCGCCGCGCCCAGCGAGCCGGGCGGGTTGGGCTGGGCGCCGGGCGCGGAGTCCTGTTCCCAGAGGAACTCGAAGCGGCCCCGGCCGGTCAGCTCGCCGAAGAACTCGGCGAACGGGATCACGCCCGCGCCGAACTCCACGTCGGCGTAGGAGTTGCCCTGCTGCGGGTTCGCGAACGGCACGCCGTCCTTGACGTGGAACAGCGGGTAGCGGTCCGGGTGGGCGTTGACGTAGTCGACCGGCCGGAAGCCCGGGTACTTCCGGGCCCCGCCGTACGCCCACAGGATGTCCATCTCCAGGAACACGTACCGGGGGTCGGTGAGCTCCAGGAAGAGGTCGTAGAGCCGCACGTCCGGGCGGTCCGTGGCGAAGGCGAACTCGATGGTGTGGTTGTGCTGGTAGAGCTTGAGGCCGCGGGCGGCGGCGGCTTCGCCCCAGGCGTTGAACTCGGCGGCGGCCGCCTGGTAGCCGGCGATCGTCCGGTTGCCGGTGGGCGCCTCGGCGGTGCCGAGGGCGGGCATGCCGAGGATCTCGGCGACGTCCAGCTCCCACTCCAGGTTGGTGCGGAAGTCCCGCAACCCCCGGTGGCTGCCGGCCGCCTTCAGCCCGTTGTCGTCGAGCAGCCGGCGGATCTGCTCCGGGGTGATGGCGCCGACGGCACCCTGGGTGTAGCCGGCGAACTCCACCTCCCGGTAGCCGATCCGGGACAGCTCCTCGAACACGGCGGCGAAGCCGACCTGGGCGATCTTGTCCCGGACGCTGTAGAGCTGGATGCCGACGTGCCCCTGCGGGATGAGCTTGCCCTGGCCGCCCTGGTCGGCCCCGGCCGGTAGCGCGCCGGCCAGGCTGGCCGCGCTGACCGCGACCGTGGAGCCGGCGAGCCCGCGCAGCAGGGTCCTGCGGTCGATCCTGTTCCTTGCCATCATGTGATCCCTTCGCTCGCTCAGCAGCAGGTGTTCCCGGCGCCGCCCGGGCAGCAGGCGGTCAGCGGGGCGATCCGCACGTTCCGGAAGCTGACGACGTCACCGGTGCCGTGGTTCTGCAGGCCGACGTATCCGCTGGCGCTCTGCCGCCCGGCGCCGCCCGGGTCGTCCGCGCGGGGCGGGCTGAAGACGGCGTCGGGGGTGTTGACGTACTCGTTGATCAGCACGCCGTTGCGGAAGACGGAGTAGTGCTGGCCGACCACGCGGATCTCGTAGTCGTTCCAGGTGCCCTTCGGGGTGACGCCGGCGCCGGCCAGGTCGACCCGGTCGAAGCCGTACACCGAGCCGCTCTTGTACTGGTCGCCGTCGGGCCGGTCGAAGATCTGGAGCTCGTGGCCGTACTTGATGGCGACCCACTCGGGCCGGGACTCGGTCGGGTGGTTCCGCACGTCGGGGAAGCGGACGAAGACCCCGCTGTTGGCCCGGCCGTCACCGGGGGCCTCGTCCCGCCACTGCAACTTCAGGGAGAAGTCGCCGTACGCGGAGACCGGGTACCAGAGCATGCCGAGCCCCGGCTCCGCCTTGCTGGTGACCGACCCGTCGGCGTTGCGGCTGAAGCCGCCCGCGCCGACGTGCTGCCAGCGGCCGAAGGAGGCGGCGGTGGAGTCGAGGATCGGCTGGTAGCCGTCCTTGCCCGCCGGCTTGCCGACGCCGGAGCGGCCGGCGGCGCTGACCAGCTTGCCGTGCTCGGCGTGGGTGATGACGCCCAGGTGGTGCAGGTGCTCGGCGACCGCGGTGACGTACGAGACGAACTCGCCGTGGTTGGCCCAGCTCCGCTCGTCCTCGATGACGTTGTTGATGGTGCAGTCGCCGTCGACCACCCGGTTCGGTACGCCGCTGTCGACGGTGCCGAGCCAGACGGTCGGCCGGGTGTCCTTCACGCAGTCCGGCTGCGGTCCGCTGGCGACCACGGTGAACGCGACCGAGGCGGCGGCGGAGGTGTTGCCGGCCTTGTCGGTGGCCCGGTAGCTGACCGTGTGCTGGCCCGGCCGGTCGACGGTGACCGGGACGGCGTAGCGGGTGTAGAGCTCCCCGTCGAGGGAGTACTCGATCCGGTCCACGCCCGAGCCGCTGTCGGCGGCGGTCAGGGTGACGGTGGCGCTGCCCACGTACGCCCCGGTGTCGTCGAGCTGCCCGGCGAGGGTGGCGTTGACGGTCGGTGGCGTGGTGTCCGGCGCGGGCGGGTCGACCACCGTGAACGACGCCGTCTGCGGCGACGAGGTGTTGCCGGCCTTGTCGGTGGCCCGGTAGCTGACGGCGTGCTGGCCGACCTGGTTGACCGTGACCGGGGCGGTGTACGCGGCGTAGGGCTGCCCGTCGAGCGAGTACTCGATGCGGTCGACCCCGGAGCCGCTGTCGGTCGCGGTCACGGTGACCGTGGCGCCGCCCACGTACGCCCCGTTGGTGTCCCGCTGGCCGGTCACGGTGGCGCTGGCCGTCGGCGGGGTGGTGTCGGCCGGGGCCGGCTCCACCACGGTGAACGACACCTGCTGCGCCGGCGAGGTGTTCCCCGCCTTGTCCGTCGCCCGGTAGCTCACGGTGTGCTGCCCCGCCTGGTTGACGGTGACCGGTGCGGTGTAGGCGGCGTAGGCGCCGCCGTCGAGCGCGTACTCGACCTTGTCCACTCCGGACTGGGTGTCGGTGGCGGAGAGGGTGACCGTGGCGCTGCCCACGTACGCCCCGTTGGTGTCCCGCTGGCCGGTGACCGAGGCGGTCACGGTCGGCGGGGTGGTGTCCGTCGGGGCAGGCTCCACCACGGTGAAGGACACCTGCTGCGCCGACGAGGTGTTCCCCGCCTTGTCGGTCGCCCGGTAGCTGACGGTGTGCTGGCCCGGCTGGCCGACGACGACCGGCGCCGAGTAGGCGGCGTACGGCTGGCCGTCGAGCGAGTACTCCACCCGGTCGACGCCCGAGCCGCTGTCCGACGCGGCCAGGGTGACCGTGGCGTTGCCGACGTACGCCCCGTTGGCGTCCTTCTGGCCGGTCACCGTGGCGGTGACGGTGGGCGGGGTGGTGTCGACGGGCGGCGGCTCGACCACGGTGAACGAGACCTGCTGCGCCGACGAGGTGTTGCCGGCCTTGTCGGCGGCCCGGTAGCTCAGCGTGTGCTGACCCGGCTGGTTCACCGTCACCGGCGCGCCGTAGGTGGCGTATGCGGCCCCGTCGAGGGAGTACTCGACCGTGTCCACCCCGGACTCGGTGTCGGTGGCGGAGAGGGTGACGGTCGCGCTGCCCACGTACGCCCCGTTGGCGTCGCGCTGGCCGGTCACGGCGGCCGTCACGGTCGGCGGGGTGGTGTCCGTCGGGGCCGGCTCGACCACGGTGAACGACACCTGCTGCACCGTCGAGGTGTTCCCCGCCTTGTCGGTCGCGCGGTAGCTCACCGTGTGCTGGCCCGGCTGGTTCACCGTCACCGGCGCGGAGTAGGTGCCGTAGGCGCCGCCGTCCAGGGCGTACTCGACCCGGTCGACGCCCGAGCCGCTGTCCGACGCGGACAGGGTGACCGTGGCGCTGCCGACGTACGCCCCGTTGGCGTCCTTCTCCCCGGTCACCGCGGCGGTGACGGTGGGGGCCGTGGTGTCGGAGCTGCCCCCGCTGACCACCAGCAGTCCGGTCATCCCGCCGTGGCCGGGAATGGAGCAGAAGTACCGGTAGGTGCCTGGGGAGAGCACCACGTCGACCGTCCAGCGACCCCCGTTGGCGTCCGTCGGATCGGCCAGGATGTTGACGTCGACGTCGCTGTTGTACCGGCTGTCACCGGTCTCGAACGTCAGGGTGTGCTGCATCCCGGTGGTGTTGCCGGTGGCGGCGCTGTTCTCGAAGACGAGGGTGGCCGGGCCGGCGACGGCGGTGGTGGGCGCCGACCGGTAGGCGAGGAAGTTGTCGCCCGCCGTCCAGGTGAGCACCTGGGCCTGCAGGGGCGCCGGGGCGGCGGCCGACGCCGACCGTTCCGGGTCGGCCGGCCGCGCGTTCGCCGGGGACGAGGAGAGGCCGGTGGTCAGCAGCGCCAGGGCGGCGAGGGCGGCCACCGATCTCCGGAGCCGGCTCAGGGAATGCCGGTCCCGCGGTGGATGTGGGTTCATGGAAGCCTCTTTCACGGTCCGGGAGACAGCGGGCGGAGCGTGCGTCGGGTGTCGTCGGTCCGGCGGAGCTGTGGATGCCGGCTCAGCAGCCCGGCGGCCTCCTCCCAGGCCGCACGGGATCCCCGGCCGTGGCCGGCGGCCACGGTCGTCCGATGTGCGTGGAGAGCTGTCACCACGCCGGCGGTGCGGCCGCCGGGCACGGTGGTACGTCGGAGCTGGCGATCGGTCGGGTACGGACGGTCGGTCGGCCCGTGAGGCGGGGCCGCCGTGATGCGTTGACCCGGGGTACGGCCATCCCTGGCCGGTCGTGGTCACCAGACGTGTTGCGCCGCCGGTGGGCCACAGTCGAGAGCTACCGTGCCGGGTAGTTCATCTCGACGAAACATATTGATGGTGCCCGACACTACTGACTTACCTTCAGCGTGTCCATAGCTTTCGTTGGTTTCGTGACTACTTTTCTACGCAGCAAACGAAAGTGGCCGAAGGATTCCTACCCCCGGCAGGATGGACACCGTGCTGCTGCTGTTTCCCGCCGACCCGCTCCGGCCCCGTCGGCCGGATCCCCACTTCGCCCCCGAGGCGGACGCCGCCCGCGCCGCCGGGGCGCCGGTCGCCCTCATCGACCACGACCTCCTCGCGGCAGGCGGGGACCCGGCCCGGGCGGTGGCCGCGGTACGCACCCCGGGGTGGGCCGTCTACCGGGGCTGGATGCTCTCGAGCGACCGGTACGCCGCCCTCACCGAGGCCCTCGCCGCCCGGGACGTCCACCTGTGGACCACGCCGGAGCGGTACCGGCGCGCCCACGAGCTGCCCGGGTGGTACGCCGCCCTGGCCGCCGTCACGCCCGCGTCGGCCTGGACGGCCGGATCCGACCGGGCGGCGTTCGACGAGGCCCGGCGCGCCCTGGGCCCGGGGCCGGCCGTGCTGCGCGACCACGTGAAGTCGGCCAAGCACCACTGGCATGAGGCGGCCTTCGTCCCGGACCTCGCCGACGGTGCAGCCGCGTGGCGGGTCGCGACCCGGCTGCGGGAACTGCGGCAGGACGACTTCGCCGGCGGGTTCGTGCTGCGCCGCTTCGAGCCGTTCACCGGCGCCGAGGTGCGGACCTGGTGGATCGGCGGCCGGTGCGTGCTGGCCGGAGCGCACCCGGACACCCCCGAGCAGCCACCCGAGGGCGGGCCGGACCTCTCCCTGCCGGCCGCGGCGGTCGCCGCGCTCGACCTGCCGTTCGTGACGGTCGACCTGGCCCGGCGCACGGACGGGCGGTGGCGGGTGATCGAGCTCGGTGACGGTCAGGTGAGCGACCGGCCGGCCAGCCTCGATCCGGCCGCCCTCATCGAGGCGCTGCTCGCCGCCGCGCCGACCCCCGCGTCCCGGTGATCGTCTCGGGGCACGCCGCACCGGTCCGGCGGACCGGGCACGATGAGACAGTCGTCGATCATTCGTTACCAGTCGGTAACCGGGCGGACACGGCGTAGTGACATCCACCGTACGGATGATCATCAGGGCCCGTTCGGCACCGACCGGCGGTCCGGAAGGCCCCGGAGTGATCGACATCTTGACCGAGGGGGAATACGCGCCATCCGTCGAGAGCGGCAATGGTCGCGAAATGGACGCTTAATCGTCCACTCAGGACGGCATCAGCCCTGATCAGGGGCTATAGAAGATCATGGCTTCCTTGGTTCGTCGCTTTCCGGGCCGCGACCGAAAGGTGACGGTTGCCCGGGTCACCCATTGCTCCGGGCCCGGGACCGTGTGATTGTGCTCCACGAGTCGCCGACCCCCGGCGGCTCAGGCGGTCGATCTGTCGAACCGGGGCCACGCCGGCATGCCTCGGAGAGCGGCCGTCGCCCGCCTCACGGCTACACCGCGCCACGCGCCCCCACCGGGCTCCGTGCGGCGCGCCTAGGAACAGGAGCACACCCCCTTGAAGCTCTCACCCCGCCTTGCCGCGCTCTCCGGCGCGGCCGCGGCCGGCCTGATCGCCGCGGGCACCGCCGCGGCCGTGCAGGCCGCCCCGCCCAGTCCCACGCCCGACGCCGCCCAGGCCCGCGCCATCGCCGCCAAGTCGGCCAGCGCGCTGGTCGCCTCCCGCCCCTCGTACCTGCACGCGAGCGCCGACGAGGCGTTCGTGCAGAAGCAGGTCTTCTCCTCCGAGGGCACCCAGTACGTCTCCTACGAGCGCACCTACAAGGGCCTGCCGGTGACCGGTGGTGACTTCGTGCTGGCGACCGACTCCGCCGGCAACCTGAAGTACGCCTCGGTCGCCCAGGAGCGGGCCATCGGCAACCTGGCCACCACGCCGAAGCTGACCTCCGCAACCGCCGAGCAGACCGCCCGGGCCCAGCTCAAGACGGTCACCGCCGTCGAGGGCAGCAGCCTGGTCGTCTACACCCTCGGCGCCCAGCCGGCGCTGGCCTGGGAGACCACCGTGCGCGGCACCGACGCCGACGGCCCCAGCCGGCTCACGGTCGACGTCGACGCCCTCACCGGCAAGGTCCTGCGCACGCAGGAGCACATCGTGACCGGCAGCGGCACCGGCGCGTGGAACGGGCCGGTCACGCTGAACACCACGCTGTCCGGCAGCACGTACTCCATGAAGGACCCGAGCAAGCCCACCCTGGTCTGCCAGGACGCGGCGACCAACACCACGTTCAGCGGCTCGGACGACGTCTGGGGCAACGGCACCGCCACCAACAAGGAGACCGGCTGCGTCGACGCGCTCTTCGGCGCGCAGACCGAGGACAAGATGCTCTCGGCCTGGCTCGGCCGCAACGGCGCCGACGGCAACGGCGGCTACTGGCCAATCCGGGTCGGCCTGAACGACCAGAACGCCTACTACGACGGCACCCAGGTGCAGATCGGCAAGAACACCGCCGGCGGCTGGATCGGCTCGATGGACGTGGTCGCGCACGAGATCGGCCACGGCATCGACGACCACACCCCGGGTGGCATCTCCGGCAGCGGCACCCAGGAGTTCGTCGCCGACACCTTCGGCGCGGCCACCGAGTGGTACGCCAACGAGCCGTCCACCTACGACCCGCCGGACTTCCTGGTCGGCGAAGAGGTCAACCTGGTGGGCAGCGGCCCGATCCGCAACATGTACAACCCGTCGGCGCTGGGCGACCCGAACTGCTACTCCAGCAGCATCCCGAGCACCGAGGTGCACGCCGCGGCCGGCCCGGGCAACCACTGGTTCTACCTGCTGGCCATGGGCAGCAACCCGACCAACGGCCAGCCGACCAGCCCGACCTGCAACGGCAGCACGGTGACCGGCCTGGGCATCCAGAAGGCCATCAAGATCATGTACAACGCGATGCTGCTGAAGACCACGTCGTCGTCGTACCTGAAGTACCGCACCTGGACCCTGCAGGCGGCGAAGAACCTCTACGGCAGCACCGGCTGCACCGAGTTCAACACCGTCAAGGCCGCCTGGGACGCGGTCAGCGTGCCGGCCCAGACCGGTGACCCGACCTGCTCCGGCAGCACCACCCCGCCGCCCACCGGCTCCTGCTCCGGCCAGAAGCTGGCCAACCCCGGCTTCGAGTCGGGCAACGTGAGCTGGAGCGCCTCCTCCGGCGTCATCACCACCGACACCGGCCAGGCGGCCCACAGCGGCTCGTGGAAGGCGTGGCTGGACGGCTACGGCACCACCCACACCGACACCCTGTCCCAGTCGGTGACGATCCCGTCGGGTTGCCGGGCGACGCTGACCTTCTGGCTGCACATCGACACCGCGGAGTCGACGACGACCACCGCGTACGACAAGCTGACCGTCAAGGCGGGCAGCACCACCCTGGCCACCTACTCCAACCTCAACAAGAACACCGGCTACGTGCAGAAGTCCTTCGACATCTCGTCGCTGGCCGGCACCACCGCCTCCATCTCCTTCAGCGGCGTGGAGGACAGCTCCCTACAGACCTCGTTCGTCGTCGACGACACCGCGGTCACCCTGAGCTGATCCGATCAGCAACGCGAGCGGCCGGTCGTCGTCCTCCCGACGACCGGCCGCTTCGCCGGGTCAGGGCTCAGGCGGGCCGGTCGGCCCGGGCCGCGGTGTCCCCGGCCCGGTTGAGCCGGGCGACCACGCCCTCCATCGCCTGGCTGAACATCTCCATCTGCCGCATCGACTGCTCCTGCAGCCCCCCGAGCCGCGCGGCGAGGGCGTCGACGTCGTCCCGGGCCGAGGCGCTGACCTGCACGTCGAGCTCGGCCAGGGCGGCGTTGACCGCCTCGACGACCTGCCCGCAGACGCCGTCCCAACCGGCCGAGGTGAGGGCCGGGTCGACGGTCACCGACTCGATCCGTCCGCCCTGGACCGCCACGGCTCGGACCCGGCCGTCGGCCGCCACGCCCTCGGCACGCAGCAGTCGCCCGGAATCACCGTCGGTGTCCTCGGCGGCGCGGGCCCGCATGGACGACAGCGCCTGCTGGGTCTGGGTGAGCAGCTCGTCGAGGCTCGCGGCCGCGGAGAACGGGTCGTTGGTCATAGCCGCGCTTTCTTCACGTCTTTCCGGAGCACCGTGACGATAGCAATTGCCCCCGACGGCGGCGGTGCGCGCACCGCGTCAGAACGTCCGCCGGTACAGCGAGCAGCCCTGACACACCTCGGGCGGCGTGTCGCCGGCGAGTCGCCGCCGGAACGCGCGGTACTCCGCGCCGTACCAGATCTCCGGGAAGGACCGTTCCGCGACCGTGCCGAGCCGCACCCGGTCGTCGCCCATCACCATGCAGCAGGGCTGCACCACGCCGGTGCTGGTGATGTAGGCCGCCTCCCACGGCCAGGAGCACCCCGGCCGGTCGCCGGGGGCGGCGGGCGGCGTGGCGGTGCGGGGCAGCCGCAGGCGTACGCCGAGCCGGTCGGCCTCGGCCGCCGCCCGCTGGAACGCCTCGGCGGCCCGGTCGGCGTCCACCCCGGTCCAGAGCGCCTGGTCGGCGGTGAACGCGCGGATCTCGGCGTACCGGCCGGCGGGGTCGGCGTCGGAGAAGCTGTGCGACAGGTTCTGCACGTGCAGCTCGTCGACGCCGATCCGGCCCAGCAGCCGGACCAGCGCGGGCAGCTCGTCGACGGTGTCCCGCATGGCGACGAAGACCACCCGGATCCACGGGGTGTCGCTGCCCGCCGCCCGCTTCGCCGCGACCAGGCCGGTCAGGTTCGCCACCACGGTGTCGAAGTCGGCGCCGTCGCGCACCCGCTGGTACGCCTCGGCCCGGGCGCCGTCCAGCGAGACGTGCATCCAGCCCACCCCGCTGGCCACCAGCTCCGCGGCCCGCCGCCGGGTCAGCAGGGTGGCGTTGGTGTTGAACCCGACGGTGATGTCCCGCGCCACCGCCGTCGCGATCATCTCCATCAGGTACGGCGACAGCAGCGGCTCGCCGAGCCCCTGGAGGGTGAGGCCGCGCAGCCCGGGCAGGTCGTCCACCACCCGGTGGAACAGCTCGGGGCGCATCGCCCCGGCCAGCTTGTTGACCGGCGGCCGGTACCGGACCAGGCACATCAGGCAGCGCAGGTTGCAGGCGGAGGTGACCTCCAGCTGGAGGGTCGTCGGCAGCGGCGGATCGTCGACAGCGACCGGCATGCCCTCGCTTGCCCGGGTGCGACCGCGCTAAACCGGCCGTCCCGGGTGCGACGAACGCCCGGCCGGGAGCGTCGGCCGGGCGTTCGTCGTGCGGTGGACCGGCTGCTGGTGGTCCGGTCCGGTGCCGGGTCAGCGCAGGCGCAGCCGCTGGCCCGGGAAGATCAGACCCGGGTCGTCGCCGACCACGCGCTTGTTGCGCTCGTACAGCGCCTGCCAGCCGCCGGCGAGGTTGTGCGCGTCGGCGATCTCGGACAGGGTGTCCCCCGGCTTGACCGCGTAGGTGCCGCCGCTGCTCGGGGTGGTGGCGCGGTGCTTGCGGGTCACCGGCCGGTCACCCCGGTACGACCGGTCCTTGGTGGCCTTCTTGTGCGCCCGCTTCGACCCGCCGTCCGGCCTGGACGAGTAGTGCTTGGCCGAGCCGGCCTTCTTGCCGCAGACCGGCCAGGCCCCGATGCCCTGCCCGTCGAGGACCTTCTCCGCGATGGCGATCTGCTCGCCGCGGCTGGCCAGGTCGGCACGGGCGGCGTACTGCTGGCCGCCGTAGCCGTTCCAGGTGCTCCGGGAGAACTGGAGCCCGCCGTAGTAGCCGTTGCCGGTGTTGATGTGCCAGTTGCCGCCGGACTCGCACTGGGCGATGGCGTCCCAGTTGACGCTGGAGGCGCTGGCCGGTGCGGCCGGCCCGAGGATGGCGGCGGCGCCGGTGGCGGCGCCGACGACGAGCGCCCCGACGGCGAGGCGACGCGGCGTGGTCCGTCGGTGACGAGCGACGTGTTCACTTGCCATGGTGGGTTTCCTCCACGCCGACGAGGTGAGCTGTCGGGTTCGGGCCGAGGAGCCCGGCCGCGCATGGCGGCTTCACCCCGAGGTGTCGAGCACCGAGGAACGTGGGTCCCCCGCTCCCGCCTGAGGTCAGGTACCGCCGGGCCGGTGGCGGAATTAGGCGTTACCGGCCCGTGGTGTCCGCGATCGCGAACGGCTACGACGTTAGGAACGGTTTGCGACGAACGCCCACTTCTTGTGAAGTTCTTCACCCGGCCGGGCGACGGCGTCGCCGTCCGGGTTGCGCGGGGGCCGGACGTGGTCTATCAGCGGGCTCATCACCCACAGTGACCGTCCACGCCGGCCCCCCCGTCGCCGTCCCTTCAGTACGTCAGGCCGTAGCCCTGCGGGAAGAGCGGGACCTGCCCGTCGCCGGCGTTGATGGGCTGCTGGCTGACCGAGTTCATCCAGGTCATCGGCAGTTTGCCGGTGGGCGCGTACCCGCCGAAGAGGACGTCGGCCACGCCGGCGCCCTCGGTGCCGGGCAGCCAGGAGGCCAGTAGCGCGGACCACTTGGGCAGCTCGGCGGAGATGTCCATCGGCCGGCCGGAGACCAGCACCACGATCACCGGCACCCCGGCGTTGCGCAGCGTCGAGATCGTCCGCAGGTCCTCGCGGTCCAGGCTCATGCTGCCGGTGCGGTCGCCCTGGCCCTCCGCGTACGGTGTCTCGCCGACCACGGCGATCGCGGCCCGGTACGTGCCGTCGATGCCGGTGCCGCGCTGGTTGTAGGTGACCGTGGTGGTCGGGCCGACGGCGGCGCGGATGCCCTGCAGGATCGTGGTGCCGGGGGTGATGTTCCCCGAGGATCCCTGCCAGGAGATGGTCCACCCGCCGCTCTGGTTGCCGATGTTGTCGGCGTTCTTGCCGGCCACGAAGATCTTGTTGTTGTCCCGCGCCAGCGGCAGCACGCCGCCGGCGTTCTTCAGCAGCACCTGCGACTGTCGGACGGCCTGCCGGGCGAGGGTCCGGTGCGCGGCGCTGCCCACCGTCGCGGTCCAGCTCCGGTCGGTGTACGGGCGCTCGAAGAGCCCGAGTTCGAACTTCTTGGTGAGGATACGCCGGTTGGCGTCGTCGATCCGGCTCATCGACACGTGCCCGTTCTGCACCTCGGCGCGCAGGGTGCTGATGAAGCTCTTCCAGGCGGTGGGGACCATCACCATGTCGATGCCGGCGTTGATCGCGGTGCTCACCTCGGCGGCGGTGAAGCCGGCGTTGCCGTCGATCTGGTCGATGCCGTTCCAGTCGGAGACCACGAAGCCGGAGAAGCCGAGCTCTCCCTTGAGGACGGTGGTGATCAGGTACTGGTGGCCGTGCAGCTTCACCCCGTTCCAGCTGCTGTAGGAGATCATCACCGCGCCCACCCCGCGCTGCACGGCGGCCTGGAACGGCGGCAGGTGGATGGCCCGCAGGTCCGCCTCGCTGAGCTGGGTGTCGCCCTGGTCGTCGCCGCCGGTGGTGCCGCCGTCGCCGACGTAGTGCTTGGCGGTGGCGAGCACCGAGGTGGGTCCGCCGAGGGTGTTGCCCTGCAGGCCGGTGACCAGGGTGGACAGGCTGGACGGCAGGTCGGGGGTCTCACCGAACGACTCGTAGGTACGCCCCCACCGGTCGTTGCGGGCGACGCAGAGGCAGGGCGCGAAGTCCCAGTCGAGGCCGGTGCCGGTGATCTCCTCGGCGACGGCCTGGCCGATCTGCTGCACCAGGGCGGGGTCGCGGGTGGCGCCGAGGCCGATGTTGTGCGGGAAGATCGTCGCGCCGTACACGTTGTTGTGCCCGTGCACGGCGTCCACCCCGTAGATCATCGGGATGCCGAGCGGGGTGGCGAGGGCGGCCCGCTGGAAGCCGTCGTACATGTCGGCCCAGGACGTGGCGGTGTTCGGCGACGGCGCGGAGCCGCCGCCGGAGAGGATCGAGCCGAGCCGGTAGGTGGTGAGGTCGGCGGCGGTGACCGAGCCGCGCTCGGCCTGGGTCATCTGGCCGATCTTCTCGTCCAGGGTCATCCGGGACAGCAGGTCGGCGACGCGGGTGGCGACGGGCAGCGACGGGTCCTGGTACGGCAGGACGGCGGCGGCGGCCGGCACGGGCGCGGCCAGGGCGGTGACCGCGACGAGGAGCAGGATCAGCGGGAGAGGGCGGTGATGGTGGCGGGTCACGGGTCGCTCCTTCCGGAGGAACACTGAGGCCGGTGACCGGACCCTACGCCCGCGCGCATCGACTGTGAACAATCCGTGCAGGTTCCGGAACCGTCGCGCGGGCCGGCGCCGGCGGGGGCTACCGTGGCGGAGGTCGCGCAAGATCGGACGAGGTGACGGGACGGACATGACCGACCACGGACACGAGCTGCTCTTCGGCGGCTTCGTCACGCCAAGCGCCGGGCAGCCCGAGCAGGTGGTGGCCCTGGCCAAGCTCTGCGAGCAGGCCGGCCTCGACCTGGTCACCTTCCAGGACCACCCGTACCAGCCGGGCTTCCTGGACACCTGGACGCTGATGTCGTTCGTGGCCGCGGCGACCAGCCGGGTCCGGCTGGCCGGCAACGTGCTGAACCTGCCGTTGCGCCAGCCGGTGGTGCTGGCCCGCAGCGTGGCCAGCCTGGACCTGCTCACCGGCGGCCGGGTCGAGCTGGGCCTGGGCGCCGGCGCGTTCTGGGAGGCGATCGAGGCGGTCGGCGGGCGGCGGCTCAGCCCGGGGCAGGCGGTGGACGCCCTCGACGAGGCGATCCGGGTGATCCGCGAGGTCTGGGACACCGGGCGGCGCGGCATGGTCCGGGTCGAGGGCGAGCACTACCGGGTGGTCGGGGCGAAGCGCGGGCCGGCGCCGGCGCACCCGGTGGGGATCTGGGTCGGCGCGTACAAGCCCCGGATGCTGCGGCTGGTCGGCCGGGCGGCGGACGGCTGGCTGCCGTCGCTGGCGTACCTGCCGAAGGGGCCGGCGGAGCTGCCTGCCCTCAACGCGCTGGTCGACGAGGGGGCCGAGGCCGCCGGCCGGGACCCCGCGGCGGTGCGCCGGCTGCTCAACGTCAACGGCGCGTTCACCCGCTCGACCACCGGCTTCCTGGAAGGGCCGCCCGAGCAGTGGGTGGAGGAGCTGGCCGGGCTCGCCCTGGACCACGGCATCTCCACCTTCATCCTCGGCAGCGATGAGCCCCGGGCCATCCAGCTGTTCGGCCAGGAGATCGCGCCCGCGGTCCGCGAGCTGGTCGCCGCCGAACGCACCGCGCCCGGCAGCCGTGCCCGCGCCCTCCAGGAGGAGCAGGCGGCGGTCGAGGCCGGCGGGTCGACCGGCCTCGCGGTCACCCCCACCCCCGATCCCGGCGTACGGCTGAGCCGGCGGACGCTCTGGGACGAGTCCACCCGGCCCACGCCCCCACCCCCGCCGGCCGGGCACGTCTACACCCCGCACGGGCAGGCCGCCGGCCAGCACCTGGTGGACGTGCACGACCACCTGCGCCAGGAGCTGACCCAGGTGCGGGACCTGCTGGAGCAGGTCAAGCGCGGGGCGGTCTCCGCCGGGGCGGCCCGGGCCGCCCTGCACGAGATGACGATGCGGCAGAACAACTGGACGCTGGGGGCGTACTGCGCCGCGTACTGCACGGTGGTGACCCAGCACCACGGGCTGGAGGACAACTCGATCTTCCCGCACCTGCGCCGCTCGGACGCGGGCCTCGGGCCGGTGCTGGACCGGCTGGCCGAGGAGCACGCGGTGATCCACGACGTGGTCGAGGGCGTGGACCGGGCCCTGGTGAACCTGATCCGGCAGCCGGGCGACTTCACCGAGCTCCAGGAGGCGGTGGACCTGCTCACCGACACCCTGCTGTCGCACCTGTCGTGGGAGGAGCGGGTGATCGTCGAGCCGCTGGCCCGGTACGGCTTCTACGCGGGCCAGGTCTGAGCGTTATTCCCGGTCCCGGCGTGACGTAGCTGGCTTTTGGTTTCCTAAGTCAGCCGGGTAGCGTCGTCGGCATGACGGACTTCCTCGCCCAGCGCGACACCTGGTCGACCGCCAACTGCTCGATCGCCCGCGCGCTCGACGTGGTCGGCAACCGGACCACGCTGCTCCTGCTCCGCGAGGCGTCGTTCGGCACCCGGCGGTTCGACGACTTCGCCCGCCGGGCCGGGGTCAGCGAGCCGGTCGCCGCCGCCCGGCTCAAGCAGCTCGTCGCCGACGGTCTGCTGGAACGGCGGCCCTACCGCGAGCCCGGCCAGCGCACCCGGGACGAGTACCTGCTCACGCCCAAGGGGCGAGACCTGCTGCCGGTGCTCGCCGCCCTGCGCCAGTGGGGCGACGCGTACGCCGTCGACGAGCCGTCGGTCCGGGTGGCCCACCGCGACTGCGGGGCCGCCGTCCAGGTCGCGCTGCGCTGCGACGCCGGGCACGACGTACCGCCCGGCGAGGTGGACGTGCTGCCCGGCCCGGGCCTCCTGCCGGCCACGACCTAACCCACCCCCTCCCTGCCACCTCCTCAGGAGCGAGACATGAAGATCGCTGGACGCACGGCCCTGGTCACCGGGGCGAACCGCGGCTTCGGCCGGCACCTGGCCGCCGAGCTGCTGGCCCGCGGCGCCACCGTCTACGCGGGTGCCCGCAACCCGGACACCGTAGACCTGCCGGGGGTCACCCCGGTCCGCCTCGACATCACCGACCCGGCCTCGATCGAGGCGGCCGCACGGCTGGCCGGCGACGTCACCCTGCTGGTCAACAACGCCGGGGTGAGCACCGGGGCCGACCTGCTCGACGGCGACCTGGCCAAGATCCGGCTGGAACTGGAGACCCACTACCTCGGCACGCTGTCGATGGTGCGCGCCTTCGCGCCCCGGATCGCGGCCAACGGCGGCGGGACGATCCTGAACATCCTCTCCGCCCTGTCCTGGATCACCTTCCCCGGAGTCGGCGCGTACGGCGCGGCCAAGGCGGCCGAGTGGTCGATGACCAACGCGCTGCGCGCCCAGCTCGCCGACCGGGGCGTGCGGGTCGCCGGCCTGCACGTGGGCTACATGGACACCGACATGACCGCCGGGGTGACCGGGCCGAAGTCCGACCCGGCGGAGATCGCCCGGATCGCGGTGGACGGCATCGAGGCCGACCAGTACGAGATCGTCGCCGACGAGACCTCCCGGCGAGTCCTCGCCGGCCTGTCCGGCGGCGTCGCCGCCCTCTACCCCGCCCTCCCCTGAGGCGCAAGGAAGGGCCCCTTGTTAACGCCTGGGCGATAAGAAGGGGCCCTTCCTCACCGAAGGACGGGTGCGGTGGCACAGTGTCGGCATGCGACAGGGGTACGCCCACCGAGCCGTGCTGGGCATGACGCCGGACGCCGACGACCGCGCACCCGGGGCGGCCGTCACCGTCGCCCTGTGCGGCCACTGGGAGCACGAACCGCCCTGCCCGGTCGCGGCGCACCACACCGGCGTTGAACGGGTGGGCGACGAGGTGCGGCTGCGCATCCTCTTCGCCACCGAGCCGCACCTGGAGCAGCGCGTCCGGCGGGACATCGACCGGGCGCTGGCGCGCGGCGAACTGGCCGGCCCGGACGGCAGGACGACCCGCTGGCGGCTGCTGGACAGCCGGCCGGCCGAGCCGTCGGCCCACGAGGCCGAGCACCTCCAACGCCTGGTCCGCGGCTAGGCGCCGGGACGACAACGCCGGCCGCGGCACCGACCCGGCGACCCGGCAGGGGCCACGGGCGAGCCGGTCGGCAAGGACCGGGTGAACCGGGACGAGTCACGCAGCTCGCGGTCAGGGACTTCCCAGGTCCAGCTCGGCCAGTTCGGCGCGGGACACCACGCCGAGCTTCGGATACGCCTTGTAGAGGTGGTAGCCGACGGTGCGGGCGGACAGGAAGAGCCGCGTCGCGATGTCCTTGTTGGACAGGCCAGCGGCCGCGAGCGTGACGATCTGCAGCTCCTGCGGAGTCAGTCGTGCGGCGGGGCCGGTGGGACGCCGGGGTGCCGGGGTACCGGCGGCACCCAGCTCGGTGCGGGCCCGCGCCGCCCACGGCGCCGCACCCAGCTTCTCGAAGCCGTCGACTGCGGCGGCCAGGTAGGTGCGTGCCTCCGCGCGACGGCGGGCCCGGCGCAACCACTCCCCGTACAGCAGCGCCGTGCGGGCCTCGTCGAACGGCCGGTTGAGCCGCCGGTACGCGGACAGCGCCGCCGCGTACGACTCCCCCGCCGTCTCGTCCGGGCCGAGCAGCGCCTGGCAGCGCAGCACGACGGCATCGATCCACGGCTGCCTGGCGTGCGCGGCCCAGCGTCGGTACTGGGCGAACGCCTCTGCCGCCGCGTCCGGCCGGCCGGCCCGTACCGCGGCCTCGACCAGGTCGGGAGTGCTACGGGTGGCGGAGATGTGGAACCTGGCCCGACCCTCGGCCAGCGGCGCCAGCGACGCCAGCGCCGACTCGGCCCGGCCACGACCGAGTTCCAGCAGGCCACGTGCGGCATACACCCAGGGCACCTGCCACGCCGGGTCGCCGCCCGCGACGCGCGCGAGCGCCTCATCGGTGATCCGGCGGCATCCGTCCTCGTCCCCGGCCACCGCGGTCAGGTACGCCAGCGGTTCGCCGAGCCGATCGATCCACTGGCGCTGGTCGGTGTCGCGGGCGATCGCCAGGGCCTCCTCCGTCGCCGCGGCCGCCTCGGCCTGCCAGCCCGCGAACTGCCGGCCGCACGCCAGGTAGAAGAGCGCCTGCGGCAGCCAGCCCACCCGGCCCTGTCGGCGCGCCAGCTCCACCTGTTCCTCGGCCAGCTCGACGGTGACCGTTTCCTGCCCGAGGACCAGCCCGAGCCCCGCGACGAGGATCGCCGCACCCGGCTCGTTCGCCGCTCCACGGGCCGCCGCGATCATCGCCCCGGACGCCGCCCAGTCGATGCCGTCGCCATCGTCCGCCACGCCGACGATCGGGGTGACGGCGTGCATCAACAGCCGGGCCAGCGGGGTCAGTGGGTCGTCGGGCACCAGCGCCGACCGCAACCGCGCCACCGACTCCGACAGCTGCCGCTCCCCCGCGTACCACCCGACGTGCAGCGCCTCCACCAGCAGGCTCAGCGCCAGATGCTGGTCAGTGCTGGCCACCCGGGCGGCACCGTGCAGCAGACGCTCGTGCGCCGACGGCAGCGTGCCGCGCCAGAAGTCGGCCGCGGCGCGCACCGCGGTCAGCCGGGCCGCCAGCAGCGGATCCTCCGGACCCGAGCGCTCGGCCAGGGCGGCGAGCGTGTCGGAACGGTCCAGGTCGCCCGCCTCCGCCGCGGCCTCGGCGGCGAGCGTGAGCCGGCGCAGGTGGGCGGCGGGCTCGGCGGTGAGCTGCGCGGCCCGCTCGTACGCGGCAGCCGCGGCGGCGTGCCCGCTGCGCTCACCGGCCCACGCCGCGGTGCGTTCCAGCTCGGCGGCGACCCCCTCGTCGGTCCCGATGGTCGCCGACGCCAGGTGCCAGGCACGACGATCGGCGTCGCCGGGGCGGTCCAACGCGGCGGCCAGCGCGTCATGCACGGCGATGCGCCGGCCGGGCGGCGTGCCGTGCCACACGGCGGCCCGGACCAGCGGGTGCCGGAACGACACCGTTCCGTCCGCGGTCACCAGGCCGGCCCGGACCGCGGCGTCCAGCTCGGCGCCGCCGGCGCCCAACTTGCCGGCGGCGCGCAGCACCACAGCCAGGTCGCCGGTGTCATCGGCGGCGACCACCTCCAACACGGTGCGCACGCTGTCCGGCAGCGTGCGTACCCGGGCCTGGAACGCGTCGCGGAGCCGGTCCGGCAGCGCACCGCCGGCCGAGACCGCCACCGCCGGCAGCTCGATCAGCGCCAGTGGGTTGCCGACCGCCTCGGCAAGCACCCGGTACCGCGCGCCGGCGTCCAGGTCGGCGGCGTGCTCGGCGAGCAGCGCCGCCGCGGCGGACGGGTCCAGCCCGGGCAGCGGGAGCTCCGGCACACCGGGTGCCGGAAAGCCGTCGGTGCGGGCGGCGAACAGCAGGCCGACCGGCTCGGCGCCGACCCGGCGCGCCGTGAACAACAGCGCGTCGGCGGACGCCCGGTCCAGCCACTGGGCGTCGTCCACGACCGCCACCAGCGGACCGTCGTCGGCCAGCTCGGACAGCAGCGACAGCAGCGCGAGGCCGACCAGGAACCGGTCCGGCACGCCGGCCGCGGCCAGCCCCAGCGCGCCGCGCAGCGCCTCGGCCTGCACCGTCGGCAGGGCATCGAGCCGATCGAGCACCGGGTGCAGCAGCAGGTGCAGGCCCGCGAACGGCAGTTCGGCCTCCGACTCCACGCCGACGCCGCGCAACACCCGCAGCCCCGACGTGTCGGCGTGCTCAAGCAACGCGGTCTTGCCGATGCCCGGCTCACCGCGCAGCACCAGCGCGCCGCTGCCGCCGGACCGCACGGTGTCCAGCAGCTTGCCGACCACCGCCAGCTCAGCGTCCCGCCCGTACAGCATGGCGGAGACGTTACCGACGCCCACCGACAGATGTACTGATGCGCGACAGATTCCGGGACCGGCGCGGCTCCATAGCGTTCAAGGCACCTCACACGAGATGGAGAAACGTCATGAAGGTCATCGACCGGTACCTGGAGAGCTGGAACGAGACGGACCCGACCCGGCGACGGGCGCTGATCGACGAGGTGTGGGCCGAGCACGGCCGGTACACCGACCCGCTGGCGGTCGCGGAGGGCCGGGACGCGATCGACGCGACGATCGCCGCCGTGCAGGCGCAGTTCCCGGGCCTGCGGTTCAGCGCCGGCCCGGTGGACGCGCACCACGACATCGCCCGGTTCACCTGGACCCTCGGCACGGACGACAGCGAGCCACTCGTCGTCGGCTTCGACGTCGCCGTCCTCACCGAGGACGGCCGGATCGCCGCGATCCACGGCTTCCTCGACAAGGTCCCGGCATGACGACGCTGGAAGGACGCCCCATGAGCGCCATCGCCGCGCCGGCAGCCACGCCGCGGGCCGACACCGGCTGGGGCGCCCTGCTGGTGCTGCTGACCGGCACGTTCGTCACGCTGCTGGACTTCTTCATCGTCAACGTGGCGATCCCGTCGATCCAGGTGGACCTGCGGGCCGGGCCGTCGGCCGTGCAGTGGGTGGTCGCCGGGTTCGGGCTGGCGCTGGCCGCGGGTCTCATCACCGGTGGCCGGCTGGGCGACCTGTACGGGCGGCGCCGGCTGTACGCGTTCGGCCTCGGCCTGTTCACGCTCGCCTCGGCGGCCTGCGGGCTGGCGCCGAGCGCCGGCGTGCTGGTCGGCGGCCGAGTACTCCAGGGTGTCGCCGCCGCGCTGCTGATGCCGCAGGTGCTCGCCATCATCAACACGGTCTACACCGGCGGCCGGCGGGCCCGCGCGTTCAGCGCCTACGGCGTTGCGGTGGGGCTGGGCGCGGTGTTCGGGCAGCTCATCGGTGGGCTGCTGATCCGGGCGGACGTCGCGGGTCTCGGCTGGCGCAGCATCTTCCTGATCAACGTGCCGATCGGCGTGGCGGCGGTGGCGGCCAGCCGGCGCCTGGTGCCCGAGTCGCGCTCGGCGACCGGCGCCCGCCTGGATCTGACCGGTACCGTACTGGCCACGCTCGGCCTGATCGCCATCGTGTACCCGCTGCTGGCCGGCGAGTCCGCCGGGTGGTGCCTGGCGGCGCTGCCGCCGCTCACCGCGTTCGCCCTGCACCAACGCCAGCTGGCGGCGCGGGGTGGCGCACCGCTGGTGAACCCACGCCTGTTCAGCGACCGTGCGTACATCGTGGGCGTGGTGGTCAGCCTCGCCTTCCAGCTCACGATGGCGTCGTTCTTCCTGGTGCTGGCGGTGTACCTGCAGGACGGGCGCGGCCTGTCGGCGCTCGCGTCCGGGCTGCTCTTCGTGCCGCTCGGCGTCGGATACCTGGTCACCTCGATGCTGTCCGGGCGGATCGCCGCCCGGGCGGGCCGCCGGACGCTCACCATCGGCACGCTGGTGGTCGCGGCGGGGTACGGCCTGCTCGCGCTCGCCGCGGACGATCCGATCGGCTGGCTGGTGCCGGGGCTCACGGTGGCCGGCGCGGGCATGGGCTTCGTGGTGGCACCACTGCCCTCGATCGTGATGGCCGGCGTGGCCGCACGGCACGCGGCGGCCGCCTCGGGGGTGCTCTCCACGGCGCAGCAGGCCGGCAACGCGGTCGGCGTGGCCCTGATCGGCAGCGTGTTCTACGGCGCGCTCGGCACCGGACCCTTCCCGCACGCGTTCGCGCTCAGCCTCGACGTCCTGGTGGCGCTGAGCGTGGTGGTGGCGGTCCTCGTCCGGTTGCTGCCCCACCGCAGCGCCTGACGGACGACGGAGCCGGCCCGGCACGCGCCGGGCCGGCTCGGGTCATCGCCGGCTACAGGGTACGGGCGAGCCGATCGGCGAGGATGCGGGTGAACCGCGACGGGTCGGCCAGCTCCCCGCCCTCGGCGAGCAGCGCCATGCCGTACAGCAGCTCGGCGGTCTCGGTCAGCGCGGTGGCGTCGGCGCCCTGCTCGTGGGCCTTGCGCAGCCCGGTGACCAGCGGGTGGGTCGGGTTGAGCTCCAGGATCCGCTTCACCTGGGGCACCTCCTGCCCCATCGCCCGGTACATCTTCTCCAGCGTCGGGGTCATGTCGTGCGCGTCACCCACCACGCAGGCCGGCGAGGTGGTGAGCCGGGTGGAGAGGCGGACCTCCTTCACGCTGTCGGCCAGCGCGCCGCTCATCCAGGTGAGCAGGTCGGCGTACTCCTGTCGCTCGGCCTCGGCCTTCTCCTTCTCCTCGTCGGTCTCCAGGTCGACCTGGCCCTTGGCGACCGAGCGCAGCGTCTTCCCGTCGTACGCGCCGACCCGCTCGACCCAGACCTCGTCGACCGGGTCGGTGAGGATGAGCACCTCGTAGCCCTTGGCGCGGAACGCCTCCAGGTGCGGGGAGTTCTCGATGGTGGCCCGGTTCTCGCCGGTGGCGTAGTAGATCTCGGTCTGGCCGTCCTTCATCCGCTCGACGTAGTCGCGCAGGGTGGTCAGCTCGGCCGGGTCGTTGGTGGAGGCGGCCCGGACAAGGTCGAGCAGGGCCTCGGTGTTGTCCGGGTCCTCGAGCAGACCCTCCTTGACCACCGCGCCGAACTCGCCCCAGAAGGTGCGGTACGCCTCGGCGGACAGGTCCTTGAGGGTGGCCAGCACCTTCTTGACCAGGCGGCGGCGCACGGCCCGGATCTGCCGGTCCTGCTGGAGGATCTCCCGGGAGATGTTCAGCGACAGGTCGTGCGCGTCGACCACGCCCTTGACGAAGCGCAGGTAGTTGGGCATGAGCGCGTCGCAGTCGTCCATGATGAAGACGCGCTTGACGTAGAGCTGCACGCCGCGGCGGCCCTGCGGGGAGAACAGGTCCAGCGGGGCGTGCGAGGGCAGGAAGAGCAGCGCCTCGTACTCGAAGGTGCCCTCGCCCCGCATGTGGATGGTTTCCAGCGGGTCGGCCCAGTCGTGCGCGACGTGCCGGTAGAACTCCTTGTACTCGGCCTCGTCGACCTCGTCCCGGGAGCGGGCCCAGAGCGCCTTCATCGAGTTGAGCGTCTGCTCCTCGCGGGTCGTCGCGCCGTCCTCACCGGACCGCTCGACGGTCATCCGGATCGGCCAGGCGATGAAGTCGGAGTAGCGCTTGACGATCTCCCGGATGGTCCACTCGGCGGTGTAGTCGTGCAGGTTGTCCTCGGTGTCGGCGGGCTTGAGGTGCAGGGTGACCGAGGTGCCCTGCGGGGCCTCGTCGACCGACTCGACCGAGTAGGTGCCCTCGCCGGTGGACTCCCAGCGGGTGCCGCCGCGCTGCCCGGCGCGCCGGGTCAGCAGGGTGACCTTGTCGGCGACCATGAACGTGGCGTAGAAGCCGACGCCGAACTGGCCGATCAGCTCCTGCGAGGCGGCGGCGTCCTTGGACTCGCGCAGCTTGCGCAGCAGCTCCGCGGTGCCGGACTTGGCGATCGTGCCGATCAGCCCGATCACCTCGTCGCGGGACATGCCGATGCCGTTGTCCCGCACGGTCAGCGTCCGGGCCTCCTTGTCGACCTCGATCTCGATGTGCAGGTCGGCGGTGTCGACCTCGAGGTCCTTGTCGACCAGCGACTCCAACCGCAGCTTGTCCAGCGCGTCCGACGCGTTCGAGATGAGTTCGCGCAGGAAGACGTCCTTGTTCGAGTAGATCGAGTGGACCATCAGCTGGAGCAGCTGACGGGCCTCGGCCTGGAACTCCAACGTCTCAACCCGGTCGCTCACACCGACTCCCTTCCACCAGTTCGCGGGTCTTCCGGCGGAAAGGATACGAGGCGTGCGCACCGAAACAGCGCAGGGTGGCGGAAAGCCGTCTGGTCCAACCAGTTGACGGGTTGATGTGTCCGGGGCCACACTGCTGGCCATGGCCTTCGCCCCCGTCCCCCGCGCCTCGGTCTCCGACCACGTCTTCGGGCAGCTCCGCGACGCCATCGTCAGCGGCCGCTACCGGCCCGAGGAGACCCTCCCCGGCGAGCGCGAACTGGCCGCCGCCTTCGAGGTCAACCGGCACGCCGTCCGCGAGGCGCTGCGCCGCCTCCAGCAACTCGGCCTGGTCCGGGTCAGCCAGGGCGGCGCGACCCGGGTGCTCGACTGGCGGGTGCACGCCGGGCTGGACCTGGCGCTGTCGCTGGCCCGCTCCGGCGACGTACTCCCGGTGGCGACGCTGGTCCGCGACATGCTGGAGATGCGGGCCTGCGTCGGCATCGACGCGGCCCGGCTCTGCGCCGAGCGGGCCGACCCGGCGGTGGCGGCCGCGCTGGTCGCGGCCGCCGAGGAGTACGGCTCGCTCGCGCCCGCCCTGGCCCGGATGGCCGAGGCCAACATCGCGATCTGGCGGCTCGTGGTGCGCGGCAGCGGCAACACCGCCTACCTGCTGGCGTTCAACAGCCTGGTCGCCGGCACCTTCGCCGTCGGCGACGTCCCCCCGGACGCCCGCGCCGCCGAACTGCTCGACGTGGCCGGCCACCGGCGGCTCGCCGCCGCCATCGAGGCCGGCCAGGGTGCGGCGGCCGCCCGGCACGCCCGGGCCCTGCTGACCGCCCCGGTCACCACCCCCACCACCCCCGCCCCGCGAAAAGAGGCCCGAGCATGATCCCCGCCGTGCTCTACGCCGTCCCGGCGTTCCTGCTGCTCATCATCATCGAGGCGGTCTCCTACCGGTTCCTGCCCGACGACGACGAACGCGGCTACGAGCTGCGCGACACCACCACCAGCCTCTCCATGGGGCTGGGCAGCCAGATCATCGGAGTGCCCTGGAAGCTGCTCACCGCCGGCCTCTACGCGGCACTCTGGCTGGTCGCGCCGATCCACCTCTCCCCCGGCCACTGGTGGACCTGGGTGATCGTCTTCTTCGCCGACGACATCGCCTACTACTGGTTCCACCGGCTGCACCACGAGGTCCGGATCTTCTGGGCCAGCCACGTGGTGCACCACTCCAGCGTCTACTACAACCTCTCCACCGCGCTGCGGCAGAGCTGGACGCCGATGACCTCACTGCCGTTCTGGCTGCCCCTGGCCCTGCTCGGCATCCCGCCGTGGATGATCTTCCTGCAGCAGTCGATCAGCCTGCTCTACCAGTTCTTCCTGCACACCGAACGGGTCAACGTGCTGCCCCGGCCGATCGAGCTGATCTTCAACACCCCGTCACACCACCGGGTCCACCACGGCTCCAACGCCGAGTACCTGGACCGCAACTACGGCGGCATCCTGATCGTCTGGGACCGGCTCTTCGGCACCTTCGAGCCGGAACGTGCGACGGTCCGGTACGGCCTGACCAAGAACATCACCACCTACAACCCGCTGCGGGTGGCGACCCACGAGTTCGCCGCGATCTGGGCCGACGCACGCTCCGCCCGCTCCTGGCGGGACCGCCTCGGCTACGTGTTCGGCCGGCCCGGCTGGCAGCCCGCCCGGTGAGGCGCCCCTGGTTGCCCCTGTTCGGGGTGGTCGCCGCGGTCGAGCTGGTCGGTGTCGCGCTCGACTCGACCGCGGTGCAGTGGGTGGCCAAGCCGCTGCTCGCGCCGCTGCTGATGGCGTACCTCTGGACGGCCCGGCGCCGGTTCGACGGCGTCGCGGTCGGGCTGGTCTTCGCCACCGCCGGGGACGTGGCCCTGCTCGTGCCGGGCCGGGCCGCGTTCCTGGCCGGCATGGGCTGCTTCCTGGTCACCCAGCTCGGCTTCGCCACCGCGTTCCTCCGGCACCGCCGGCCGCCCGTTCCGGCAGTGTTGGCGTACGTGGCCCTGTGGGCGGTCGCCAACGGTCTGCTGTGGGGCGCGCTGGGGCCGCTGCGGCTGCCGGTGCTCGGCTACAGCCTGACCCTGTCCGTGATGGCCGCCGCCGCGACCAGCGTGTCCCGGCGTACGGCGGCTGGCGGGGCGCTCTTCCTCGTCTCCGACCTGCTGATCGGGGTGGGCGCGGCCGGCGTCGCCGTGCCCGGCCACGGCCTGCTGGTGATGACCACCTACATCGCGGCGCTGCTGCTGATCACCACCGGCTGGGCCGCCGCCCCGACCCTCGCCGGAACGGCTCGTCGCCCGGTGGCGGCGCCCGCTTGATCCACTCCGGCAGGTGTCGCCCACCCGGCTTGATCCGCTCCACCTCGCGCAGGTCGCGGTATCCCACGCGCCCGATACCGCGGTCGGCCACTCCCCCGGGGCTACCCGCGGGGGCTCGCCCAGGCGAGGAAGCGGTCGTGCAGGACGGGCGGCGGGACGTCGGCGTCCAGTTCGGCGAGTTGCGCGGCGGCCTCGGCCTGGAGAGTCGCCAGGTAGATCAGCAGGCCGGGGCGGTTCTCCCGGTACTCGCCGAGCAGGCGCAGCTTCGCGGGCGAGCACGGCCAGGCGATCCCGCACGCCTGGCAGCGCCAGGTGAGCCGGGACGGCAGGTGCTCGGGCCGGCGGCGGGTCACCGCAGCCTCAGCGCCACGGCGCGGGCCTCCTCGTCGGTCAGCGGAAGGAACCAGAGGAACCGCCGCACGATCTCCGGCGGACGCGGGCCGTCCGGGCGACCGCGCAGGTCCCGGATGGCCCGGCGGGCCAGCCGGACGAACTCGGGGAGAAGCTACGCGCGACGCGCCGCATCGGTCGGCGGGTCGGTCCACGCCGGGCAGGGCCAGTCCGCGCCGCAGCCGTCGCACACCCAGGCCGGCGGCGCCGTCGAATGCGCGGCCAGCGGCACGATCCGGGCCGGGTTCAGCACGAGCGCGAGGCGCTGTCCCTACGCAGCTTCCAACTCGCCTGGATTCCGGGACTTCTTCAGACCGAGGCGTATGCCCGGGCAACCCTGACGGGCGAGGCGCTGACCGCAACGGAAGTGGCCGACCTGGCCGAAGCCCGGATCAGTCGGCAAGCGGTCCTCCGCCGCGAGCGTCCGCCCCTCTTCATCGCGGCCATCGATGAATCGGTCCTTCGGCGCACCTCCGGCGGCGACCACGCCATGATGGCGGAGCAGCTTGCCTACCTTGCGGAATGCGCCACGATGCCCACCGTGCAGGTCTACATCGTCCCGCTGACCGCCGGCATGTACTCGGGCCTCGGCGGCCCTTTCACTGTGGCCGAACTCGCGGACGGCGGTCGCGTCGCACACGTCGACAGCCAGGCACGAGCGCAGATCATCGAACAGATCGAGGAGATTGCTACTCTGGATCGGCGGTGGGAGCGCATTCGCGGCGAGTGCCTGTCCCGGGCGCAATCCCTAGACCTCATCAGGGAAGCAGCAGGATCATGGACTTGACCGGCGCGCGGTGGCGCAAAAGCACCAAGAGCGAGAACAACGGCGGCGATTGCGTCGAAGTGGCGGACAACCTCCCGGGGGTGGTCGCCGTCCGCGACTCCAAGGACCCCACCGGCCCGGTCCTTGCCTTCACACCGTCGGCGTGGCAGGCGTTCGTCGCCGACATCGCCGAAGTGACCGGCGCGTGATCCACTCCACCTCGCGCATGTGGCGGTATCCGAGCGTGTCGGACACCGCCACATGCCGCATCTGGAGAAACCCGGCAGCGGTCAGTTGACCCGTACCGGGGTGGAGAGCAGTTCGTTGTCCGCCCCGAGCGCGTCCCGGTTCGGCCGCAAGGCGGCCACCGCCCGGAAGGTGATCTTCCCGGCAGCCTGGTCCTCCGCTGTGACGGTGTAGCTGAACGAGAAGGCGACGGTCTTGCCCGCCGGCTGCACCGGGACCGGCTGCGTGTCGATGCCGACCTCCTGATAGCCGTACGGCTGGTTCCGGTAGAGCCGCACCTCGACAGTCTCGTCGTACCGGGTGTTCTGCACGTTGACGGTGACGCCGATGCTCTGCCCGACCCGGGCGGTCGACGGCACGCCGAGCCGGACGATCGACACGTCGTGGGTACGGACCATCACCACCTGCGTGGCCGAGGCGCTCCGCCCGTCGACCGTCCACGCCGTCAGCCGCACGGAGTAGTCGCCGTCGGCGTTGAACCGGTGCCGCGGATACTGGTCATCCGTCGTGGTGCCGTCGCCGAAGTCCCAGCGGACGGAGGCGATACCCAGCCCCGCCGGGTCGTAGATCGACGGCCAGAACGAGACCGTGTCGAAGATGCTGGGCTCCCACCCTGGGGGCGAGAAGTCGACCTCCGGGTCCGGCGCGACGTCCAGCCGGAAGGTCGTCTGCTCGGAGAAGCTCGCCCCCGTCCGGAACAGGTAGGTCGTGCCGGCCTGCGCCTCGAAGGTCACCGGCGTGTAGCCGTAGGCAGGCCGGCAGTACACCTCCGTGAGGCTGTCCAGCGAGCTGCCGGTGTAGACGGCGATGCCAGGATAGTCCGGCAGGGTGCCGGCCGTGACCATGCGGGTGGTCGTCGGCGTGTACGAGTACCAGACGGTGCGGGTGGAGCTGAAGCACGACGTCGGCTCGCCGTCCTCCGCCGTCGCGGTGGTGAGATCCTGGACGTTCGAGTACGGCAGCGCGTCGACCGGCAGCGCGTCGGCGAAATTGTCGTTGGTCACCGCCTGGGTGACCACGTCACCCTCCTGTTCGGCGAAGGCCGCGGTGGGTCCCGCGACGAGTAGTGCGATCACCCCCGTGAACGCGATGGCGAGTGCTGCGTGACGTTTGACCACTGGTTCCTCCTGGGCCCCGTGTCCCATGTGGATCTGACCGGCCGACCGTAGGTCGCCGCACCATATGGCGGGGTTAAGACAACCTCGGGTTTGGGCTAAGGAGCCGACGTCACGAGGCCCGGGTCTCGGCGGCGACTTCGCGAACGGCCGCACCGTACTGGCTTCGACCGAAGACGAAGGGGCCGAAGTCGCCGTAGTCGCGCTCGGGTCGGTGGGGTTGAACGAAGCCGCTCCACATCACCACCAGGTCCCCGACGTTGACGTGATCGAGCACCAGCCCGGCGTACGCGCCCGGCACGTCGTAGCCGGCCGCACGCTCGAAGGCCGAGACCAGCTCGACCAGGCTGACGCCGTCGACGTGCGGCAGCAGCTCGCGGGCGGGGTCCGGGCCGTCGCCCCATGGGCGGATCTCGAACCGCACCCTGCGGAGGAGCGGCGGAGTCGGCACCGACCCAGTGTGCCTCGCGCGATCACATCGCCGGACCCCGGCCGGCGCCGGCGGGTATCCTGCCGGCGTGGCCAGGGAGAACGGGCGCAAGCTGATCGCCTCGAACAAGAAGGCGCGGCACGACTACACCATCCTCAAGACGTACGAGGCGGGGATCGTGCTGGCCGGCACCGAGGTGAAGTCGCTGCGCGAGGGGCGGGTGTCGCTGGTCGACGCCTTCGCCCAGGAGCGCGACGGCGAGATCATGCTGTACGGCCTGCACATCGCCGAGTACGGCTACGGCACCTGGACCAACCACGCGCCCCGGCGCACCCGCAAGCTGCTGCTGAACCGGGTGGAGATCGCCCGGATCCTGGAGAAGCTGCGCGACGGCGGCATCACGCTCGTACCGCTGTCGATGTACTTCTGCAACGGCTGGGCCAAGGTCGAGCTGGGCCTGGCTAAGGGCAAGAAGTCGTACGACAAGCGGCAGGCCCTCGCCGAGCGGGACGCCAACCGGGAGATCGCCCGCGAGCTGGGCCGCCGCCTCAAGGGCCGGGCCGGCGCCGGCCGCTGACCGGACGGCCTGCCGCACCGCTGCTGTCCCGGCGTGCACACTGAGCCGGGGTTTCCTCGACCCGCGAAGAAAGATAGATGTAAATATTGACGCTTGGCGTTAGCACGGACACAATCAGGCACCCATCCGCCACCCTGGGAGCCACCATGATCCGTCCCCGCCTGCCGTTGCGCCGGGCGGCCGGCCGGATGGCCGCGCTCGCCGCCGCCACCGCCGGTGTGCTGCTCGCCTTCGCCCCACCCGCCAGCGCCGCCGTGCCCACCGGCCGCTACGTCGCGCTGGGTGACTCGTACACCGCCGGCCCGCTGATCCCCACCCAGGTCGACCTCAACTGCCTCCGGTCGGACCGCAACTACCCGTCCCTGGTCGCCGCGTCGGCCGGCTCCTCGTCCTTCGCCGACGTGAGCTGCTCTGGGGCCACCACCAACGACATCCTCAACACCGGCAGCGGCCAGCTGGGCATCTCGGTGCCGCCCCAGCTCAGCGCGGTGACCTCGAGCACCGCGCTGGTCACGGTGGAGATCGGCGGCAACGACATCGGCTTCTCCAGCATCATCAGCGACTGCGCGCAGGCCAGCCTCAGCAGCCCGTTCGGCTCGCCCTGCAAGAACAAGTACACCGCCGGGGGCACCGACCAACTGCAGGCCCGGATCAACGCCACCGCGCCGAAGGTGGCCACCGTGCTGCAGGCGGTCCACGCGGCGGCCCCGGGCGCGCGGGTTGTCGTCATCGGCTACCCGGCGATCCTGCCGGACAGCGGCTACGGCTGCTGGCCCGTCGTCCCGATCGCCTACCAGGACGTGCCGTACCTGCGCGGCGTCGAGAAGTCGCTGAACGGCATGCTGGCCAACACCGCCGCCGCGAACAACGCCACCTACGCCGACGTCTACACCCCGTCGATCGGACACGACGCCTGCAAGAGCAGCAGCACCCGCTGGGTCGAGGGTCTGTTCCCGGAGAACTCGGCCGCCCCGTTCCACCCGAACGCCCGGGGTGAGCAGGGCATGGCCAGCGCCGTGCTGGCCAGACTGAACAGCTGACGGTCCTCGGACCGCCCGGCCCCGTCACGTCGCGACGGGGCCGACGCTGTTGCTGGAGTCGGCATGAGCGTGCGCCGACTCGTTGACAAGACTTCTTGTACATCATCCCTTGTCGGTTTAGGCTGACGCCGTGACGAACGAACCGAGCACCCTGCGCCTCACCGATCCTCGCGCCATGCGGGCGCTCGCCCACCCCACCCGGCTGCGGCTGCTCGGCGAATTGCGCGTCCGCGGCCCGCAGACCGTCGGGATGCTCAGCGACATCACCGACGAGGCGGTCGGGTCGGTCAGCTATCACCTGGGCAAGCTGGCCGAGCACGGCTTCGTCCGGGAGGCCCCCGAGCTGGCCCGCAACCGCCGCGAGCGCTGGTGGCGGGCGGCCCACGCCCGTACCTCCTGGGAGCCGGTCGAGGCGCTCGCCGACCCGGAACGCAAGGCCGCCTCCGACCTGCTGCGCCGCGCCATCCTGGACCGGTACGTCGACCAACTGCGGAACTACCTCGACGCCGAGGCCACCCTCGACCCACAGTGGGTACGCGGCACCACCAGCAGCGACTCCACCCTGCACCTGACCAGCGACGAACTGCTGGAGCTACGGGCGGACCTGGCGGCGCTGGCCGAGCGCTGGCGGGCCCGCAGCGACGCGAACCGGCCCGACACCCGCACCGTCACCCTCATGTACCACGCCTTCCGGGCCCCGCGATGACGCCGGCCCCGCCGCGCCGGGCCCCGCTGGTCGGCCTGCTGAGCGCGCACGTCGTGTCGCTGACCGGCAACATGCTCACCCTGATCGCCCTGCCGCTCTATGTGCTGGCCGAGACCGGATCCCCGGCCGCCACCGGGCTCGCCGGCGCGTTCGCCACCGCGCCGGTGGTGCTCGGCGGCGCGTTCGGCGGGGTGCTCGTGGACCGGATCGGCTACCGCCGGGCCAGCATCCTCGCCGACCTGGTCTCGGGCGCGACGGTCGCCGCCGTCCCCGCGCTGCACGCCACCGTCGGGCTGCCGCTCCCGGCACTGCTGGTGCTGGTCTTCGTCAGCGGCCTGCTCGACACCCCGGGCCAGACCGCCCGTACGGCGCTGCTGCCCGAGGCGGCGACCGCCGCCGGCGTACCCATCGAGCGGGCGATCGGCTGGTTCGAGGCCACCGAGCGCGGCGCCCGGCTGATCGGGGCACCGGTCGCCGGCCTGCTGGTCAGCGCGCTCGGCGCGCTACCCGTGCTGGCGGTGGACGCGGCGACGTTCGCCGTCTCGGCGCTGGCGGTCGTGGCCCTGCTGCCGGCGGGCATGCGGCCCGAGACGGCGGAGGTGACCTCCGGGGGCTACTGGCCCGACTTCGCGGCCGGGCTGCGCTTCCTGGTCCGCGAGCCGCTGCTGCGCGCCATGGTGCTGCTGGTGCTGGTGACCAACCTCTTCGACGCGACCAAGAGCAACGTACTGCTCCCGGTCGTCGCCGCGCGTGACCTCGGCGGGGCGACCGCGTTCGGCCTGCTGGTCGGCGCGATGGGTGGCGGCGCGCTGGTCGGTTCGCTGCTGTTCAGCGCGGTGGGACACCGGCTGCCCCGGCGGGCCACCCTCGTCACCGCGTTCGCCGTCGCCGGCGCGCCGCCGTTCTGGGCGCTGGCCGCCGCGCCGCCGCTGCCGGTCGTGGCCACGGTCTTCGCGCTGGCCGGGCTCGCCGCCGGGGCGATCAACCCGCTGATCGGCGCGGTCGAGCTCGAACGGGTGCCCGCCCACATGCGAGCCCGGGTGTACGGGGTGATCGGGGCGGGCGCGTGGGGCGCCATGCCGCTCGGCGCGCTCGGCGCCGGGGTGGCCGCCGACCGGTTCGGCACTACCGCCACCCTGGTCACCGTCGGCACCTGCTACCTGCTGGTGGTCCTCACCCCGCTGCTCGGCGGCCCCTGGCGGGCGATGGGCCGCCCGGTGCCCGAGCAGCGGCAGCCGGAACGACCGACGACCGTCGACACCCGGTCGGGTTGACGACCCGCCTTCCGGGACGGGACCTCTGGCCCTGACGGCAGCGGCCACCTCGCACATACCCTCGGGGGTATAGGAGGTGGTCCGCGATGAGACGGCTTCTGGTACTGGGCGCGGGCACGGCCGGGACGATGGTGGCCAACAAGCTCCGCCGCCGGCTGGACCGCTCGGACTGGGATGTCACCGTGGTCGAGCAGCGGGACCGGCACTACTACCAGCCCGGATTCCTGTTCATCCCGTTCGGCGCGGCCCCCGCGGCGGCCTTCCGGCCCACCGAGTCGCTCCTGCGCCCCGGGGTCAACCTGCGGCACGGCGAGATCGACCGGGTGCTGCCCGCCGGGAACGAGGTGCTGCTGACCAACGGGGAACGGCTCCCGTACGACCAGCTGGTCGTCGCCACCGGCGTGGCACCCCGGCCCGACCAGACCCCGGGCATGCTGAACGCCGACCGCTGGCGCAGGAACGTCTTCGACTTCTACACGTACGACGGGGCCGTGGCGCTTGCCCATGCGCTACAGCGCTTCCCCGGCGGCCGGCTGGTCGTGCACGTCACCGACCTGCCGATCAAGTGCCCGGTGGCGCCGCTGGAGTTCGCCTTCCTCGCCGACGCGTGGTTCCGCGCGCGCGGCATGCGGGACCGGGTGGAGCTGGTCTACGCGACGCCGCTGCCCGGGGCGTTCACCAAGCCGGTGGCGGCCCGCCATCTCGGCGCCATGCTGGACGACCGGAAGATCGCCGTGGAGCCCGACTTCCTGGTCGAGCGGGTCGAGGACCACCGCCTGGTCTCCTACGACGACCGGGAGATCCCGTACGACCTGCTGGTCACCGTGCCGCTCAACATGGGCGCCGAGTACGTGGCCCGCTCCGGGCTGGGCGACGAGCTGAACCTCGTCCCGGTCGACCGGCACACGCTGCTCTCCACGGACTGGCCGAACATCTTCGCCGTCGGCGACGCCAACGACCTGCCCACCTCCAAGGCCGGCTCGGTGGCGCACTTCTCCGTCGAGGTGTTCGTGGACAACTTCCTGCAGCACGTCCGGGGCGAGCGGATGACCGGCCGCTTCGACGGGCACGCCAACTGCTTCGTCGAGTCCGGCGACGGCCGTGGCCTGCTCATCGACTTCAACTACGACACCGAACCCCTGCCCGGCAGCTACCCCCTCCCCGGCGTCGGCCCGTTCCGCCTGCTCCGGGAGAGCCCGGTCAACCACTGGGGGAAGCTCGCGTTCCGCTGGCTCTACTGGAACGTGCTGCTGCCCGGGCGTCCCGTACCCCTGCCGGCCCGGATGTCGATGGCCGGCAAGCATCCCGAGGAGTGATCGCGATGACCGTCACCAGCATCGCCGGGCGCGAGATCCACGTCGACGCCGAGGGCTTCCTCACCGCGTACGACGAGTGGGACGACGACCTGGCCGCCGGGCTGGCCGCGCAGATCGGCATCGAGCTGACCGACGCCCACCGGCGGATCCTCACCGCGCTGCGGGAGGACTACCGGCAGCACGGGGAGACCGCCACCCTGCGCCGGATCTCCGGGCTGACCGGGGTGCCCACCAGGGAGCTCTTCGCGCTCTTCCCGAAGAAGCCCGCCAAGAAGATGGCGTACGTCGCCGGCCTGCCCAAGCCGCGCGGCTGCGTATGAGAGGAGGAACGGTCATGACCACCAACGCCCCGGCGACCCTACCGACCGTGGTGCCGAACTTCGATACCGACACCGGCCGCAAGCTCGCCATCATCTGCTCCAAGGGCAGCCTCGACATGGCCTACCCGGGCCTGGTGCTGGCCAACGCGGCACTCGGTGAGGGGGTGGAGACCCACCTGTTCTTCACCTTCTGGGGCTTCGACATGATCACGAAGTCGCGGATGGCCGACCTGAAGTTCACCCCGGTCGGCAACCCCGCCACACATGTGCCGCAGGGCCTCGGCGGCCTGCCCGGGATGACCGCGCTCGCCACCCACCAGCTCCGGAAGCAGATCGCCGAGCTGGGCGTGCCCGACGTGCCGGAGTTCCTCGACCAGATCGTCGCCGCCGGCGGGCACCTCTGGGCCTGCCGGATGTCGGCCGACCTGATGCACCTCACCGAGGACGACCTCTACCACCAGGTGGAGGGCATCATCAGCGCCGCCGACTTCATCGAGAAGACCGAGGGAGCGCAGCTGCTGTTCATCTGAGGTGTCAGGAGGGGCCCCCGGTACCACGCGAGGCGTCAACAGGGGCCCCTCCTTTCCGTTAAGCGACGCGGGCGAGGAGGGTGAACGCGCGGAGCGGGTCGCCGCTGAGCTGGGCGTGGTCGGCGTCGGCGATCAGCCTCGCCCAGTCCGCCGGGGCGTCGCCGCGGACCACGGCGGCCTGGGCGGCGTCCCGGGCCACCCCGAGGATCGCCTCGACCAGCGCGGCGTCCCGCTGCCCGGCGCGGAGCTGCCGGTCGAGCGTCCGCAGCGTGGCGGGCGCGTCGCGCAGCGAGCCGTCGGCGTTCCAGCCGCCGGCGAGGGCGGCCCGCAGCTGAGGCCGGTCGGCGGCGAGCGCCGCCAGCCGGTCCCGGCCCGGGTGGGTGCGCAGGCCCCAGCCGAACGGGAAGAGCGGCTGGTAGTCGGCGTCCCCGACGTTGATCGGCACCTGTGCCTCGGTGCGCGGCCAGCTCACCGGCAGCCGGCCGGTGAAGGGGCGGCGGCCGAAGAGCACGTCGGCCACGCCCGCGCCCTCGCTGCCCGGCAGCCAGGAGGCGACCAGGGCGTCGATCTCGCCGAGCTGGTCGGTGAGCACCTGCGGCCGGCCGGAGACCACCAGCACCACGCAGGTGGGCACCTCGGCGCAGACCTTGTCGACGACCGCCCGGTCGCCGGGCTGGAGGCTCAGCGACTTCTCCTCCTGCTGCGGCACGGTGCACCAGCCGCACTCGGGGCCGCCGACGTCGCCGTAGCCCTCCGCGTACGGGGTCTCGCCGACCACCACCACACCCACCTGGGCGTCGCCGGTGGGGGCCGAGGCGTCCGCGCTGTAGGTGACCCGGGCCTGCGGGGCCACCTCCCGGATGCCGTCGAGGATGGAGGTGCCGGGGATCGCGTCGCCGGAGACGCCCTGCCAGGCGATGGTCCAGCCACCGGACTGGTTGCCGAGGTCGTCGGCGTTGCGCCCGGCCACGTAGATCGACGCGTCGGGGCGCAGCGGCAGCGCCTGCCCGCTGTTCTTCAGCAGCACCTGCGACTTGGCCACCGCCTCCCGGCCGATCGCCCGGTGCGCCGCGCTGCCGACCTGGTCGACGTTGGCCGCCGAGGCGTACGGGTGCTCGAAGAGGCCCAGTTCGAACTTCTTGGTCAGGATCCGCCGGACCGCGTCGTCGATCCGCGCCGTGCTGACCCGGCCGGCGGTCACCTCGGCCAGCAGCAGCTGCTCGAACTGCTCGGCGCTGTACGGCTCCATGAACATGTCGGTGCCGGCGTTGACGCCGGCCCGGACCTTGTACGCGGTCAGCCCGCCGTTGGTGGGCTCGGCGGGGTCGGGGATCTGGTGGATGCCCTCCCAGTCGGAGATCAGGAAGCCGTCGAAGCCCAGCCGGCCCTTGAGCTCGTCGGTGATCAGCTCGCGGTTGGCGTGCATCTTGGTGGGGTTGCCGAGCCCGTCCTCGGTCCAGTCCACGCTGGAGAAGGAGGGCATCACGCTGCCGACCTTGTGCCGGCGCACGGCCGGGCCGTACGGGGCGAGGTCGACGCGGGCGAAGTGCTCCCGGTCGGTGACGGTCACGCCCTGGTCGATCGGGTACTTCTGCTCCCACCAGGGCTTGCCCTCGTTGGCCGCGGCGGTGGCCTCGTCGTAGTCGGTGTCGCCGTCGCCGGCGTAGTGCTTGGCGGTCGCGAGAACCCGGTCGGCGTCGCCGAGCCGGCCCTGCAGGCCGTCGATGACGGTCTCCATCGACACCACCAGCGCGGGATCCTCGCCGAAGCTCTCGTAGCTGCGGCCCCACCGCTCGTCGCGGGAGACGCACAGGCAGGGCGCGAAGTTCCACGGGATGCCGGTGGCGCGCACCTCGGCGGCGGTGGCGTGCCCGACCCGCTCGACGAGCGCCGGGTCGCGGGTGGCGCCGAGGCCGACGTTGTGCGGGAACACGGTCGCGCCGTACACGTTGCCGTGGCCGTGCACGGCGTCGATGCCGTAGATCAGCGGGATCTGCAGCCGGGTGCTCAGCGCCTGCGCCTGGAGCCCGTTGACCATCTCGACCCAGGCGGCCGGGGTGTTGCTGGCCGGCGTCGAGCCGCCACCGGAGAGGACCGAGCCGAGCTGCCAGCGGGCGACGGCGGTGGGGTCGTCGGCCACCGCGGCCCGCTCGGCCTGGGTCATCTGGCCGATCTTCTCGGCGAGGGTCATCCGGCCCAGCAGGTCGGCCACGCGCCGCCGCACCGGTAGCCGTCGATCGAGGTACGGCAGGCCGTGCGCGTCGACCACCACGGTGGGCTGGGCGGCGACGCCGGCCCCGGCGGCGGTGACGGTGAGCGGGACGGTCTCCGCGGTCTCGGCGGCGGCGTCCCGGCGCAGCGTGACCGCGAGCGACCGGCCGGCCCCGGACGGGCTGCCGGCCGGGAAGGTGAGCGTGCCGGACGCGGCGGTGTAGTCGACGCCCGCCGTGGCGGTGCCGGCGCCGGTCGACCAGCGGACGGTGACCGGCCGGGCCAGCGGCCGGCCGTCCGAGGTGGACAGGATGACGTCCACCGGCACCCGGCTGCCCTGGGTGGCCGGGTAGACGAGCCGGTCGGTGGCGACGGTGACGGTCTGCGTGTCCGCGGCCGCCGCCGGCGGGGCCGGGAAGAGGGACACGGCGAGCAGTCCGGCCCCGGCGAGTGTGGCGTATCTGGGAAATCTCATCTGCTGCCTCCCCACGGGACCCTCGTCCCGGTAGGGGATCCTTCCGAACCCGATCGCGTGACGTCAATGTTTCCGGGCGGTTCCGGAACCGGATCCCGAACCTCGGGGAAGCGCTCTCTTGACAGCTCCGGGCTTCGTTCATAGCTTCATCGAAGTCTATCTTTATGGTTTGTTTACCGTTCGGCGGCCCGTCCCCCGGCCGGGCGGAGACAACCGGAACCGGAGGGGAGGATCCGTGCGCAGCATCCGCACCATCGCCGCCGTGGCACTCACGGCCGTGGGCCTCACGGCCGCGCTCACCACCATCCCGAGCACCCCCGCCATGGCCGGACCCGGCGCCGTGACCTGGTCCGACGACTTCAACGGCGCCGCCGGCACCCCGCCGGACGCCAGCAAGTGGCGGTACGACACCGGCGGCAGCGGCTGGGGCAACAACGAGCTGCAGTACTACACCACGAGCACCCGCAACGCCGCCCTCGACGGCAACGGCAACCTGGTGATCACCGCCCGCAAGGAGAACCCGTCCGGCTACTCCTGCTGGTACGGCAGCTGCCAGTACACCTCGGCCCGGCTGCTGACGCGGGGCACCTTCGCGCAGGCGTACGGCCGGTTCGAGGCGCGCATCAAGATCCCGCGCGGGCAGGGGATGTGGCCGGCGTTCTGGATGCTCGGCAACGACATCGGCACCAACCCGTGGCCCAACAGCGGCGAGATCGACATCATGGAGAACGTCGGCAGCCAGCCGTCCACGGTGTACGGCACGATTCACGGGCCGGGCTACTCGGGGGCCAACGGCCTGGGCGGCTCCACCTCGCTCCCGGGCGGACAGGCCCTCGCCGACGCGTTCCACACCTACACCGTCGACTGGGCGCCCGACTCCATCACCTGGTACCTCGACGGGGTCGCGTACTCCCGCAAGACCCCGGCCGACGCGGGCAGCAACCGCTGGGTCTTCGACCACCCGTTCTTCATGCTGCTGAACGTCGCGGTCGGCGGCAACTGGCCCGGCTCGCCGGACGGCAGCACGGTCTTCCCGCAGACCATGGTCGTCGACTACGTCCGGGTGCAGGCCTGGGACACCGGCAGCGGCGGTGGGACCGGCGGCCCGATCGTCGGGTACGGCGGCAAGTGCGTGGACGTGGCCGGCGCCAACACCGCCAACGGCACCCCGATCCAGCTCTGGACCTGCAACGGCACCGCCGCCCAGCAGTGGACCTGGGCGTCCGACGGCTCGGTCCGCGCCCTCGGCAAGTGCATGGACGTCACCGCCGGCTCCACCGCCAACGGCGCCAAGGTGCAGCTCTACGACTGCAACGGCACCGGCGCCCAGCGGTGGGTGTTCAGCTCCACCGGTGACATCGTGAACCCGCAGTCCAACAAGTGCCTGGACGCCACCGGGGTCAGCTCCGCCGACGGCACCCGGCTGCAGATCTGGGACTGCACGGGCGGCGCCAACCAGAAGTGGCGCCGCTGACGCCGTACCGACCGGGGCCCGGCTCTCCCACGGGAGTGCCGGGCTCCACTCGTCGGCCGGCCACCGACACCTCGCCCGGCCGAGGACCCCACCGACGTCCGGCACGAGGGGGAGATCCACCGGACCAGGTCCACCGGGAGCCGACCCGTAACCTGGCGCCATGACGGAAGTCCTGCGCTATGCCGCCTTCACCACCGACCCGGCGGCCGGTAACCCCGCCGGCGTGGTCCTCGACGCGGGTGGCCTCACCGATCCGCAGATGCAGGCCATCGCGGCCGACATCGGCTACTCCGAGACGGCGTTCCTCACCGCCACCGGCCCCGGCGAATTCGACGTCCGGTACTTCAGCCCGCAGGCCGAGGTGCCGTTCTGCGGCCACGCGACCATCGCCTCCGCGGTCGCGGTCGCCGAGCGCGGCGGCACCGGGGAGCTGACCTTCCGGACCCGGGCCGGGACCGTCGCGGTGTCGACGGCCCGGGACGCCGACGGACGCCCCACCGCGACCCTGACCAGCGTGGCGCCCTCGGACGCGCCGGTCGCTCCGCACGACCTCGCCGAGGCGCTCGCCGCCCTGGGCTGGGCCAGCGGGGACCTTGATCCGGCGTTGCCGCCCCGGGTCGCGTACGCCGGGGCCCACCACCTGATCCTGGCCGCGGCGACGCGGGAGCGGCTGGCCGCCCTCGACTACGACTTCGACCGGCTCCGCGATCTGATGCGGCGTCAGGACTGGACCACCGTCGCGCTGGTGTGGCGCGCCACCGCCACGGAGTTCGACGTGCGCAATCCGTTCCCGGTCGGCGGGGTCGTCGAAGACCCGGCGACCGGGGCGGCCGCCGCCGCGCTCGGCGGCTACCTGCGAACCCACCGGTTGGTCGAACCGCCGACCACGCTGCGCCTGCACCAGGGGGCGGACCTGGGCCGGCCGGGGCTGCTGGTGGTCGACGTGCCGGCCGCCGGCGGCATCCGGGTGACCGGCAACGCCGTGGTCATGCCCGACCCGTCGGGGAGCTGAACAGGCCGGAGCCCGGCTCCCCGAGGGGGGCCGGGCTCCGCGCGTCACTCAGTCGGTGCAGGACGGGGTGTCGAAGTGCCCCGGGGTGGTCGGGAACGCCGCCCCCGCCCCCTGGTCCGGGTTGTCCCGCGGATAGACGTAGGACAGCTCGATGAAGGCCGAGGTGCCCGCCGTGGTGACGTCGGTCGCGCTGCGACCGGCGCCGGTGGCCCAGGCCAGCCGGGTGAGGAAGTCCTGCATCGCCGGGCTGTGCTGGCGGATGTCGTTGAACCCGCCGTACGCGGCGTTGCAGTGCGTGTACAGGTTGTACGCGCCGTTCCAGTCGAACAACCGGTCACCGTTGTTCGGCCCGTTCTGCGTCACGTCGCCCTGCAGCACGTCCCGGTCCCAGCCACCGTAGATCCAGTCGGTGCCGTGGTGGTGCTGGTTGTCGGCGAGGACGTCGTTGTCCAGGTTGGTCGCCTCGAACCAGCGGCACGGGTCGATCGTCCCGGAGGCCAGGTCGACCGGCCAGGCCCCCGCCGCGCAGTTGTCCGGGTAGGAGCCGCGCGGCCGGAAGTCCAGCAGGTCCGCACCCAGCACCGCGGTGACCGCCGGGCCGCTGGTGGCCCCGGCCCCACCGAACAGGTGGTCGACGTACTGGTCCTGGTCGCCCCGGGCGGCGGCGCTGAACACGCCGTCCACCAGGCACTGCGGGTTGGCCGCGTCGAGCACCGGGTCGCAGCCCTTGCCGCCCCAGAGCACGTCCGCGCCCTCGCCGCCGAACACCTCGTCACCGCCGCTGTCGCCGTTGGCGATGTCGTCGCCGAAGCCGCCGTGGATGTTGTCCGCGCCGGCCCCGCCCCGGATGTAGTCGGCCGCGCCCGAGGTCAGGCCCGCGTACGGCATGGGCGCCGAGGTGGAGCTGCCGATCCAGGCGTCCCCGTCGGTGTCGTGCAGCAGGTCCACCCGGCGGTCGTACCCGCCGGCCCGGAACCCGGTGTACGTCTCCTGCGGGACGGACGACAGGGTCGTGGTGAAGCCCAGCGCCGCCACGTCGTCGGCGTTGAGGTACTGGTTCACCACGCCGCCCCGGTCACCGAGGACGGCGTCCCGGCCGTCGTCGCCGTACAGGGTGTCGGCGCCCAGCTCACCGAAGAGGTCGTCGTCGCCGGCGCCGCCCCGGATCAGGTCGTCGCCGTCCTGGCCCCACACCCCGTCGTTGCCCCCGTCGCCGTAGAGCTGGTCGTTGCCGTAGGCGCCGGCCGGCTCGCAGGTGGACTGGGCGGTGGTGCAGAACCGGGTGGACGGGCCGGGCAGCGCCGGGTCGTGGGTCCGGGCCACCGTGGCGTCGGCCGGCACCGCGCCGGTCGGGTACCGCTCGGTGTAGACCCGCTCGGCCGGCTTCCCGTTCACCGTGGTCACCGTCCGCAGCAGCGACCCGTTGTCGCCGAGGACCACGTCGTCCGCGCCGTTGCCCTCGACCACGTCCCCGGTGTCCCGGAACCCGGCGGCCGTGCTGCCGCCGATCAGGTCGTCCTGCCCGTCCGGCGCGCCCGCGCCGACCAGGTCGGCCGGGGCCGCCGGGTCACCCGGCCAGCCCGGGTCGGGCAGCGGGGTCATCGTGGTACGGCCGGCCGCGCCGAGCGGGTTGTCCCCGCGCAGCGTGTCCGCGCCGCCGTTGCCCTCCAGGTAGTCGCCGTCACCGTCACCGGTCAGCGCGTCGTCGCCGTCCTGGCCCCAGAGGGTGTCGACGCCGTCGCCGCCGCTGATCCGGTCCGCGCCGTACCGGTTGGCGGTGGCCGCCGCCCGGTCCAGCAGCACCACGATCCGCGGGCCGAACGCGTTGCCGTCCGCGCCGAGCCGGACCGTCACCGCCGTGGGCTGCTCACCGGCGAGCGGGCGGAGCACCGCGCCGTTGTCGCCGATGACCGCGTCGGATCCGGGTCCGCCGAACACGGCGTCCGCGGTGTCCGGCTGGCCGGTGGTGGTCGCCCCGGTCCCGTCGTACGCGGTGCTGGAACCGCCGACCAGGTCGTCGTCGCCGGCGTCGCCCTCGACCCAGTCGGAGTCGGGGCCGCCCTCGGCGAAGTCCGCGCCCGCGTCGGCGTGCACCCGGTCGGGGCCGCCCTGGCCGAAGATGACGTCGTCCGCGTCGCCGCCGGAGATCAGGTCACCGCCGCTGGTGCCGGCCGCGGGGGTGAACCCGAGGTCGAGCAGGGTGACCTTGCGCGGCGTGCCGCTGCGGCCCTGGGTGACCCGGGTCGCGTCGGTGGTGGCCGGCGTGAACCGGGCGTTGTCCCCGGCGATCAGGTCGGCGTCGGCGTCACCGTAGAGCTGGTCGCCGGTGTCCGGGCGGCCGGTGCCGGCGGCCGGCTCCTGCGCGGAGCCGCCGGCGATCTCGTCCCGACCGACGCCACCGTGGACCAGGTCGGATCCGTTGTTCCCCTCGAGCTGGTCGTCCCCGCCGTCGCCGTCGATCCGGTCGCCGCCGAGCCCGCCGTACGCGACGTCACCGTCCGGCCCGCCGGAGATCACGTCCCCGGCGCCGGCCGTCGCCACGTCCCCGGCGAGGTCCAGCGGGTACGGTCCGACGTCCCCGATCCGCGGGGTGCCGTTGTCACCGACGATCCGGTCCACGCCCTCCTCGCCGTAGACGAAGTCCCGGCCGTCGGCCACGCCGGCGACCCGGCCGCCGCCGTAGAGCACGTCCCCGTCGGGGCCGCCGAAGACCTGGTCGCCGCCCTCGTTGCCCTCGGCGGTGTCCACGCCGGTCCCGCCGTACAGGCCGTCGTCGCCGGTGTTGCCGAAGAGCAGGTCGGTGCCGTCGTCGCCGTGCAGCTGGTCGACGCCCGGACCGCCCCAGGCCCGGTCGTCGCCGCCGCCCAGGTGCAGGGTGTCGTCGCCGAGCTGGCCGCAGGCGCGGTCGTCGCCGCCGCCGAGGTCGGCCCGGTCGGCGCCGCTGCCGGCGGTGACCACCTCGACCCCGGCGCCGCCGAGGATGAGGTCGGCCGAACCCTGGTCGGTCGGATCGGGCTGGGCGCCGGCGAGGCTGGCGTCGGCGCAGGTCTCGGCGGTGAGGCGCTTGTCGCCGAAGACGGTCGCCCCGCCGTCGCCGCCGATCACGTGGTCGCTGCCGAGGCCGCCGACGAGCAGCTTGTTCTGCGACTGGGTGCCGGCCGGCAGCGGCTGGTGGGTGACCTGGCGGGCCGGGCCGTAGCCGTCGGTGCCGTCGGGGTCGCCGACCGTGGACGGTTCGGCGATCACGTAGTCCTCGTCGGGGCCGCCGAACAGTTCGTCGGTGCCGTAGCCGCCGACCAGCACGTCGTCGCCGCCGTAGCCGTAGAGGTGGCCGGTCTGGCCGTTGGCGGAGTGCGAGACGACCAGGTCGCTGCCGGCGCTGCCGTGGACGGTGTCCTGGCCGGAGCCGGTGTCGACCTTGTTGACCAGCCCGGCGTCGCCGCTGCCGGCGGCGTCCACGTCGGACGGCGGGGTGCTGCTCGCGGTGTGGATGGTGTCGTCACCCTTGCCGCCGTTGAGGATGTCCGCGCCGGGGCCACCGACGATGGTGTTCTTCCCGTTCGGCCGGTCGTCGACGACCACGGCGAGCACGTCGTCGCCGCCGTTGCCGTAGACCGTGCTGGCGCCGTGCCCGACGGTGACGTGGTCGTCCGCGCCATCGGTCTCCTCGGTCGGGGCCTTGAGCTTCGTCCAGTCGACCAGGTTGTCGAGGCTCTTGTCGCCGACCGAGGTGTGCACGGTGGTGGCTTCGGACCGGTCGACCGCGCCGAGGTTGCCGTCGCCGGCCACCACGTCGTTGCCGTCACCGGTGGTGATGGTGTCCTTGTCGGCGCCGCCGGCGACCAGGCTCACCTGGCCGGCCGCCTCGGCGGTGACGATCACGTCGTCGCCCGGGCCACCGTCCACCCAGGCCGGGCCGGTGCCGGTGCGGATCTGGTCCTTGCCCTTCGAGCCGAGGACCACGGCCGCCTTGTCGAACGGGGCGGTCTTCGTCCCGTCACCGCCGGAGTCGCCGTCGCCGAGCAGCAGCACGGACATGGCGACCTTGTCCGGGTCGGCGACGCTGTAGCCGCGCCCGTCGACGACCACGCGGGTCAGGTTCGGGTCGAGGAACTCCTGCTTGCGGCCGAGGGCCTCGACCGCGAAGCCGTCGAAGTCGGGGTCGGGGTCGGCGAAGTGCACGGCGTACACCTTGATCACGTCACCGGCGTAGGTCGGCTTGGTGTTGTCCCAGGCGGTCTCGCCGCGCTCGTCGACCGTGCCGAACCGCCCGGCGAACACGACCAGCGTGTCCCCGACCGTGCCGCCGAGCTCCGGTGGCTTGGGTTTGCAGTCGGGTTGGGCGCGGAAGTCCAGCAGGGTGGCGTCGACCAGGGTGAAGTCGAAGGTCTTCTCGAACAGGAACAGGTTGATGGTGATGTAGACCTTGAGGAAGACCGAGAGCTGACCGCTGGTGGTGAAGAGGCAGATCGGGTTGACCAGGAGCGCCTGGAGGAACTCGCTGGTGCGGAACTTCCCGTCGTTGTTCGGGTCGTTCCAGCTGAACCCGACGGTGAGCCGGATGCCGCCCTCGATGCCCGCCTTGAGGAACAGCACGCTGACCTCGGCGCCCGCGGCGATCTCGCCGCGCAGGGTGACCACCGGGGCCGGCGTGCCGGTGCTGTCGGCGGTCTTGAAGTAGAGGCCGTCGAGCAGGCCGACCGCGTTGACGGCGGTGCCGTCGGTGGCGGCCTCGATCGCGTGCCGGATGCCCGCGGTGTCCAGGCCGGCGATGAACCGGGCGGTCACCGAGGCGCTGCCGGAGAGGGTGATCAGCACCGGCGGCGGGGCGTAGACCGGGCCGAACGACTGCCGCCAGCTGAAGCCGAGCGACAGCGGCCCGGAGTCGAAGCTGACCAGCTCGACGTCCTGGCCGAGCAGCAGCCCGAACAGCGAGCCGGGGTTGTCGAAGATCGGGAAGCTGAAGCCGGTCTTCTGGGCGTTGGTCTTGCCCTTCGAGTCCGGGGTGAACAGCTTGCCCGCCTCACTGGTGGCCGCCTTGTCGACCGCCGTCTTGACGTCGGTCTCCTTGGCCGGCTGGTAGCCGTTGTTCTTGTCGATCAGGCTCTCCGCCGAGGCGGGCGAGACCTCGGTGGTCAGCGCCTTCGCCGGGTCGACCCGGAACGCGCCGAGCGGGATGGAGCAGTTCGTGTTGCAGGTGGTGGAGATCTGGTTGACGAAGGTGATCACGGCGCGGACGGTGTCGACGAACTCGAGCTTCGGCCCGCCGTTGAGGGTGCTGAACGTCCGGGCCAGCCAGATCAGGGTGATGTCCGGTCCGCCGGTGGCCTTCGACAGGTCGGACAGCACCGGGATCGGCGCGTACAGGGTGTCGATGACCGGCTGGAGCGGCCCGGTGACGGCCTTGATCTTGTCCACCACGGGCTTGAGGATCTTGGTGAAGAAGGAGCCGGCGTCCAGCGCGATCTCGGTGAAGCTGACCTGGAGCGGCGTGTCGACGCTGTCGCCGGTCGCGGCCAGGCCGCCCTGCTGGTGCTTCAGGCCCCACTTGAGCTGGAAGCGGGCACTGATGCCGGGCAGGGCGGAGCCGACCTCGTCGCCGGTGTTCACCACCGCCGCCAGCCGCCAGTCGATGTTCACGTCGGCGGAGAGATCGGTGGCGATGAGCGAGCCCAGGTCGGCGAACTCGGCGAGGGTGAGCTTGTCTCCCGGCTTCGCCGTGCAGTTGTCGGTGACCGTGGGGTCGAAGCAGCTCTTCTCCCCCACCGAGCCCTTCAGGTCGATCCCGAAGTACGCCTTCACCAGCGGCGCGGTGCCCTGCTTCGTGGCGTTCACCTGGATGAAGGCGAGTTGGGCGGCCAGGTCGCCGGTCATGTCGAAGTTCGCGCCGATCTGCACCTCGGGCGAGGTGTCCCCGTCGTGGGTGGGGACGTAGAAGCCCTCGTCCCGGTCGAGGACCAGGTCCAGGTGCAGCTTCCAGCCGAGCTTGGCCTGGATGCCGTCGGTGGCGCCCTTCTTCGCCTTCAGCGACAGGCCCGGGATGCCGAGGTCGAGCGGGACGTTGGCGGTGAGGCACTGGTCCGTGTCGCTGGCGTCCTTGCAGCCCTCGGCGGCCGAGGGCGCGCCGCGGGAGCTGGTCAGCTTGATTCGGATGGACTGGAAGTTCTCCGGCTGGCAGGGCGTGGTCACGCCGCTGCGGCAGCCGACCACCGCGCTCACGCCCGGGTCGAGGTCGTGCAGGGCCGCGTTGAGGGCGGCCTCCATGCCGGCACTGTCCAGCGTGGCGTTGGCCAGCACCGGGCCGATCGCGGCCTTGACGTCCTCGCGCAGCTGGGCGACGAACTTCTGGCCCTGCTGGAGGTCGTCGCCGACCAGGGGGAGCTTGCCGTCGAAGCTGGCCAGCCGCAACGCCTCCTCGACCTTGGCCAGGTAGCCGTCGATGCCGACGTTGAAGTCGGTGAGCTTCAGCGACAGGTTGGCGAAGCAGGAGGTCAGGTCGGGAGTGTTGGCCGTGGGCGTCAGGTCCAGGCCCATGGTGAAGGTGAGCAGGTTGGTGGCGTCGGCCGGCTCGCAGTTGTTGACGAACAGCGGCGCGCGGGCGCAGATCGGGGTGCTGGCGCTGCCGATCCCGCCGCCGCAGTCGACGCCGGCGGTGGTGAAGGTCGGCGTGACGCCGAGCAGGTCGGTGACCGGCCCGTCGGCGGCCAGCCCGCCGAGGCCGACGCTGAGGTTGGCCTTGACCGTGGCGAAGTCGGGGTCCTTGCCGAGGTCCAGGGCGAGCGGGCCGACCCGGGCGGCGAGGGCCGCGTCGGTGACCCCGCCGCTGACGGTCACCTTCGCCGACGAGCTCTTGTCCAGCAGCGGCGCCGCGTTGAGCTTGAGCGGCAGCAGCAGGCCCAGCTGGGCCCGGGCGTCGACGTCGAGGGCGAAGGTGCCGGAGCTGTCCAGGCTGACCAGGTCCCGGGCACCGTCCCAGGCGAAGGCGAGCGGCCCGGCGGTGCGGACGTTGCGCTTCCAGTCCAGCCCGATCCGCAGGTACGGGCCGCCGGCCCGCTCGTCCAGGGTGAACTGGATCCCGCTGCCCGCGCCGATGGCGTTGTTGAGCAGGTCGAGGGCGTCCTGGAGGGTGTCCGGGGGCGAGGCGAGCAGTTTGTCCAGCGCGTCGGCCAGCTCGGGCCGCAGCGCGTACGCGGTGCCGTCGTCGGGCTTGGGCGTACCGGCGGCGGCGACCCGCAGGGTCTGACCGTCCACCCGGTCCAGCACCCGGTACGCCTGGCTGCCGATCACCACGGTCCGGCCGGTCAGCCGCTCGTCGAACGCCGCGTCGCCGCTGCGGTTGCCGTCCTTGAGCAGGAAGTTCGCGCCGTCGGCGACGAAGGTGACGCCCTTGCCGACGCCGCTCTCGTCGGCGCCGAGCAGTTCCCGGGCCGAGCGGCCGAGCAGCGGGATCTCGGTGTCCAGCGGCCCGCTGCCGCCGCCCGGCTGGACGAGCGCGGCGTTGATCAGCCGCAGCGCCTCGACGACGACGGCGAACAGCGCCTTCGGGTCGTCCGGGTTGAAGTCGACGGCGAAGAGCCCGGCGAGGCTGCTGGTGTCGACCACCGGCTGCTGGCCGGCCGTCCAGCTGACGTCCACGCCGACGCCCGTGCCGAGCGCCCCGGTCGCCCCGGGCACGCTGACCGTGACCTTGCCGGTGGTCTTCACCGACGACGAGACCGCGAGCAGGGTGGTCGGCTCGGACTGGAGCCGGCGGAACAGCTCGCCGAGGCTGATGTCCTGCGCCTGCTTGAAGCTGACCTGGAGCATCCGCTGGCCGCTGGCGGCCGGCCCGACGGCGAGGTCGCCGCCGAGCTTGACCTTGAGGAAGCCGGCGGTGGCGTAGAAGTCGACGCCGGTGGTGATCGGGAAGTCGGCGGCGAACAGCGGCGTCGCCGGGTCGGTGCGCAGCAGCACCCGGTCCGCGTTGGCGGCCGGGCTGCCGAGGTCGTCGCGCAGGTCGAGGACGAGGGTGATGGCGGCGCTGTACTTCGGCTTCACGGTGGCGAAGCTGGCCTGGGCGTTGGCCGCCCGCAGGCCGACCTTCTTGTCCCCGCCGGCCGGCTTGGTCAGCGTCCCGGCCAGCTCGACGGCGCCGATGTTCGGGCTGGAACCGCTGATCACCCAGACGCTGTCGTCCGTCGGCTGGCCACCGATCCAGTTCTCGCGGAGGGTGACCGAGGTGGCGGTGTTGGCGGCGATGGTGCCAGCGGAGGTGCCGGCGACGACCCGCTGGCCGACCAGCTCGCCCGGCGTGAACCGGTGATCGTCGGCGGGGAGGCTGAAGCCGTTGGCGGTGAAGGTGGCACCCCGGCCGGAGACCGAGGCGGCGCCCGGGTCCAACGGCACCGCGACGGTGGACTCCCGCTCCAGCTTCACCCGGAAGATCAGCTTCTCGCCTGCGAACGACAGGTTGTCGACGGGCAGGCCCTCGGCGGCGAGCAGCTTGACCAGTTCCTGGATCGAGGTGAACTTCGGCTGGCCGGCCTTGGCCGGGTCGTCCGTGGCCGGGTTGAACTCGGGGTCGTCCGGCTTCGGGTGGACGTACTTCTTGAGGAAGCCGGTGAGCTTCTCGTTGACCTTCACCGCGTCGGCGAAGGTGCCGCGCAGGAACGGCAGGCTGAGGTTGCCGGCCGGCCCGCTCTGCTGCACCCCGCCGAGCAGGGTGGCGAGCTGGGCCAGGCCGGAGGCGAGGTCCAGCGGGCTCATGTTGCGGAACTTGGCGATCGTCTCGTCCAGCCCGGTGGTGGTCACGGTCGGGCTGCCGACCGAGATGTCGTTCCAGTCGACGTTCACGGTCGCCGCGACGGCGGGCAGGTCGAACGGGGCACCGGAGGTGGCCGCGCCGAGCTTGACCACGCCGTGCACCGAACCGGGGCCGGGCTCGGTCTCGGTGTCGGAGATCTTTCCGCCGCCGGAGCCGTCCAGGGCCACTTGGACCAGCCCAGCGAGGGAGCCGGACGCGCCCAGCTCGCCGGTGCCGGGTCCGCTCGCGGTGTCGAAGGCGAGCCGGCCGTCGCCGTTGGGGTCGGTGAGGGTGACCTTGACGTGGGTCCGGGCGGTCAGGGTGCTGCCGGCGGTGAGGGTGACGCCGAGGATGCCGACCGAGGCGGTGGCCTGGTCCAGGTCGGCGCGGAGGGTGGCCGCCGCGTCGATGTCGATGCGTGGGGTGTCCCCGTCGCGGACCAGGTACGTCTCGCCGGCGGCGGTGTGCCGCGCCTTGAGGTGCAGCGTCGCCCAGCCGGTGACGTCGACCGCCTCGGCCAGGGTCACCCCGCCGACGGCCAGGTCCTTGTCGGTGACCTGCCGCTTGGTGGTGAGCAGCACGTCGAGCAGGTGGTCCCCGCCGCTGGTGCTGACCGTGCTGGTCAGCCGGGTGCCGCCGCCGAGGTCGACGTCGTCCTTGGTGAGCCCGCTCGCCAGCGCGTCGGAGGCCTTGCGGGCCAGCTTGTCGGTGTCCACCAGCGCGCCCGGACTGACCCCGAGCAGCGGCAGGGGCTGGCCGAGCAGGCCCACCCGGGACAGTCCGCCCTCCGCCCAGGTGGCGGTCCGCGACATCAGGTTCTTGAACGCGGTCTCCCACGCCTCGTCCGCGTGGGCGGGTGCCGCGGTCCACACCAGGGCGAGCGCGGCGGTCACCACCGCCGCGGTCAACCCGGCGAGCAGCCGCCGTAGAGCCACCATGAGCCACCTCTTCCTCGACGGCCGTCACCGACGGCCCTGGTCCCGGGCCAGCACATCGATCGCGGAAGTGACTCACAACGACTGTGTCGAGATGGTGACAGGGCGTCAGACCGATCGGTCGACCGCATCCCGCCGAGGGTGCCGTACGGACTGAGCGCTCAGCTCGCACAAAGGACCACACCGGACGGCGCACACCCACCGTCCACGGGGGACGACCGGCGGCCCGGCGTGGCCGGCCCGCTCCGTCGAGGGTCAGAACGGGGCGTCCACCGACAGCCGCCGCACCTGGGTCAGGTACGGGTCCAGCTCCCCCACCTCGAACCGGCAGGTGCCGATCACGTGCCAGAACTGGCCACCGGGGTCACCGTCGAGCTTGTACCGGCCGTCCGGGCTGACCGCGGCCCAGCCCTCCGGCAGGCCGATCAGGGTGGCCCGCAGCTGGCCGTGCTCCGGGTCGGCCACGTCCCACATCCGGACAGTGCCGTCGTCGCCGGCGCTGGCGAGCAGGCTGCTGTCCGGGCTGAACGCCACCGACCAGACCCGCCGGGTGTGCGCGGCGAGGGTGCCGTGCAGCCGGCCCGTGCCCGGATCCCACAACCGGATGATCAGGTCGTCCCCGGCGGTGGCGAGCAGCGTCCCGTTCGGGCTGAAGGCGCAGGACCAGAGCCGGCCGGTGTGCTCGGTGAGCACGGTGCGCCGCTCGCCGGTGAGGGCGTCCCACACCACCGCGGTGCCGTCGTTGCTGGCGCTGGCCAACAGCGTGCCCTCGGCGTTGAAGCAGACCGCGTACACCCGGTCGGTGTGCTGTTCGAGCGTCAGCCGGCAGGTGGCGGTGGCCGCGTCCCAGAGCCGGACGAGCTGGTCGTCGCAGCCGGTGGCGATGGTCTCGCCGTCGGGGCTGAACGCGACCGCCCGGACCCGGCCCCGGTGCGGGGTGAGGGTGGCGAAGTGCCGGCCGGTGCGCCGGTACCAGAGCCGGACCGTGTCGTCGTCGTTGGCGGTGGCCAGGGCGTCCCCGTCCGGGCTGAACGCGGCCGCCCAGACGTGATCGGTGTCCACGTTGAGTTCGCGCTCGTCGACGCCGGTGTCGGTGTTCCACAGGTGCACCCCGCCGTCGCCGCTGGGCGAGGCGACCAGCGACTCACCCGGGCAGAAGACCACGGACAGCAGCCGGTCGGCCGGGCTGGCGAGCTGCCGGACCAACCGGCCGGTACGCGGCTCCCAGAGCCGGACCACGCCGTCGTTGCCGCAGGCCGCGAGGACCTCGCCGTCCTCCCGGAAGGACAGCGCGGTGACCCGCCGGCCGTGCCCGCGCAGGGTGTGCTGGAGCTGCCCGCTGCGCACGTCCCACATCCGGGTGGTGCCGTCGTTGCTGCTGGTCGCCACCTGGGCCTGGTCGGGCCGCCAGACCACCGGCCAGACCGAGCCGCGGTGCCGGGTCAGCTCGTGCCGGGGCTGACCGTCGGCGGTGTCCCACAGCTGGATGGCGCCGTCGCTCGCGGCGGTGGCGAGCAGGCTGCCGTCCTCGTTGAACCGGACGCTGTAGATAGCGCCGCGCTGCCGGCCGAGCACCCGGACCGTCCGGCCGGTCTCCACCTCCCAGAGGCGCAGCGCGCCGTGCGTGTCACCGGTGGCCATCAACCCGCCGTCGGGGTGCACGTCGAGGGCGTACACGTCCGCCTCGTGGCCGCGCGGCTGGCGCAGCAGCTCACCGTCGCCGGCCCGGCGGATCCACACCCGGCCGTGCTGGCCGACCGCGACGAAGGCCCGGCCGTCGGGGGTGTGCACCACCCGGTAGACCACCTCCGGCTCGCGTACCTCGAAGGCGAGCTTGCCGGAGGCGATGTCCCAGCCACGGACCACGCCCGCGCTGTCGACCACCACCAGCCGGCGGCCGTCCGGGCTGAACGAGGTGCCCCAGATCGGTGCGGCGTGGCCGGGCCACTCGTGGCGCAGCCGGGCGCTGCGGGTGTCGTAGAGCCGGACCACGCCGGCCGCGTCACCCACCACCAGCCGGCCCCGCGCCCCGTCGGTGAGCAGCGGCCACACCCAGCCGGCGAAGACGTCCTCGATGACGTGCCGCACGTCGCCGTGGTCGGCGTCCCACAGCCGTACGGTCAGGTCGGCCGCGCCGGTGACCAGCTGGTGCGAGGCGGCGTCGAAGCGCACCGCGTACACCCGGCCCCGGTGGCCCTGGAGGGTCCGCACCGGCAGGCCGGTGGCCGTGTCGCAGATCAGCACACCACCGTCGTCGCTGCCCACGGCGAGCACCGCCCCGTCCGGGCTGTACGCCACCGGCACGGGCAGCCGGCCCACCTCGAAGCCGTACGAGACGCCCACGGCCGGCGGGGCCAGGCCGGGCGCCACCGGACGGCCCGGGGCGACCACCGCGCCGCGCAGTTCCGGCGCGCGCAGCAGCGCGGCGTCGGCGCCCACGTCGATCAGCGCGGCCCGGTGCCAGCTGCTGCCGGCGATCCGGGCGCCGCGCAGGTCGGCCCGGAACAGCCGCGCCCCGGCCAGCTCGGCCCCACGCAGGTCCGCCCCGACGAGCCGGGTCTGGTCCAGCCGGGCGCCGCGCAGCCGGGCGTGCTCCAGCCGGGCCTCGGTCAGGTTGGCGGCGACCAGCCGGGTGTCGGTCAGGTCGGCGCCGGTGAGGTCCGCGCCGGCCAGCTCCCGGTGGGACAGGTCCTCGCCGCGCAGCACCGCGCCGCGCAGGTCGGCCCGGTCGGGCAGCCGCAGCCGCGCGCTCAGCCGCAGCGCGTTGGCCCGGACCGTCTCCCCGGCGGACTCGTCGCCGAGCACCCGGGACGTCCACGCGGTGCACCGGGCCGGGTCGGCCAGGTCGCCGAGGAACTCGACGGTCAGCGCCGACAACGGGCGCACCGCCAGCGCGGCGGGCTCCTCACCCCGGTTGATCTGGTCGGCGATCCCCTCGGCGACCAGCCACTCCATCACCGACAGGTGGATGAACCCGAACAGGCCGTCGTCGGTGCGCACCAGCAGGCTGCCGGCGCCGACCGCGTGGGCCGCCTGCGGGCCGGACAGCCGGGACTCGACCAACCCGGCGAGCTGGCCGGTGGCCTCGGTCAGCTCGGCCAGCCGCAGGTACGACTCGCCGCTCTCCCAGAGCTGGAAGGCGAGCCGGCTGACCGCGTGCCACAGTTCGGGGCGGCGCAGGTTCACCGGCGCGCCCGGGATCCCCTGGGTCCGCCGCTCCTCGAAGTCCAGCCAGGACTCGAGGATCTCCCGGTAGAGCGCGGCGGCGCTGAACGTGCCGCCCGCGCCCGCCACGGCGGCCAGCCGCCCCTCGTCCAGGTTGGCGATGAAGCCGAGCATCCGCGGGTTGCGGGAGAGGCCGAGCAGGTCCTTCACCCCGGCGAGCAGGTCCAGCCGCTCCCGCGCGGCCCGCTCGTCCCCGCCGTACCGGTTGCGCAGGAAGGTCTCGATCTGGCCGGGGGTGAAGTCCTCGATGGCCAGCACCCGGCGGTGCGGCAGCAGCCCGACCCGCTCGCCGAGCGCGGTCAGCACCTGCGAGTTGGTCTTGAAGTGCTGGGTGCGGCTGCTCACCACGATCTTGGCGTTGCCCTCGGCGGCCTGGAGCAGCGTCTCCAGGTGGTCGGCCGCCCGGTCGTACGTCACCCGGGCCACCAGCTCGTCGAAGCCGTCGAAGAGCAGCACGATCCGCCCTTGGCGGAGCATGTAGCGGAACGCCTTGAGGTCGATCACCTGCTCGCCGTGATTGGCCAGGTGCGCGGCCACCAGGCCGTCCACCGAGTGCGCCTTGTCCAGCGCGCGCAGCTCCACCAGGATCGGGATCAGGTCGGGGGCGGCGGTGGGCAGCCGGCGGGCCACCTCGCGCAGGGCGAACGTCTTGCCCCGGCCGAAGTCGCCGAGCACCAGCACGAACCGGCCGTCCGGCGCGGAGGCCAGCTCGAGCAGCTCGTCCACCACGTCCTCGCGGACCCGCTGGTCGGCGCCGACCAGGTGGCGGTAGCGCTGCGGCACGTACTGGCCGGGCGGGTAGAGCCGGTCGGCCTGCAGCCGGGCGGTCTGCGCGGCGACGTACTCCCGCAGGTCGAGCAGGCCCTGGAACTCGGTCAGGTGCAGCACCCGCACGCCGCGCCGCTGCGCCTCCTCGGCCAGCCCGCGCGGCACCCGGTCGCCGTCGTAGACCAGCTCCGAGGGGATGTCCGGGTCGGTGGCGTGCACCCGGCGGGCGAACTGGTCGACGTCGGCGGCGGTCGGGGTGCCCACGTGCGCGCCGACCCGCTGCTGCCGGACCACCCCGTCGGCCCGGTAGGTGACGAACAGGTGCGGCGGCTCGGCCGCCACCCGGCGCACCACCACCCGGTCGTGCCGCGCCTCGCACACCTCGGCGAGCCGGTCCAGCAGCCGGTCCAGCGGGTCGGGCGGGACCACGGCCGGGGCGGCGGCCGGCCCGTCGACCAGGGTGCCCTGGGTGGGGCCCTCCACCGCGGTGGGCAGTCGCGGGTCGGGCACCTGCGCCGGCCCGGCCGCCCCGAAGGTCGCCTCCGCCCGGGGCCAGCTCGCCGCCGTCGGCTCGCCCACGTCGTGCCGGTCGTCGCGGCCGAGCACCCAACGGGTCATCCCGTCGGCGGCCAGCCGGAGCACCTGCGCCCGGCCGTCGCGGGAGGCGGTGGCCAGCGGCACCCCGAGATCGACCCGCGCGCCGGACGCGGCGTCGCAGAGGAGCAGGTTGAGCATCGGCCCGACCAGGCGGTGGAACGAGCCCCGGTCGCGCAGCGTGGCCCCGTCCGGGACGGCCACCTCCTCGGCGTACGGGTGGCGGGTGCCCGGTGCGTGCGCCATCGCGCCCAGCCGCAGCCAGCCGGACTGCTGGTAGTGGCGCAGCCGCTGGGCGAACCAGGTGGACTGGGCCTCGCCGAGGAAGCCGTACCGGTCCTCCTCCCGGTGGGTGATGGCGATGGTGGAGTTCAGCCCGGCCACCACCACCCGCAGGTCGGGCACCGGGAACAGGGTCCACGGCTGCTCGCTGTCGAAGATCCGGTCCTCGAGGCCCTGGTACAGCTCGTCGAAGAGCCGCGCGTAGTGCCGCCACTTCGGCCAGTACGGCGGCTGCGGGTCGACGTCGTCGGCCTCGCAGGTGGCGAAGTACGCGCGGCTGGCGGCCATGGTGACGTCACGCGGGCCGGGCACCACGACCAGCCGGTGCGGCTCCAACCCGAGCAGCACCCGCAGCCCGGTGAGGAAGGTCAGCGCGTCGGAGAACTCCCGGGCGCTGCCCGACTCGGTCAGGTTGCCCGACACCACCAGCAGGTCCGGCCGGGGCACCCCGTCGTTCAGCAGCAGGGTGAGGTCACCCATCAGGTGTTCCTGGAGTTCGCCGGGGGTGACCGGGGCGCCCGGCTCGATGACGCCCCGGCCGAACCGCGGACCGGCCACCTGGAGCACGGTGAGCGCGCTGCGGGCCACCGGCGCGGCGGTCACGGCGGGTGGGAACGGCGGCGGGTTGATCGGCGTACGCCGGGCGCGGCGCGGCGCGGGCGGACCGGCGGCCGGCGTGGCGAGCACCCCCGCCGGGTCGGCCGGGTGGTGCGGGAAGGCCGGTTGCAGGACCGGCTTGGCCCGGCCGTTGAGCGCCTCCCGGATCCGGTCGAGCACCCGGGCCCGCGCCTGCGCCGGATCGGTGACCCCGACCAGGTCGACGTACGTGATGGTGGCGAGCAGGCCGTCGATCGGGCAGTCCTCCACCCGCACGGTGACCAGCTTGTTGCCGGTGCCGTCCGGGTCGGCGCGCAGCGCGGCCTGCCACTCCAGCTTCCCGTACGTGGAGTGCAGGTAGCGTTCGGAGAGGACGGCGACCACCACGGCCGCCTCCCGGACGCCCCGGTCCATGAAGTCGATGAAGTTGGTGCCCGCGACGAAGTCCCAGGCCTGGAGCAGGGTGCGGTAGCCGGCGGCCTCGAACTCCCACGCCAGCCAGGTCGCCCAGCGCTCATCGGCGGGCGAGTAGCTGATGAAGAAGTCGATGGGGCGGTCGGACCGGGTGGGGTGCGCGCCTACAGCCACATGGTCATTATGGCCACTGACGGTCAATCCGTGGCCACCCTCGGCAGCCGCGTCGGGCGCGACCGGGCGCGCGGCCGTGTGCGAGGATCATCCCTCGTGGAGACCGTCGGCGAGCCGCCGTCCGCCGCACCGGACCGATCCCGCTGGGGCCGGCTGCACGTGCTCGACTGGATCGCGATCGGGCTCGCGGTGATCGGCGTGGGCTGTGTCCTCACCGGACTCCTCCCCCGCGCCGACGCCGAGGCCACCGTACGCCGGATCATCCCGATCCTGATCTTCCTCGGCACGGTGGTGGTGCTGGCCGAGCTGACCGCGGTGGCCGGGGTCTTCGACGCCCTCGCGGCGCGGGTGGCGATCACCGCGCGGGGCAACTTCCGGGCGCTGTTCTGGCTCTGCGTCGGGTTCGCCTCGGTCACCACCATCGCGCTCAACCTGGACACCACGGCGGTGCTGCTCACCCCGGTGATGATCGCGCTGGCCCGCAAGCTCGGGGTGCCGCCGACACCGCTGGCGATGACCACGGTCTGGCTGGCCAACACGGCCAGCCTGCTGCTGCCGGTGTCCAACCTGACCAACATCCTGGCCAGCGACCGGATCGGCCTCGATCCGGTGCCGTGGGCGGCCCGGCTGTGGTGGCCGCAACTGGTCGCCATCGTGATCACCATGCTGCTGCTCTGGTGGTGGTACTGGCGGCCGGCGCGGGCCGGCGCCGACCCGTTCGTCCCGCCGCCGCCGCACGTGCCGCCGGACCCGGTGCTGTACCGCACCGCGCTGGCCGCGTGCCTGCTCTTCGTGGCCGGGATCCTGGTCGGCGTCGAGATCGGACTCGCCTCCGGGGTGGCCGCCGCGATCCTGGTCGCCGGGTTCGCCGTCCGCGCCCGGGGCAGCCTGAAGCTCAAGCTGATCCCGTGGCGGCTGCTGGTCTTCGTGACCGGGCTGTTCCTGGTGGTGCAGACCATCGGCCGGCACGGCCTGGACACCGTGATGGGCACGCTGATCGGTTCCGACCCGGGCGCCGAGGGCGCGCTGCGGGCCGGCGCCGTCGGCGCGCTCTTCGCCAACGTGGTCAACAACCTGCCCGCGTACGTCGCCGGCGAGGCGGTCATCGCCACCGACCACCACACGCAACTGCTCGCCCTGCTGGTCGGCACGAACGTCGGCCCGCTCGCCACGCCGTGGGCGTCGCTGGCGACGCTCATCTGGTACGAGCGCTGCCGGGCCGCCGGGGTGTCGGTGCCGCTGGGCCGGTTCGTCGCCACCAGCGCCGCGCTCGCCGCCCTGGGCACCACGGCCACGGTCGCCGCCCTGCTGGTGAGCTCGTGAGCCCCGGCGTCACGGTCGTTCACGCCTGCCAGCGCGCCGGGCGGGGCGGCAGCCCGACCGCCGTGGTGGAGGAGGCGTCCTGGAGCGACGCGGAGCGTCGCGCGGTGCCGGTGGCGGCGGGCACGTCGCACGCGGTGTTCGTCGACGCCTCGCAACACGGGGTGGTGGCATTGCGCTTCTTCACCTCCACCGGGGAGTTGCCGGCCTGCGGGCACGGCACGGTGGCCGCGCTGGCGGTGCTCGCCGAGCGCGCCGGCACCGTGGAGTACGAGACGCTCCTGCGGTCGGGTGGCCGGACCTTCCCCGGCCGGGCCACCGGGAGCGGCGGCCGGTACGAGGCCGACTTCGATCCCGGACCGGTCGAGTTGCGCGTCCCCACCCCGGCGGAGACCGGACCGGTCCTGGCCGCCCTGGGCATCCGGCCCGAGGCGCCGTCCCGGGTCGCCTCGGTGGGCCGGCCGCGGCTGCTGGTGCAGGTCCCGGACCGCCTGGTCCTGGCCGGACTGGCCCCCGACCTGGCCCGGCTCGGGGCGGCCTGCGACCGGCTGGGTCTGCTGGGCTGCTACGTCTACCACCCGCCGGGCGCGGACGGCCGCGCCGCGGCGCGGATGTTCGCCCCCTCGATCGGGGTGCCCGAGGACATCGCCAACGCCAACAGCACCGCCTGCCTGGCCGCGCACCTGGCCGATCAGGGCGTGCCCGCGCTGGCGGTCGACATGGGCGACGCGCTCGGCGAACCGTCGACCGTGCTCGCCCGCACCCGGCCCGGCCCGGCCGGGCCGTTGGTCCGGGTCGGCGGCGTCGCGACGATCAAGGGCAGCCGTTCCCCGGACTGAGCCGGGCTACCCCTCGGGCTGTTCCGGCACGACACCCGCGTACCGGGCGCGCATCACCTCGCCGGCGGCGGGGCCGGCGGCGAAGACGAACCGTTCCGGGTCCAGCGGTCGGCCGGTGGCCCGGTCCACCACGACCGGCTCGACCTCGGCGCCGGTCTCCCGGTCGACGAGGATCATGCTGCGCCGCTCGGGCGCGAGCCGGGAGTTGCCCCAGGCGGCGAGCGCGACGATCACCGGTCGCAGGCTGCGGCCCAGCTCCGTGAGCACGTACTCGTAGCGGTCGGGGTGCGTCTGGTAGCGGCGGCGCTCCAGCAGCCCGTTGGCGGTGAGGGTGCGGAGCCGGCTGGTCAGCATGCTGGAGGAGATCTTCAGGTTCTCCTGGAACTGGTCGAACCGGGTGTACCCGTCGAACGCGTCGTGCAGGATCAGGAGGGTCCACCACTCGCCCACCACGCCGAGCGTCGCCGAGAGCGGGCACTCGCGGTCCTCGAGGCGGATCTTCCCTGCCATGCGTGCTCCTCGCCGAGTGGGTGCTAAGGTCGCAGTGACTCACTTCTAGTTCAGCAGTTACACGATACGACGCCGCCGCGCGTCCGTCCCGTGCTGCCCGAGGAGAGGACGTGTGATGCCGCAGACCCTGCCCGACCGGGACTCGCTGGCCGGCCGACGGGCCCTGGTCACCGGCGGTACGAAGGGCGCCGGGGCGGCGATCGCCGACCGGCTGCGGGAGGCGGGCGCGACGGTCTGGGTCACCGCCCGCAACGAGCCGCCCGGCTACCCGTACCCCGACCTGTTCATCGGCGCCGACACCGCGTCGGTCGGCGGCGCGGAGACGGTGGCCGACCGGCTGTCCGGGGTCGGCGGCGTGGACATCCTGGTGCACGTGGTGGGCGGCTCGCACGCGCCGGGCGGCGGGTTCGCCGCCCTCGACGAGGCGACCTGGCTCGAGGAACTCAACCTCAACCTGCTCGGGGCCGTCCGGCTGGACCGCCGGCTGGTCCCCGCCATGATCGAGTCGGGGCGCGGCGCCATCGTGCACGTCTCCTCGATCCAGCGGCGCAAACCGCTGTACGAGGCCACCCTGGCGTACGCCGCCGCGAAGTCGGCGCTGACCACCTACAGCAAGGGACTCGCCAACGAACTCGCCCCGCTCGGCATCCGGGTCAACAGCGTGGCCCCGGGCTTCATCCAGACCTCGGCGGCCGACGCGCTGATCGACCGGCTCGCCGAGGCGTCGGGGGTCGACCGCGACGCCGCGCTCGGCCAACTGATGGCCAGCCTCGGCGGCATCCCGCTCGGCCGCCCCGCGTATCCGGCCGAGGTGGCGGACCTGGTCGCCTTCCTCGTCTCGGATCGCGCCTCGGCGATCGTCGGCGCCGAGCACGTCATCGACGGCGGCACCATCCCGACGGTCTGACCCGCCCTGACCAGCAAGGAGCAACCCGTGACCACCCCTCCCCCGATCATCCGCCGCTACTTCGCGCTGGCCGGCCAGCCCGACAAGGACCCCTACCTCGCCCTCTTCGCCGACGACGCCGTGGTCGAGGACGAGGGGAGGACCCACCGGGGCATCGCGGAGATCCGCGCCTGGCGCCGCGAGACACCGCTGGTCTCGTACGAGATCACCGACGTCGAGGACACCCCGGCCGGCACGGTGGTGACCGCCACCATCAGCGGTGACTTTCCCGGCAGCCCGTTCCCCGGCCTGCGGTTCCGGTTCGTGGACTACGACGAGACCCACATCCGCCGGTTGCGCATCGCTCCCTGATCTCCGCGCGGTCAGCGCGCCCGGCGGGACAGCCGGCGGACGACGTACACCAGCGCGCTGGCGGCGAAGAGGGCCGCGCTGACCGCCAGCCACTGGCCGACCCGCGCCCGGGGCGCCATGCCGGTCGCCGACGCGTACGTGCCGTCGCCGAGGCCGAGGATCCCGGGCAGGTAGACCAGCAGGAGCAACCCGGCACCGAGCGCCGGGACCCGCAGGTGGTTCAGCACCGACGGGCTGCCGCCGCGCCCCCACCCGGCGCGCAGCGCCCGGTCGACCGCCGCGTACGCCGGGAAGAGGACCAGGTCGTGCGCGACCGCCGCGCCCACGAACCACAGCAGCATCCGCCCGGCCGTCGGCTCGCCGGCCAGCCGCAGCGCGATCCACCCGGTCACCGCGAAGCAGCCCAGCAGGAGCAGCAGGTGCCAGGGCGCCGCGCCGTACGCCCGCCGGAACTCACCCATCGAACGCGATCTCCTCGACCCACTTGGTGCAGTGCACCCCGGGCAGCGCGGGCACGATGATCCGCGCCGGGTAGCCGTGGTCCGGGCTGAGGTCGACGCCGTTGACCCGCAGGGCGAGCAGCGCGTCGGGGTCGGTCACCTGGTTGCCCTGGAGGGTCGCCTGGCGGAACAGGCCGCCGCGTTCCAGCGAGCGGACCCGGGCCGCCGCCGGTGCGCTCGCGCCGACCAGGGCGGCCAGGTCGCGCAGCCGCACCCCGGTCCAGGTCTGGGCGGTGGACCAGCCCTCCACGCAGGCGATCGGCAGGGTGGCCGTGTGCTGTGCCAGGGCGAGCAGCCGGGCCCGGTCCAGCGTGACGGTGCGGCCCCCGCCGCGCAGGGTCAGCCGCCAGCCCGGCCCGGTCTGTGCCGGGGTGACGCCGGCCGCGGCGACGCTGCGGTTGACCGGGAAACCGTTCGGCCCGTCGTCGATCCGCCGGCCGCGCGGCAGCAGCAGCGCGGTGCGCCGCAGCGCGTCGACGCTCTGCCCGACGGTCAGCGCCGCCAGCAGCAGCGCCCCGCCGCCGACCAGGGCCAGCACCCCGCGCCGGCTCATCGTCGCCGGCCCCGGCCGCCGGGCCACCAGGCCGTCCGGATCCGCCGGCTCCGGCCGGGTCCGGTCCAGCGGGGTACGCCCGAAGCCCGGCCCGCGCAGCGCGGTGACCAGCCGGGGCAGCTTGATCACCACGTGGGTGACCAGGGCGGCCGTGAAGATCCAGGCGCCATACCAGTGCGCGGTGTAGAAGTCGAAGCCGAACAGGTACGCGTACTGGATGTTGAGCAGGCCGGTCACGATCTGGAACAGGATGCCGCCGACCAGCAGCAGCAACGACAGCCGCTCCAGCACCTGGGCGGCCGACCGGGCCGGCGGCCAGTCGAAGAGCTTGGGCACCACCGACCAGAGCTTGCCGAGCACCACCGGCACCAGCACGATCCCCAGCGTCACGTGCAGCCCCTGGGTGACCCGGAACAGCCAGGCGGGCCGGGTCGGCCAGTCGAACACCGGAGGGTGCAGCCACCCCACGTCACCGGGGAACGCCTGGCCGAACCGGGGCCCGTAGGCGATCCAGTCGAGCAGCCCGGTGACGATCACCAGCGGCAGGGTGGCGAGCAGCACCACACCGAACACCGAGGTCAGCCAGGGTCCACGGACCGGGCTGCGCCAGGCGCGCGCCACCGCGTCGGCGCCCGGCGGACGGTGCCGGTCCAGCCCCCGCCACAGCCGGGCCGGGACGGCGGACGGCGGGCCGTCCGGACCGGCCGGTGACGGTGGGCTGGTGGGCACGGCTCTCCTCCCTGAGTTCTCCAGCCAGACGCTAAACGCCCCGGCCGCCGACCGGTCCGCTTTGCCGCATTACCGATCCCTTACCGGCGAGTGTTACGGAGTGCTGACGTCCGGCGTGAAGAGCCCGACCGGGGCACGGGTCTGCCCTAGCGTGGGCCACATGCGGGTACTGGTCACCGGCGCCGCCGGTTTCATCGGATCGCAGATCGCCGACCTGCTGGTCGCCGAGGGGCACGAACCGGTCTGCCTGGACGCGCTGCTGCCCCAGGCGCACGGCGGCGCGCTGCCCGAGTGGTCCCGGCGGCACGACCCGGTGGTCGGCGACGTCCGCGACGCGGTGCTGCTGGACCGCCTGCTGTCCGGGGTGGACGCGGTCTGCCACCAGGCGGCCATGGTGGGGCACGGGCTGGACCCGTCCGACGCGCCCCACTACGCCGGCCACAACGACCACGGCACGGCGGTGCTGCTCGCCGCGATGCACCGGGCCGGGGTGTCCCGGCTGGTGCTGGCCAGCTCGATGGTGGTCTACGGCGAGGGCCGTTACACCTGCCCCCGGCACGGGGTGGTCCGGCCCGCGCCGCGCCGCGCCGCCGACCTCGCCGCCGGCCGGTACGAGCCGACCTGCCCGGACTGCGGCGACACCCTCGCCTCCGCCCTGGTCCCCGAGGACGCCCCGCTGGAGCCGCGCAGCACGTACGCGGCCAGCAAATTGGCCCAGGAGCACTACGCCGCCGCCTGGGCCCGGCAGACCGGGGGCGGGGTGTGGGCGCTGCGCTACCACAACGTCTACGGGCCCCGGATGCCCCGCGACACCCCGTACGCCGGGGTCGCCTCGCTGTTCCGGTCCGCGCTCGCCGACGGGCGGGCGCCCCGGGTGTACGAGGACGGCCGGCAGCGCCGCGACTTCGTGCACGTCACCGACGTGGCGCGGGCCAACCTGCTGGCGCTCACCGCCCCCACCCCGGACGGCCTGGTCCCGGTCAACGTCTGCTCCGGCGAGCCGCACACCGTCGGGGACCTGGCGGTCGCCCTCGCGCGGGCGATGGGCGGCCCGGCGCCGGAGGTGGTCGGCGGGGCGCGGGCGGCCGACGTGCGGCACGTGGTGGCCGACCCCACCCGGGCCCGGGAACTGCTCGGCTTTACCGCCCGGGTCGGCTTCGTCGACGGGGTGACCGCCTTCGCCACCGACCCGCTGCGCGAACCCGCCGCCCTGGTCGGCTGACCGTGGCCGGCAGGCCCGGGTCCGCGTGCGCGGCCACGGCGGCCGGTCAGGAGACCGTGAACAGCAGGTGGTTCACGGCGAGGGCGGTGAGCGCCTGCCCGGCCAGCCACCAGCGGCGGGCCGGCGCCGGCAGGCGCGCGGCGGCGACCAGCAGCCACACCACGAACGGCAGCCAGATCCGCTCCACCTCGGCCTTGCTCATCCCGGACAGGTCGGCGGCGAGCACCGCCAGCGCGGCGGCAGCCGGCAGGAGCACGGTCGGCCCGAGCGCCACCACGGCAGCGGAACCGGACTCGCGCCAGGTGGCCCGGGCCGCGAGCGCCGTGCGGCGCAGCGCCGGCCCGAGCACCGGCCCGGCGGAGAGCAGCAGCGCCGCCAGGTTCGCCCAGACCCAGTAGCCGTACGGGCGGTCGGCCGCCCAGCCCTGGTAGTAGCGCTCGACGACCCGGCCGTACCCCTCCCACCAGCGGAAGCCGGCCAGCACGAAGAGCCCGGTCACGGCGGCGACGCCGGCCGCCCCGGCCAGCAGCGCGGCCAGACGGCGGTCCCGGCGCAGGGCCAGCACGGCCACCGCCGGCGCGGCGACGAGCAGGAACCCGTACGACAGGTGCAGCGCGAAGCCGAGCAGCAGCCCGCCGGCCAGCGCGACGACCGGCCCCCGGACGGCCAGCAGGCCGAGGCCGGCGGCGACCACGCCGGTGAAGATCGCGTCACCGGAGGCGCCCAGCCAGACCGCGCCGGGCAGCAGCACCAGGAACGGCAGCACCGCCCGGGCCGCGTCGGCGGCCCCCAGCGCCCGCAGGGTGACCGGGACCGACACCGCGGCGGTCGCCCCGACCATTACGCAGCACAGCGCCGCGGCGGTGCCGCCCCCCAGGCCGATTCGGTCCAGCCAGACGAAGACCAGCAGCGCCCCCGGCGGGTGGCCGGCGGTGTGGGTGGACCAGGAGTCGGGCTGGAAGTCGAGGATCCGGTCGGTGAAGCCGGCCAGCATCCGGGGGATGTCCGCCACCCCGGGCACCTCGTGCAGGTACTCCGCCTGCACGGTGAGCCGGCGGGTCAGCCCGGCCGACCAGCCGTCCACCAGCGCCAGGGACAGCGTCCAGGCCACCGCCGCCAGCCAGCCGGCGGCCAGCAGCCGCCCCCACCGGGCGGTCCGGGCCCAGGCCAGGCCCGGGCCGAGCACCGCCCCGGCGACCAGCACCGCCAGCGGGGTGCCCCAGCCGACGTGCGGCCGCCAGGTGGCGTAGAGCGGGGCGGCGTCGGCGTGCAGGCCCACGCCGCGCCGGTTGAGCACCACCCCGACCACGACCGCGGCGACCAGCAGCGCCGCCTCGACGGCCAGCACCAGCAGGTCGCCCCGGTCCCAGGGTGCGACCCGGGCCGGGCCGTGGGCGGTACGGAGCAGGGCGGGTGCGGGTCTCATGACGTCCGGACCGTACGGCGTCCACGCTCGTCCCGCCGGACGAACCGCCGACACGTCACCGGACGGTAAGAATCGGCTGGTCGGTAAGGGTTCCGTAAGCACGATCGGGGCGTACGCGGGCGCCTGGCGGCCTAGCGTCGGCGGCATGCCGACACAGATCGACGTGGTGCTGCCGTGCCTGGACGAGGCCGCCGCCCTGCCGGGCGTGCTGGCCGCGCTGCCGCCCGGTTACCGGGCGATCGTGGTGGACAACGGCTCCCGGGACGGCTCGCCGGAGGTGGCGGCCCGGCACGGCGCCCGGGTGGTGCGGGAGCCCCGCCGGGGCTACGGGGCGGCCGTGCACACGGGTATCGAGCACGCCGAGACGGACCTGGTCTGCGTACTCGACGCCGACGGCTCCTTCGACCCCGGTGAGCTGCCCGCCCTGGTCGCCCCGGTGGCTGACGGCACGGCCGACCTGTCAGTGGGCCGGCGCCGGCCGGTGCGGGCCGGGGTCTGGCCGTGGCACGCCCGGGCGGGCACCGCGCTGGTCGCCGCGCTGCTGCGGCAGCGGGGAGTGCCGCTGCGGGACCTCAGCCCGATCCGGGTGGCCCGGCGGGAGGCGCTGCTCGCCCTCGGGGTCACCGACCGGGCCTTCGGCTATCCGCTGGAGCTGATGATCCGGGCCGCGGCGGCCGGCTGGCGGATCCACGAGCGCGACGTCGCGTACGCCCCGCGCGCCGAGGGCACCCGGTCGAAGGTCTCCGGCTCGGTCCGTGGCACGCTCCGCGCCACCCGAGACTTCGTCGCCGTGCTGCGCCACGTGGACGGCCGGCGGTGACCGTCCTGCTGGTGGTGGCCAAGGCGCCGGTGGTCGGGGCGGTGAAGACCCGGCTCTGCCCGCCCGCCACCCCGGCGCAGGCGGCCCGGATCGCCGCCGCCGCGCTGCGCGACACCCTCGACGCCGTCGCCGCCACCCCGGGCGTCATCCCGGCGCTCGCGCTGGCCGGCCGGTTCGCCGACGCCGAGGACGGTGCGGACCTCGCCGCCACCGTGGCCGGCTGGCCGGTCCTGCCGCAGCGGGGCGACGACTTCGCCGCCCGGCTGGCGTACGCCCACGCCGACGTGGCGGCGGCGTACCCGGGACGGCCGGTGCTCCAGATCGGCATGGACACGCCGCAGGCGACCCCGGCGCGGCTGGCCGCGGCCGTACGCCGGCTCGGCGAGACCGACGCGGTGCTGGGCCCCGCCGCCGACGGCGGCTGGTGGGCGCTGGGCCTGCGCGACCCGCGGCACGCGGCGGCGCTGCGGGCGGTGCCGATGTCCACGCCCGCCACCGGGCGGCTCACCTGGGCGGCGCTGGCCGGGCGCGGCCTGCGGGTCGGCGCGCTGCCGGTGCTACGGGACGTGGACGGCTGGGCCGACGCCCTCGCGGTGGCCGGCCTGGTGCCCGACGGCCGGTTCGCCCGGGAGGTCGCCGCGCTGCGGCGCACCCTGGTGCCCGGGGGCCGGCGGTGACCGACGGGTTCGGCACCGCGCTGCGGGATCGGGAGGTCGGCGCGCACTGGCTCGTGCACACCGACGGGACGCGCCGCCGGCTGCCGGTGGAGCGGTGGCACGGGCCGGCCGAGCCGGCGACCGCGTGGGTGGTGGGCCGCTGTACCGGCCCGACGCTGGACCTGGGTTGCGGGCCGGGCCGGCTCACCCTGGCGCTCACCCGTGCCGGGCTCACCACCGTCGGCGTCGACGTCTCGCCCCGGGCGGTGGCCCTGACCCGGGCGCGCGGCGCGGTCGCCGTCCAGGCGGACCTGTTCGAGCCGCTGCCGGCGGAGGGCCGGTGGCGGCACGTGGTGCTGCTGGACGGCAACATCGGCATCGGCGGCGACCCGGCGCGGCTGCTGCGCCGGTGCGCGGGGCTGCTCCGCCCGGGCGGCAGCGTGCTGGTCGAGCTGGACCCGCCCGGCAGCGGCGCGTGGCAGGGACACGCGCACGTGATCTCCGGCCGGCACCGGGGGCCGAGCTTCCGCTGGGCCCGAGTGGACACCCGGGCGGCACCCGAGGTGGCGGCGGCGGCCGGCCTGGCCGTCCGCGAGGTCCACCCCGCCGGCCGGCGCTGGTTCGCCGAACTGGTCGCCGGGTAGCGGTCGGTCGCAGTGGGAGCCCGGCCGACGCGTCGACTGCGCCGGTCGGGTCCCGACGCGCAGGATCCCGCCCGGTCGCCGCCGGGACCGTCAGTCGTCGAGGCCGGCGAGGTCGAGCCGGGCCAGCCGCTCCGGGTCGGCGATCACGTCGATGGCGGCGATCCGCCCGTCGCTGACGGTGAAGGCCATCACGGACAGCGGCCGGCCGCCCGCGCTGACCAGGATGCCGGCCGCGCCGTTGACCAGCACCGGGCGGGCGAACGGGGAGAACCGCCCGAAGGTGGTGGCCTGCGCGGCCACGGTCCGCGCGCCGGCGAGCACGGTGGTGTGCCGGGCGCGGGTGGCGCCGCCGTCGGCGCGAAGCACCACGTCGGGGTGCAGCATGGCGACCAGCCCGTCGAAGTCGCCGTCGCGGGCGGCGGCGAGGAACGCGCCGACCACCTCCCGCTGCCGGCTCAGGTCCGGGTCGGGCGCGGGGGCCCGGCCCTGCACCCGGCGGCGCGCCCGGCTGGCCAACTGCCGGGCGGCGGCCGGCGACCGGTCGATCATCTCGCCGATCTCGTCGAACGGCACGGCGAACATGTCGTGCAGCACGAAGGCGAGCCGCTCGGTCGGGGTCAGGGTGTCCAGCACCACCAGCATCGCCAGCCCGACCGAGTCGGCCAGGACGGCCGCGTACGCCGGGTCCTCGGTCTCCTCGGCGCGGACGACCGGGTCGGGCATCCGCACCTCGAGGGGCTCCTCCCGGCGGGTGTGCCGGGCCCGCAGCGTGTTCAGGCAGACCCGGGCGACCACCGTGGTGAGCCAGGCGGCGAGGTTGTCCACCCCGCTGGTGTCGGTACGGGCCAGCCGCAGCCACGCCTCCTGCACGGCGTCGTCGGCCTCGGCGTGGGAGCCGAGCATCCGGTAGGCCACCGCCCGCAGCTGCGGCCGCTGCTGCTCGAACCGCTCGGCCAGCCAGCTGTCCTCGCCCATGTCCGTTCCTTCCTCGCGGGTCCTACCGACCCGACCCGGGCCGAGCCGCCCGCGTGACGTCGTGTGACCCCGATCACTCCGGTCACACATCCGGTTCGGAGCGGGTCGAGCGGGTGGAACCACGACACCCTACGGAGGACGACATGACCGCACCCATCCTGGTCACCGGCGGCACCGGCACCCTCGGCCGGCTGGTCACCCCGCTGCTGCGCGACGCCGGGCACCCTGTGCGGGTGCTCAGCCGCCACGGCGGTCCCGCCGCCGACGGCGTCACGCACGTGACGGCGGACCTGCTCACCGGCGCGGGCGTCGAGTCCGCGGTACGCGGCGTGCGGACCGTCCTGCACCTCGCCGGCGGACCCAAGGGCGACGACCAGGCCACCCGCCACCTGGTCCGGGCCGCGCAGCAGGCCGGGGTACGCCACCTGGTCCACATCTCCGTCGTCGGCGCCGATCGGGTGCCGCTCGCCTGGCTGCGGTCCAAGCTGGACGCCGAGCGGGCGATCGCCGGGTCCGGCATCCCGTGGACGACCCTGCGCGCCGCGCAGTTCCACGACCTCGTGCTGACCATGGTGGAGAAGATGGCCAAGCTGCCCGTCGTGCCGGTGCCGGGCGGGCTCCGGCTCCAGCCGGTCGACGCCCGCGAGGTGGCGGCCCGGCTGGTGGAGCTGGCCCTCGGCGCGCCGGCCGGCCGGGTGCCCGACCTGGCCGGCCCGACCGTGTACGGGATGGGCGACCTGCTGCGCCGCTACCTGCGGGCGGTCGGCCGGCGGCGGCTGTTCCTGCCGGTCCGGATTCCCGGCAAGGCCGGGCGGGCGTACCGGAACGGCGACAACCTCACCCTCGACGGCGCCGACACCGGGGTACGGAGCTGGGAGGCCTTCCTCACCGAGCGGCTGCCGCACCACCGCCCAGCGCCCACCCGGCGGTGACCTCCGCGCCGCGCATCGAGGGCCCCGGCGTGGTGGTCAGCGGCCGTGGGTGGTCGCCGTTTCGCTGTGGTCTGCTGCCGGGCTGGTGGGGCGGGTGACTAGCGGCTGCCCGTGCCGGGTCCGGCTGCGGTGTCCTGCGGTTGCCCCACCTGCTGCGGAGGCGCCGATGGCGCCCGGGTCTGGCCGGTCTCAGGTGGGTCGATGGGCAGCGCCTCGAGCTGGAAGCGGCTCAGCAGGTCGGGCAGGAGGGTCGCGAGGGCGGTGGCGGTGTTCAGACGGTCGCCGCCGCCGTCATGCAGGAGCACGATGGAGTCCGGTCCGGTGCGGTGTGAGACGGTGGCGACGATGGCGGCCGCTGGCGGTTCTTCCCAGTCCCGGGGGTCCACTGCCCAGTGCAGGCCGGTCATGCCCAGGCTCTCGGCGACGGCGACGAGCTGTGGGGTCCAGTTCCCGCCGGGCTGCCGGAAGTACGGGATCGGGGCCTGCGGTGCGGCGGCGTGGATGGCCTGGCTGGTACGGAGCAGGTTGCTCTCGATGTCCTGACGTGGCCGGCTGCCGAGGTCGAGGTCCTCGTTCCAGGTGTGGTTGCACAACGTGTGACCGTCGGCCACGATCGTCCGCACGAGTTCCGGATATGCCTCGGCGTTCCTGCCGAGCAGGCAGAACGTCGCCTTGACGTGGTACTGGCGCAGCGTTTTCAGGACGAGCGGGGTCCACGTCGGATCGGGGCCGTCGTTGAAGGTCAGCGCCACGTGCGCCGAGCCGGTGGTCATCAGGACACCGGCGGGGACGGGGGATGCGGTGGCGGACGGTGTGTGGTCGGGCGGTGACGCGTGCGGCAGCAGGGGCCGGCCGATCAGATAGGCGCCACCGAGCGGCACCGCCAGGACCAGGGTGAGGACGGCTGTGGCGCGCAGCGCCCGAAACCTGCCCATCAGGCTGCCCTTCGGCTGCCCGCCGCCGGGGTCATGTCATAGCTGATCACTGTCGCTCCTTCTGCCAATGAGACAGGCGCCACGGTAGCCGCAGAGCGTCCCAATCCGGGCGTTTACTCTCAAATCCCTTCTATATTGAGTGTGGTCGCGGGAAACGGGGGACGTTCGCAGGCCCTCTGACCAGGCAAAATGCAAAAACTGCACGCTGAGACCGTGCCAATCAGGACAGTTCGGCGCGGGCCGGCTGCGGCCGCCTGCCGTTCCGCGCGCCGCCAGGACACCACCACCAAGAGCATCAGCGGACCGTCCAACCAGGCCGCCCTCGGCGGGCCGCCGTCGGCGGGCCGGGCCCGCCGAGCCGCCGTCCATAATCACCCTGATCCATCACACAAATCCCACCTGTTCCCCTTTGTGCGGTGTTAGCTTTGCCTCCAGTTCATCTCGACCCAAACAGGTCGAATCGCAACAATTCGGACATTAGGCACTAAATGGCTCGACGCTGCTCGGGCACGGGGGAAGAGGAGCTGATGAGAGGTACATCGAATGTCACTGCCGGTGGTCCGCGGGAGATCGACTTCGGGCCACGGAATTGCCTCACGACGTCCCCCGGGGAGGGAATCCGGTGACCTTGAACCGGGACATCGACACGCACGTCCCCAACCAGCCGTCCGAGCCGCTCCGCACCGTGCCGCCCGGGCAGGGTGACCGGGTACTGAGCATCCTGCGGATGCGGGAGCGGTCCGAGGGCAACGCCGGAGAGGTGAGCGCACGTCCGCCCCAGCGGGAGACCGTGAGTGTGGTCATTCCCACGCTCAATGAGGAGAAGAACATCGCGTGGGTGCTCGAGCGCATGCCGCCGATCGTCGATGAGGTGGTTCTCGTCGACGGGCACTCGTCTGACCGCACGGTCGAGGTCGCCCGCGCCATCCGGCCCGACATCGTGGTGCTGACCCAGCACTGCCGGGGCAAGGGCGACGCGGCGCGAGTGGCGTTCGCCGCGGCCACCGGTGACCTGATCGTGATGATCGACGCCGACGGCAGCATGGATCCCCACGAGATCCACCGCTTCGTCACCCCGCTCATGAACGGGTACGACTTCGTCAAGGGCTCCCGGTTCCTGGCCGGCGGCGGATCGACCGACCTGACTCCGCTGCGCCGCACCGGGAACAGCGTGCTGGTGCGGCTGACCAACAGCTTCTTCCTCGTCCGCTTCACCGACCTGTGCTACGGCTTCCTGTCGTTCCGCCGCGACTGCCTGCCGGCGCTCGCCCTGACCGCGCACGGCTTCGAGATCGAGACCGAGCTCGTGGTCCACGCGCTGAAGGCGAACCTGCGCATCGCCGAGGTACCGAGCAACGAACTCCCCCGCCGCTGCGGCACCTCCAACCTGCACACCTTCCGGGACGGTCAGCGGGTGCTCCGGACCCTGATCCGGGAGCGGGTCGTACGGCACCCCCGACCGGTGGTGGACCCGATCGACCAGCGCGTGCTGCAGCGGTGGCAGTCCCCCGCCGCCGAGCCGACCAACCCGGCGCTGAGCGAGGTGCCCCGATGATGCCGCGTTCCCTGCGGCGTGCCCGGGTGGCAGGCGGCTGTTACGCCCTCGCCCTGCTGCTGGGCGTGCTGTTCGGCGCCACACCCGTGGCCGGCGGGCACACCACACCGGCCCGGGCCGCCACCGGCGACATCGGCCACGTCGGTCCGTCCACCTCGGGCGACGGCTCGGCGGCGACCGGTGAGAAGCCGGAGAGCAAGCTGTGGTGGAACGACGGCGCCTGGTGGGCGGTGCTCTTCCACACCAGCAGCCAGACCCACCACATCTTCCGGCTGAACCGCGCCACGCAGCAGTGGGTCGACACCGGGACCATCGTCGACAACCGGCCGAAGACCCGGTCCGACGCGCTGTGGGACGGCACCCGGCTCTACGTCTCCTCGCACGTCCGGGCCAGCTCCTCCTCGGGCGCGGCATCCGGAAACCCGGCCCGGCTCTACCGCTTCAGCTACGACGCCGCGACGAAGACCTACACCCGCGACGCCGGCTTCCCGGCCCAGATCACCAGCTACTCCAGCGAGACCCTCACCATCGACAAGGACTCGACTGGCGTGCTCTGGGCGACCTGGACGCAGGGCTCGAAGGTCTACGTGAACAGCACCACGGGCGGGGACGCGGTCTGGGGCACTCCGTTCGTGCTTCCGGTCACCGCCGCCACCGGTCTGGACAGCGACGACATCTCGTCGGTGGTGAGCTTCGGCGGCGCGCGGACGGGCGTGATGTGGAGCAACCAGGTGGCGTCCGCGGTGTACTTCGCCGAGCACGTCGACGGCGCGTCGCGCTCCACCTGGGCCGTCACGCGTACGGCGGTTCAGGGCCCGAACAGCGCCGACGACCACATCAACGTCAAGTCGCTCCAGGCCGACGCCTCCGGACGGGTCTACGCGGTCATCAAGACCAGCCTCGACGACGCGGGGGCCACGTCCTCGGCACCCTTGATCATGCTCCTCGCCCGGGACCCGGCGACCGGGGCCTGGTCCAGCTACCGGGTCGGGCAGATCAAGGACTGCCACACCCGGCCGGTCCTGCTGATCGACTCCGAACACCAGACGCTGTACGTCTTCATGACCGCGCCGGACAGCGGGTGTCCCTACACGGGCTACCCGGGAACAATCTTCATGAAGAGTTCACCCATGAGCAGCATCGCCTTCCCCGACGGCCGCGGCACCCCGATCATCCGGGACGCCCTCTCGCCGAACATGAACAACGTGACGACCACCAAGCAGAACGTCACCAGTGCCACCGGCATGGTGGTGATGGCCAGCAACGACGTCACCCAGCGCTACTGGCACGCCGACCTCCCGCTGGGCTCGTCGTGAGCGCCGGGACCAGCCTCGAGCCCCGCGTCGGGCCGTCACTCGACGGCCCGACGCGGGTGACGAGTCCCGCGCCGGTCGACGCGTGGGAGCAGGTGGTCGCCTCCGCGCCGAACGCCCTGCCCAGCCAGACGCCCACCTGGCTGCGCTGCGTCTGCCTGGTCGAAGGCTACGAGGACGTCTCGCGGCTCTACGAGACCGCCGACGGGAGGCGGCTCGTCCTTCCGCTCGTCCGCCGCCCGGGGATCGGTCCGATCCTCGCGACGGACTTCGGCCTCCCCGTCGGCTGGGGACCGGGCGGGCTGGTCTGCGAGGGCGGGGAGCTGCGCCCGGAGGACGTCCGCCTGGTGGTCACCGACCTGGCGCGGCGGCACGTGCTGAGCACCCTCGTCCGCCCCGATCCGGCCACGGCCGCCACCTGGGACGCGGAGGTGCCGGCGAGCGTGCTGCGCGAGGAGCGGATGACGCAGACAGTCTTTCTCGACGGCGGCTTCGACGAGGTCTGGCGCAAGCGGTTCCGCAGCGACACCCGCAACCGGATCCGGCGCGCGGAGCGGGCCGGCGTGGTCGTCGAGCGCGACGACACCGGCCGCCTGGTCTCGGTCTTCCACCAGCTCTACGGCGAGTCCGTCGACCGCTGGGCGCGGCGGGACCGCCTCCCGCTCCCGCTCGCCCGGCGGCTGGCGGCCCGACGGGAGCCGCACCGGAAGCTGCGCACCGTCGCGGCCATGCTCGGCTCCCGGTGCCGGATATACGCCGCGTACCACGAGGGACGACCGGTCGCCGCGATCGTCGTGCTGCTCGGGGCGAGGACGGCGATGTACTGGCGCGGCGCGATGCTGGAGAAGCTCGCCGGCCCGGTCTACGCCAACTACCTGCTGCACAAGACGGCGATCGCGGACGCGATCGCGGCCGGGTGCACGGTCTACAACATGGGCGACTCGGCCCGGGTCTCCTCGTTGGAGATGTTCAAGAGCCGCTTCGGCGCCGTCAGCCAGGACTACGCCAGCTACCGGATCGAGCGGGTGCCGATCACCCCGCTGGTCCAGCGCGCCCGCGGCGGTGTTCGGCGGATCCTGGCGCTCCGGCCGGGACGGGAGTAGTGCATGAGCCGTACCCCGCCCCAGCCGTTCGGAGACACGATGAGCGGCGACGACACGACCGTGCGCACGACAACCGCGATGGCGGGCCAGCCGGAACCGCCACGCCCGGCGGAACCGGCGACGGCCGCGCACGGGCTCGCCCGAACGGTGCTGGCCGGCCTCGACGAGGCCGCCGTGCGCTGGTGCCTGCTGCGCGGCGGCCCGGAGGCGCTGGTCGCCCCCGGAGACCTGGATCTCCTGATCGCGCCGGCCGATCTCGCGCGGGCCGTGGCCGTCGTCGAGGCCCACGGCCTGATCCGCCTGGCCGGTCACGGCCGGGGCAGTCACCGGTTCTTCCTCGGGCTCGACGGAGCCAGCAGATCGTGGGTAGAACTCGACCTGGTGACGGAGCTCGCCTACGGCCGTCACTTCGAGGTGCGCACCGGGGCCGCCGACCGGTGCCTTGGCCGCCGGGTCCGCCAGGACGACGTGTGGGTCCTCGCGCCGGGGGACGAGTTCTGGGCGCTGCTGCTGCACTGCGTGCTCGACAAGGGCACCGTCGCCGGCCACCACCTGCGTCGTCTGCGCCAACTGGCCGACCACGCCACGACTGACGGCCCACTCCCCCGGGCGCTGCCGGACCAGGCGGTCCGGATGCTGCTGGCGTACTGGCGGGTCGGTCACCCGGCGGCGCTGTCGGCCGTACGTCGGCGCCTGCTCGCCGCCTGGTGGCGGGCCCGTCCGGCCAGCGCGGCCCGCCGTGTCCTCGGCTCGGCCGCCCTGCGCTCGATCGAGCGGCCGTTGCAGGCGTGGAGCCGTCGGGGTGCCGGCGTCGCCCTGATCGGCCCCGACGGGTCCGGGAAGTCAACCCTGGCCCGGGGCATCGAGTCGGCGTTCTACTTTCCGGTCCGCCGCGTCTACATGGGGCTCTGGCCGTCGAGCGAGGCGCCGCGCAGCACCACCGAGCAGGGCCTGCGCATCCTGCTGCGGCCGTTCACCGTGTGGCGTCGCTACCTGGCGGCGGTACGCCACCGGGCGCTGGGCCGGATGGTGGTCTTCGACCGCTACGTCTACGACGCCCTGCTGCCCCCGCGCGGGCCGCTGGTCTGGCTCAAGCGGCCGTACTTCCAACTGCTGAGCCGGCTCTGCCCGGCACCGGACGTGGTGCTGCTGCTGGACGTCCCGGGGTCGGTCATGTACCGCCGCTCCGGCGAGTACGACCCCGAGCACCTCGAGCGGGAGCGCGAGCAGTACCGGCGGTTGCGCCGGCGCGTTCCGCACCTCGAGCGGGTCGACGCCGACCGGGCACCGGAACTGGTGCTCGCCGACGCCCTCGGCCGGATCTGGCGGCACTACGTCGAGCGGGCGGCCCGGTGAGGGTCGCCGTCCAGTGGGCGCAGCCGGTCCTGCGGGACCGGCTCGCCTGCTGGCTGCATCGGCCCGAGCGGAGCTGGACCGCCACCGTCGCCCCCCGCCTGGTCGCGCTGGCGACCGCCACCGACGGCACGCGCTGGCGGACCGAGGCCGTCGCCTTCACCAGCACGTCCGTCGCGGTGGCCACGGTACGGGACAACGGGGTCGGCGGGCGCTACATGGTCAAGGTGCCCTGGACCACCCAGGCCGTCGAGGGGCTGCGGCGCCAGGCCGAGGTGCTCGACCGGCTGCGGGCCGACCCGAGCCTGTCCGGCCTGCGTCCGCTCCTGCCGTACTGCGCGGCGCAGGGGGAGATCGAGGGGCGCTACTACTGCGTGGAGTGGGCGCTGCGCGGCGCCCCGGCGAGCGGAATGATGCTGCGGCACAGCCAGCGGGCCCCGCTGCTCGCCGCCGCGGGCCGGGCCATCCGCGAACTCCACCAGCGCACCCGGGAACGGATCCTGCTCGACCGGGCGGCCGTGGCGGAGTGGGTGGACGTCCCGCTGCGGCGCCTGGCGGAGTTCGCCGCCACCCACCCGCGACGTGGCCGGCTGCTGGACACGGTCGGCCGGCTACGGGAGGAGCTCGTCGCCGCCCTCGTCGGGCGCACCGTGCACACGTCCTGGATCCACGGCGACTACTGGCCCGGCAACCTGCTGGCCACCGCTCCGGACCGCCAGGTGACCGGGATCGTCGACTGGGACCGGGCCGCGCCCCGCCAACTCCCCCTGCACGACCTGCTGCACCTGCACGTCCTCGCCCGTCGGCTGGCCCGCGGCGACGAACTCGGCGAGATCGTCCTCCGGGCGCTGCGGCACGGCATCGACCGGACGCTCGACGTCCCCGCCGCCGAGGCGGCCGACTGGCTGGACGGCATCCCGCCGCGACCGGCCCTGCTCCTCTACTGGCTACGCCACATCCTGCTCTTCATCGACTCGGAAGGTGACCATGACGCTCCACGCTGGATCCGCGGCAACGTCGAACGCGTCCTCGCCAACGTCTGAGCCGGTCGCCGTTCTCGACCCGGCGGCGCCGGCCGGGTCCGGCCCGGCCCCGACCGTGACCGTGGTCGTCTGCGTCTACACCGAGCGGCGGTGGGCACAGATCGTCCGGGCGGTCCACTCGGTGCTGGCGCAGGACCTACCGGCGGCGCAGGTCGTCGTGGTCGTCGACCACAACCCGGCGCTGCTGGAACGGGTGCACGCCACGTTCCCCGAGCTGACCGTCGTGCCCAACGCCGGCCCGCGCGGACTCTCGGCGGCCCGCAACACCGGACTGGCCCGGGCGACCGGTGAGATCGTCGCCTTCCTCGACGACGACGCCGAGGCGGAGCCCGACTGGCTGGCCCGGCTGCTGCCGCACTACCGGGACGAGCGGGTGCTCGCGGTCGGCGGCCACGCCGTACCGGCCTGGGAGGAGGAACGGCCGCGCTGGCTGCCCCCCGAGTTCGACTGGGTGGTCGGATGCAGCTTCACCGGCCAGCCCACCGAGGTCGCTCCCGTGCGAAACGTGATCGGCTGCAACATGTCCTTCCGCCGGTCGATCCTGCACCGCACCACCGGTTTCGACCCGGCGCTCGGCCGGGTCGGCCGGACGCCGGTCGGCTGCGAGGAGACGGAGCTCTGCATCCGGATCGGACACCTCGAACCGGACGGGGTGGTGCTCTACGAGCCCGCGGCCCGGGTCCGGCACCGGGTGACCGTGGACCGGACGACGTGGCGCTACTTCCGGCAGCGCTGCTTTTCCGAGGGACGGTCCAAGGCGGTCGTCGCCCGGCTGGTCGGCAGCGACGCCGGGCTCGCCACCGAGCGCACGTACACCCGCCGCACCCTGCCCGCCGGGGTGCGGCGCGGCCTGCGCCAGGCCCGCGCCGGCGACCGCGCCGGGCTGCTGCGCTCCGGCGCGATCGTCGCCGGGCTGCTGGTGACCGCCGCCGGCTACGTCTCGGCCCACGCCCTGCGCGCCTCCCAGGCGGTCGGCAAACCGGCCCCCCGGCGCCGGGCGGGTCCGGCGCCGATCCGGGTGCTCACCGTCGAACTCGCTGCGGGGGTGCCCGCCGTGCCCGACACGGGCGGGCCGGACGGCACCCGGTACGGCGTGGCCCAGGTCCTGGTCCGGCTGCACGGGCAGCCGCTCGGGCTGGTCGACGTCGCGCTGCCGGCCGGCGGGCTGACCGCGCCGGCGCTCACCGCCGCGATCCGGGACCGCCTCGCCCCGGCGATCGACGCGCACCTGCGCCACGACGGCCTGCCCCCGCTCGACCGGCTCGACCCCGGCCCGGCCGGGGAGACGGGCGGCACGGCCGCAGCGGCCGACGCCGGGCCGTGCCGTTCCCGCCGGCCGGCGGTGGAGCCCGCCCCGTTCGTGAGCGTGGTCGTGCCCACGTGTGGCCGTACGCCGCTCTTCGAGTCCACCCTCGACTCGCTCGCCGCGCTCGACTACCCCCACTTCGAGATCATCGTCGTGGACAACGCGCCGCAGGCCGGCGATACGGCGCGAATCGTCGCCGGTCGCGCCGCCGGCGATCCCCGGTTCCGCTACACCAGCGAACCGCGACCGGGTGTCGCGCACGCCCGCAACCGGGGGCTGGCCGAGGCGCGGGGCGAGATCGTGGCCTTCGCCGACGACGACCTCGTCCTCGACCGGGGCTGGCTGCGCGGCCTCGTCGACGGCTTCACCGACGACGACGTGGCCGGGGTGACCGGTCAGATCCTCGCCCGGGAACTCGACGCGCCGGCGCAGATCTGGCTGGAGCAGTACGGCGGTTACGGCAAGGGCTGCCAGCGGCGGCGGTTCGACCGGACCGGCGTCGCCACGGTCGAGGCGGGGGGCGCGCGTGTCGACGTGGCACCGCCGTCGCTGCACCCGTACCTGCCCGGGTCGTACGGCTCCGGCGCGAACATGGCCTTCCGCACCGACGCGCTGCGCCGGCTGGCCGGCTTCGATCCGCGGCTGCGCAGCGGGGAGGACATCGACGTGCTGCTGCGTACGGTGCTCGCCGGACACACGCTGGCCTACGAGCCGGGGGCCCTCGCCTGGCACACGCACCGCCGAGAGCTGCGTGCGCTGCGGCGGACCATGTACCAGTACGGGGTCGGCCTCGGCGCCGTGCTGACGAAATGCCTGGCCACCGACCCCACCGCCCGACGCGAACTGCTGCGGCGGCTGCCCCGGGGGATCGCCTACGCCCTGCGGCCCGGGTCGGCCAAGAACAACCGGAAGCAGGACGGCTACCCCGCGTCGCTGACCGCGCTCGAACTCTGCGGACTGGCGCTCGGGCCGGTCCACTACGTCGCCGCGGCGGCCCGACCCGCAAGGAGCCACCGGTGAACCATTCACCGCAGGCCGTCGTTCCCGTCCTCTGCTACCACAGCATCGGCGACGTACCCCGGGACAACACGCTGCGCTGGTCGGTGTCGCCGGGCGACTTCGACGAGCAGATGGCGCTGATCGAGCAGGCCGGGCGTACGCCGATGACGGTGAGCGGCTACGCCGCCGTGCTGCGCGGGCTGGCCCCGCTGCCGCCACGGCCGGTGCTGATCACCTTCGACGACGGCTTCCCCGACCTGGCCGACACCGCGCTGCCGCTGCTGCGCCGGCACCGGCTCACCGCGACCGCGTACGTCATCGTCGCCCGGGTGGGCGCGGCGCCGCCGCCGGACGGGGATCCGTCACTCGACTGGGACCAGCTCCGTGAGCTGCGCGCGCACGGGGTGGAGATCGGGTCGCACAGCCGCAGCCACCGCGCGCTCGACTGTCTCCGCCCGGCCGAGCTGCGCCAGGAGGTCGCGGCGAGCCGACAGGCGCTGGAGGACGGGATGGGCACGTCGGTCGGGTCGTTCGCCTATCCGTACGGCTACCACAGCGCCGCCGTGCGGACCGCGGTGCGCGCCGCCGGCTACTCCTCCGCCTGCGGCGTCAAGAACGCGCTGAGCCACCCGGACGACGACGTCTTCGCCATCGCCCGGGTGCTGGTCGAGCGGGACACCGGCGTCGCCGGGATCGCGGCGCTGCTCGACGGCACCGGCCGGCCGCTGGCCTGGCGCGGCGAGCGGTTGCGCACCCGGGGCTGGCGGGCGTACCGACGGGCCCGCCACCTCGTGCACACCGGGCGTCCGCGGCTGGGCCAGCCAACCTCGTGAGCAACCGAAGGGAGGGATGAGCTCGTGAGCGCCCACCATGCCGGGACCACGGACGTGTCGATCGGCCACGGGGCTTCCGGCGTCGGCACCGTGGCCGGGTCGCTCGGCGTGCGGCTACGCCAGCACCTGCGCGACCCGCTGAACGGCAACGTCTACGCGCTGATGCTCAACACGGCGGTCAGCTCGCTGCTCGGCATCGCGTACTGGGCTCTCGCCGCCCGCCTCTACTCGCCGGCCGAGCTGGGCGTCGGGGCGGCGATGGTGTCCACGATGACGTTTCTCAGCAACCTCTCGCAGCTCAATCTGAACGGAGCCCTCGCCCGCTTCCTGCCGGCCGCGGCGGGGCAGGGCAACCGGCTGGTCGGGTACGCCTACGTGGTCACCTGTCTTGCGGCCGTCGCCCTGGGCAGCGGTTTCCTGCTCCTGGCTCCGCTGGTCACCGACCAGCTCGATTTCCTGACCCGCACTCCCCTGCTCGCCGTGGCGTTCGTCCTCTCCATCGCCGGCTGGTGCGTCTTCACCCTGCAGGACAGCGTGCTGACCGCCCTGCGCGGTGTCGCCTGGGTCCCGGTCGAGAACACCGCCTTCGGGCTCGCCAAGATCGCGCTGCTGGTGCTGTTCGCCGGCGCCGTACCGAGCCTGGGCATCTTCATCTCGTGGAACCTGGCGGTCGTCGCGGCGCTCATTCCCGTCAACATCCTGGTCTTCCGTCGGCTGCTGCCCCGGCAGCGGGCCCGCCGCACCGAGGCGGCGCTGCCGGGCCGCCGGGTGCTCGCCCGGTTCGTGGCGCTGGACTACGTCGGATACCTGTTCATGCAGGCCGGCACGAACGCGCTGCCGTTGATCGTGACCGCCCGGCTGGGCGCCGAGGCCAACGGCATCTTCTACGTGGCCTGGCTGCTCGGCGGCTCCCTGGAGCTGGTCGCGTACCACTTCGGCACCTCGCTGACGGTGGAGGCCGCCGCCCACGAAGCGCGGCTCGCGGCGTACGCGCGACAGGTGCTGCGACGGGGCCTGCTCCTCTTCACCCCGGCGGTCGTCCTGCTCTGCCTGTCGGCGCCGCTGCTGCTGACCCTGTTCGGCAGCGGCTACGCCGCGACCGGCGCGGACACCCTGCGGCTCTTCGCCGTCGCGGTGCTGCCCAAGCTGGTGCTGACCGTCTTCGTCGCGGCGTCCCGGGTGCAACGCCGGGTGGGTCGCATCATCGCCGTACACGCGGCCACGAGCGCCCTGGTCGTGTCGCTGGCGCTGGTCGCGATGCCCGAGATCGGGGTCGTCGGCGTCGGTGTCGCCTACCTCGCCGGACAGGTCGTGGTGATGGCAGCCGTCCTGCCGTCGATGACGCGGCTGCTGCGGGGCGCGTCGTGAGCGCCGGCGCGGCCGTGCTGGCCGCCCCGGCCACCGCCGGCCGGCGGATCCGGAACGGCCTGCTCGCCGGTGCCGAGTGGACCGCGCCCGTGGCGGCGCTCGCGCTCGGGGTCTGGGCCCTGCGGCGGGGGGATGTCGCCGACATCGGGTCGCTCGGCCTGGTCACCGCGCTGCGCCCCGAGCTGTACGTCGCGCTGGCCCTGCTGACCGCGAGCTTCCTGCGCGGCCTCTTCCGCACCCGCCCGGCCTCCGACATTCTGCTCGCCGCGCACGTGGTGGTGCTGGTCGTCCTGCTCTTCGGCGCGGCGCCGATCATCGAGCCGCTGCCGCGCGTGATCTCGGGCTGGCTGCATGTGGGCTTCGCCGACTACATCGCCCGTACCGGGGAGACGTTGCCGGAGTTGGACGCCCGCTTCAGCTGGCCCGGATTCTTCGCGTTGACGGCCATGGCGACGCGCGCGGCCGGGATGCCGGACGCCATGCCGCTGCTCGCCTGGGCGCCCGTGGGGCTCAACCTGCTCTACGGCGCCGTCGTGTTCAAGCTGGCCCGGGCGACGTCGACCGACGCGCGGACGGCCTGGCTCGCGCTCTGGCTGTTCCTCCCGGCCAACTGGGTGGGGCAGGACTACTTCGGCCCGCAGGCGATGAACTACCTCTTCTACCTGGTCCTGCTGCTGGTGCTGCTGCGCTGGTTCCGGCCGGTCCGGTACGGCGCCCGGTCCGTCGAACGGTCCCCGCAGGGCCCGGGTGTGCTGCCGCGCATGCTCCGGCTGCCACCGAGGCCGCTGCTGCTCGAACCGGTGGCCGATCAGGCCAGCCCGGCGTCCCTGGTCGGCCTGGTATCGGTCGTCCTCGCCGTCTTCGCCGCCAGCGCCGTGAGCCACCAGCTCACCCCGATAGCGATCGTGGTCAGCGTCGGTGCGCTGGTGCTGGTCCGCCGCTGCACGCTCCGTACGCTTCCGGTCCTGCTCGGCGTCGCGTTGATGGCCTACATCAGCTACGGCGCCGTCGGATACTGGGCGGGGCACCTGGACGACATGTTCGGCTCCTTCGGGAACATCAGCGGCACGATCGACAAGGGGGCGGTCGAACGGGTGCGGGGCGACGCGGGGCACCAGATCGTCGTACTGCTGCGGGTCGTCCTCGCCGGGGTGGTGTGGGGGCTGGCCGCTGTCGGCGCGTGGCGACGGCTGCGGCGGGCAGACGGCGACCTCGGGCTCCTGGCGCTCGCCGGCGCACCGTTCCTGCTCCTGGGGATGCAGAGCTACGGCGGCGAGATCTTCCTCCGGGTGTACGCCTTCGCCCTGCCGTTCATGGCGATCCTCCTGGCCGCCCTGGCGGTCCCGGTGTGGCCCGCCCGGCGTCGCGTCTCGTCGGCCCTCCTGGCGGGCGCGCTGAGCACCGTCCTCATCGGCGGGTTCTTCGTCGCCCGATACGGCAACGATGCCTTCGAGCAGGTACGCCCCGGCGACCACCGGGCCGTGGAGTGGCTCTACGCGCACGCCCCGGCGGACGCCACGCTCGTGTCGGTGACCTCCAACGTCCCCTGGCGGGCACAGGGCGTCGAACGGTACCGGTACCGACCCCTCGGCGAGGACCTCGGGCCGACGACCGTCCCCGCGATCGAGGAGGAGATGGCGTACAGCCCGAAGGACGCCTACCTGATCATCACGAAGGGACAGTTCGTCTTCGCGGAGTCGTTCCTGGGCAAGCCGCGCGGCTGGGGCGAGGACCTGGAACGCCAGGTGGTCGAGTCCGGACGGTTCAGGCTCGTCTACGGCAATCCCGAGGCGAGGATCTACGTCCTCGCCAGCAGCGGAAGGAGCGGTCCGTGACGGAGATCGCCGAGCCTGAGCTCCGTGTCGATGTCGGTACGGGTCCGCCCGGCCCGCGGGGCGGTGCCGCGTCCGAGGAGCACCTCCCGTCGCGTACGCCATGGTCGGCGCTGGCGACGCTCATCGCCACCGGCGTCGTGGTCAACCTCGTCCTCTGGGACGTGCCGGGCGTCCTCCGGGCGGTCGGCGTCCTCGGCTACCTCGCCGTGGTGCCGGGACTGGCCTGCGCACGGCTGATCCGGATACCGGACGGCCTCAGCACGTTCGTCGTAGGCGTCGCGCTCAGCCTCGCCCTCGGCGTCCTGGTCGCGCAGGGGATGATCCATCTGCACCGGTGGTCGCCGCAGCTCGGGCTCGCGGCCCTCGCCGGGATCGCGGCGCTGGCCGCCCTGATCGAGCTGGGCCGGGACGCGCTACATCACCTCGGATGGAGGCGGAATGATTGACATCGCTCTCGGCGTGGCCCGGGCCGGGCCCGTTCAGGCGACGGTACTCACCCTGCTGATGCTGGCGCTCATCGCCCGGATCGTGGTCCAGCTGACCGCGGCGTCGGCGCGACGGATGACTCTCCGGATCCTCGACGTGGCCGCCGCACCGCTGCTCGCGGCGTTCCTCCTGATCATCCTCCAGCGGTTCCGGGACCTGAGCTGACCTGATCCGCTCGGCCCCGTGCGACGGGCAGGTGGCGACGTACGCCCGGCCGGCGGCCAGGGCGCTGTGCACCTGCGGCAGCCGCGAGCGCCGCCGCCGGTGCAGTGGTCCGCGTCACGGGCGGAACCTCCGGCACACCCGCTGCCTCTTCTCCGGTGACAGCGATCCACCGTGCTCGAAGGGGCAGCCGTGACCGACACACCACCTCCCGATCCGCTGACGCGCCGCGCGGGACGCTTCGCCGCGGCCGTGCTCGGCGCCGATGCCGCGATCCACCTCTACTGGCTGACCGGGGCGACCTGGCCGGCGTCGGACGAGCGCGCGCTGTCGATGGCGGTGCTGGGCTATCCGGTCCCGTTCAGCGCACGTATCCTCCTGCCGCTGGCGCTCCTGCTGGCCACGGCCGCGGTCGCGCTGTCCTGGCGGCTGGTGCGCGGACCGCGCGGCGTGACCGGTCGGGTCGTGCAGCTGGTGACGGTCGGCGTGGCCGCGGCGACCGCGGGCCAGGTGCCGCTACGGGTCGCCTGGGCGCTGGGGTCGGGCAGCCGCACCGCCGGGCCGGTGTTCCACTGGCTGAACCTCGTGCTCTATCTGCCCGGGTGCGTCGCGTTGGCGCTGGCCGCCTACCGGCTGGCGGGGTACGGGCTGGCGCGAGCCTGGCTGCCCGCCTGGCCCTGGTGCTGCCGCCGGTGTTCGCCACGGCGATCGCGCTGGCCGCGTACGCCTATGTGCCCGGCTCGGCGACCTATCCCACGGTGACCGGCCTGCGGTCACGGTTCCTCGACACCGCAGTGGCCCGCTTCCACTACCTGCGGGAGGGATCCGGCTCGCCGCTGGTGCTGCTGCCCGGCGGGACCGCCTCGACCTACGCGTGGCAGCCGCAACTGGCCGCGTTGTCCGCCGGCCACACGGTCTACGTCGTCGACCTGCCCGGGCAGGGCTACACCGAACCACGGGACCCGCACTTCGCCTACGATCTACCGGCGATGGAGGCGGCGATCGGCGCGTTCCTCGATGCCGCCGGCTTGGACCGGGTGGACCTGGCCGGGCACTCGTGGAGCGGCGGGTGGGCCCTGGACTACGCGCAGAGCCATCCCGAGCGCGTCAGGCGCCTCGTGTTGCTCGCCTCGTCCGGCCTGGCCGTCCGGGACGTGGCCAGCTGGGAGATCCTCAAGACTCCCGCGCTGGGCGAACTCGTCGTCAACCTCGGCTACACCCGTGACGCGGTGCAGGCGGGCATCGCCGACCTGTTCGTGCACAAGGAACGGGCCACCCCCGAGCTGGCCGAGGCCATGTGGCGGCCGTTGACCGCCCGACCGAACCTGCGCTCGATCTACGAGCTGGAACGCGGACTGGACTGGCGGCGTACGCAGCGCCGGATGCCCGCCACTCCGCAGCCGACGCTGATCATCTGGGGTGCCCAGGACACCATCCTGCCGTCCTGGCAGGCCGCACGGTTCGCTGCCCTGATGCCGCACGCGCAGGCCACCATCATCGACGGCTGCGGCCACGCGATCACCCTCGACTGTCCGGATGAGGTGAACGCGCTCATGAGAGCGTTCCTGTCATGATCGAGTACGACGTCGACCTGGTCCAGCGGGCCCGCGCCGGGGACACCCTGGCCATGGCGCAACTGCTGGACCGGCTCGCGCCGTACGTCGCGCGGATCTGCGGGCCGATCGCGCTCGCCAGCGGCGCGGACGCCACACAGGAAACCCTCACCGCGGTCTTCCGCGGCCTGCGGAGCCTGTCACGCCCGGAGGCCCTGTACGGCTGGGTGCGCGCCATCGCGGTGCGGGAAGCGGTCCGGCTCGCGCGTCGCGACTCCGCCGGCGTACCCGCCGACCTGACCGACCTGCCGGCCAGGGGCGATCCGCAGCTCGCCGCGGACGTGCGCGACGTCCTGCGCCGGCTGTCGCCGGAGCACCGGGCGATGCTCGTCCTGCGCGACATGGAAGACCTCGACGAGAAGACCGTGGCGGCGGCTCTTCACCTGCCGCCGGGCACCGTGAAGTCCCGGCTGTCCCGAGCGCGGGCGAGTTTTCGGAAGGCGTGGTCGTCATGACCGAGCAGTGGCCGACGGCCGACGTGGACCAGATCGCCCGGTTGCGGGCGCTCGCCGCCGGCGTGCGCGGGGCCACCGTGACCGAACGCGTCGTCGAGGGCGACTTCGATGTCGTGTGGGGGCTGCTGTCGGACTTCGAGGGAGCCTTCGGGCTCATCGAACTCGACATGCACCGGGTGCGGGTCACCGCCGTCGACGGTGAGCACGTCGAGCTCGACGCACGCAGCCGCTGGGGGTTCCGGGCGCACCTGGTCGGCGTACACCGGCCCGGATGGTTCTGGGCACAGAGCCGGTTCCTCATCATCGGCATCGCCGCCGCACACCTCGACGGCCGCACGAGGGTGGCGCTCACCGGCGGCGTCCGCGTCCCCGGCCGGGCCGCGCTCGTACCCCTCGGGGTGAGGCGTGCCGCGCGCGCAGCGCTGGACCGTCTCGAACGCGAACTCGCCGGGCGGTAGCCACGGCGGCGGCTACAGCTCGTCGAGCGGCACGTCGGGGTCGCCCAGTCGGTCGAGGTCGACCGGGTGGGCTGCCGCGACGAGCCGCCGGATCGACGGGACGACGTCCCAGACGTTGACGTTCATGCCGGCCAGCACCCAACCGCCGGCGGTCCAGAAGGCGATGAACTCCCGCTTGGCGACGTCACCCCGGACGACGACCCGGTCGAAGCTCCCGGGTGGGGCGTGCCCGACGTACTCCATGCCCAGGTCGTACTGGTCGGTATAGAAATAGGGCAACTCGTCGTAGCGGACCGCCTGGCCGAGCATGGCACGGGCGGCCGCGGCGCCGCCGTGGCGCGCGTTGGCCCAGTGCTCGACGCGCAGGCGCCGGCGCAGCACCGGATGGTAGACGTTGGCGACGTCACCGGCGGCGTAGATCTCCGGGTCGGCCGTGCGCAGGGACGAGTTGACGTGGATCCCGTTCTCCACGGCGAGGCCGGCCGCGGTCGCCAGCTCGGTGTTCGGCCGTACGCCCACGGCCACCACCACGGCGTCGGCGGGCAACTCGGTGCCGTCGGCGAGCAGGACGGAGGAGACCCGACCGGCGCCGCGGACCTCGCGGACCTCGGCGTCGAAGTGGAAGGTGACGCCGTGGTCCCGGTGCAGGTTGGCGAAGACCCGGGCGATCTCGTCGCCGAGCACCCGGCGCAACGGCAGCGCGGCGGTCTCGACGACGTCGACGGTGGCGCCGCGCTGCCGGGCGGCGGCGGCGACCTCCAGGCCGATCCACCCGGCTCCGACGATCACGAGGTGCGCGCCGTCGACCAGCGCCGCGCCGATCCGGCGGCTGTCGGCAAGGGTACGCAGCCGCAGCACCCCGTCCAGGTGAACGCCGGGTACCGCGAGGTCGCGGGGCGTGGCGCCGGTGGCCAGCAGCAGCTTGTCGTACCCGATGTGCTGACCGTCGGCGAGCCGGACCTCCCCGTCGGCGCGGTCGACGGCGACGGCGCGGGCGGCGGTACGCAGGTCGACGTCGTGCTCGGCGTACCAGCCGGCGTCGTGCACGAACACGCTGTCCGGTTCGGCACCGCCGGTCAGCAGGCCCTTGGACAGCGGTGGCCGCTCGTACGGTCGCTCGGGCTCGTCGCCGATCAGGACGATCCCGCCGTCGAAGCCCTCCTCCCGCAACGTCTGCGCGGCCCGCGCGCCGGCGAGCCCGGCTCCCACGATCACGAACGTACCGGTCTTCGACATCGGTCCAGCTCCTTTCGAGGTACGCCGATCAGCGGGGGCCGACCCCGGCCAGGGTGAAGAACTCGGCCCGCGAACGGTGGTCGTCGCGCAGGGTGCCGAGCAGGGTCGACGTGATGGTGCTGCTGCCGACGGCCTGGACGCCGCGCAGCGTCATGCACAGGTGTTCCGCCTCGATGACCACGCCGACCCCGCGCGGGCGCAGGTGGGTGGTCAGCCAGTCGGCGATCTGCTTGGTCAGGCGCTCCTGGACCTGCGGGCCGTGGGCGAACAGTTCGACCACCCGGGCCAGCTTGGACAGTCCCAGGATGCGGTCGCCGGGCAGGTAGCCGACGTGCGCGACGCCGACGAACGGCAGCAGGTGGTGTTCGCAGACCGACCGGATCGGGATGGCCCGGGCCAGCACCAGCTCGTCGTACCCCTCGTCGTTGTCGAAGGTGGTCAGCTGGAACTCGCGCGGGGTGAGCAGTTCGGCGTAGGCGCGGGCCATCCGGCCCGGGGTGTCGGCGAGCCCGTCGGCGGAGAGGTCCACGCCGAGCGCGGCCAGGAACTCCGCCGCCGCCCGTTCGGCGGCGGCCGGGTCGCGGCGGGGACGCTGGTGCTGCACCCGTAGCGCGGTGACACTCACCTCAGCGACCTCCCACACCGAGGGCGGCGAGCGCGGCCAGGACCAGCGTCGCGGCGGCGAACAGGCCGTGACCGACCACGACCGGCACGGGGAACCGGGATTCCGCGGTCCCGGCACGCCGGGCGGGAATCCAGCGGGCCAACATGGTGAACCCGAGCAGCGCCACCGGCAGGAGCGCCGCGAACGCGATCCACGCCAGCACGTCGTTGTCGACGACGAGGTAGACGATCCACAGCACCAGCCCGATCGCGGCCAGGGCGAAGTGGCCGAACACCAGGCCCGGCGCCAGGCGGCTTCCGCTGCCCGGCCGGTGGCCGCCGTGCGAGATCCAGGTACCGAGCATGACGAAGCCACCGGCGGCGGCGATCAGCCAGGTGACGAGTGCGGCGATGCCCATCAGGCGTTCTCCTTGTCTGTGTGGTGGTAGCCCTGCGCCTGGGTGGTCTCGTCGGCGACGCGCACGCCGTACCGGTAGGCCAGTTCGCCGCCGAGGTAACCGGCGACGGTCAGCCCGGCGAGGCTGATCGCCGAGAGCACCAGCGGTCCCGCGGCCACCGGACCCGGCGTGCCGGCACCGCGGATGACGAAGTTGACCGCGTACGCGCCGGTGACCGCGAGGTTGATCGCCATGTGCGCGAGCGCGGTGCGGAAGGCGCGGGTGCCGGTGGGGATGGCGAAGAGGTCCAGGAAGCCGACCAGCGCGGCGGCGAGCGCGCCGACGACGCCGAGGCCGATGAGCCACCGCGCGCCGTCGGCCAGGGACTGCGGCCCGGCGACGAACCGGGAGGCGACGTCGAAGGCGAAGCTGGCCAGCCAGGCGCCGATCGGCACCGCCACCAGCGCGGGATGAAGCGGGTGGCCGTAGCGGCCGGCGAGGCTGGTCACCGGATGCTTGGCCCGATCCATCGGTCGCACGGAAACCCCCAGGTGATTTTCACCAACGGTCATTGGTGTTATCGATCATGCTGCCCCAGCGCGGCGCTAATTTCAATAGCCTTCGTTGGTGATAATCTCGGGGCTGTGAGCACGGGGGAGCGCTGGAGCGCGATGGCCGCGCTCGTCGACCGGTCCCGACGAGCGCTGTACGACTACGTGTGCCGGGCCGACCACCCGGTCACCCGTGAGGAGGCGGCCGAGGCGCACGGCATGTCCCGCAACCTCACCGCGTTCCACCTCGACAAGCTCGTCGAGTCCGGGCTGCTGCGGGCCCACTACCAGACGCCGGCCGACCAGCCCCGGGGGCGCGGCCGGACGCCGAAGGTCTACGAGGCGGCCGGCGACGGCCTGGCGATCACCGTGCCGGAGCGGCGCTACGAACTCATCGCCGAGATCCTCGCCGACGCCGTCGCCGACGACCCCCACGACGCCCCCGAGGCGGCCCGGCGGCACGCCCGCCAGCGCGGCCGGGACATCGGCGCACGGGTACGCGACGCCGGCGAGGACCTCGTCGCCGTGCTCGCCGGCCTCGGCTTCGAGCCCGAGGCGCTCGGCGCAGAGGTGATGCTGCGCAACTGCCCGTTCCACGCGCTGGCCACCCGGCAGACCGCCCTGGTGTGCGGGCTCAACCACGCGTTCCTCGCCGGCCTGGTCGACGGTGCGGGACGGACCGACCTGCTGCCCCGGCTCGCGCCGCACCCCGGGGCCTGCTGTGTCCGGCTGGAACGTCGCCCACCAGCGGCGTAGCGTGCGGTAGCGGCGCGGCCGGCGGAACTCCTCGTCCCCGGCCCTCAGGATGCTCTCACCGCACCCAACCGAGGAACCGCCGGTGCAGCACGCCCGCCGGCAGCCAGTGCAGGTCGGCGGAGGCCCGGACCAGTTGGGCTCCCATGTAGAGGGCGAGGGACACCGGAGCCTCGGCGAATTCCGCCCGCAGCTCGCGGCGCCGGGTCGCGCAGGGCCACGGGCCGCCGCACCCGCCACAGGTCCAGATCGGCAGCACCGGCCCGTGCGTGCTCACTCGCGACCTCCGAGCCAGGCCGCGGTCAGCAGACGCGCCCTCCGGCTGGTCGCCCATTCCACCTGCCAGCACGGGTACGGCGTAAGCCGTCCCCACCACACCCGGCAACCGGTGCACATCCCGTCGATCCCGCGCAGGTGCACGCCGAGGATGCGGCTCTCCTGATCGTGGCTCACTGCTCGTCCTCACCCGGCCAGTGGCCACGGTTGATCGGAATGCGATGGCGGGCGTGGCAGGGCAGATCCGCGCCGCAACGGCAGACCCGGCGCCACCGCCGCCAGCACCACACCGGCCGGTGCCGCCGGGCCAGGGTGAGCGCGACGGCGAGCAGGTACTCCTCGTACGAGACACGTGCCGATGGCACCATGGAGCGCCGGGCGGGGCGGGCGGGAGGAAACGACGCTTCGCCGATGCGATGCAAGGATTCCCGGCCGAAGCCTGCCGGACGACCGATCACGCGGCACCTGAACCCTTGTCCCACGTCCGGCTGCTGTCCAGCAACCGCTCCTTCGCGACCTGCTGCTCGCGTTCCTGCATGCGTTGCCCGAAGCCACGTTCGGCCGATGGCCGTCGCAGGCGCAGCCTCACCCGCCCCCACAACCTGAGGACTCCGTACACCGAAGCCGGCTCCCTCCGCACGTGCCGCCCGACTGCAGAGATCGCCATGGGCAGCGTTCCTGCTGGTAGAAGCAGCCTCATCGGAGGCCCGAGGAAGATCCAGGGGGCGGCCGTCCGCTGGTTGTCCGTGCTGTCCGCGGACAACAGCCGCCACTAGGGTGTGGCTGGTGAGTGACTTCCTTCAGGTGGCGACGGCCACCGAGACTCGCGATGCAGGGGTACGGCTGGCCGAAGGGGCGGTGGCAGCCCGGCTGGCCGCGAGCGGGCAGGTGCTCGGTCCGGTCACCAGCGTCTTCTGGCACCTCGGCGAGCAGGGCATCGGCGAGGAGTGGCAGGTCCTGCTCATGACGACGGCCAGCAGATATCCGGAACTGGAGCGCTACCTGCTGGCGGAGCACCCGTGGAAGAACCCCCAGGTGAGCGCAGTCCCCGTCGTGCGCGGCGCTACGGGCTACCTGACTTGGCTTCGGCAGTCAGTCCAGGAGACTTGATCAGTTCAGCCACCAACGCCCGGAGTTCGGCGACGCAAGGCAGCGCGGCGTACGGCTCCAATCGACGAAGCAGTGCGTCGAGCCGTTGACCGGGACGGATGGAGGCGACGCCGCCAGCGAGTCGGACGGCGGTGACCGCGATGTCGCAGGCCTTCTCCACCTCATTCGCATCCAGGTAGGCATCGGCCAGCCAGGACAGATAGAGCGCCTTGTCCCGGGCGTAGGTGTCGTCGAAGGAAGCCAGGACCTGTTCGAGTACGGGGATCGCGCGAACCGGTCGGTGCAGCGCCGTCCAGCAGCGGCCAGTCATGATTTGGCCTTCGGTCTGGTCGACCCAGTACACCCAGTCGGGTTCAGGGCGGTCGTCGTGCTCGGCGAGACAGGCGGTGCCGACGCCCAGGTGTCGATCGGCGGTGTCCGCATCGCCGGACACCGCATGCGCCCAGGCCGCCCGTAGGTGCAGCAGGCCACGGACGCCTGGTGTCGCCGCGGCACTGGCGGCATCACAAGCCGCACTGGCCAGATCGACGGCACGATCACCAAGAGTGAGCTGCTGATAGGCCAAGAGCGCGAGAGCGTTGCCGGCGAGCGCCGGATCGTCCACGTCCCGGGCCGCCGCCAGACTGGTGCGGTACAAGCGATGGGCATTCCTCTGCGCACCAGCATCGAAGGCAGCCCAACCGGCCAGTTGGGCCTGCTCGGCCAGAATCGCAAGCAACTGACGGCCAACGGCCTCGCTGTAGGAGCCGTCCCGGATCAACCGGCTGGTGGACTCGACCTCGGCGGCGTACGCCTGGCGGGTGTCGCCGCCCCCGAGGTAGTTGTCGAGGCGACGTAGCCGGGCGGTTCGCTCGGCAAGTCGTCCGGGTGTCGCGGGGCCAAGCTGGCGACCGTGGCTCAACAGGGTGTGCGGCAGAGCAGCGGCCAACCCTGCCGCAGCGACGAACTCCCGACGACGAAAGCCCGGCCTGACGGTAGCGAGTGCAACAAGTTCGCCGCCAGCCCGCAGGACCTGGTCGAGCTGGCGCGCGACGTGTGGGGTGGGAACCTTGGCACCGGTCTCCAACTCATGCAGATACGACTTGCCGTAGAACGTCAGCCTGGCAAGGCCCCGTAGGGACAGGCCACATTCCTCCCGCAGAACGCGTAAGCGGTCCGCGAACGTCGGTTCGGTCATCATCACCTGCCGAGGTGGTGCGGCCGGCCATCCGGCGCGACCAGGTATGCGTACCGTACCCGACTGCTCACCATGCGCCAGCGTCCCTGCCTTGGTCATGTTCAGCCTCGACGGCCACCGACCAAGCTCACCTGAAGTCGATCACGAGTCCACACATGAGCCCAAGTGCCCTGGATCTGCCGCATGTATCCACAGTCGCCGTTGCGCCCCTTGTAGATGAGATCCCGAGCGGGATCGAACCCAAGGGAGGAACCCTGTGCAGAAACGGAAGTATCTGCTGGTCGCGGCGCTGACCGCCGGCACGCTGGTGTTCGGCTCGTCGGCCGCAGACGCGGACCCGCCAAAGCCGTCCAGTGACGCCGCCACGCCCTTCGCACATGTGTCGTCAGACCAGCGGGCCAGGATGCAGGCGCAGGACAAGGCACGGTCGGCTGCCAGCCAGATCCGCTGGGCTGTGGAACGGAGCACCGCGCGCGGATTCACCGGAATCGAGCTGCACCAGGGAGCGGTGCGGCTCTGGTACAAGGGCCCGCTGCCGGCCGCGGTCAGGTCGGCGGTCGACGGGGCCCGTGGGACAGCGCCGGTCGAGGTGCTGCCGGCCAGGTACTCGCTGGCCGAACTGCGGGCGGCGTCCGACCGGATGGTGCAACACCTGCGGGTGCACCCGGGCGGTCCGGCGCATCGTGTGTCGATCCCGGTGGACGGGAGCGGTCTGGTGGTAGGGGTCGTCCCCGCCACGGTCGCCTCGGCGTCGCGCAGCCTGCCGGACGTGGGAGTCCCGGTTCAGGTCGTCGCGCAGGAGCGCCTGCAGGCGGGGGGCCGTAACAACGACTTCGCCCCGTTCTACGGCGGCGGCACGATCGTCAGCGACGACGGGCGAGCCTGCACCGCCGGATTCGGGGTCAGGTCGGGCACCCAGGAGTACCTGCTGACCGCCGGCCACTGCGGATTCCCCGGCCAGGCGTGGCGCAACGGCGACCGCACCCGATGGGTCGGCTACGCCAGCCACGAGAACGTCAGCCAGGACCTGCTGATGGTCGCCACCGACGCCGGCAGCTACAGCTTCACCGGCGTAGGGTCGTCGACCGCCGTCACCCACGTGTACGGGTGGGACTGGGTGTACACCGGCGAGGAACTCTGCTCGTCGGGCGCGGTCACCACGTGGCTGTGCGGCCACGTCGTGATCGACGCCGGCAACTCGTCGTACTGCGCCTACGATCCGTACGGCAACTGGGAGTGCTACGGCGGCCTGGTGTGGTCGCGGCAGGAGGACGGGGCACAGGCCATGCGCCACGGTGACAGCGGCGGCCCGGTCGCGCTGCCCACGACGAGCGGACTCGTCGCCAAGGGCATCATGTCGGGCTGGAGCGGTGCGGACATGCTGTGGCAGGACTTCGCCACCGCCTGGCAGATCTGGGGAATCAGCCCCATCACGTAACGTCGAATCGCCGGATCGGAGGAGCGGCAGCCCCGCCAGGCTACCCCTCCTCCGATTCCCGGAGGTAGGCGAGCCAGCCGCCGGTTCGTCACCCCCACGACGACATTTGTCCAAGACGGATAGCCGGCAGCCCACGCATCATCGCTTGCATGACTGAGCACGACGTCGAGCACTCGCATGGCATGCACGTCGTCCACGACGGCCCGCGGCACGCGCCGCCGCTGCTGCTCATCCACGGATCGGGGGCCGCGAGCGCCTCCGGAGGTCGCCTACGCTTGGCGGCGGACGCTGACCAGCCGAGGGCGGCTGCGGGTCGACGGCCTGGCGGACGAGGTGGGCTGGAGCCGCAAGCGCCTGTGGTCCCGCTTCCGGTCCCAGCTCGGCATCACACCCAAACGCGCCGCCCGACTGGTGCGGTTCGACCACGCCGCCCACCTTCTCGCGGCGAACCACTCCCCCGCCAGCGTTGCCACCGAGAGCGGCTACGTCGACCAGCCCCACCTCCACCGCGAGGTCAACGCGTTCACCGGGCTCACGCCCACGGCCGTGGCCAACGCGGCGTGGCTCGCAATCGACGACGTCGCGTGGCCGGCTTCATCGCCGACTCGGAGACTGTGACCGGTGGCGCCGGCGGACTTGACGGCCTGAACGGCTTCAACCTGGCCGAGATGCGCCCAGGACTCCGACGCGTCGTCTGGTCCGACGAGTCAGCCGCGCGGCTTCTCGAAGAGTTCGTTCGGACCGTCGTAGTACCTCGTCGTACGGCCGAGGTGGGTCATGCCGAGCCGCCGGCAGACGGCCTGGGAGGCGTGGTTGTCGGGATCCGTGACGGCGATGACCCGCGCCAGGCCCCGGCTGAACGCGTCGTCCAGGGCGGCCGCTGCCGCCTCCGTGGCGTAGCCGTGTCCCCAGGCGTCCGGATGCAGGTGCCAGCCGATCTCGACGTCTTCCGGTCCGGCGGCGGACACTCCGGCCGACAGCGGGATCGGCTTGAGCAGGAGGTTACCCACCAGCCGGCCGTCGGCAGCCGTGGTGATGGCCCAGATGCCGTGGATCGGATGGTCGACGGCGCGCCGCCGGGCGATCGAGGCGAGGGCGTCCGCGCGGGTGCGCATGGTCGTGGGGTGCGCGCCCAGGAAGCGTACGACCTCCCAGCGCGACTCGAGATCCAGGAGGAAGTCGGCGTCGTCGTCGCGCCAGGGGCGCAGCAGGAGTCGGTCGCTGGTGATGGTACGCACGCCACGAATGTAGTTCGGCCCGGCAGGCGAGGGAGAGCCGGCGTCGCCGTGCCTGCGGACCGCCCGGTCACCAGCCGACCGAGCTGAGGCTGATCGGGGTGAGCTGGCGTACCTGGGGCTCGATCCACTGGGCCGCCGTGACCAGCTTGACCAGCCGGTCGATGGTCTCCGGCGGGCCGGCGACGAAGCTGCGCCGGTCGGCGGGGCAGCCGTACCGGTCGTCGAAGCAGCCGCCGTCGAGGGCCCGGACCACCATGCCGGCCTCGGCGGCGAGCAGCATCCCGGCCGGCAGGTCGACCGCCTCCGGGCGGTAGCCGACGATGCCGTCGATGTCGCCCCGGGCCAGCATCACCCAGGACAGCAGCGGCGCCCACAGCTGCAGCACCCGCCGGGCGGTGGAGTCGAGCACCACCTTGAGGGCACGGGCGGTGCTGTCGTCGCGGCGTACCTCGTGCCCCTGGGTCCAGGCGAGCACCGGTGCGGCCGGCACCGGCCGGCGCGGGGCGTGCAGCGGCCGTCCGGAGGGTCCGGCCGCGTGCACGAAGGCGCCCTGACCGCGTACGGCGGACCAGGTCCGGCCGGCGACCGGGTCGTGCACCACGCCGATCACCGGCGAGCCCCGCTCGCAGAGCGCGATCCCGACCACGTACGCGGGCAGCCCGATCGCCACGTTGTTGGTGCCGTCGAGCGGGTCGACCAGCCACGCCCAGGTCTGGTCGGCGACGTACTCGCCGCCCTCCTCGGCGATCACCCCGTGCTCGGGCCAGCGGGCCCGGATCCGGTCGACGATCAGCCGTTCGGCCGCCAGGTCCAGGTCGGTGACCAGGTCACCGGTGGCGCTCTTGGCCCGGGCGTGCAGCTGGCCCCGGGCGCCGCGGCGCAGCAGCTGCCCGGCGGCGCGGGCCGCGTCCACCGCGAACCGGTGCGCGTCCCGCAGGTCCGGTCCGCCTCTGCTCGGCTCCTCGTCCATGGCTCCTCCCGCCATTCAGCCCCGTGCCACCAGTTGGGCGATCTCCCGCGCCACCCGCGCGGTCTCCGCCGCGTCGCACCGGTCCCGGCGGACCCGGTGACTGCGCCCGTTCACCGCGCCGAGGCTCAGGTCGCAGGAGCCGGGCGTGGTCCGGCCGAGCGCCACGGTCACCGCCGGCCGCCCTGCGTCCACCTCGGAGGTGTGGAAGCCGCCGGCGCGCAGCGCGTACGAGTCACCGGCGGAGTGCGTCTCCACCGCGGCGGTCACCGCGGTGACCAGCCGGTCGGTGGCGGCCATCTCGTCGACGTCACCGCGGCTGTGCACCTCGTACACCCGCCAGGCGGGGTCGGCGGGCGCGTCGGTGACCTCGATCAGCTCGTTGCGGACCCGGCCGTGCAGGACGTGGCTGAGCAGGTCCCAACTGTGCGAGTGCATGGCGGAGGTGGTCGGCCGCACCGGCGGCGGGTTCGCCGGCCACGCGTGCACGCAGATCCCGTCCGGGCCGGCGCGCTCCACCGGCAGGCAGGTGAAGCCGAGCGGGTGGCGGACGGCCCGCAGCGGCCGGCGGCCCTCGGCGATGTCCCCGAGGACCGCCAGCACCCAGTCGCGCAGCAGCTCCGGCCGGGTGCCCCGGTCGATCTCCCGTTCGAGGTCGGCGTAGCTCATCATGCGTACGGGTTCCTCGCCTGGACGGCCCGGCCCACGATGTCGGCGACCTCGCGGTCGCCGAAGGACCGGGGTAGCGGCAGCCCGAGCGCGGTGAAGAGCCGACGGACCTGCTCCACGGAGGGCTCGTCGTCGAGCTTGACCTGCGCGGCGGCCTCGATGGGCACCCGCCGACTCTGCTCGCGGCTGTACTGCAGCTCGATGTTGAAGCGGTTGTAGTAGAGCTCCTTACGGTCGATCCGCAGCGCCGGGGTCTGCGGATTCTCCTGGGTGATGATGATGCAGCTCGACGAGAGGTCGTACCGGAAGGTGGTCATCTGCGCGGAGAGTCGCACGTCGATGGTGAGCAGCCCGGAGCGTTGCAGGTGCCAGCAGGCGGCCAGCACGGTGGCGTACGACTCCTTGCGGGTGCGGTCGACGGTCCACCGCTCCTCCCGCGCGTCCGGGGCGAGGCTGCGCCGGAATCGCGCGTACCGCTCGCAGACGGCCTCGTCCGTGGGGTCGATGATCTCGATGGCGACGTGCAGGGTGGCGTTGCGTTTGCGGGCGTGCTCCAGGCACTCGGGGAGGGTGACCGCCCGGGTGTAGGTGCCGGTGCCGCCCTTGAAGTTCCACCGGTCGGTGTGCCGGCGGGCCTCGGCCAGGGCCTGCCCGACCTCGCTGCCGTGCAGCACCCGGACCATCGAGACGCTGTCGATCGCCTCGCGGGCCCGGTTCAGCGCTCCGTCCGGGCCGGTGATCTCGCGCATCTGGGGCACCAGCTCGGTGAGCCGGTCACGGGTGTCCCGGACGACCTGGCGCACCTGCTGCTCTCTGGTCTCCCGGCGCAGCCGGTCCCGCAGCACGGCCTGGGCGAGCAGCCCGAGGACCAGCAGGATGGCGCTGTTGACCACGTCCTGGCTCACCGTGTTGGTCAGCCCGAGGACCGCCACGGTCACGGCCAGGATCAGCCCGATGAACGCGTCGAGATTGTTGACGACCCAGTTGAGGAGTCGGGCCATGAACGTCCCCCCGTCGACGACGGAACCTCCATGATAGCCCTTTGTCAATATCACGATCACGGGCTGTTCCGTGGTCCCACCACGGACGGTGACGGCGGTCCGGACCCCCGCCGGGCGGCGCAGATCAGCGAACCGCCGAGCCCGGGCGCGATGCGGGCCAGCAGCCGGGAGGTCACCCAGCGTCCACCGGGGAGCAGCCAACCGACCTGGTTGGAGCGGATCGCCAGCGGCGTGAAGCCGGCCCGCCGCAGCACCCGGCGCAACAGCGACGCGGTGAACGGGCGGATGTGCAGCCACAGGTACGGGTGCAGCGGGTCCACCTGCCGCGGCGCGCGGCCGGCGAGGAAGGCCAGCCGGTCCTGGACGGTCGCCAGGTTGGGGGTGGTGAGTACCAGCAGCCCGCCCGGGGCGAGCACCCGGTGGCACTCGCGCAACAACGCGACCGGGTCGTAGACGTGCTCGATCAGCTCACCGGTGAGCAGCCCGGCGAAGGCGCCGGCGCGGAACGGCAGGCCCCGGGTGGCGTCCAGGCAGATCGGCAGCGCACGCCCGTGGGCCGCCCGGCGGGCGTGCCCCAGCGCGGTCTCCGCCATGTCGGCCACCACGAGCGGCCCGGGCAGCTCCGCCGGGTCGAGCATGCTGCGCGGACCGCAGCCCAGCTCCAGCACCGGCCCGGTCCCGATCACGCCGTCGACCATCAGCCGGGCCGCGACGGCCCGGCGGATCCGGTGGTACGGGTCGTCGACGTACCCGTTGACCTGAGCGCCGTCGTGGTAGCTGCGCCGGTTGGCGCGGCGGCCGTGCGCCTGCGCGTGGCCCGACGGGACCCGGATCGGCGGCTCGGCCATCGCATCCTCCACTGCGGTCGTCGCCCCCGGGCGGCGGCGCCCGTCCCCCAGCCTCGCACCGTGGCCGGCCGGCAGCGCGGAAATCCGCACCCGCGTCGAGTACGCGACCGTCCTCCGGCGCGACGTGCCCCGAGCCCTCAGCGACGGTTGTCCAGCAACCGGTCCAGGACGGCGGCGGTGCTGATCAGCGCCAGGTGGCTGAACGCCTGCGGGAAGTTGCCGACCTGCTCGCCGCTGGGTGCGATCTCCTCGGAGTAGAGGCCGAGGTGGTTGCTGAAGGTGAGCATCTTCTCGAAGGTGAGCCGTGCGTCGTCGAGGCGGCCGGACTCGGCGAGCGCCTGGACGTACCAGAAGGTGCACATGGTGAAGGTGCCCTCGCGGCCCCGCAGGCCGTCGGGCGAGGCGGCCGTGTTGTAGCGGTAGACGAGGCTGTCGGAGACCAGTTCCCGGTCCATCGCCCGCAGCGTCGACTGCCACATCGGGTCGGTCGGTGAGACGAAGCCGACGGCCGGCATGGCGAGCAGTGACGCGTCCAGGACGTCGCTGCCGTAGTGCTGGACGAAGGCGTTCCGGCCAGGGTGGAAGCCGCGGGCCATGATCTGGTCGTAGACCCTGTTCCGGGCCGTCGCCCACCGGACCACGTCGGCGGGGCGGCCGTTGTCGTGGGCCACCCGGATGGCCCGGTCGAAGGCCACCCAGGACATCAGCCGGCCGTAGGTGAAGTCCTGCCGGCCACCCCGGGTCTCCCAGATGCCGTCCTCCGGCTGGTCCCAGTGCTCGCAGAGCCAGTCGATCATCTGGATCGCGCTGCGCCACCCCTCGTGGGACCCGCGAAACCCCTCCCGTTCCGCCAGGTGCAGACAGTTCATCGCCGCGCCGTAGATGTCCAGTTGGAGCTGGCGTACCGCGTCGTTGCCGATCCGCACCGGCGTCGACCCGCGGTAGCCCTCCAGGTGCGGCAGTGCCTCCTCCGCCAGGTCGCTGGAGCCGTCCACCCGGTACATGATCCGTACCGGCTGGCCGCTCTCGTCGGCCTCCTGGATCCGCTGGGTCAGCCAGTCGAGATAGCCACGCGCCTCGGTGGTGAAGCCGAGGCTGAGCAGGGCGTGCACCGACAACGACGCGTCCCGGACCCAGGTGTAGCGGTAGTCCCAGTTGCGCTCGCCCCCGACCTGCTCGGGCAGGCCGGCCGTGGGCGCGGCGACCAGGCCGCCGGTCGGCGCGTACGTCATCAGCTTCAGCGTCATCGCCGAGCGCTCGACCATCTCCCGCCACCGTCCGGTGTAGCGGGACCCGTCGAGCCAGCGCCGCCAGAAGTCGCGGGTCCGCTCGAACATCTCCACGACCTCGGCCGGGGGGACCACCCGGGGCGGGTCGGGGGACGCGGTGTGCAGCAGCACCCCGCCGGTGTCGCCCTCGTGCAGGACGCCGGTGACGGTGACGCCGCCGTGCTCCTCGCGCCGGTAGTCCCCCTCGTCCAGGAGCTTCGCCCCGGCGCGGATCGGATTGAGGGTGAGGGTCTGGTGTCGGCTGCGGAACACCGTGCCCTCGGCGGTGAACTCCGCCGTGTGCGGATCCCGTCCGTAGTTGAACCGGGGTTGGCAGTCCGCCTTGAAGCGCATGGTGCCCCGGACCACCCGGACCATCCGCACGAGGCAGTGCCGGTCGGTGGCGGTTTCCCCGGTCACCGGCATGAAGTCGAGGACCTCACCCACTCCGTCCGCGCTGAGGAAGCGGGTGATCAGGATGGGCGCGCCGGGCAGATAGAGCTGTTTGCTGACGTAGTCGACCCCGCAGGGCGACATCTGGAAGTATCCGCCCTTTTTCCGGTCCAGCAGGCCGCCGAAGATGCTCGGCGAGTCGAATCGGGGGGCGCAGAACCAGTCCAGGGTGCCGTCCCGGGTGATCAGCGCGGCGGTCTGCAGGTCACCGATCAGCCCGTGATTCTCCATCGCCGGGTACGACTCCACGCCCGAACCTCCCCATCCGACGCCGCCCCGCGTACCCGCTCTCGCGCCGCCCATGCCGGAGGGGCATGAGTGGCGGGTGGTCGTACCGTTGGCGCGGTGATCACCGACGCGTTGCACCGCGCCCTCACCGCGCCCGGCGACCCGCCGCTGCGTCCGCTGCCCGACGAGGTCGCGGCCCTGCTGGTGACGCTGCACGCGCCACCCCGCCTGGCCGCCCACCTGCGCGCCGTGCACGACGTGGCCGCCCAGCTCACCACCGCGTTGGCGGAGCGGTTCCCGCAGCTCACCGTCGACCGGGCGGCGGTGCTCTTCGGCGCGGCGACGCACGACATCGGCAAGGTCGTACACCCGGCGGAGCTGTCCGGGCCCGGCTCCGCGCACGAAATCGCCGGCCGCGAGCTGCTGCTGCGGCACGGGGTGCCGGCGACGCTGGCCCGGTTCGCGGCGACCCACGCCGCCTGGCGGGAGGACGGGATCGACGTCGACGACCTGCTGGTCGGCGTGGCTGACAAGGTGTGGAAGGGCAAGCGGGTCGGCGACCTCGAGGACCTCGTCGTGGACCGGCTGGCCGCCGTCACCGGACGCGAGCGGTGGTCGGTGTTCCTGGAACTGGACGAGATCCTCGACCGGATCGCCGCCGACGCGGACCGCCGGCTCGCCTTCCAGGCCACGCATCCGGTACGGGCGGGGCGCGTCCCCTGACGCCGGGTCCTCGTCCCCGCCGCGCTGGACCGTTGCGCCGGCCCGCCTCGTCGCGGGCCCTGGTCCGCCGGCGGGCCCGGCAAACGGATGGCGTCGGGGCGGCCCCGGCCGGTAATGTCGCGGTCTTCGGCCGCGTGCGGCCGTAGTCCCGATGGGCGCACCCATGACGCTGTCCCCGGTCACGGCGGCCCGCCGCCGGCTCGACGCCGCGGTCGCAGCTCGCGGACGCCGCCGACGAGTGGGTGGTCGACCTGCTCCGCGACGACCTGCCGTGGCTCAGCTGGCGGGACAACACACAGCGGTACGCCGCCGAGCTCGCCGGCTGGCTGGCCCGGCACGCGCCGGCCCGGCTGCGGGCGTACGGGGCGCCGGAGCTGCTGGTGCACCGTGTCCGCCTGCTCGGGCTGACCGGGCCGCAGCGGTGGGACGACCCACACTTCCCGCACCTGCCGCGTTGTGGCCACCGGGCAGGCCCTCCGGGACAAGGGGGCGGACGGGTCCCGGGAGATACACCTCGGACGGCCATTTCCGACGCACCGTCCGGCCCCTTGGCGGCGGCGGCCGCACGTGTTCGACTGTCCGAGATCGACCACTGTCCCGCGTCGGCGCGGGACGGTCCTGAGTGAACCGGCCGTACCACTGGGAGGTCAGGTGTCCCACCCTTACCGTCCTGACGTCGTGCTCGCGCCGGCCTGGGTGGCGGGGCGTCCGGAGACGATCGAGCGGCTCAACGGGTTGCTGGCCGAGGCCGGCCTCGGCCGCCCGCTGTCCGCGCCGCCAGGCTCGGCACCGGCCACCACCGAACTGGTCGAGCTGCCCGTCCACGGCGATCCGGTGGCCATCGCCCGGGCCACGCGCCGGCTGGCCGACCGGTCGGACGTGCCGGTGTGCCTGCCCGACTACGAGTCCACCGCCGCCACCGTCGAGGACGACGCCCGGCCGGAGGAGCACCTCTACCCGTACTACCAGGCCAGCGGCTGCAAGAGCGGGCACGGCACCGTCGCCTGGCTCCCGGCGCCCGACTACATGATGCCGCCGAAACCCCTCCGGCGACCGGCCAGCCAGCTCCCGGCCGGCCGGCCCGTGGTGGCGCTGCTCGACACCGGGGTACGGAAACACGACTGGCTGGACGAGGCCGACGGCGAACCGTACTGGGCGGACGCGGAGGGATGGACGCCCCTGCGCGCCATCCCGAAGGTCGCCGGCCAGGAGAGCCACGGCGCGGCGAGCGAGAACCCCGACTTCGGCAGTCACTGGGGACACGGCACGTTCCTCGCCGGGCTGGTCCGGCTCGCCGCGCCCGACGCGCGGATCCTCTCGCTGCGGGTGATGAGCGACGCGGGCCGGGTCAGCGACCTCAACGCGGCACACGCCCTGAACTGGCTGGCCGACCGGGTCCACGCCGACGAGCGCGTCGATGTGGTGCTGACCGCGTTCGGCCGCCGGCGGATCGGCGACGACGACGAGGAGATGGAGCCGGTCCGGAAGGCCCTGAAACGCCTGGCCGACCGGGGCGTTCCAGTGGTCGCCTCGGCCGGGAACGACGGCAGCGACATCCCGATCTATCCGGCCGCCTTCGCGGTCGACCCGGAGCTGACCGTGGTGAGTGTCGGCGCCGGTGCCTCGCCGACCGCCCGGGCGCGGTACAGCAACCACGGCGGGTGGGTGCGCCAGTGGGACCAGGGCACCAACGCGGTGAGCACCATGCCGTTGACCACGACGCCCGAGAACACGACGCCGGACACCGGGAAGGGCGCCTTCGCCTACTGGAGCGGCACCTCGTTTGCGGCGGCGCGGTACGCGGGCCGGCTCGCCCAGGGGTTGGTGCCCCCGCCCGTACGGCTGCCGGAGTGACGCCGTGTCCAGCGTGTCGGAGACCCCGGTGGACCGTACGGCCGCGTCGCTCGACCGCGCGGCGCGCCTCGGCGACTGCCTGGAGCGGGCCCGGGCCGGCGACCGGGACGCCCTCGACGAGGTGGTCCGGGAGCTCAACCCGCTGCTGTGGCACGTCGCCCGCGCGCAGGGCCTCACCGCCGAGGAGGCCGCGGACGTCGTGCAGACGACCTGGCTGGAGCTGGTCCGCGGACTGCACGCCATCCGGTCCTCACGCGCGCTCACCGCGTGGCTGGTGACCACCGCCCGCCGGGAGTCCTGGCGGGTACGCGGGCTGGCCCAGCGGCAGGCGCCGCACGACGCGGCGAGCCTGGAGTCGTCGCCCGACCCAGACCCGGGCCCGGCCGACCTGCTGCTGTCCGAGGAACGCGACCGGGCGTTGTGGCGACACGTCGCGCGGCTGCCGGAACGGTGCCGGGCGCTGCTGCGGATCGTCGCGCACGTCGACCGCCCCGACTACACGGCGGTGGCCGAGGCGCTGGGCATGCCGCGCGGCAGCATCGGCCCGACCCGCGGCCGGTGCCTGGCGAAGCTGCGGGAGATGCTGGCAGCCGACTCGACGTGGAGCCCGAGATGACCGCCCCGCACTCCGCCGACCAGCCGCTCGAGGACCTGGACCAGGCGATCCTGGACCAGCTCGCCGGGGTGCTCGCCCGGCTCGACCCGCCACCGGCCGACCTGGACGACCGGGTACGCCTCGCGCTGGCGCTCGACGACGTCGACCGGGAGGTCGCCCGCCTGCGCGACGAACAGCTCGTCGGCGCGGTCCGCGGTACGGAACGCACCCGCACCCTGACGTTCGACGCGGAGAGCCGCACCGTCATGATCACCATCGTGGACCGGCCGGACGGCCTGGTCCGGATCGACGGCTGGCTCGCGCCCGGCGCCGCCGTACGGGTCGAGCTGCGGCACCCCGCGCCCGACCCGGCCCAGACGGTGGAGTCCGACGCGTCCGGCCGGTTCGTGCTGGACGGCGTACCGCACGGCCTGGCGCAGCTGGTGGTGCACCCGGCGCGGGGCGAGCGCGCACCGCAGGTGGTCACGCCGGCCCTCGCCCTGTGACGTGGACGCGGCCGCACTCCTCCGGCGGGCGACCCGCTGGCACACCGCGGGCCTGGCGTCCAGCGACGCCGGCCAGCCCGGGCGGGCCGCCCGGGAACTGCGGGCGGGACTGCGGCTGGCGGAGGGCCGACCTGCCCTGCGCGACATCCACGCCCGGCTGCTGATCAGCCTCGCCTGGGCCGAGTCCGAGCGGGGTCGGGTGGAGCTGGGCTTCCGGCTGCTGGACGAGGCCGAGGCCCTCGTCGCTCCGGCGCAGCGGCCGATCCTGCTCGGCCAGCGGGCCCTGCTGCTCAAGCGCAACGGCCGCAACGCGGAGGCGCTGCGCCAGTACGACGAGGCCATCGGCCTGCTGAGCGACCTGGCGCACCCGCTGGACCTGGTCAAGGCGCTGAACAACCGCAGCCTCGTGCACCTGGAGGCGGGCCACGTCCGGCTCGCCCGGGCCGACCTGCGGCGCTGCGCCGAGATCGCCGCCCGGCACGGGCTCGACCTGCACGTGGCCATGGCGCGGACGAATCTGGGTTGCCTCGACGTGATCGCCGGTGACCTGCCCGCCGCGCTGCGCGCCTTCGCCCGGTCCGACGCCGACTACCAGGTGCTCGCGCCGGGCCGGCTCGCCAACCTGGCGGTGGAACGGGCCCGCGCGCTGATCGCGGCGGGGCTGTACCGCGACGCCGACCGGGAACTCGCCGGCGCGGTGGAGCGGGCGGCGCGGCAGCAGCTCGGACACACGTACGCGGACGCCCTCCAGGTCCGCGCGGAGGCGGCCCTGCTCGCCGGCGAGCCGGCCGCCGCCGCGCGGTGGGCCCGGCAGGCCCGCGCCGCGTTCCTCGGCCGCACCAACGTTCGGCGGGCCGCCCTCGCCGCCCTGCTGGAGCTGCGCGCCGATCAGGCGGCCGGCGCGGTCGACCAGGCGACGGTGGCCCGGCGCGCCGGGCTGCTGTCCGGTCGGTTGGCCCGGCTCGGGCTGCCCGAGGACGCCCGGGTCGCCGGTCTCGTCCGGGTCCGGGCGCTGGTGGCCGCGGGACGACCCCGCCGCGCGGCCGAGCTGATCGGACGCCAGGCCGGTCCACGCCGCACCGACCGGCTCGACACGCGTCTGCTGTGGCGGATGGCGCGGGCGGAGGTGGCGACCGCGACCGGTCGGCCGGCCGAGGCCCGGCGGAGCCTGCTCGCCGGCATGACCGCGCTGCACCGGCACCGCGCCCGGTTCGGCTGCCCCGACCTGCAGACCGGGGCCGCGGTGCACGGCCGCGACCTGGCCCGCGCCGGGCTCGCCGCGGCACTGGCCGACGGCTCCGCCGCCGTCTACCGGTGGTCCGAGCGGGCCCGGGCGCAGGCGCTGCTGCTGCCGCCGGTACGGCCCCCCGACGACCCGGTCGCCGCCGAGGCGCTGGAGGAGCTGCGCCAGCTACGGCACAGCGTCCGGCAGGCGGAACTCGCGGGGCGTCCCACCCGGGCCCTGCACGGCCGGGTGGAGGCGCTGCAGCGCGTGGTCCGGGAACGCGCCTGGGCGACGCCGGGGCCCCGGGACGCGACGCGGCCCACGCCGGCGCCGCTGACCGCCGTGACGGCGGAGCTGGCCGGTGCGGCGCTCGTGCTGTACCTGGCCGACGGGGACGTGCTGCGCGCGCTGGTGGTCACCGACCGGGCGGCCTCGATGGTGGTGCTCGGCGACCGGCGCACGGCCGAGGAGGCGGTACGGCGGTTGCGCGCCGACCTCGACGCGCAGGCGGGCCGGGCCATGCCCGCCCGGCTGGCGGCGGTGGTGCGCGCGGCCACCCGGCAGGACGCCGATCGGGTGGGCGCGTTGCTGCTCGATCCGGTGCTCCCGCTCGTCGGCGACCGGGAGCTGGTGGTGGTCCCGACCGGGCTGCTGCTGACCACGCCGTGGCACGCGCTGCCGGCGTGCGCGTCCCGGCCGGTCACGGCGGCGCCGTCGGTCGCGGTCTGGCTGGCTGCCCGGCGCCGCCGGCCCGCCGGTCACCCGACCGGTCGGCCCCCCACCGGGCCGTCCGCCGCCCAGCCGGAGGCGGTGACGGTGGTGGCGGGGCCGGGCATCCACCGGGGCGAGGCGGAGGCCCGGGCCGTGGCGTCGCTGCACCCGGGCGCGGCGGTGCTGACCGGGCCGGACGCCACCCCGGCGGCGACGCTCGCCGCGATCGCCGGCGCCCGCCTCGCCCACGTCGCCGCGCACGGACAGCACCAGACCGAGAACGCGCTCTTCTCCACGCTGGAGCTGGCCGGCGGCCCGCTGCTGGGATACGACGTGCAGGCGCTGCCGGTCGCGCCGCGTACCGTCGTGCTGTCCTGCTGCGACCTCGGCCTGACCGACGTGCGGCACGGCGACGAGGCGCTCGGCATGCCGACCGCCCTGCTCGCCGCGGGTACCGCGACGGTGGTCGCCAGCGTCTGCCGGGTCGCCGACGAGGCGGCGATGGAGATCATGGTGGCCTACCACCGGGCGGTCGTGGCGGGCCGGCCGCCGGCGGCGGCCCTGGCGCAAGCGGTACGCGCGGACCAGCCCCCGGGTTTCGTCTGTTTCGGCGCCGGCTGAGCCGCCGCGGCGAAGTCGTGCCGGCAGCAGGTATCCAGGACCGCCGCCGGCTCCCCATCCAGGCATGAGTGACCACACCGTGCGCAAGCTCCGACACCGGGCGGCCCTCGCCGCCGGCCTCACCGTGCTCGCCCTGGCGGCCGGCCTCCTGGCGGGCTGCCGCACCAACGGCGGCCGCACCGACGACCGCCCCGGGCCCGGCGCGGCCGAGGGGCTCGCGAAGATCGCCGGAGGCGGCTGCCCGACGGCCGGCACCCGGACCGGCGGACTGCTGCCCAGGCTGGACGAGGAGAGCTACACCTCGATCGAGAACCCCTGCCTGCCGTACGTCGACCTGGTGAGCGAGGTGACCCAGCGGATCGAGCCCGGGCAGCGGCCCCGGGTGGACCAGTTCCTCGGCAACCTCGGTCGCTTCGCCGACCGGCTCGGGCAGGTCAACGACGCGGTCGAGTGCGCGTACCAGACGGACCGGCTCGCGGTGCGGATCTACCAGAGCCGCCGCGACTCGTGGGCGGTCGGCGTCGTGGCGGTCGTCCGCGGCCGCCTCGGCGCGGTCGCCGACACCACGGCCTGCTTCCTGATCAAACAGATCCCCCTGTTGGACCTGGCCACCCAGGGCATCGGTGTGGCGCAGGACAGCCCGGCGTACTGCTTCGACACCAGCCACCAGCGCCGCGCCGGCGAGGACTACACCATCATGTGGATCGGCTCGTCGACGTTCACCTGCCGCGGACTCCAGGACGGCCTGGTCCCCGGCGACGGCCGGCTCGTCGCGGTGCAGGCCCGGCCCAGCGTGTCCCTGCGCGCCGGCCCCTCCACCGGCGACCGCGTGCTGCGGAAGGTGCCCGACGGCACGCTGGGCCGGGTGAGCTGTTACCGCACCGGGGAAGCCGTCAAGGGCGACGACGCCTGGGCCCGGACGACGATCCTCGGCGACACCGGCTGGATCGCGGCGGCCTACCTGGACAGCGCCCTACCGATCCGGGGCACCGGGGTGTGCCCGGACAGCTGACGCGCCGTGCACCCGGTCGGGCCGCGTCAGCCGAGGTGGTCCGGCAGCAGCGCCAGGGTCGGCGCGAGCTGCGAGTGCGCCGGGCTGGGCAGGGCGTCGCGGGTGAACCAGCCGAGCCGGTCGAACTTGTCCGGCTCGCCGAGGATGACCTCGGCGGGGTCGACGCGGACCGCGAACACCACCGCGACCCAGTGCGAGGGTGGGTCGTCCCGCAGCACGTTGCGGACCCCGAGCAGGGTGGTCGCCAGCGGCGAGGCGCCGTACTCCTCCCGGACCTCGCGGGCGACGGCGGACTCGAACGTCTCGCCGAACTCCAGCGCCCCCGCGCCGGTGTCCCAGGTGCCGGGCTCGTCGCGGGCGCCGGGACCGCGCCGGGCGAGCAGCAGCCGGCCCGCACCGTCGTGGCAGACGAAGACGCAGGACACCGAGGGGGTACGGGCGGACATCCGCTCATTCTCCCCCGGCTTCCCCGGCCGCCCCGCCGGCCCCGGCGATCAACGCCTCCGCCGAGCCGGTCCGGGCGTAGAGCAGGAACTGCCCGGCCCGGTGCGTGCCGCGGATCGGCACGGGTTCAGCGCGTCCGTCCATCCACAACGCATTGGGCACCGTTTAGTGTTACTCGGCTGACGGCGCCGGTAGATACATGGCGCACTTCTGTCTAATAAGGGAATTGAAGGCATAACCCCAGAGTCTGGTGCCACGGAAGGTCCATACCTTGCCTGCCGTGAGGTCCACGACGGCCGGTTGCGCAAAGGCTGCGAAGCCACCCATCTTGAGCCGGTGAGCCCGGCGGGTCAGAGCGGCGGCGTCGGCGTCGGCCGTGTGCGCCACCAGCACGGGCAGCACGATTATCCCGGACTGCATTCCCCGCCACTTACCTGCACGCGCGTTCGCCAACCGCACCGCAGCGTCTACGAACCCCTGAACCTCGGCTGCGCCGACTTGTTCCGTCTTCGCGGCGACCACGAATATGTGCATCTTTGCCAGCGCCCGTGACTGAGACTTGTAGCCGACCAGCACCGGCGTCGACCCGACATTCCCGTTCGTTACGGCGCAACCGTCGGCGGCCATCCGCTTCCTCAGCGAAACCAGGTATTCGTCCGCCGCAGCCATGAATTCCTACTCCCCGGTTGGGATTCCCGCCAGGCGACTCATCCTACACGAGGCGGCGGAAGTCGCGGCGTCCGATTTGAACCGATGGCGGCGCCAACAGCGGCGGCGACCGAGTGGCCGACGTGACGCAATAGGGCGACTTGACGCTGATGGTGCCCGCTACCGACGGTCAGCGGATTGATGCCGATCGGTCAGTTGGCGGAGACGATCGGCGACCGCGATGGCGGAGTGGTCCTCAGCGACATTCTGGCGACCAACGACGATCGCGTCCGCGATAGCCTTGAGTTGTTGGGACGGCAGTACGGCATCCCCCTTGCCGATCAACAATTCCTGGCTCGCACCCGTCTCGGGATCTGTCGCCACCAGCCGCATTTCGGCTGCACCCTTCGCATCGGCTTCACGCAACTCCACGCGCGCCGTCTGTAGGTCCACCCGAAAGCGCCGGACGAGGCGCCGTTCGATGAGGACCGAACCCCTCAGCCAGGCGCCCCGCACGGCCAGAGTGAGAAACACCCAGCTCATAGCCGCAATAAGATAGATGACGAGACCAAGAACCGCCAATCCGACGAGAATCCCGAGGGCGGACCCGATACTGCCGCCCATGGAGAAGTCAGACACGACTGCGGAAATCGTCGCAAAAACTATAAAAATAGTGATGGCAATCATCGTGATCGCCGCAAGGAATGCCAGCCCTCGGCACCCCGCGGTCGGTCCTACCGATAGCCTCATGTCTACCTTCCACCTTGCTCGATGTCGTGTATGGACGGCAGTTTCGCTCTGCCGTCCATACACGCGGCCACGAGTCAGTCAAACCCGCCAGCGCCGGCCGGTCCGACGGTATTCTCCCACTTGAAGCTCCACTCTCCTCTGCTCAGGTCGGCGAGGTCGTCCCAGGAGCCCGGCAGCGCGCCACCCGCCGCGGCCGGGCCGACCCCGTTCTCGAGGTTGCCCATGCCGCGCACGAGGTCGGTCGAGATGGCACGGGCCTGACCAAGTACGCCACTTTCTGCCGTCTCCATCGCGATGTTGTCCCACGACCTGGTAAGGAATCCTTTCAGCTCCGTCGGGGCAAGGCCCTTCACGGCGGAAACGGTTCCCGGGCCGAGCTTGCCCGCCTGGCGGGCGGCGCCGGACGCGACCCCACGCACAGCCCAGCCGGCACCGGTACGCGCGCTGATGCCGAGTCCGGTCGCCAGCCCGACGTAGGCACCACTCAGTGCACCGCCGACGACGGCACCGGCCGCGCCGCCCACCGCACCAAGGACTGCCCCTACCCCGACGTCACGCGCCAGATTGCCAATGCCACAGTGCGACTTGTCGCCCGCCCTACACTTCAGCGCCCCAGTCACAAGTCCAGAGACCGCACCACCAGCGATGCCACAGATAACCGCCCCGGCGCCACCGGTGAGTGCGGCACAGCCGACACCGACCGCGATGCCCGCGAGGGTTCCGATGCCCTCCGGGCTCGTCGCCCACTTCCAGCTCGCCTTGCCGACATCGACGACCTTCTGCTTGCTACGGCACCAGAAGCTGGCCTGGCACTCGCGCTGCTTGCGTTCGTGCTCCTGACGGGCCTTGTTCTGGGCGGCCACCTGGGTGGCGACCTGCTTGGTGATCACCTGGCTCATCTGCCGAGCCACGGCCATCTGCTGCGGCGTCACGCCGTCGTACTGGGTGGTGGTGCCGTCGTAGTAGCAGCCGCCTCCACCGCCGGGGCAGGGGTCCTCGCCGGTGGGGTCGGCATGGCTGACGGGGCTGTTGTAGGCGTAGGAGTAGGCGTTCCACTGCTGCGGGTCGGACAGGTCCATGACCGGGTCCACCGAGATGAACCGGCCCAGCACCTGGTCGTACTGCCGCGCACCGATGTTGACGAGGTTGGTGGGGTCGATGTCACCACCGACGAAGCCCTTGCCGTTGACCCAGGCGGTGTTCGACCCGCGTGAGCCGCCGTAGGGGGTCTGCCGGCGGATGTCCACGGTCTGGGTGCCGGCGTTGACGGCGATCTGCTGGGTGCCCTGGTGGTCGCCGAAGAGCCAGGTCAGGTCGGTGAGCGCGGAGCCCGCCTTGCGGCTGGCGCAGGTGACCCCGGCGAAGTCGTAGTAGCGGGTGCCGGTGTTGACCGTGCCTTCCCGGCGAATCTCCTGACCCGGCAGGTAGAGAGTGGTACCGGTGACGTCGCGGCGGATGAGCCGGACGCCGTTGGCGTCGTAGATGTTGGTCTCGATGGTATTCCCACCGGCGCTGACCGTAGCGAGTTCGCCCTCGGCATCCCAGGTGAGGGTCTGGCTACCCGTCTTCGCCGTGCCGCAGTCGTTGGCGGTGGTGCCCGACGGCCGGCAGGTGGTGTTGCCGGTGGCGTCGTACTCGTACTTGGCGACCACGGTCGACTGTCCGGGCGCAGCCGTGCTCATCTGGGTGACCGCGTGCGGCCGTACGACGCCCTGGCCGCCGTCCGGCACCAGGTAGCTGCGGGTGGTGTCGCCGCTGCTGATGTGGTTGGTCTCGACACGCCGGTTGCCGGTGTCGTCGACGGTCCAGTCTTGCCAGTAGGGCGCCGGCCCGCCCAGGTTGTCGAGGATGGGATCCGTGTCGCAGGAAACTCCGGTCCTCGGCGTCCACGCGGTCGTCAACCGCCCCAGGGCGTCGTCGCGGAAGCACTGGACGTCCGCCTGGCCGACCTCCGGCGCGTCGACGATCGAAGTGATGTTGCCGGCGTCCTTGAAGGCGTAGTTCCGGTCCGAAACGGTCCCGTCCACCGCCGACCGCTCGACGGTGACCCGGTTGACCCTTCGGGTCGCCTCGTCCCGGTAGACGACGTCCTGGGCGAAGGCAGTGCTTCCAGGCATCTTGTAGATCGAGCCCTTGCGCTCACCGTACGCGGTGTAGGTGGCGGTGGCCATCGTGCCCTCGAAGCCGGTCAGGCTGGTGTCCAGCCTGACCGGCATACCGGTGGTGGCGTCGTAGTCGGTGGTCAACTGTTCGGTGACCAGCCCGCCACCGGCCGGGTACGAGATCGACGTGGGCGCTCCAGTGAACTGTGAGTACCCGTAGGCGTAGACGTAGGTGGCGTTAAGGCCGGTCTCGACCGGCGGGATCACATAGTTGACGCCAGTCGGCTGGTAGCGCTCGTTGAAACCGCGGACCTGCCACTTGTAGGCGCTCGCGGTGCCGGCCGAGTCGTACTCGTAACGGATGGACTGGGTGAGTTGCCCCCGGAACCCGCCCTGCCCGCTGTAGAGGGTGTCGTACTTCCACTCGGCCCGCAGGCGCCCGGTGGCGGAGTCGTCGCGCAACTGGGTCTTGCGGCCCAGCTGGTCGTAGACGTACCACAGCGTCTCACCGCGGGCGTCGACGGTCTTCTGCAACGCGTCGTCGTCATAGAAGCTGCGCGTCGTGGTGCCCTTGTCCGGATCGCTGGTCCGCCAGAGGCGACCCTTGGCGTCGTACTCGTTGACCCACTCGTTACCGGCCGGGTCGGTGGTCTTCGTCAACTGGCTCTTGCGGTTGAAGGTGTACGTCGTCTCCAGGTAGGCGCCGTTGACGCCGGCGGTCGTGGTGTGCTGCCGCAGCGCGACGGTGCGGTCCTCGATGTCGGTGACCGTGGTGGTGGGGGTGCCACCGTCCGGCGGGGTGACCTTGGTCAGGTCCCCTTCGTAGCTGGTGACCGTGCGCCACTTCTCGACCAGGTTCGTGATGCCGTCACCGGCCAGGAAGACACTGTTCGTGGCGCGGGACGCCTGGTCGAAGACCGTCCTGGAGACCGCGGGCAGGGACCATTCCGGTTCCCACCACAGCGCGCCGGACGGCGCCCCCAACTCGGCGTGGGCGCCGTAGCTCGCCGCCGCGCGCCCGTACTCGTCGTAGATGGTGTCGGTGACCACCCGGTCGCTGCCGCCGCCCAGCGACATCGACTGGGTCTGCCGGGGACGCAGCAGCCCGTCGAGGATCTGGTACGAGGTGACGTAGTTGCCGTCCGGGTTCAAGGTCAGCGACGTGACGTACGGGTAGTTGTCCCGGCCCGGCGCGAAGGTGTAGGTGTACTGCGCCGACGGCGTGGTCGGGTTGGCGGCTTTCGTCCACCCCTGCGTCCACCCCTTGGCGGCGCGCCCGAGCGCGTCGTAGTCCACCTCTGAGGTGATCTTGCTGTTGGGGTCGGTGGTCTTCGTGGCCGAGCCCCAGTAGGGATTCGACTCCACCACGGACTGCCAGTTCAGCTGGTTGGTGGTGGTGACCTTGGTGACCGGACCGCCTACCGTGGGGGTGTACGCGGTCGTGGTGACGTTGCCCTTGATGTCGGTCGAGGTCAGCTGACGGCCAGCGTAGTCGTAGGTGGCCTGGGAGGTCGTCTGCCACACCGTACCCGTGCCGGCGATCCAGTCCTGGAGCTGCTCGGTCCTGGTGGTCGATCCGAATGTCGGCGCCGTGTCGACGCTGGTCGCGCCGTCGTAGTACGTCCGGGCGTCGGAGATGACGTCATCGACGCTGGTCGGGCTCGCGCCGCAGGCCAGGGCGGTGGTGGTGGTCTGCTTGACCAACTGGGTGAGGTTCTTGCCCAGGTTGCGGTTGTAGGTGATGGTGATGCACTTCTCGTCACCGGGCTTGGCGATGTCGCCGTCGTCCTGCGACCAGTTGAGCGTGCCGTACGTGTGGTCGTAGCTGCTCGTGCCGCGCGAGGTGCGCCACCCGCGGGAGCCGTCCACGCCCAGCGCGGTGGCGGCGTAGGTCGTCTGGGTGTTGACGAACCGGGCCTCCACCAGGTCGCCGTTGATCGTCCGGCTCGCGGTCGGGTTCGACCGCCATGGCACGTTCACCGTCTTCGACACCGGCTTGGTGTCGACGCCGTTGTAGACGACCTGCTCCCGGACCTGGCCCGCGAACTGGTCTTCGTCGTAGACGGTCTCCGAGCCCAGCGACGCCGGCACGGTCACGCTCCGGGTGCCGCCCGACGGGCTGAGCTTGTCACCGTGCATGCCACGCATGAACGTCGTGACGGCCAGCGTCTGCGGGTTCCCGTCGTCACCGACGCGGGTCTTGACCTGGGCGTAGCCGCGCCACTGCCCCCACGTCTTGCGGTCCGGCTTGGTCAGGCCGTCGTCGTCGTCGAAGTGCCACGCCGGGGACCCCACGTACTCGTACCAGGTGTGCTTGCTGGGTGACTGATGCCCGTTGGCCAACTGCACGTCGTCCTCGGCCACGTGCTCGACCCGGTACTTGTGCCACCACTCGGTGACCAGCGCCTGGCCCGTCGGATCCGCCGGATCCGGCACCTTCACCGGGTAGCAACGCCGCGTGTTGGTGTGCGGCGCCAGGCTGTCGACGATGGCTGCGGTGCACTCGGGCAGCGAATAGTCCACCTTGATCCGGGCGCCGGTCTCGGTAACGATGCTGGAGATCCGCAGCCAGTTGTCGGTGGCGCCGTGCTCGGTGTAGACGCGGTTCGGCAGCGACTCCGCTCCGAACGTCACCGGGGGCAGCGTGATGGTGCCGCCGACCAGGCCCGCGTGGTCGATCCGGTCCAGCCACAGCCCCCCGTGGGTGGAGTCCGCGGTCGCCGAGAACGTGTGCGACAGGGTCCACGACTCGACGTCCTGCCACGCCGGGGTCGCCTTCGTGGTGTCCCACACCCGCGTGGTGACCGTCTTGAGCCGCTTGGTGGTCCAGAAGGTCGGCGAGTACTGCTGGGGGCACGAGGTCGCCGACGCCTTGCACTCCTGGTCCCAGGGCGTGTCCTTCCAGGAGTCCTGGACCGGGCTCGACTCGGTGCCGCAGTTGGAGAAGCAGCGCATGTCCGTGTCGAAGAGCACCTGGGCGTAGGGCGTGGTGTTGCGCTCGGTGACACCGTGCGTCGCGAGCGTCCGGTCGTACGTGCCGTAGTCGATCTGCTTCAGGTATCCGGCCCGGTCGTAGGTCACGTCGTCGGAGTCGGTGGCGTTCCGGGCGTACTTGTTGGTCTCCTTGCCGTACCAGAACGACATGGTGTTGCCGCGCACGTCCACGACGTAGTCCAGGTTCCACCGCCACGCCTGCACACAGTCCGACCCCGTGAAGGTGCTCTTGTGGCACGGCTCGCCGGTGTGGTTGCCGAACACCGGCACCGTCAGGGTGGAGTTCGTCCCGGAGGTCTCGCCCGGCAGGTTGTGCAGGCCAAAGAAGTACTGGGTGCCGTCGGTCGTCGTCACCTTCCAGTACTCGCCCACGTCGCCGTAGGCGGGGTCACCCGCGTCGCCGTTGGCCGCACCGGTCAGCTTCTCGATCTTCGACCCGTCCTCGCCGCGGGAGTGCCAGCCCTTCCCCGCCTGGAATACCAGCTCGCCGCCACGCCCGTTGAGGCTCATGGTCGCGTTGTCCGAACGCCAGCACTGATCGCCGCTGCTCGCGGTGTTGGTTGCCCCGTTCTTCAGGTCATCGGCGCAGGGGACGTACCGCCGCTCGATGTAGCCGGCCGAGTAGTCGAAACCCTCGCCGATCCACGACGGCTGGTTGTTGGTGACCTCCGACCGGCCGTCCACTGCGGACGAGGAGTAGCTCAGGGCGATCGACGGCGCCGGCCCGGTCGCCGGCGGGACCCGCAGCGGGTAGTTCCACGAGAAGTCACCGGCGCTGCCGCCGCTCGACCAGGTGGACGAGGGGGCGAGGCTGGTGGCGCCGAAGTCACCGTCGGTACCGGAGGACCCGGCAGCCAGCATGAGGAAGGAACCGGATCCCGCCGCTGCGGCGGAGGTGACGTTCACCTCGGCGCTGGCGATCCCTGCGGCCGTGTCGTTGGCGGTCGGCAGCGGCATCGAACGGCATCCAGGATTGGCAGAGGCAGCCAGGGCGCATTCGGGCACCTGCCACAGCCGCAGCCGCGACGCCCACGACCCGCCGGCCGCGTACCGGAACGCGTCGTAGTCTACCGACACCTTCGCCACGCCGGTCGGCGCGCCCTGCGGGGCGGTCACCTTCAGCACCAGGCCGTCGCGCCACGCCGCCGGGAGGCTCGCGCGGTCCACGATTTTCACATCGAGCTGGGAGAGCCGCTGGCCCGCCTTGCCCGTGCCGCGGTCCACCCACACCGGCAGCGCGCCGGCCTTCACACCCCGGCTCTTGGCCGTACGTGCTGCTGCGGGAGCGAGGTCGACCCGGGCGGTTGCCGGCGCCGGCCACTCGGGGGCCGGAGTCGGCTCGGACTTCACCCGGTTCTGCTGCCAGGCCTTGCCACCGGCGACCGGGCCACCGTCCCGGTCGAGTTTCTCCGCCGGTGGCTTGGACGGCTGTCGGGGCGGTGCCGCCTGTGCCGGCACGTAGGGCACCAGCGACAGCACCAGCGACGCGACCACCGACCCGACCAGGGTCAACCGCCGACGATTCGAACCGAGAAGACTCCGGCGTACCCGCCGTAGGCCGCGCACAGACCGTGCCGACATGAGCTGTTCCTTTCCGACAACCGCTACAGAAGCTTCGAGACGTTCGAAAGGAGCGACCGGCCGGTACCGGACCGAGGTTGCGTTGGGTCCCTCCTGCTCGGCCCGGCGGACGCCGGGCCGAGCAGGAGGACGGTCTACCGCCGGGTCACCGACGCCAGAGGACGGTTCCGCCTGGATCGAGCAGGACCAGATCCCCGTCGTCGCGCAGCACCAGTTGGCTCGCCGCAGTGCCCCAGGTCCCGGTGCTCCACAGCGCCGTGCCGGTGCTGCTGTAGACCACCAGGTTTCCGTCCACCTGCAAGATCACGTAGGCGCCGGGATTGCCCCAGGTGCTGGTGTCCCAGATCGGGAAGCCCGCCTGGCTGAGTACGAGGTTGCCGTCACCCTGCATCAGCAGTTGGTAGTTGCCGACGTTCGACCGCAGGTACTGGCCCTCGGTGAGGCTCTCGCCCTCGGCCAGGGTGTTCGTGCCGGGGGTCGGCGGAACCTGCAGGTTGTACCACTCGAAGACGGAGGTGTCGTTCATCGCGCCCTGGAACACGGCGACGTTGTCGATGCCGCCGACCCACTGGTCCACCATCTGGTCGTGCCACAGCGTGCGGCCCACCAGCAGCGGCCCGGTCGATGCCATCGGCGTGAACGAGAGGGCCTGAGTGCCCTCCAGGACGCCGTTGACGTAGAGGCGGATCTCCTTGCGGCCGGCGTCGTACACCCCGGCAAGATGGGTCCAGACCCCACTGTCGGCGGGGTTCTCGGACTCCACACTCACCATGGCCGTCGTCGTGACGTCCTCGTCACTGACCACGAACCGCCATTTGCCCACATCGGACTGGTACTTCAACCAGGCGGCACTCTCGTGCACACCCCGCTGGGACACCGCGGTCCGCATCCCGTCCAGACCCAGCATCACCCACGCCGACATCGTGAACGAATCGTCCGTCCGCAGCACCGACGTTTCCTGCCACACGTTCAGTTCGTTGCCGTCGGCATCGGTGGTGGGAGCGAGCTTGTTGGCGCTCCGGCCGTACTCCTGCGTGCTCTCGTTGTAGCCGTCGTCCGGGAAGTACTGGTAGTCGAGCCAGAGACCCTGCCCGCCGCCGTATCCCGCGGCCACCTCGGAGCCGCGCGTCAGCGCCAACCACCGGCCCCAACTGGTCACCGAGTCCGGCGCCTCGCAGGTGTCCTTCCAGTCCGTCGCGTAACAGGACACCGCGGCATCGAAGTCCCAGTCGCCCATCCGGATCGGCGACAGGATCCCGGGCTCGTTGAATCCGCTCGACCCCGGCTCGGTAGCGAGCTGACCGGTGAAGTCGTGCGGCACCAGCACCCGGTCAAAGACCTGCACGTCGGCGATCTGCCCGACACCGGTATTGCTCATCCCGCTGCCCCACTTGGCCCAGCCGACGTGGAATTTGCCGGTGGCGTTCCAGGTGGGTGTCCGTGCTGCGGTCCCGGCAAGCGTCCCGTTGACGTAGAGGCGCATCTCACCCGACGTCGAGTCGTAGACGGCCGCGAGGTGGGTCCAGACGTTCGGACTAGCCGGGGCGAAGACGAACGAACCGGCAGTGCTGGTCCCGTCCGTGTTGTACATCGAGAAGCCCCACTGCTTGGTGCTCGGGACGTAGTAGAGGTTGAACCCGTTGGTGGTGACGCCGTCCTGGGAGACGACGCTCTTGCAGCACGCGGTGTCCGTCGCGGTGGCCCGCGCCCAGGCGGCAGCGCTGAATGACGTGGTGGTGTTGACCACCGGTCCGCTCGTCTCCGCCTGGCTGCCGCTTCCGACCATGGTCGCGGTCTCACCGCCGACCAGGCGTGCATCCCTGCTCCAGGTGACACTCTGCGCAGTCAGGGGGGTGTCCTTGGCTAGCCCGCCACTACCCAGCGCCGGCTGCCCATCGGCCAACGCCCTCGCCTGGTCGATGCCGGGATCCGTCTCCAGCCCCCACTCTGCGACGGGTCCGGACGGGTGCCGCACGCTGAACTCGACGGATCCGTTGCCCTCGTTCAAGGTGGCGTCGATTGCCTTGACGAACAGCACGTTGGTGCCGAAACTCAACGCGGTCAGGTCCACCTCGGCGTACTTGGGGCTGGTGCCCTGGGCCGCCACCTCCTTCGTCGCGGCGTCCCAGCCGTACCGGAACTTCGTCACGTCGGTCGCCGTCGACTCGAACCGGACCCGACCCTTCATCCCCGGCCCCGCGGGCACCGTCACCATGCGGGCCGTCACCGGCGGCCTCGTGGTGTCCGCAGCAAACTGGCACCACACCGACCAAGGCCCGGTCAGCGTGTACGGCGCCTTGTCCGTGCCCTTGGCGCGGAACGCGTACGTCTTGCCCGTGACGACCGACACCGCCGCGCTGGGCGTCCGGGAGCCCGGCGTGATACCGCTCTTGCTCGGCGGTGGCGTCTTGCGCGTCGGATACGTGTCGGTAACGGCGCCCATGCCGCCGCTGGGCACCTCGATCCATTCCCAGGACGCCGTCAGCGAGTCCGACGGGTCGGCGTCCGGGAACACCGCCGAGAAAGTCGGGTTCAACGTGCCGACGGTCAGAACACCTGAACTCGGGCAGGCCACCGCGGCGGCCTGCAGTCCGTACGGCGCGCCCGGCTTCGTGTCGTAGTCGACGATCAGCTTCGCGTCGCCCGGGAAGAACTTCTTCCACCGGTCCTGAGTCGACTCACCCGATCCGTCGGAGGCCCGGGCCGTGAAGCCGACGGTGATCGTGTTCCAGTTCCCGGTCGCGGCCGCCTGCACCTGGCCGGTCACCGTCGATCCGGAAAAGTTCATGATCATGTCAGGCTGGATGGACGAACAGCCGCCGGACTCGTTCGCGTGGCCGTACGCGGCGTCCAGGAACTTGGACAAGCTCATGCTCGACCAACTGGCCTTCATCGTCGCGTTGATCGCCGGCGTCAGATACATCGAGGCGACCGTGTCGCCACACGACCAGGAGTGATCCAGCTTCATCTGCACGTACGCCGACTCGATGTGTTTGCCCTTCAGCGACACACCGTTCGCGGTCGTCGAGAACTCGAAGAACGACCGGTACAGCGCCCCCGTATCGGGGTTCAGCCCCACCCGCGCCACCGTGTAATCCGTGTTCGACGAGCCGTTGTTCGTGGCGTACGCCCACTTGGACTTGTAGACGGACCAGGCCGGGTCCACGAACAGCGGGAACACCGCGGCGGGGGACTTCAACAGCTTCTCGTCGGGGCGCAGCACCAGATCCCGCCCCAAAAGCTGCACCGCGACCGGCGCGACCTGCGCCGCATCACCGGCAGCCGCGGAGGTCGAGATCGAGCGTTGCTCCGACGTCCGCGACGGGGTCGACTTCCCCGCGCCGGCGTCGACCCGCGAGTCCCACATGACCGCCGGCTCCGACGAGGCCATCACGGTCTGACCGGCCATCCCGCGCAGTCGCCCGTCCGGACCGAGGCGCACCTGGGCGTCTCCGCCCAGTCCGAAACGAACCTCACGCAGCGCCGGGTTCACCGCCGCCGCGGCCGACTTGATCACCAAGACGTGGGTGAACCCGGTCGGAGTGGCGCGCACCACCAGGTCGACATCGCGCAGCACATTCGGGTAGGTGGCCGAGTCACCCGACACGCTGGGCGCCGGCAGGGCGCCGCCCGGCCACGACATCGTCACCGTCTTACCGTTACGGCGCAGCGTCACCAGCGGGCCGGCACCTCCACCGGAGAACGCCACATCGGCCACCGAAGCCGAAGGCCGCCACGAACCGTCCCCGCTCCGGACCAGACCGAGGTCGACGTCGACCCACCGGCCGCCCTGGCGAGTACGCTGCGGCACCACCGCGGCCTCGAACCGCAGACGACCGTCCGGCTGCGCCACCACCTGCGCGAGTTCGGTACGCGTGCCGTCCACCACCACCGGCTCATGGCAGGAGGCGGCCAGCGCCAGCGCCGCAGCCTCCGAACGCGCCTCGCCCGCGCAGGCCGGGGCCGCTGCAGCAGGAACCGACTCGGGTACAGCAATCACCATGGCGGTCATCGAAGCCGCCATCAATCCAGCTAGCCCACCACGCCATCGACGGCCCATGGCCCACCCAATCGATCAAGGAGTAGTGGCGTGGACGATAGGGAGTGGCCTTACTTCTCCGCTGTCCCGGAATGCCGCCGTGCCGGCGGGCCGCAGCACCTCAAATCGAGATATGTAGATACGTCACAGGCCGGGAGCTGCGTCCATCACCGACAGTGAGCCGAGGGCCGGACAGAACCTGCGACTGTGATCTAGATCACATGATGTGCGATAACGCAGGGGAACGCCGGAAGATCCGAATTACCGCACCCATGTTGAGACCGTCGCTCGGCTTGTAGCATCACCTCGCCTCGAACACGAATGACCAGGAACGAGATGTCGACGAGCAGTGATGACGTCGTCGTGCTGCGCGCCTTGGCGAACCTCTGGCGCGGGGCCGAATCGGTCGGCGGCCGGCTGACCTTGACCGCCCGGCACCTGTCATTTCGAGCGCACGCCCTCAACGTGCAGACCGCCCCTTTGGACGTCCCACTTCCGGACATCGTTGCCACGCGCAGGTAACGCAACGTGGGTCTGCTTCCGAACGGGCTGGCCGTGATGACGAGGTGGGGAACCGAGCGCCAGGTCGGGCGGGGTGGCGCGGACGGCGAGCGCGGGCACCAACGCGACCCCCAGCCCGGCCGCGACACAGCCGAGCTTGCCGGTCCACTCGGCGGCCACGATGTCGATGCGGGGCCGGAAACCCGCCGGCAGGGTCGCCCGCAGCAGGGTCTCCTCGGCCGTGGCCGAGCCGGCGATGAACGGGTCGTCGGCCAGCTCGTGCAGCCGGACGGTGCGGCGGTGGGCGAGCCGGTGCGTGCCGGGCACCGCCACCAGCAGCACCTCGTCGAGCAGGTGGTGCAGGTCGAACCGCTCGCCCTCAGGCGACCGTGCTCACCCTGCTGACGCCAGCGCTCATCGCCCGGGTCCTGGTGCAGCTCACGGCACCGTCGCGACGGATGGCCTTCCGGATCCTCAACGTGGTCGCCCCACCGCTGCTCGCGGCATTCCGCGTCATCATCCTCCAGAGCGAGCTGGCCCGCTCGGCCCGGCGCGCCTCGGGAACGTATGCCGCTGCCGCTATCCGGCGGCACCCTCGGGCGCCGCGTAGATCCACGACTCGGCCGCACCCTGCGGCGCGCGCTCCAGCCGACGGTACTCGACGGCCCCCGTCGCCTCGTGGGCACCGTGAAGTTTGAGCGGATAACTCGTCGGCGGATCGTCGGCGTCCGGCACCTCCCAGTCCACCGCCACCCCGTCGTACGGCCCGCCACGGAAACGCACTCTCACAGTCGCCACATCACCGAGCGTAGCGACGCGCAAGGGCCCCTGCGGCGGGTTGCGGACTCCGCCCGCGAGGCATTCCCGGACAGTCCCTCAACCGGTCAGCCCAACCCGGCCGCCGCCTGGTCGAGGTGGGTGAGGAACCGCCGCACCGCGGGCGGTCGGCTGCGTCCGGCGAGCGTGGCGGCGAAGACCCGCCGGGCCGAGGCGTCGTCGGGGTGCAGGCGCAGCAGCGCCAGGTCGGGCGGGGTGGCGCGGACGGCGAGCGCGGGCACCAGCGCGACCCCCAGCCCGGCCGCGACACAGCCGAGCTTGCCGGTCCACTCGGCGGCCACGATGTCGATGCGGGGCCGGAAACCCGCCGGCAGGGTCGCCCGCAGCAGGGTCTCCTCGGCCGTGGCCGAGCCGGCGATGAACGGGTCGTCGGCCAGCTCGTGCAGCCGGACGGTGCGGCGGTGGGCGAGCCGGTGCGTGCCGGGCACCGCCACCAGCAGCACCTCGTCGACCAGGTGGTGCAGGTCGAACCGCTCGCCGTCGAGCGGCTGGTCGGGCGCCGCGCTCACCACGGCGACATCCGCGTCCCCGGCAAGTAGCCGGTCCAGCAGCTTCGGCGTCAGCCCCTCGACGAGCTGCACCGCCACCCGGGGATGGGCGGACCGGAACGCGGCCAGGGCACGCGGCACGAGCGCGGCGACCGCCGTCGGAAACGCGCCGACCCGCAAACGGCCGGCGGTCAGGTCGCGCAGCGCGGCCAGGTCCCGGCGGGCGGTGTCCAGCCGGTCGAGCACGGCCTCGGCATGGCCGAGCAGGCACCGGCCCTCCTCGGTCAGGGCGACACCGCGCGGCAGCCGGTCGAACAGGGGCGCCCCGACCTCGGCCTCCAGCGCGGCGATCTGCCGGGACACCGCGGACTGGGTGTAGCGCAGGCTCCGGGCCGCCGCCGTGATGGACCCGTGCGCGGCGACGGTACGGAAGGTGTGGAGGGCGTCGGGCAGCATGGCCGCCATCCTGCCATGCGCCCGGAGCATGGCAGCGATGCGGAACATTCGCTGGTCGCATGGCCACCGACCCTCTAGCGTTCCCCGGCATGGACGCCATCGCACTGCTCGGCACCGGCACGATGGGCACCGCCATCGGCCGCCGCCTGCTGGCCGCCGGGCACCGCCCCACCGTCTGGAACCGGACCCCCGCCCGGACCGAACCGCTCGTCGCGGCCGGCGCACGCGCCGCCGCCACCCCGGCCGAAGCGGTCCGCGACGCCGACGTCGTGATCACCATGCTCACCGACGCCACCGCCGTACGGGAGACGCTGACGTGGGCCGCACCCGCCCTGCGGCCCGGCACCCACCTGATCGAGATGTCGACCATCGGCCCCCGCGCCGTGCCGGAGCTGGCCGCGCTCCTGCCGGCGGGCGTACCGCTCGTGGACGCGCCCGTCGCCGGCAGCGCCGCGGCGGCCGAAGCCGGCCGACTCACCGTGCTGGCCGGCGGCGAGGAAGCGGCCGTCGACCGGGTCGTCCCGGTGCTCGAACTGCTCGGCACGGTGCGCCGCTGCGGCGGTTCCGGCCACGGCGCCGCACTGAAACTGGTACTCAACACCGCCCTGGTCACCGCCGTCACCGCCGTCGCCGACACGCTCGCGGTCGCCGAGGCGGTCGGCGTGACCCGGCGTACCGCGCTCGACGCGCTCGCGGCCGGACCGCTCGGCGGCGCGGTCGCCCGGGCGACCACCGCGGACGCCGCGTTCGCCGCCGCCCTGGCCGCCAAGGACGCCCAACTCGCCCTCGACGCGCTCGGCGGCGCGCCCGCGCCCCTGCTGCGCGCCGCCGCGGCGGTGCTCGCGGCCGCACCCCACCCGGACCGCGACATCGCCGCCCTCACCAACGGCCCCGACAAGGAGTACGCATGACCATCACCCTGGACAACCCGGCGACCGTCCCCGCGCCGTTCGGCGACCGGTTCGCCCACGTCGCCCGGCTCGACCTGCCGGGCGGCGCACTGCTCGTCCTCTCCGGCCAGGTGGGCGTGGACGACGACGGCGCCATCGTCGAGCCCGGCGACGTCCGGGCCCAGTCGGAGCGCATCTTCGCGCTGATCGGTGGCCTGCTCGCCGCGCACGGTGCCACGTTCGACGACGTCATGCACGTCCGGACGTTCATGACCGACCTCGGCGACCTGGCCGGCTACGCGGCGGTCCGCAGCCGGTACTTCCCGCACTCCCGGCCCGCCAGCACCACCGTGGAGGTGACCCGGCTCTTCCTGGACGGCGCGGTCCTGGAGGTCGAGGTCACCGCCGCCGTGAGGACGACCTGAACCGATGGTGTCAGCGTGGCGCCCCCACGCGGGTGTTCCGGCGACGGTACGCCGAGCCGGCTTCCGGGTGGATGGATCGATCGGGATTCCGGTCGCGGTACCCGGGGGCCCGACGCGTTCGGGGCCTGACCCGGCGGGCGTCCCTGATCGACCCCGGCCGTGCCGGCTGAACCAACGGTGAGTGACAAGGCGCCGATCCCGGCACCAGCCTCTCGTTCCCTTTGCTCTGCAGCCATCGACGCATCGGTGACCCTGCGTGTGGTGATGCGCCGATGGCTGCAGAGCAAAGGCTGGCGTAGAGAGGTGATGCAGCGACCGCCGGGTGGACGGTTCGCCCGATTTGGGCATTGTGGCGAGGCGCCTGGAGCAGGCTGCAGGATGGCGCAGTGAACGCTGAGTACCCGTCACGCGGCGTGTTCGGCTTGGCTGGCGCGGCAAGGCGCGGCGCGGCGAAGCCGGGCGCCGGCCCCGAGGGAGATTGTCGCTTTCTCCACAGCGGACGGCAGATCGAGACCGGGGTCGGGATCGAACCGACGTGTACGGTTTTGCAGACCGTCCCCTCACCACTCGGGCACCCGATCGGGGATCACGCAGTGCCCCCGGCTGGAATCGAACCAGCGGCCTTCGGATTCGGAATCCGACGCGCTCTCCGCTGCGCCACGGGGGCATGAGCGGCGGGAAATGGTCCCCGCCGTACGTACCCGGGGTGCGATTCGAACGCACACTGGCCGCCACCTGACGACGGTGCCTCTGCCGTTGGGCTACCCGGGCCTGAACACGTGCCCTCGGCGCGACTCGAACGCGCACTGCGCGGCCACTCAGACCGCTGCCTCTGCCATTGGGCTACGAGGGCGTGAGCTGCGAGCCGAGGACTCGAACCTCGAACCTTCCCTTCCAGAGAGGGACGTGCTGCCAGTTGCACCAGCTCGCATGGGATCCGCGTACCGCGGACCGTGCCCCGACCAGGATTCGAACCTGGGCTCTTCGGTTTCGTAGACCGACGCGTTCTCCGCTACGCCACCGGGGCGGGATGACCGGCGCCCACCCCCCTCGGGGCGCCGGTCGGGTGTCAACCCTTCACACAGACGACCTGCTTGAGGTGGGCGACCACCTCGACCAGATCCTCCTGCTGGGCCATCACCTGGGTGATGTCCTTGTACGCGCCGGGGATCTCGTCGACCACCCCGGCGTCCTTGCGGCACTCGACGCCGGCCGTCTGCTCGGCCAGGTCCGCGGTGCTGTACGTCCGCTTCGCCTGCCCGCGCGACATCCGCCGCCCGGCGCCGTGCGACGCCGAGCAGTACGCGTCGAGGTTGCCCTTGCCGCGCACGACGTACGAGCCGGTGCCCATCGAACCCGGGATGATGCCCAGGTCGCCCTTCCCGGCCCGGATGGCCCCCTTGCGGGTGACCAGCACGTCCACCCCGTCGTACGTCTCCTCCGCCACGTAGTTGTGGTGGCAGCTGATCGGCTCGTCGTAGCTGACCTGCGGGAACTCGTCGCGCACGACCCCGCAGAGCAGGGCGAGCATGACCGCCCGGTTGCGGCGCGCGTACTCCTGCGCCCACCAGAGGTCCCGGCGGTAGGCGTCCATCTCCGGCGTGCCGGCGAGGAACACCGCCAGGTCCCGGTCGGGCAGGTCGACGTTGTGCGGCAGGTGCCGGGCCACCGCCATGTGCCGCTCGGCCAGTTCCTTGCCGATGTTGCGGGACCCGGAGTGCAGCATCAGCCAGACCCGGCCGTCGTCGGGGCCGCCCTGCTCGAGGCAGACCTCGATGAAGTGGTTGCCGCCGCCGAGGGTGCCGAGCTGACGCTGGGCCCGGGTCTCCAGCTGCGCCACCTTCCGGTCGAGGGTGCCGAAGCGCCGCCAGAAGTCGTCCCAGCCGCGCTGCTCAAGGCCGCGGATCCGGCGCGGGTCGACCGCGTCGTCGCGCATCGCGAAGCCGACCGGGATGGCCGCCTCGATCGCCGTACGCAGCGGGGCGAGGTCGTCGGGCAGGTCCGCGGCGGTGAGCGAGGTGCGTACCGCCGACATGCCGCAGCCGATGTCCACCCCGACCGCGGCCGGCGAGACGGCCTGCCGCATGGCGATGACCGAGCCGACGGTGGCGCCCTTGCCGAAGTGCACGTCCGGCATGACGGCGACGCCCTGCACCCACGGCAGCGCACCGATGTTGCGCAGCTGCCGGGCCGCCTGCGCCTCGATGGTGTACGGGTCGGTCCAGACCCGGACCGGCGCCCGGGTACCGGCCAGCGGGGTGAAACCCATCGTGGTCTCCTTGATCGTCTTCTTGTCCGAGCGGTTGGCCGGATTCGAACCGGCGATCTTCACCGTGGCGGGGTGACGCGCTGCCGGACTGCGCTACAACCGCGAGCTGGTCCCGGGCGGGACCGGCGTAGGACGTACGGGACTCGAACCCGTAGCCTCCCGGGTGAGAACCGGGTGAGCTTCCTGTTGCTCCAACGGCCCGTGCGGGACGGCGGGCGCCGTCCACGCGGAGTCCGGGACCGCGGAATCGAACCGCGTGTCTCTCGCGCCCAAGGCGAGCGGGTCAGCCAGCTCCCTCGTCCCGGATGCCCGGCCGGCGTGAACGCCGGCCGGGATCGTGCTCATGCCGTCCACTGTGGAGTTGAGAAGCTGCGACGTCGCCGGCGGGAGGCCGGGACAGGTGGAGCAGGGGCGACAGGATTCGAACCTGCAACCGTCGGGTTTGGAATCCGGTGCTCTTCCGGTTGAGCTACGCCCCTCGGACCCCTGGTGAGACGAAAAAGCCGCCCGGTCCCTGGTCTCGGGGCGGGCGGCTGCGCGTGTGTCGCGCCGGCGCTAGTCGCGCCACCACCCCGGTTGCCACCGCTGCCGTCGGCAGGGGCCCAGGTTGCCTTCCGGCAGCAGGGCACCGCCGCGCGGCGTGGGCCGCTCGGCCTGGGTGCGGTTCTGCTGTGACACGGTGTGCTCCCTGGGTGTGGAACCGGTTGACGTTGCCCGTTCACGGTAGGCGGACGGCTGCGGGCACCGCAACGAATATTCGGCGCGGGTGGGGATCAGCCGTTCCGGAGGCCGGCCAGGGTGACGGTGACGAGTCGGCGGACCGCGGCGGCGGACGGCAGGACGGCGGCGGCGTGGAGTGCGTGCAGGCAGTACGCGGCCAGCTCGGCCGGGGGCACGTCGTCGCGGACCAGGCCGGCTCGGGCGGCGTCGGTGAGGAGGTCGCGCAGCATGTCGGCGACTTCTCGGTGCGCGTCCGCGACGTGGTTGTCGCGGTGCAGGAATGCCCCGAGTTCCGGGCCGAACAGCGCGTGGTGTCGGGCCCGGTCGCGCTGGTTGCGGGCGTACGCCTCGAGCACCGCCTCCAGTCGCGCGCCGGTGTCGCCGGCCCGGTCCCGGGCCTCGGCGAGCTGGGCCAGGTGGGCGGCGACCTCGCGGTCGCGCCAGGCGAGCAGGATCGCCTCGACGTCCGGGAAGTACTTGTAGAGCGTGGCCCGGCCGATCCTCGACTTCTCGGCGATCTGGGACATCGTCACCGTGAGGGCTCCGCGCTCCGCGACGAGCTCCACGGTCGCGTTCAGGATCGCGTCGTGCACCGCCCGGCGGTGCGCCTCGATCGTCTCGTTCCACAGCTTCGGCACGGAGTGATCGTACAGCGCGACGGTTTCCCGTCATGACGTCGTGTGGTAGACATGGTGTATCGCAAAATCGGGACGACGGGAGCTTCCATGAGACACGAGCAGCATTCCCACGAGCAGCACGAGCACGGGGACGACCGGGACGGCGTGTTGATCCGCGGCGCCCGCCGCTACGAGTGGACTGCGGCGGTCGGCATGCTGGGCCGCCGCCGGCAGGTCTACGACGGCCTGGTCGCCCTCAGCGGGATCGGCCCCGGCGACCGGGTGCTCGACATCGGCTGCGGCACCGGATACCTCACCCGGCGGGTGGCGCGGGCCGTCGGCCCGGACGGAGCCGTGGTGGGCATCGACCCGTCGCCCTCGGTCGTCGCGTACGCCGCGACGCGGTCGCCGGCCAACTGCGCCTTCCAGGTGGCCGGCGCGCAGGCGTTGCCGCACGCGGACGCCTCCTTCGACGCGGTGGTCTCCAGCCTCGCCATCCACCACCTGCCGGCCGACGACCGGGTCACCGCGTTCCGCGAGATGCGCCGGGTGCTGCGCCCCGGCGGCCGGCTCCTCCTCGCCGACTTCCGCGAGCAGCCGCGCCATCTCCGCATCGCCAACCTGTTCGGCGTAATGGCCCGGCACGCGCGGCAGCACCATGCGATGGCCGATCTTGCCGACCTGGTCCAGCGGGCCGGCTTCGCGCTGACCGGGTCGGGTGACCGCTGGCCCTCCCTGCGGTATGTGGAGGCCAGGCGGCCGGCGGCCGACGTTTCGGCCGGCGTCGAAGGGTCCCGACCCTAGCCTGGCGACCGGGCACGGGAGAGAGGGCCGGGGATGAGTTTGCGGCAGCGGGTGGCGGAGCGGTTCCGGCAGGTCAACGGGGTCCATCCGATGACGGCGGCGGACGACGCGTACGTCAGCAGGCAGTTCGTGGTGCTGGAGGAGCTGTGCGCGGCGACCGGGCGGGACCCGGAGGACGTACGCCGGTTGATGCTGGACCGGCGGCTGCCGCTGCCGGGCTATCTGCGCTCGGACGGCGCGGAGATGGTCCCGGCCGACCTGTTCGCCCTGGCCGAGCGGGCCGGCGGCGTGGCGCGGCTGGCGGAGTGGTTCGTCGGACAGTGGGCGGACCCGGCGCGGGGCGCGGCGGAGTGGGACGCCTACCTGAGCGGGCAGTACGTGTGCCTGCGCTCGGTGAGCCCGGAAACGATCCGCCGCAAGGACGAGCTGACGGCGGCGATCTCGGCGGCGCCGGACGAGCCGGACGCCGGATCGGCGGCCTGGCTCGACCGGCTGCACGCGCGGGTGGACGAGCTGGACGCGTTGGAGCCGTCGTTCACCGGGTACGACCGGCTCCGGTTCGGCGGCCCCACGTCGCGGGACACCTGCGTGGACGCGGTGCGGGCCCGGTGGCCCCGGCCGGTCACCGCTCCGGCCGGGCGGTGACCCGGCGGGCGACGGCGAGCAGGTACTCCTTCCGGTGGAGCGGGTCGTGGTCCCAGCGGGGGCGGCTGGGCGCCGGTCCGCGTACCGGCCGGTAGTGGTCGAACTCGGATTCGAGGGTGCCCTCGCCCCGAGTGAGCGCGGGCAGCCGCTGTTCCAGGGCGTGCACCCGCCCGGCCGGCACCTCCCCGTCGAGCAGGTACGACGCGCCGCGCAGGGTGGCGGTGCGGGGCACCGCGTCCAGGGTGGCGAGCACCGGGAGCACCGTGCCGAGCAGGTCGGCGGGCAGGTCGAGGTGGAACCGGTGCACCGGTTCGTGGACCCGGGTGCCGGCCCGGCTGAGCGCGGCCATCAGCACCAGCGGGGTGAGGTTGCGGAAGTCGCCGGCGGTGCTGGACATGCTCTTGTCGAACACCCCGTGGGCGTGGCTCTGCCGGGCCCAGTAGCCGCCGTGGGTGAGCGTGACGACGCAGTCGACGACCTCCCAGCCGCGCAGGCCCTGGCGCAGGGTCTCCCGGACGGTCTCCTCGATGGCCTTGAGGAAAGCCAGGGGCATGGAGCCGAGTTCGATGCCGAGCCGGAACTCGACGCCGCTGTCGACGGGTGCCGGTTCGACCCGCAGGCCCACGGTGCCGAGGAACGGGTTGGGGTCCTTGCCGATCCACTCGACGGCGGCGCCGACGCCGGTGAGCCGTTCCACGCAGACGGTGCTGGTCTCCCAAAAGGTGACCGGCAGGGCGTACTCGTCGGCGAGGGTGGCCTGGATGACCTCCTTCTGCACCTCGCCGTAGAGGGAGACGGCGATCTCCCGGCGCAGGTCGTCCTGGCGCAGGTTGATCAGCGGGTCCTGCTCGGCGAGCTGGGTGAGGGCGGTGTGCAAGGCCGCCCGGTCGGCGGCCCGGGCGGGCACCACCACCGTCTCCAGGGTGGGCGGGGAGAAGTGGTGCCGCCCGGCCGGCCGGTCGGGCGGCGTGCCGAGGTGGTCGCCGACGCGGACCTCGGTGAGGCCGTGCAGTCGGGCGATCCGGCCCGCGCCGACCGCGTCGCGGGGCACGGCGTCGCCGTCGTCGAAGACGGCGATTCCGGTGACCTTGGCCTCGTGGTCGCCGCGGTAGCGGATGCGGTCGCGGACCCGCACGGTGCCGGCGAAGATCCGGGCGTACGCGATCTTCTCGCCGGCCGGGCCGCGTTCGACCTTGAAGACGGTGCCGGAGAGCGGGGCCCGGTCGTCGCCGTCGGCGGCCGGCAGCAGCGCGACGATGCCGGCGACGAGTTCGTCCACCCCGGCGCCAGTGATGGCTGAGCCGGCGTGCACCGGGTGGACCCGGGCCCGCGCGGTCTGGGCGGCGAGCGCCGCCCGCAGCCGGGCCGCGGTCACGGTGCGCTCGTCCTGGACGTACGCGGCGAGCAGCGCGTCGTCGTGCGCGGTGAGCAGGTCGACCAGGCGGGCGGTGTGGTCGGGGTCGTCCGGGGCGGCGGGGAGCCAGCGGGCGGCCGGGGTGCCGGCCGCGTCGACGCGGCCGAGGGCGACCACGTCGGGGCTGAGCCGGTCGGCGATCTGGCGCACCACCCGGTCCGGGTCGGCGCCGGCCCGGTCCACCTTGTTCACGAAGAACAGGGTGGGGATGCCGAGTCGGCGCAGGGTGCGGGCCAGCACCCGGGTCTGCGCCTGTACGCCCTCGACGGCGGAGACCACCAGCACCGCGCCGTCGAGTACGCCGAGGACGCGTTCCACCTCGGCGATGAAGTCCGGGTGGCCGGGTGTGTCGATCAGGTTGACGGTGACCCCGGCGACGGTGAAGGAGACCACGGCGGAGCGGATGGTGATGCCGCGCTGCCGCTCCAGCGCCATGGTGTCGGTACGGGTGCTGCCGTCGTCGACGCTGCCGAGCTCGTCGATGACGCCGGCGGTGTGCAGCAGCCGTTCGGTCAGGCTGGTCTTACCGGCGTCGACGTGGGCGAGGATTCCGAGATTGAGGGTTGTCACGAAGCGTCATGTCCTTCGAGCAGGGGGTCATTCCTTCCTGGTGGGACATGGACGCAGCGCGCATCGTGGTGCTCCTCCGACTCGGTGGACCTCGTGGTGGGATTGCAGCAATCGGCGGGGCGGGCCGGCAACCGATTAACCCGGACGGGTGAGGGTCAGGCGGGGCGGCGATCATGGCGGGGTGAGCGACTTCCGGATCTCCGTCATCCCGACCGACCCCCGGTGGCGGCCGACGCGCGCCGCCGCCGAGGCGGCCCGCGACTACGTGCGGGGGCGGTACGCCGGTCCGGGCGACGCCGTCGAGCGGGTGGAGGTCACCTGGCACGACCGGCTATGCACGGTTCGAACTGGCCGCCGTGAACGCGACGCGGGCCGACTACGAGCTCAGCACCGGGGAGCTGGCCGAGGTGGCGGCCATCCTCGGGCATCCGGTCCGCCAGATCCTGGCGCACTTCTAGGATCCGGCCCCCTGGCCGGGAGCTAGCCGGCCTGGGCGACCGGGTAGCGCTTCATCTCCTCCATGAAGGGGAACCGCGCGGTGAGCTCGGCGACCGTCGTCCCGGCCCGCCAGGCGGCGGCGACCTGGGCCACCTGGAGCAGGTCGGTGGCGTCGCCGCGCGCCTGGACCTCGCCGGACACCCGCAGGTCGATCATGAAGTAGCGGGCCTGGGAGCCGAGCCCGACGCAGACGACGCCGCGCGGGGAGCTGACCTCGGCGCAGGTGAACCGGGCGCGGCCGTGGTCGGGGGCGGTCACCTCTCCGACGTCGAGCTGGTGCCGGGCGGCCGCGTCAGTGAGCGCGGGGGCCAGACCGCCCTGCTCGACCAGGTCCGGGTAGAGGCGCACACCCAGTGCCGTCGACACGTCGCTCATGACTGACTCCCACTTCCTCGTGACAGAGACCAGCTGCACGCAGGTTACGGGTGTGTTTCCGGCGTGCATGGTCATCCTGTCCCTCCCGGACGCCCTCGGCAATAGGAACCGTCGATTCGCCCCTTTTCGGGGGCGCATCCGGGTCCGTCAGCCCGGCAGAAGGGGACCTTCGACCCGCCGCCGGTGATCTCCGCGGCCCCGCCGTCGCGGGGGTCGGCGCGTACGATCCAGCGTCGTGGCGCGGATCCGCTGTGACTTCTTCTCCGAGGCCCTCGGCATGGGCACCGCGATGACGGTGCTGCTGCCGGAGCGCAGCTCGGCCGGGATCGGGGTCGCCGGTGGCGGCAGCGCCGGCGATCCGCCGGTGCTCTACCTGCTGCACGGGCTGACCGACGACGACACCATCTGGACCCGGCGCACCGCCATCGAGCGGTACGTGGCACCGCTCGGGCTCGCGGTGGTGATGCCGCAGGTCCAGCGGAGCTTCTACACCGACGAGGCGCACGGCAACCGGTACTGGACGTTCCTCAGCGAGGAACTGCCCGAGGTCTGCCGGTCCTTCTTCCGCCTCTCCGACCGCCGGGCGGACACCTTCGTCGCCGGCCTGTCGATGGGCGGCTACGGGGCGATGAAGTGGGCGCTGCGCCAGCCGGGCCGGTTCGCGGCGGCGGCCAGCCTCTCCGGCGCGCTCGACGTGGCCCACCGGCGCCGCCACCCGACCAGCCCGATGGACCCGGCGGTGTGGCACACCGTCTGGGGCGACCGGGAGGTGGCGGACGCCGACGACGACACGGTGGCGTTGCTGGAGCGCGGCGGCGCCGACCTGCCCGCGCTCTACGTCGCCTGCGGCACCGAGGACTTCCTGTACGAGGACAACACCCGGTTCGTCGAGACCGCCCGCCGGCGCGGGGTGCCGGTGACCGTGGACTTCTCCCCCGGAGACCACGACTGGGGGTACTGGGACGCGAAGATCCAGGACGTGCTGGCCTGGCTGCCGCTGCGCCGCGACGGGTGAGCGACCGCCGCACCTCCGGCGGGGGCCAGGGATGCGGCGGGGGTGTGCTGGGGTTCAGCCGCGGGTCCGCCAGGCGCGGTACCAGCGGCTCAGCGGCACCGGATAGGCCACCACGGCGGCGACCGCCATGGCGACCAGCCCAACCAGGGTGCGCGCGGTCGATCCGCTCATCGGGCACGCTCCTTCGTCACCGGCGGGTCAGCACGACCTTGAGGGCGCCGGTCTCCGCCGGCCGGGAGAAGACGTCGTACGCCTCGACGATCTGGTCCAGCGCGAACCGGTGGGTCACCATGTCCGCCGTGTCGAGCTGGCCCGCGAGCAGCATGTTCAGCAGCGTCGGCGTGGTCCGGGTGTCGACCAGGCCGGTGGTGATGGTGATGTTCCGGACCCACAGCCGCTCCAGGTGCAGAGTGACCGGCCGGCCGTGCACGCCGATGTTGGCGACCCGGCCGCCGGCCCGCACCAGCGTGGTGCAGAGTTCGAAGCTGGCCGGGGTGCCGACCGCCTCGATCACCACGTCCGCGCCGAGCCCGCCGGTCACCGTGCGGACCACCTCGAGCGGGTCGTCGTCGGCGAGCACCGTCAGGTCCGCGCCGAACCGCTTGGCCGCGTCGAGCCGGCTCTGCGCCTTGTCCACGGCGACGATGTGGGTCGGCGAGTAGAGCTTCGCGGTCTGGATCGCGGCCAGCCCGATCGGGCCGGTGCCGACCACCACGACGGTGTCGCCGGGGCGGACGTCGCCGTTGCGCACGCCGACCTCGTACGAGGTGGGCAGGATGTCGGCCAGCAGCACGGCCGTCTCGTCGGGGACCTGCTCCGGCAGCCGATACGTGGACAGGTCGGCGAACGGGATGCGGGCGTACTCGGCCTGCACACCGTCGACCGTGTGGCCGAGGATCCAGCCACCCCCGCCGAGGCACTGCCCGTAGGCGCCCTCGCGGCAGTAGCGGCAGACGCCGCAGGCGGAGATGCAGGAGGCGAGGACCCGGTCCCCCTCCCGCAGGTTGCTGACGCCGTTGCCGACCGCGACGACCGTGCCGACCGCCTCGTGGCCGAGCACCCGACCGGTCGCCACCTCGGGCACGTCACCGCCGAGGATGTGCAGGTCGGTCCCGCAGATGGTGACCGCGTCGACCCGGACGATCGCGTCGCGGGGGCCGGCGATGGTGGGATCCGGGATCTCGGACCAGGACTTCTCGCCCGGCCCGCCGTACACGAGTGCCTTCATGGCTCCTCCTCACGCCGATTTCTCCTTCCACGCTTCTCCGGTGGAAGGCCGGCGGGCAGGGCCGAAGGGACCGGCGGGCGGGACCTCCGTCCCGGCCGCGGGCGGCCAGCCGGGCGACCACGGCGCTCAAGGTGGTGCCGGTGACAGGCCGGCTGGCCTGCTCGTCGATGCTTGGCAGTGTTCGACGGGAAGCCTAGTGTCAGCTGATCGATCCACCTCCGAAGGGATCTTGATGAACCCCCACATCCGACGTTCCGCGCTGGTCGCCTCGGCGGTCACCGCGGCGCTGGTCGCCGGCGGCACGACCGTCCAGGCGGCCGGCGATCCCTACGACCACACCGCCACCGCGACGGTCTTCGCGCCGAACCCGGTGCAGCAGCTCGGCGACGAGTCGCTGACCGACCAGAAGGACGCGGACTACCCGGCGCTGGCCGGGGCGTACCGGTCGGTGCTGCTGACCAACCTGGACGGCTCCGGCACCCTCACCGGGAAGTACGTCGTGGTCAAGAGCGAGACCGGCTCGCCGGCCCGCGCGGTCGACGGGGTCTTCCCGGCCTGGCACCGGGACGCCGACCAGTTCGAGCAGGTGATGGGCTACCACTGGGTCAACACCGCCCAGGCGTACCTGCAGTCGCTCGGCTTCGGCAGCACGCTGCGCCCGGTCAACCAGCGGCAGATCGAGCTGCGGGTCAACCAGTACGGCGGCGACAACTCGTTCTTCCGGGAGGACAAGGCCAACATCACCGTGGGCAAGGGCGGCGTCGACGACGCCGAGGACGCCGAGGTGATCGTCCACGAGTACGGCCACTCGGTGCAGGACGGCCAGGTGCCCGGCTTCGGCACCACACTGGAGTCCGGCGCGATCGGCGAGGCGTTCGGCGACTACCTGGCGGTCGTGGTGACCAGCTGGGCCACCGGCGTGCCGACGAAGACCCCGGAGGCCTGCGTGGCCGACTGGGACTCCGTCTCGTACACCCGCACCGCCCCGCACTGCCTGCGCCGCCTCGACGGCACCAAGGTCTACCCCACCGACCTGCGCGGTGAGGTGCACGCCGACGGCGAGATCTGGTCCCGCGCGCTGTGGGACATCCGTACCGCGCTCGGCGACCGCGCGGCCACCACGCTCATCGTGGACGCGCAGTTCGACTTCGCCAAGGACACCACGTTCCGCGACGCGGCGCTGGCCACCGTGGCCGCCGCCCAGCGGCTCTACGGCACCCAGGCCGCGAACGCGACCCGGGCCGCCTTCGCCGCCCGCGGCATCCTGTGACACCGGCGGTGGGCGCCGCTCCCCGCCGGGGCGGCGCTCACCGCAGCGACGACCGGGCGACCGGGAAGTCGAACCACGTCTTCGGGTACGGCTCGTCGACGTAGCGGTAGTGCCACCACTCACGGGCGTAGTTCTCGAAGCCCTGCGCGGTCATCAGCCGCTTGAGCAGTTCCCGGTTGTCCCGCGCCGGCCCGGTGATCCGGGGGTCGGCGGTGTGGGCGCGCGGGTCGAAGCAGTCGAACCCGGTGCCCATGTCGACCGTGTTGTCGGGGAACCGCCGGCCGGCGGGCGCGGTGCAGGCGACCAGCGGCTGCCCCGGCACGTACGCCGGCTGGTCGGGGGTGGGCACCGGGACCAGGGTGAGGTCGAGGGTGCTGCCCCGGCTGTGCGCGGTCGGCGCGCCGATGTAGCCGTCGGCGAACAGCCGGTCCTTGGGCTCGTCGGGATAGAACTCGCCCTTCAGCTGCTGCTCGCCCGGGAGTTTCGCCCAGGCGACGAAGTCGTTCACCGCCCGCTGCGGGCGGTAGCAGTCGTACACCTTGAGGCTGCGGCCCTGGGCGAGCGCGGCGGTCTGCACCCGGTGCAGCGCCTCCGCGGCCCGCCGGGTGAGCAGGCAGAGCGGCTCGGCGTACCCGGCGACCGGCCGGCCGACGAAGTTGTGCGGCGTGGCGTACCGGATGTCGGTGCGGATGCTCGGGTCGACGGCGGCGAGGTCGACGACGTCGGCCGGGGCGCGCGGTCCCGCCGGGGTGGCGGACGGCGCCGGCGCCGACGTGGGCGACGGCGACGGGCGCGGCGCGGGCCGCTGGCAGCCGGTGGCGAACGCCGTGGCCAGGACGGCCAGGACGGCCACGGCTCGTCTCCCGGTCCCCACCCTGCCGTGTCTACCAGGATCGGCGGCCCGTCGGGCGGGCAACCCGTCACGCGTCGAACGCCGCGCGGGGGAAGTCGAGCGCCGCGGCGTCGCCGTCGATGCCGCCGGCCTCGTGGCCAGCGCGACGGAGAACCGGGCCGGCACGCTGGCCCGCCGCGCTTCCGGAACGGCTCCGCAACTTCTCGGCACGCTAGGACCGGCCCGCGCTGTCGTCAACCCCTCGCCGGTGCGGCAAGATGACCGTGGGGCGGGACGCCGTTGCGCAGTGGCGGCACGGTCGGGCGAAGGAGACGCGGGTGGACGCGGACGACGAGCGCAGGGTGACCATCACCGCGATCGCGCGGGAGGCCGGGGTCTCCGTGCCCACCGTCTCCCGGGTGCTCAACGGGCGCTCGGACGTGGCTCCGGGCACCCGGGAGCGGGTCGAGGAGCTGCTGCGCCACCACGGCTACCGGCGGCGCGGCACCCGTACGGTCCGCCGGGCCGGCCTGCTCGACCTGGTCTTCCCCGACCTGGACAGCCCGTGGGCGGTGGAGATCATCCGGGGGGTGGAGGACGTCGGGCACGCCGCCGGGGTCGGCACGGTGGTCTCGGCGATCCACCGCGGGTCCACCTCGACCCGGCAGTGGCTGCAGAACCTGCGGGCGCGGGCGTCCGACGGGGTGATCGTGGTGACCTCCCACCTGAGCCCGCCGGTGCACGCGCAGCTGCGCCGGCTCGACGTGCCCGTGGTGGTGGTCGACCCGGCCGGTGTGCCGGCCACGGACGTGCCGACGATCGGCGCCACCAACTGGGCGGGTGGGCTCGCCGCCACCGAGCACCTGCTGGGGCTCGGGCACCAGCGGATCGGTTTCGTGGCCGGGCCCTCGCACCTGTTGTGCAGCCGGGCCCGGCTGGACGGCTACCGGGCCGCCCTGGAACGGGCCGGCATGCCGCTGGACGACCGGCTCGTGCAACCCGGCGACTTCTACCATGCCTCCGGCTTCGCCGCGGGATCCGCCCTGCTGGAGCTGGCCGAGCCGCCCACCGCGATCTTCGCGGCCAGCGACCAGATGGCCTTCGGCGTCTACGAGGCGGTGCGCCGCCGCGGGATGCGGGTGGCCGACGACGTCAGCGTGGTCGGCTTCGACGACCTGCCCGAGGCCCGCTGGGCGTCCCCGCCGCTGACCACCGTGCGCCAGCCCCTGGTCGAGATGGGACGGCTCGCCGCCCGGACGGTGCTGCGGCTGTCCCAGGGCGAGGAGATCGAGTCGCCCCGGGTCGAGCTGGCCACCGAGCTGGTGGTCCGGGACAGCTCCGCCGCTCACCGCTGACGCCCTTTCACCCGGCTTCCGGAAGTTCCGACGTCGGCACTGCCCGCGCGCTTTCGATCACCCAGCGCAACCATCGCGCCGTCGCGGAAGGACCCGGAAACGCCCACGGGATACGGGCCCCGTGCGCTCCCGGGCGAACAGCGGGGCCGGACGACTACGATCCGGGAGTGGTCCAGGCGGAGAGTCAGCGGGATGAGCAGCGGTTGCGCCGCATCCAGGCAGCGACCGACGCCACCCTGTCGCGCCTCGACGCCGCCGACCTCTTCGACGAGGTCCTCGACCGGGTCCGCGACCTGCTGCAGGTCGACACGGCCGCCATCCTCCTGCTCGACGTCCGCGCCCGGCACCTGGTGGCCACCGCGGCGAAGGGGCTGGAGGAGGAGGTCCGTCAGGGTTTCCGGGTTTCCGTCGGGCGGGGATTCGCCGGCCGGATCGCGCTGACCCGACAACCCGTGATCATCGACGAGGTCACCCCTGAGAACGTGGTCAACCCGGTCCTGTTGCACGCCGGACTCCGTTCGCTGCTCGGCGTGCCGATCATGACGCAGGGTCGTCTCGTGGGCGTGCTGCACGTCGGCTCGCTCACGCCGCGCCGGTTCACCACCGACGATGTCCGCCTGCTGGAACTGGTCGCCAGCCATGTCGGGCTGGCCAACCGCACCCGGGAGGACAGCCTGGACCACGCGGCCGCCCTGGCCCTGCAACGCAGCCTGATCCCCGCCGAGTTCCCCAAGGTGCCGAGCCTGGAGATGGCCGGCCGGTACGTGCCGGGGCACGCCTCCGGGGTGGGCGGCGACTGGTACGACGTCTTCCCCCTCCCGTCCGGCTGGCTCGGCGTGGTCGTGGGCGACGTGTCCGGGCACGGACTGCAGTCGGCGGTGGTGATGGGCCGGATTCGCAGTGCCCTGCGCGCGTACGCCCTGGTCTGTGACGACCCGGCGGAGGCCCTCACCCTGCTCGACCGGAAGGTGGTCCACTTCGAGGCCGGCAGCCTGACCACCGCCCTGTACGCGATGATCGCTCCCGACGGCTCCCGCATCCGGCTGTCCCTGGCCGGTCACCCCCGGCCGGTCCTGGCCGTCCCCGGCCAGCCGAAGACCACCCTGTCCGCCCGCGTCGACCCGCCGCTCGGCACCGGCCGGCGGCATCCCGAGCGCCACTTCACCACTCTGGACTTCCCGCCCGGCGCCGTCCTCGTGGCCTACACCGACGGGCTCGTCGAACGCCGCGGCGAGCTGTTCGACGCCGGGGTCGCCCGCCTGATGGCCGCGGTGCCGGTGGCTCCCGCCGAGACCGTGTGCGACACCATCATGGCAACCCTCGACGCCGAGCACCCCGCGGACGACATCGCGCTGCTCGCCATCCGCCGGGTCACCGACTGACGGCACGCGCACGAGCCGGGCGTGCACGGCCCGAACGCGCCGGCGGTCCTGGGCGCATCGCCACCATCTCGTGCGTGTCCACCGGCAGGGTCGTCGGGTTGCTGGTGAACGAGCCGAGGGTTCCGGAAACTTTCGGTCCGCGGCGCGGACGAAGGGCGGCTAGCGCCCCGCGCGCCGGGACCTGACCGTCCCGAACAGCCCCGCGCCGAGCAGGCCCACACCCACCAGGACCAGTACGCCCACAGCCCCCCGGAAGTCCCCCCGGCGGGGCGGACCGGTGGCGCTCGGCGACCGGGAGACGCCGGCGGTCGGTCGCGGTGTCGCGCTCGGGGGACGGGGCGTCGGATAGCGCAGGATGGTGGGTCGGGTGCCGGCCGGCTGGTCAGCGGTTTCGGAAACGGTGAGCAGGAACCGGCCGTCCGGCGCGTAGGCGATGGACTCGCCCTGCGGCTCGTCGGGCAGGGGGATGACCCGCGGCCGTCCGGTGGTCAACGCGGCGATCACATCCCCGTCGGGGACGTCGAACTCGAACGCGTCGGCGTAGGTGCGCAGCACCACCCGTCGCCCGTCCCGGTCGACAGCGCCACCGGTGACCACCGCACGGCCGAGGAAACCGAACGGGTTGCTCGTGTCCGTACCGGGAAGTTCCACCTCTCCGCGCCGCACCATCGGCACGGTGGCACCCGGCACCGGATCCCCCGTCGGGGTGTAGATGCCCGCGGCGCCGCCCTGCTTCGTCACGATGAGCGGCCGGCCGTCGCCGGTCAGCAGGAGCGCCTCCGCGTCGTGCGGCCCGTCCGGGTAGCTCAGCCGGTGCAACACCGGCCGGTCACCGCCGCGCGGCAGCTTCCACACCGCGACGGTGTCCCGGGAGCGGTCGTTGTCGCCGATGTCGGCGATCCAGATCGTGCCGTCCGGCGCGACCGCCAGGTCCTCGGTGTCGCGCGGCCGGGACGGATACCGCAGCGCCCGGACCACCCGGCAGTGGCTGTCCAGGAAGAAGATCCGCCGCCGGGACGCCTCGTCGGCGCCGTCGTTGACCACGACGAACCCGGTGTCCGTCGCGGCCATCCCGGAGATCTCGGTGAGTCGGCTGTCGCGCACCCGGCAGACCGGCGACCCGCCGGCCGGCGAGGGTTGCGCCGCCGGCCCGGCCAGCGCCGCGCCACTCGGGGCCACGACGAGCAGAGCGCCGGCCGCCGCCGACCAGATGGCCGTCCGCCGCCACCGCAGTGGTCTCCGCTGCGCGCTCACGGCCTCCCGCTTCGAATCCCGCCGACCCTTCGGCGACGGTGAACGGTGGGTGGTGCTGCCTCGCGGTGGCACCCGCACCTCCGCCGCCGGCCCCCGTGGAGGATACGGGGACCGGGACCGGCGACGCAGTCCTGGGACGGCACCCTGACCAGCGCGGGACGCTCCGGGCCGAAATCGGTTGCCGGGTACGGCGGGCTGCGGGAGAGTGCGGTCCATGACGTTCTGACGGACAGCACCCCGCTGCTCTTTCCCGGCCCCACGGCGCGCCCACCGCCGCCGTCCTGCCGTCCGCCCCCCCTTTTCCGCGAGAAGCGAGCGTCTTTGTCTCACCACCACGCCCGGCGGGACGCCCCGCCGGCCACCCTTCGCGTGTTCGCCTCCCCCACCAGTTGGATCGAGTCGGATGCTGTCGCGCAGTGCCACCAGGTGGCCGCGCTCGACGGCATGATCCACGTCGCCGCCATGCCCGACCTGCACCCCGGCAAGGGCGCCCCGATCGGGGCCGCCATGGCGTCGAGCGTGCTGTACCCGTTCCTGGTCGGCTCCGACATCGGCTGCGGCATCGCCGTGTTCCCGCTCCGGCTCAAGCGCGCCGTACCGGAGAAGCTGGCCGCCCGGTTCCCCGACCTGGACCGCGCCCTGGACCCCGAGCGGGACGCCGACGACCCGGCCTGGGCCGTGCTGGCCGGGGACGTGCCGGCCGGCCATGTCGAGGGGCTCGGGACGGTCGGCCGGGGCAACCACTTCGTCGAGCTGGCCCGCTTCGGGACCGTCTTCGAGCCGGGCCACGCGAGCCGTCTCGGACTCGCCGCGGGCGACCTCGTGCTCGTCGTCCACAGTGGCTCCCGCGGGCTGGGCGAGCGGATCCTGCGGGCGCACACCGAGGTCCACGGCGCGGGCCCGACCCCTGATCCCGACGCCTACCTGGCCCGGCACGACGAGGCCGTACGCTGGGGCTCGCTCAACCGGCGGCTGCTGGCGGCCCGGGTCGCGCACGCCCTGGGGGCCGAGCCCACCGAGCCGATCGTCGACCAGTGCCACAACCTGGTCGAGATCCGGGACGGGGTGTACCTGCACCGCAAGGGCGCGGCGCCCGGTGACGGCCGCGACGTGCTGGTCGCCGGCACCCGAGGCACCCCGTCCTACCTGGTGGCCGCCCACGCCGGCCCCGACGCCAACCACTCGGTGGCGCACGGCGCGGGCCGCAAGATGTCCCGCGCCGACGCGCTGCGCCGGGGCCGCGCCAAGCACACCGTCGAGGAACTGCGCCGCACCCCGGTGGGGTCACTGGTGGTGTGCGGCGACCGCCAACTGCTCTTCGAGGAGGCGCCCTCGGCCTACAAGCGCATCGAGCAGGTGATCCGCGACCTCGCCGAGCACGACCTGGCCACCCCCGTCGCCACCACGGTGCCCGTGGTCACCTACAAGACGCCCGACGCCGGCGCCACGCCCCGCGCGGAACGGCGGGACAACCGCCGCCGTGGGCGGGGCGGATCATGAGCGTCCACCTGCTGATGTCCGCCGGGCGCGGCCCGCGGGAATGCGCCTGGGCCCTCGCGCGGCTGCTGTGCCGCCTGGAGGCCGACGCCGGCCGGCGGGGTCTGACCACCCGGCGGGTCGAGACCGTGCCCGGCGACCGGCCCGACACCTACCGGTCGGTCCTGGTACGGATCTCCGGCGCCACCGCCGAGGCGTTCGCCGCCGGGTGGACCGGGACCCTGTGCTGGCAGGCGCCCAGCCCCTACCGGGCGACCACCGGCCGGAAGAACTGGTACGTCATCGCCCGGCCCTGCCGGATCGACACCCCGGCCACCAGCTTCGCCGAGGCCGATGTCGACGTGGTCGCCTGCCGGACCGGCGGCCCCGGCGGTCAGCACCGGAACAAGGCCAGCACGGCCGTCCGGGCCACCCACCGCCCCTCCGGCATGGTCGTCGTGGTGGACACCGAGCGGCAGTTCAGCCTGAACCGCCGCATCGCCCTGCAACTGCTGCGGCAGCGTATCGAGGCCGGCGACGAGGCCGCGCGGCGCGCCGACACCACCGCCCGCTGGCGCGTCCACGACGAACTCGTCCGGGGCAATCCCATCCGCACCGAGCGCCCCGAACCGTCGGGCCAGGACCCGGCGCCGCGGCGGCGGAGAAGGCGGTCCACCCGGCCACGCCCTTGACCGCTGGGGGCGGAGATGTCGGTGGCGGACCCACGCTTCACCGGCCGCCGGCGGAGGCCTGGAGCAGCGCCGCGACCACCGCCACCGCGTCCCCGACGGAGTCGCCCAGGGCCCGGCGGCAGCGCTCGTCGATCCCGGCGCTGCCGGCGTGGCTGGCGGCCTCGGCGATCAGCCGCGCCGGGTCGCCCGACTCCGCGCGGTCCGGGCGCCGTCCCGCGTCACCGCGTTCCGCCCGGCCGGCCGCGGCGGCCGGCGCCTCGTCGGCGAAGGCCCGGGACACCAGGGGCTGGACGAACGTGACGTCGACGCCGTCCGCCGCGCCGGCCGGCGGCACCTCGGCGGGCCGGATCGCGCAGTAGACGTCCACCCCGGGGCAGAGCCAGGTCGGATGGACCACCACGTCGGTCACGTAGGTGATGACCGGTACGGTGAGCCGCCCCTGCCGGCGCAACGGCCCGAGGAGCTGGTTAGCGAAAGGGTAGGTTGTCACCACCGCCCGGGTGTCCGGCGGGATCGCCCGGCGCATCCGGCGGCGAACGGGCCGGAGCAGCGTACGCAGCACGGAAACGGACAACTGGGACCGACTGGCCAGGCCGAAGAGCGCGTCGTAGCTCCAGGGCAGCCAGCGCAGGATGCCCCGGTAGGCCTCCCGGAAGGCCCAGTGCACCGGGCGCGGCAGCAGGTCCAGGAGGTTGTGCCGGTCCACCACGAAGCCCCGGTCGCGCAGCCGCCGCGCCAGCTCGGCGGCGGCCGTGTCGTGGCCGACGCCGACGTCCGCGGAGACCACCACGATCCGTCCCGGGTGCTCCATGCCGCCGCGGTTACCCGGGGTCGCGGCGTCCACGCCGCCAGTTTCCTGATCAGACGGCATGCCAGCGGACCAGCAGGCGCAGCGCCGCGTACCCGGGCAGCACCGGCAGCCAGAAGGTGGCCAGCCGGTAGACGAGTACCCCGGCCACCGCGATCTCCGGGCGGATGCCGTAGATCAGCAGGCCGGAGACCAGGGCCGCCTCGGTGGCGCCCAGGCCGCCGGGGGTGGGCGCGGCCGTGGCCAACCCCTCTCCCACCACGGAGACCAGCACCACCGGCGCGATCAGCGCCGGGTCGATCGGCAGGCCGACGGCGAGCAGGGCCAGCCAGAGCGCCGCGCCGTAGGCGAGGGTGAGCGCGACGCTCACCGCCAGCAGCGGGCTGATCCGGCCGCTGCGGGACAGCGCGCGCAGCGCGTCCGCGGCCTGCCGCCGGGCCGCCCGGAGCCGGGCCCGCAACCGGGGTACGGCGACGGCCGCGGCGGCCAGCAGCAGCACCGCCAGCACGATCAGCAGCACGGCGAGGCCGCGCCCGGTGGCGGCGCTCATCAGGTGCTGCCGGGTGCCCCGGGCGAACGGCAGCAGGATCGGCAGCAGCAGCGCGACCCCGAGCACGCCGGCCACCCGGTCCACGGCGACCGCGGTGGCCGCCGCCGGCACCGGCAGCCCCTGCCGCCGCAGGTAGCGGACGCTCAGCGCGGCCCCGCCGAGCGCGCCCGGGGCGAGCCGGTTGACGAAGGACGCGGCCACCTGGACGGCGACGGTCCGCCCGAGCGGGATCCGACCGGCGGTGGCGAGCCGCAGCGCCTGCGCGCTCAGCAGGTAGGTGGCGGCCGAGGCGAGCAGGGCGCCGGTCACCGCGAGCGGGTCGGCGTGCCACAGCGCGTGCAGCGCGGCGCGGACCTGGCCGATCTGCGGCAGCAGGAAGTGCACCAGCAGGCCGAGCATGACCAGCAGGAACACGTCCCGGCGGGTGATCCGCACGACCCGGGCCAACCGGTTGCCCCGGCCGGGGCAGCGGCCGGCGATCTCCTCCCGGAGGTCGTCGAGCAGGTCGGGGTGGCGGTCGGCCAGCGTCCGGCCGGCGCGGGACAGCAGGGCCGGTTGCAGCCAGGGCAGGCTGTCCGCGACCGCGCCGGCCCCGAGCTGCCCGACGGCGGCGTCGACGGTCTCCCGTACGCCGGCCAGCGCGGCCAGGGTGACCAGGAGTTCCACCAGGTCGCGGGCCTGCTGGTCGGCGGAGGCCTGGTCGGTGCCGAAGCTGAGGTCGACCAGCCAGGCGGTGCCGTCGGCGACCAGCACGTTGGCCGCTCGCAGGTCGCGGTGCGCCAGGCCGGCCCGGTGCAGCCGGGCCACCTGCCGGCAGACGTCGTCGAGGGTGTCCCGGTCCAGTTCGGCCGGGTCGAGCGCGTCCAGCGGTCGGCCGGGCACGAACTCCTCCACCAGCAGGGCGTCGCCGGACGGATCGGTGGCGGTGGCGACCAGCCGCGGGGTGCGCACCCCGGCCCGTTCGGCGCGCAGCAGCAGGTACGCCTCGTGCTCGCTCTTCTGCTTCGCGGTCACGTACGGCGGCTCGTCGCCGATGCCCCGGTAGCGCAGGCGCCGGTAGAGCTTGTAGAGCCAGTCGGCGTCGCGCTGGCTGCCGCCGGTGGCCTTCACGAAGAGACGCCGGCCGTCGGCGGTGGTGACCTGCCAGGGGCGGGAGCCCCGGGCGTCCCCGGCGACCGGGGCCAGCTCGGTCGCCTCGATGCCCCGGTCGAGGAGCACCTGCCGGAGCCGGCCCACCGTGCCGGCCGGGCCCACGTCCCCCACCAGCACCCGGGTGACGGTGGCGGCGAACCAGCCGACCAGGAACCCGCCCAGCACGTCGACCGGCAGGTGCGCGCCGACGTACATGCGGGCGACGCCGACGACGGCCACCGCGAGCCAGACCAGCCCGCGTACCCGGCGAGGCAGCGCCGGGGCGAGGACGACCGCGAGCGCGGTCACCACCGCCACGTGACCGGAGGGGTAGCCGTACCGCCCGGTCACGGTCTCGTGGAACCGGATGTCGGCGAGGAAGCCGGCCGGGCTGGCCCGGGCGACCACCAGCTTGGCGAGCACGGCTGCCCAGTACGCCAGGTTGCCCGCCACCAACAGGTCACAGGCCAGTCGCCACTGCCGGGCCGCCGCCGCGACCGCCGCCGCCACCAGGATCGCCGGGTACGCGCCGAGCTGCATGACCAGCAGCAGCGCCGGGCCGGCCGGCCCGGGGATCTGGTTGACCAGCGTGAAGAGGTCCCGCTCCCAGCGGCCGGGCGGGCGGTGCCGGACCCACGAGCTGACCAGCGCGAACAGTCCCCCGGAGGCGACCAGGCCGAGGACCAGCGCCGGGGACGGGCGGTGGGTCCGGGGCATCGCCGAGGTCAGCGGCGGGCGGGTGGACGACCGAGGCGGGTGCGCGCGGCCACGCCCGTCGTCCCGACGGCTGCCCCGCTGTCCCGCATGGGTCGACCATAGGGCGACCCGTCGCCGCGCCGGGCCGCAACGCCGCCGAACCGCCCGGTCGGTACGGGCGGCGCGGCCGGCGGCCGGTGGGCAGGTTCGTCAGCGCCGAGACCGCGCCCGGTGGCGCGGAAGGGGCTCCGGCACGGTCAGGCGCGGCGGCGGCCGACCCGCCGGGGCCGGCTGCGACGGGCGACCAGCACCGCGACGAGGACCCCGACGGTCAGAGCGAGCAGGCCGGCGGCCGGCACGATCACCGTCCAGTCACCGTCGGCCATCCGGCGCAGGGCGGTTCCGGCCGGCCCTCGCCACTCGTCGGACGGCGGGGCGGGCGCCGCCGCCGGGGAACCCTGCCGGCCGGCCTCCGCCGCGTCCAGCTCGCCCGGCTCCACCAGCCGGCCGACCGAGGCGTTCCGGGGCAGGGAGAAGCCCCAGTCGAGCAGCTGCGCGCCCTGCTGCCAGCCGCGTACCGGGCGGGCCTCGGCGCCGAGCAGGGTGACCACCAGCCGGCGACCGTTGCGCTGGGCCGCACCGACGTAGCTGTGCCGGGCCAGCTCGGTGAAGCCGGTCTTGCCGCCGAGCGCGCCCCGGTAGCGGTAGATGAGCTGGTTCTCGTTCTGGATCTGGAAGCCACCCGCCTTCAGCGCGGGCTGGGCCGGGATCTGGGTCCGCTCGGTCAGCGTGTAGCGGCGGAACAGCGGGTTGGCGAAGCAGGCCCGGCCGATCAGCGCCAGGTCGTACGCGCTGGTGAACTGCCCCTTCCCGTCCAGGCCCGACGGGGTGACGGCGTGGGTCTGCCGGGCGCCGAGCCGCCGGGCCTCCTCGTTCATCGCCCGGACCCCGCCGGCCACGCCGTCCGGGCCGCCGCCCAGCCGGGCCAGCACGTTGGCCGCCTCGTTGCCGGAGTTGAGCAGCAGGCCGAGCCAGACCGTCTCGACCGGGTACTTCCCGCCGACGAGCAGGCCGACGGCCGAGCTGCCCCGGGCGATGTTCAGGTCGCCCCGGGTCACGGTGACCACCTGCTTCGGGTCGAGTCGGGGCAGCATGGTGGCGGCCAGCAGCAGCTTCTGGGTGCTCGCCGGGGTGCCGTACTCGTGCGGGCCGCAGGCCCCGAGCACGGCGCCGGTGTCCAGGTCCGCGACGAGCCAGGACGTGGCGGTGACGGCGGGCGGGGCGGGCGCGCCCTCGGGCACCACCAGGCCGGGCGTGTCGAGCCGTTCGCCGCCGACGACGCGGTCGGCCGGCACGTTCGGCGGCGGCACGGGTCGCGGCGGCCGACTCACCTTCGGCGCCGGCGCCTTCGGGCAGGGCACCGGCGCGAGCGCGGCGCGCGCGACCGGGGCGGGCGCGGCCTGCGCGGCCGGGACGGCGGCTCCGGTGCTCAGGAGGACGGCGGCGACGGCAGCGGCCAGGGCCCGTGCTCTCATGACCACGGAGACTAACCTGCAAGATCGGCGGGTGGTGGCACCGGTCACCGGAGCCACGGCACGCCGACCTGCCGGTCACACACAGTCACCCGCCACGTCCGCGGGGGCCGCGCCACGGGTCCGGTCCCGCCGGCCAGGATGCCCGAGCCCGGCTCAGCCGTCGACGAGGCCGGTCTCGGCCAGGTAGTCGTGGAGGGCCGCCGAGGCGCGCAGCCGCCGCAGGCTTCGTCGGTGCAGGTCCTGCTCACGGCGCGCCAGCTCGGTGCGGACCCGCTCCGGCCGGCCGGTGGTGCGCATCTCCGCCAGGACCGCCGCCACGATCTCGAACGGATATCCGCCGCGCCGCAGCAACGCGACGACCTGCGCGGCCCGCAACTCGGCCGCGTCGTACACCCGGTAGCCGGTGCCCGGCTCGCGGGTCGGGCGGACCAGGCCACGTTCCTCCCAGAGCCGCAGCTGCGAGGTGCGGACGGCGACCAGGTCGGCGACCTCGCCGATCCGCGCGCCCCGGCGCGGCGCCGGCACCGCCGGGCTCGCCACCACCGTCTCGAAGGCGCCGAGCACCCGCCGGATCTCCGCCCGTTCCCGGTCCAGCTCGGCATGGCCGGCGTCGAGGGCGGCCAGCGCCGTCGCCAACTCGCCGCGGTGCACCGCGGCCATCACCTCCCGGGTACGCGCCCAGCCGTGCCCCTCGGCCATCCGCCGCAGCACGGTCAGCGCGCGGACGTGCCGACCGGTGAGGACCCGGTATCCGCTCGGGGTGCGGTCGGCCGGCGGCAACACTCCCGCCTCAAGGTAGTTGCGTACCTGCTGGGTCGAGATGCCGGCGCTGGCCGCCACGTCGACCACCCGGAGCCGGCCGTCGCGCACCGGTTCACCCTAACGCCTTCCACGTCGTTTGAGACTTTCCTGGCGTCCTGCCCCGCCGGACTGCGGCAGATCGTCGGGAAACCTTACCCAAGCACTTCAATGGGACGATTGAAGCCATGGAGCACTGCACACGGCCTGCCGCCGACAACCACGACGTGATCCAGGTACGCGGCGCCCGGGAGAACAACCTCGCCGCCGTCTCGGTCGACATCCCGAAGCGGCGCCTCACCGTCTTCACCGGGGTCTCCGGCTCCGGCAAGTCCTCCCTGGTGTTCGGCACCATCGCCGCGGAGTCCCGCCGGCTCATCAACGAGACGTACAGCGCGTTCCTCCAGTCGTTCATGCCGAGCCTGTCCCGGCCGAACGTGGACTCGCTGCGCAACCTCACCCCCGCCATCGTGGTGGACCAGGAGCGGATGGGGGTGAACTCCCGTTCCACCGTGGGCACCGCGACCGACGCGTACGCCATGCTCCGCGTCCTGTTCAGCCGGGTGGGCACCCCGCACATCGGTGGGCCCGGCGCGTTGAGCTTCAACCTCGCCGAGGGCATGTGCCTCACCTGCGAGGGGCTGGGTCGGGTGTCCGACCTGGACCTGCACGCCATGGTGGACGTGGAGCGCTCGCTCAACGACGGGGCGATCCTGGTGCCGAACTTCGCCGTCGGATCCTGGTACTGGCAGGTCATCGTCGGCTCCGGCCTGTTCGACCCGGACGTCAAGCTCCAGGACTTCACGCCGCAGCAGTGGGACGACTTCCTGCACAAGCCGGCCACCAAGGTGAAGGTGGGGACCAACACCTGGACGTACGAGGGCCTGGCCGTCAAGGTCCGTCGGCTCTTCCTGGCCAAGGACCAGGAGGTGAAGCAGCCGCACATCCGGGCCTTCGTGGACCGCGCGGTCACCTTCACCACCTGCGGCGACTGCGACGGCACCCGGCTCAACGCGGCGGCCCGCCAGGTCCGGGTGGCCGGCCGGACCATCTCCGAGTGCGCCGCGACACAGCTCAGCGACCTGGCCGAGTTCCTGGGCGAACTGACCGACCCGTCGGTGGCGCCGCTGGTCGGCAACCTGCGCGAGACGGTCGACTCGCTGGTGGAGATCGGGCTCGGCTACCTCAGCCTGGACCGGGAGTCGGCCACCCTGTCCGGCGGTGAGGCGCAACGGGTGAAGATGGTCCGGCACCTCGGCTCCAGCCTCTCCGACGTCACGTACGTCTTCGACGAACCCACCGTGGGCCTGCACCCGCACGACATCGCCCGGATGAACGAGCTGCTGCTACGGCTGCGGGACAAGGGCAACACGGTGCTGGTCGTCGAGCACAAGCCGGAGACGATCGCGATCGCCGACCACGTGGTCGACCTCGGCCCCGGCGCGGGCGCGGCGGGCGGCCGGATCTGCTACACCGGCGACGTCGCCGGGCTGCGGCGCGCCGACACCCCGACCGGCCGGCACCTGGACCACCGGATCGCCCTGCGCGAGCGGTTCCGCCGACCGACGGGGCACCTGCCGATCCGGGGCGCCGACCGGCACAACCTGCGGAACGTGGACGTGGACCTGCCGCTGGGCGTGCTGACCGTGGTGACCGGGGTGGCCGGCTCGGGCAAGAGTTCGCTGATCCACGGCTCGCTGCCCGGCCGGGACGGGGTGATCGTGGTGGACCAGTCCCCCATCCGCGGCTCCCGGCGCAGCAACCCGGCCACCTGGACCGGGCTGCTCGACCCGATCCGTACCGCCTTCGCCCGGGCCAACGGGGTCAAGGCGGCGCTGTTCAGCGCCAACTCCGAGGGCGCCTGCCCGACGTGCAAGGGCATCGGCCTGGTCTACACCGACCTGGCGATGATGGCCGGGGTGGCGAGCGTCTGCGAGGAGTGCGAGGGGCGGCGCTACACCGCCGAGGTGCTGACCTACCGGTTGCGCGGGAAGAACATCAGCGAGGTGCTGGCGATGTCGGTGGCCGAGGCGCGGGAGTTCTTCCCGACCGGCGCGGCCCGGGACGTCCTGGACCGCCTCGACGACGTGGGCCTCGGGTACCTGGGCCTCGGCCAGCCGCTGACCACCCTCTCCGGGGGCGAGCGGCAACGCCTCAAGCTCGCCACCCACCTGGCCGGTCAGGCCGCCGTCTACGTGTTGGACGAACCGACCACCGGGCTGCACCTGGCCGACGTGGACCAGTTGCTCGCCCTGCTGGACCGGCTGGTCGACGCGGGCAACACGGTGATCGTCATCGAGCACCACCAGGCGGTGATGGCGCACGCCGACTGGATCATCGACCTGGGCCCCGGCGCCGGCCACGACGGTGGTCGGGTGGTCTTCACCGGCACCCCCGCCGACCTGGTCGCGCACGGCGACGGCCTCACCGCCCGCCACCTGCGGGCCTATCTCGGCCGCTGAGCGCCGCGACCGGCCCCCGACGCGGGGGCCGGTCAGCCGGCCCCAGCATCCGGAGGGCCAGCGTGCTGGCCGTGCCGACCAGCAGGGCCACCGACACCAGGACGACGAAGACGTCGAGGAAGAGGATCGCCGGCAGGCTCAGCAGGATGACCGCGCCGACCGTCCGGAGGAGCCGCCAGCCGCGCGAGGCGGGCCGGTGGCGCGGCCGGGGACGGGTCTCGGTCATGGGGACACACCTGCCTCGTGGACGGGACCGGTCGGCGTCGTTCGCCGGGCCGACCCGGCCCGGGCCTGCTCGACGCCGACCGGTGACGCCGGCTCCCGGTCGGGCGGCCGCCCTCCTACCCCCGGGCCGCGCTCGCCACGCCGGCGCGTGGCCAGCGACACCTGCCCAGCCGGGCAGCGGCGGTGGCGGCCGCGGTGGCCGCGCTCGCGCTCGTGCAGGTGATCGGAGGGCCGGGCGTCGGGCGGTTCAGCCGACCCGGCGTAGCCAGCGGCGCTGCCAGGGCGTCTCGACCGCCCGCGGGTGGTGGCGCGCCCGGACCCAGGCCACGGCCTGCGCCGGGGGCAGCCCGTCGAGGACGGCGAGCGCGGCGAGCACCGTGCCGGTCCGGCCGACACCGCCCCGGCAGGCGACCTCCACCCGCTGGCCGGCGTACGCCCGCCGCCACGCCTCCCGCACCGCGTCCAGCGCGTCGGCCGGGTCGCGCGGCACCCAGAAGTCGGGCCAGCGGATCCGGCGGTGCGACCAGTCCGGGGCCGGGCCGGGCGCCAGGAGCAGGGCGAAGTCGGCCGGAGCGGAGGCGGGATCGGCGATCCGCCGGCCCCGGACGGCGGCGCCGCCGGGCAGCACGAGCAGACCGGCCCCGTCTGTCCACGCCGTACCCGCGCTCATCGCCTCATTGTGCCCGCAGAGGCGGGTGCCCGCCGGACGTCACCGCCCGACGGGCACCCTCGCTGATCCGGGCCCTGCCCGGCGCGCCTCGGTCAGCGCGCGCCCATCCCGAAGCGGCCGCGACGACGCCAGGCCAGGGAGACCAGCAGCAGGAGGGCGCCTGTGCCGGCCAGGCCGCCGCCGAGCTTCATCGGCGTGCTGAGGCTGGCGCCGGTCACCGGCAGGTGGCCGTTGCCGCCGCCCTGGTGCGGGGGCCGGGGTCCCCGCGGCGGGAGGACGGTCCCGGTGGCCTCGCCGTTGGCCGTACTTCCGTCGGCGGCCTCACCCGTGGCGGTGAAGGTGTACCGCCCCGGCCGGTTCGGCCGGTACTCGACGGTGTACTCGCCGTCGTCGTCCGTGGTCACCGTGAAGTCCCGCGGCGCCGGCTGCGGCTGCGCGTAGGCCACCGAGGCCAGGGTCACCGTGCTGCCGTCGCTGCGCCGGGCTGTCCCCTGGGCGGGTGCGGCGGCCGGCAACGCCGAGATCTCGACGTGAATCCTGACCGGCGTGCGGGGCGCCAGGCCGCTGCCGTGGAGCGTGAAGCTCCCGCCGAGGGTGATGGTGGGCGGTTCGACGGTCAGGACGACGACGGGCTCATAGCCTGGTTGCGGCTGTGCCGCGCCGGCCGCGGTCGGCACGGCCGCCACGGCCAGACCGACCGTGAGCGCCATGATGATGCGGGATAGCCGCATGATGGATTCCCTCCTACTGGTTGCAGCTTGGTGCGGATACAACTTGGGTGGTCCATGGGGTGACGGTGGGGGTGAGTACCAGCTCGGCCGTGCCGGCTCCGGTTTTCCCGGTGAGCACCGTGACGTCGAGGGTCCGGGTCCCTCCCGGCCTGACGTCGACGGTCGCCACGGTCACCTGGCGGCGGCGGTCGGTACCGGCGCCCATCGCGGTGACCCGTCCGTCCAGGCGGCCGCCGAGCACCGCACCTCCGGTCGGGCTGTACACCGACACCAACGTGCGAGCGGTGTACGGATCGCCGGAGCGGGCGCCGCCGGTGACCGACTTGGTCAGTCCCGACCGCGGTGCGGTGGAGTGCACCGCGACCCGCAGCCGCAGTTCCCGACGCCCGTCCGGGTGGCAGTCGCCGACCGTCAGGGTGGCCGAGAACCTCAGGTAGTAGCCGAGCTTCGCGCCGCTGCCGTCGTTGAGGAACACGCCGACCGTCGGCACCGTGTCCTTCTCGGGGAGCCTCCCGGCCAACCGGCTGTCGGCCAGGACGCGTTGCTCCTCGGGGTGGACACTCCAGAACAATAACCGGCGTTCCGCCACAGAACGGCTAAAAGCGGACAAAATCTCCCGGGGCTTGGTCGCCTTGGTGAAGAGCGCCTCGAACACGGCCGACGCCGCCTGCGCGTAGTACGCGTCCTGGGCCCGCAGGTCCAGGTCGCGGTAGACGTCACTGAGCAGCGTCCGGACCACGGTGTTCGCCGCCAGGGTCGGACGACCGGGCACCGTCACCGGCCCGATGACGCCGAGCAGGTACGACAGCACCACCGGATCGACCGCCAGGACGCCGTCCACGGTTGTGCCGGTCCGCCGGCGGACCATCTCCCGGTAGAGGGCCGCGGCCGCCGGGAAGTCCGGACTGAGGTTGACGTCCGCCGGATAGATCCCCGGCAGGTGGGACCAGAGCCCGCGCATCTCGGGATCCACCCCGAGTGGTGGGTCGAAACGCTGCATGCTGGCGGCGGTCCCCTGCCCGGTCATCCGGATCCGGCCGCCCTCGGCGCTGATCACGGCGTACGCGCCGAACATGCCGCCGGTGGCCCGGAGTTCGGCGGGGTTCTGCGACACGATCAGGTAGCTGCGCCGGCCGTCGGCACCGAGCAGTGACGGCAGCAGCCGGGCGCCCTGGTCCGCGGCGGCCGTCAGGTCGCCGAGGCGCTCGAGTTCGGCACGCAGCCCGAGGAGCGCCTCCCGTACCTGCCCGACGAGGTCCCCGGTCGGCACCGCGGCCAGCCGGGCGGTGGTCTCCCGGACCGCCCGGTCGGCGGTCGAGACCTCGGCCGAGACGGCCCGCAACCGGCCCAGGTCGAGGCGCCCCTCCCGGGGAACCAGCGAGGCGAGGTCGATCCGGAGCAGGGTGGGGAAGGCGAACCGGGCCAGGTCGTCCACCGCCACCGCGATCTGGCGTACGGCGGACAGGTCGTCACCGGCGTACGGGCTCCGCTGGCCGAGCCACCAACCGGGGTCGCCGGTCGCGTTCCGCGCGGCGCCGGCCTGCTCCTGCAGCGCGGCGAGCGTGCGTTGGGCCCGGTCGGCGTCGCCACCCACCACCTCGGTGCTGAGTTCCTTGGCCAGCCCGGCGGCGTTGAGCAGGTGCGCCCGCGCCTGCCAGCCCCGGAAGCCGACCCAGCCGCCCACCGTGAGCAGCAGCGAGACGACCACCAGGCCGGTGAGCAGGACCCGTCGTACGCGTGCCCGGCGTCGCCGCCGGACGCCGCGCCGCGCTCGACGCGACACGCCGCTATCCGTCACACCACACTCCCAGGCTCGGGCCGGACATAAATGACTGTTAGTCGATGTCTAGCACAGAAGAGCCAGGTATGTAGCGGTATCGGTATATTTGGTGCTTGGTGTCCGTTTCTCCGAGGGCGGTTCGCCTCTACCGCGCCGGCCTGCCGGCCCGCGTCGAGACCTCGTGGAGCAACTGCTCGATCCGGTCCACCCCGGCGCGCAGCGACATCTCCCGCAGGTAGGCGTCCCGCCCCCGCCCGCCCATCTCCGCCCGCGCCGCCGGCGGAATCGCCGAGGCCAGCCAGAACCGGTCCGCCAGCGCGGCCCAGTCCTCCGGCGGACAGGACAGCCCCGCGCGGGCCCGTTCCACGAGCGCCACCGTGTCGCCGGCGGCCGAGGCCACCACCGGAGCGGCGCAGGAGAGCGCGGCCTGCAGCTTGCCCGGCACCATGCCCCGCAGCTCGGGCAGGTCGCGCAGCATGACCAGCTGGTAGTCGGCCGCCGCGTACAGCTCCGGCATGTCCAGCGGCGACCGACGTTCGACGAACCGGACGTTCTGCGCCCGGAGCTCGGCGGCGAGCCCCCGCACCCGCCGCTCCTCCGCTCCCGAGCCGACCATGACCAGGTCCATCCGGTCCCCCAGTGCGGCCGCGGCGCGTACCGCGGTGTCCAGGCCCTGGCGTACGCCGATCGTGCCCGCGTGCATCACCACGCAGCGGCCGTTGCGGCGGATCAGCCGCCGGGCGGCCGGGCTGGGCTGCGTGGGCCGGAAGATCCGCTCGTCGGTCCAGTTGAGCACCACGCGCACCCGCTCCGGGTCGGCACCGCCGGAGACCACCAGGTCCCGCATCGAGGGCGCGGTCACGGCGACCGCGTCGGCCTCCTGGTAGAGCCGGCGCACGGTGGCGTCGAGCCGGCCCGACCAGCGGCGCCCCTCACCGGAGCGGGCCGGCTCCTCCTCCGGCCAGACGTCCTGCACGTGCAGCACCGTCGGCACCCGGCCGAGCAGCCGCAGCAGGCCGGCGGCGGCGAAGGTGACCGCGGGGAGCTGGAAGACGTAGAGGGCGTCGATCTCGCTCAGGTAGCGGCGGCCGGTCAGCGCCACGCTGCCGGCGAAGGAGAGCCAGCTGGCCATCCGTGCGCCCGTGGACCCGTCACCCCCGGCGTACCGGGGGACCCGGCGCACGGTCAGCCGCTCGCTGCGCGTCTGGTGCCGCCAGCGCTGCCGCCAGCCCGGATAGACGTGCCCGCCCGGGTAGTCCGGGAAGCCGGTCAGCACGCGGACGTCGTGGCCGCGAGTCGCCAGCTCCTCGGCCAGGCTGCCCGGGATGAACGCCGGTTCCGGCGGGAAGTGGTACGAGAGAATCCCGATCTTCATGGTCACGCTCCCGGCGGGGCACCGCGGCGTCCGGCCGGACGCACCCCGTACGATGCCCGCATCCCCTCCGCACCCGGCCGCGACGGCCGGCTGACCGCCGTCCCGCACCGCGCCGCGACGGCTCGGACGAGAGGGGTCCAGATGGTCGACGAGGTGCTCTTCGTCTGCCACGCCAACATGTGCCGGTCGCCGATGGCGGAGTACATCGCCCGACGGCTCCTCGCCGACCACCCGGTCGGCGTCGCCAGCGCTGGCACCGACGCCGTGGACGGCGCTCCGATGCACCCGTACGCGGTGGAGGTGGCCGCCGGGACCGGCGCGGACCCGGCGGCCTTCCGCACCCGCAGGCTGCGCCCGGAGCACCTGGCCGGGGCGGCGCTGGTGTTGACCGCGACCCGGCGGCAGCGGTCCGTCTGCACGTCGCTGGCGCCGGCCGCGCTGCACCGGACCTTCACGCTCCGGCAATTCGCGCGGCTGGCCGCCGCGGCGGAGGTCGCCGACGCACCCGACGGATCCCCGTTGCGCGCGGCGGTGGCGGCGGCGGCCGTCGCCCGGGGGCGGCTGCAACCCGCCGCCCCCGAGGCCGACGACCTCCGCGACCCGATCGGCGGCTCGCCCGCCGACTTCCGCCGCTGCGCGGAGGAGATCGAGCGGTCGATCCGGCCGGTGCTGGCGCTCATCGGGACAGCCGGCTGAGTTCCTGAGTCCGGTCGCCCTCGGCGCGCTTGCCGCGCCGGGCCACCCCGGCCCGGTCGGTCGGCACCGACGGCGCCGCGGGCGGGAGCACCACCTTGTACGCCTCGTACTGGTAGGCGTCCGCCTTGGCCACCTTCGCCATGTTCAGCACGCAGCCGAGCAGCCGCACCGAGACCGAGTGCAGCGCGCGGGCCGCGGCGGCCACCTGGTTGCGCGAGGTCCGCCCCTGCTGGGTGACCAGCAGCGCACCGTCGGCCTGCACGGCCACCACCACACCGTCGGTGACGGCGAGCAGCGGCGCGGTGTCGATGACCACGATGTCCGCCGACTCGCGCAGGGCCACCAGCAGGTCCGCCATCGCCTTGGAGCCGAGCAGCTCGCTGGGGTTCGGCGGGGTGGCGCCGCTGGGGAGCACGAGCAGGGACTTGTCGCCCCAGCGCTGCACCACGTCGCCGACCTGGACGTCGCCCACCAGGACGTCGGTGAGCCCGACGCCGCCGTCGAGGCCGAGGTAGTCGGCCACCTTGGGCCGGCGCAGGTCGGCGTCGATGAGCAGCACCCGCCAGCCGGCCTCGGCCAGCGCGATGGCGGTGTTGCACGCCATGGTGGTCTTCCCCTCGCCCTGCAGCGCGCTGGTGACCGCGATGACCCGGGCCGGCTCGTGTACGTCGACGAAGCGCAGGTTGGTCCGGAGCTTGCGGACCGCCTCGGCCCGGGGGGAGTTCGCCGCCTCGCCGACGATCAGCGGGGAGGACTTGGCGCCGGCCTCGAACGGGACCTCACCCAGCAGCGGGCTGCCGGTGACCCGCTGGAGCGCCGCGGCGTCCCGCATCCGCACGTCGGCCATGCCGCGCAGCACCGCGAGCGCGGCGCCGAGCAGCAGCCCGATCAGCCCGCCGAGGACCATGTTCCGCACCGGCTGCGGCGAGACCGGGCTGGAGGTGACCCGCGGGCCACTCACCACCTCGATCTTGATGGGCGGCGCCTTGCCGTCCGCCGGGGTCTCCACCTTCTGCACCAGTTCGACGAACTTGGCAGCGAGGGTCTCGGTGGTCTTCAGCGCCCGGGTCTGGTCGGTGTCGGTGAACGTGGCCTTGAGCAGCACCGTGCCGACCTCGGTGGTGGTCCTGATCCGACCCCGCACCTGGTCCGCGGTGAGACCGAGCGGGCTCTGCGCCACGACGCTCTGCGCCAGCCGGTCGCTGCCGAGCAGGTCCGCGTAGGACTTCACCCGCTGTTGGAGGAAGAGCCCGCCCTGGTAGGCGTCGGTGACGCCCTGGCTCGGGGTGGTGACGAAGAAGCTGACGGACGCCTCGTACCGAGGTGGAGTGCGGACCGTGACCGCGGCGGCCGTGCCGAGGGCCGCCATCAGCGTCACCAACACGATCCACCAGTGGCGCCGGACGAGATGCAGGTAACCGAGAACGTCCATCACGTTCCCCCTCGCGACACGCCGGTCAGCCCATGAAACTGCACAAAAGCCCCCTAAAACGCCCAGTGTTCGTGCCAGGATCAAAATCGCTCATACAAGACAGTAAGTGACTTGCCGAATGTAAACGATCAGGCGCGCATTCGAGCGTATTTCCTCCCATTCCGGATCGGACGTAGAGGGCAACCATGGATCGCGAACCCGCCGCCGCAGGCGACGCCATCGCCCGACCCCACCCGCGGGTCGCCCGCCGCGCGGCCACCCTGTCTCTGTTAACGCTGGACGCCGCCGCATGGTGCGGTGGCTTTCTGGGTGCGGCGTGGACCCGTTACGAGTTCGAGCTGACTCCCGCGGCCTGCGCCCGCACGCTGGCCGTGGCGCTCGCCTGTGCCGCCGGCTACGCCGCGCTCACCCTGCTGCGGTTCCGCGTGCACGGGCGGCATCCGGTCGGCAGCGCCGGTGAGGCCCGGGAGCTGGCCACCACCACCGCGCTGGCCGCCCTGGCCACGCTGGTCGCCGTGCTGCCCTGGGCTGAACACCCCGTTCCGGCCACCACCCCGCTGGTCGGGGGCACCGTCGCGTTCGTGCTGATGGCCGCCGGCCGGGCCGCCTGGCGAGCCCGCCAGGAACGGCACCGCCGGCCGGCGCGCACCGCCGAGCGCTGCCTCGTCTACGGGGTGGACGCGGCGAGCGAGCGGCTGGTGCGGGCGCTGCACGGCGACCCGCGCAGCCGTTACCTGCCGGTGGGCCTGCTCGACGACGACCCGGACAACCGGGACCTGCGCCTGGAAGGGCTGCGCGTGCTGGGCGGCCGGGAGCAGATCGGCGTGGCGGTCCGGGCGACCCGGGCCGGTACGGTGATCTTCTCGCTGAGCGGTTCGGACCCGGCGCTGCTGCGCGACGTGCGCGGCCGCACCCTCCAGGCCGGCGCCACGTTCAAGGTCCTCCCCCCGGTACGCGAGCTGCTCGACCGGCCGATCGCGGCGACGGACGTCCGCGACATGCAGATCACCGACCTGCTCGGCCGGGCCCAGCGGGTGGCCGAGCTGACCGTGGAACGCAGCGGGCTGGCCGGCCGCCGGGTCCTGGTGACCGGGGCGGGCGGGTCGATCGGTTCGGAGCTGTGCCGGCAGATCGCCCGCTGCGAGCCGGGCGAGCTGATGATGCTGGACCGGGACGAGTCGGCGCTGCACGCCCTGCAGATGTCCCTGCACGGGCGGGCGCTGCTGGACGGGCCCGAGCTGATCCTCGCCGACATCCGCGACGCCGAGGGCATCGCCCGGGTCATCGCCGACCGACAGCCGGACGTGGTCTTCCACGCCGCGGCCCTCAAGCACCTCACGATGCTCCAGCGCCACCCGGGCGAAGCGCTCATGACGAACGTCTGGGGCACCCTCAACGTGCTGGAGGCCTGCCGCGACGTCGCCGAGTTCGTGAACATCTCCACCGACAAGGCGGCCAACCCGGTCAGCGTCCTGGGCTACTCGAAGCGGATCACCGAGCGGCTCACCGCCCACCATGCCGAGCAGCTCGGCGGGGCGTACCTGAGCGTCCGGTTCGGCAACGTGCTCAGCAGCCGGGGCTCGGTGCTGACCGCGTTCCAGGCGCAGGTCAGGGCGGGGCTGCCGATCACCGTCACGCACCCGGACGTCACCCGCTACTTCATGACCGTGCAGGAGGCCGTGCACCTCGTCCTGCAGGCCGCCACCATCGGCCGGGGCGGCGAGGCGCTGGTGCTCGACATGGGCGAGCCGGTCCGGATCGCCGACGTCGCCCGCCGGCTCGCCGCCGAGGCGGACCGCCCGGTCGACATCGTCTACACCGGGCTGCGCCCCGGCGAGAAGCTGCACGAGCACCTGTTCGGCGCCGACGAGGCGGACAGCCGGCCGCTGCACCCGCTCATCTCGCACGTCCGGGTGCCGCCGCTGCACCCCGACGAGGTACGCGGGCTGGACCCGTACGCCGACCCGGACGAGCTGGTGAAGCGGCTGGCGGCACTCTGCGACGTCACCGGGGCGGCGCTGACGGTGGTGCCCGGCCAGCGCTGACGTCGACGGCGGCGGGAGGCTCGTCCACGTGGTGGGAGGCGCGTCCCACCGCCTCACCGCGCGGTGACCCGTCGGGCCGGATAGGGTCGGAGGTGGTGTGCCGGGAAGTCTGGTCGGCGATCGCTTCGCCGACCCCTGACCCCGAGGTGGACACCGCATGACCGACCGCACCCCGCGCACCCGCCGGCCCTACCGTTTCCTCTCCCGGCGATCGTGGCCGGAGGCGCGCTTCCTGGCCGACGTGCTGCGTACCGAGACGGTCGGGGGCGGGCTGCTGCTGCTCGGCGCGGTCGTGGCGCTGCTCTGGGCCAACTCCCCCTGGCGGTCCGCGTACGCCGGGCTCGGCGACTGGGTGCCGTTCCCCGCCGGTCACGCGCTGCACCTGGACCTCAGCCTCGCCGCGTGGGCCGCCGACGGCCTGCTGGCGATCTTCTTCTTCGTGGTGGGCCTGGAACTCAAGCGGGAGTTCGTGGCCGGCGACCTGCGGGACCCCCGGCGGGCCGCGCTGCCGGTGGTGGCCGCGATGGGCGGCATGCTGCTGCCCGCGCTCTGCTACGTCGCGGTGACCCTCTCGGCCGGCGGCGCCGGGCTGCGGGGCTGGGCCATCCCCACCGCGACGGACATCGCGTTCGCCCTCGCCGTGCTCGCCGTGGTCAGCTCCCACCTGCCGCAGGGCCTGCGCGCCTTCCTGCTGACCCTCGCCGTGGTGGACGACCTCTTCGCGATCATCATCATCGCGGTCTTCTACACCGCCGACTTCCACGCCCTGCCGCTGCTGGCGGCGCTCCTGCCGATCGCCGCGTTCGCGCTGCTGGTGCAGCGGCGGCGGACCTGGTGGTGGGCGTTGCTCCCGCTCGCCGGGCTGGCCTGGGCGCTGGTGCACGCCTCCGGGGTGCACGCCACGGTCGCCGGGGTGCTGCTCGGCTTCACGGTGCCGGTGCTGCCGTCCCGGGCCGGCCGGCCCGGGCTGGCCGAGCGGCTGGAGCACCGGTGGCGGCCGGTCTCCGCCGGCCTGGCGGTGCCGATCTTCGCGTTCTTCGCCGCCGGCGTGTCGCTGGTCGACGTCGACCTGGGCGGCGTGCTCACCGACCCGGTGGTCCTCGGGGTGGTCGCCGGGCTGGTGCTCGGCAAGACCGTCGGGGTGTTCAGCTCGACGTTCCTGCTCGCCCGGTTCACCCGGGCGGAGCTGGACGAGGAGATCACCTGGGCCGACCTGTTCGGGCTGGCGCTGCTGGCCGGCATCGGGTTCACCGTGTCGCTGCTCATCGGCGAGCTGGCCTTCGGGGCCGGCAGCGCCGAGGACGACCGGGTGAAGGCGGCCGTCCTGCTCGGCTCGCTGGTCGCGGCTCTCCTGGCCTCGCTGGTGCTGGGCCGGCGGAACCGGGTCTACCGGCGGATCTCCGAGCGGGAGAGCCGGGACAGCGACGGCGACGGCGTGCCGGACGTCTACCAGGAGGAGACCGCGTAGGTCCGGCCCGCCGACCGCCGGGGTCAGCGCCGGCGCCGCGCGCGCTCCTCCTCGGTCCCGTCGGTCTCCTCCTCCACCGCGTCGGCGTACGGATCGAGCAGGTCGTCGCCCGGCACCGCGACCTCCTCGGCCCGGTCCTGCTCGTCGGCGCGCCCGCCGGGCGGGGGCTCCGGGGCGGTGCCCTCCCCGGCGAAACCGTACTCGTTGGGCTCGTCGTGCCTGCTCATGCCTGGACCTCCCGGTCGTCCTGCGTCGCTCCGGTGCCGCGCTCAGGAGGTGCTGCCCAGGGCGCGGTGCAGATGTTCATACCCAGCGACGCGGTCCACGATCATCCGAGCCGGGATTCCGCCGCCGCGACCGTCGGTGGCGGCGGAATCCCCGCGCCGGCTCAGGCGAGCTGCTCCACCGCCTCGAAGATCAGCCAGAGGCCGCAGATGGCGAAGAGCACGGTGGCGCCGTACCGGATGGCCCGCTCCGGCAGGTGCCGGCCGAGCAGCCGGCCGACCAGGATGGCGAGCGCGTCCGCGGCCACCATGCCGAGGGTGGAGCCGAGCCAGGTGCCGACCCAGCCGTACTTGGTGGCCAGGGTGATGGTGGCGAGCATCGTCTTGTCGCCCAGCTCGGCCAGGAAGAACGCGACACCGACCGCGAGGATCGCGGACCGGCCGCTCTTCTCCGCCTTGCGCTTCTCCTCCTCGGTGAGCTTGTCACCGCGCAGCGTCCAGACGCCGAAGCCGAGGAAGGCCAGGCCGGCGACGAGCGAGATCCAGCCGGTGGGCAGGGCGGCGTTCAGGCCGTACCCGATCGCCACCGAGGCCAGGTGCACGATCGCGGTGGCGACGGTGATGCCGATCAGCACCGGTACGGGCTTGAACCGCGTGGCGAACGTGAGCGCCATGAGCTGGGACTTGTCGCCCAGCTCGGCGACGAAGATGACGCCGAAGCTGATCACCAGCGCGACGAGGAAACCGTCCATGTGAACCTTCCCGATCAAGCCGGGAGGAGGTACGGGGCGCCCTCGACCCGGCTGCGACAGCCTGAGTCGAAGGTCTCGCCCGCCCCGGGGACCGGGGCCGCGTGGCCGGATGCGGAACGCATCAGTATGTCGACCACGACATTGGGGGCTACTCCCCTTCGCGCCGCCAGCCTAACCCAGCACGGCCGGCGGGGCCGCCGCGGGTGAACAGGCTCACCCGCGGCGGGCCGGCCGGCTCAGTCCGCCCGGGCGAGGGTGACGCCGAACAGCCCGTCCGGATCGGTCCAGAACGCCTGCCGGGTGAACCCCGCCGCGGCCAGCTCCGCCGCGATCCCCTCCGGGCGGAACTTCGCCGAGATCTCCGTCCGCAGCTCCTCGCCGGCGGCGAACTCGACGTCCAGGTCGAGCACCCGCACCCGGGTCGGCTGCTCGGCCCGCAACCGCATCTCGATCCACTCGTGCTCGGGATCCCAGACCGCCACGTGGGTGAACGCCTCCGGGTCGAAGTTCGCTCCCAGCTCGCGGTTGATCACCCGGAGCACGTTGCGGTTGAAGTCGGCCGTCACCCCGGCGGCGTCGTCGTACGCGGGCACGATCACCCTCGGGTCCTTGACCAGGTCGGTGCCGATCAGCAGCCAGTCCCCGACCTCCAGGGCGGCGCGCATCGCGGTGAGGAACTCGGCCCGTTCCACCGGGAGCAGGTTGCCGATGGTGCCGCCGAGGAAGGCCACCAGTCGCCGTCCGCCGGTGGGCAGCCGGTCGAGTTGCCGGGTGAAGTCGCCGACGATGCCGCGTACCCGCAGCCCGGGATACTCGGCGGCGATCTGCGCGGTGGACTGGCGCAGCGCGCTGACCGAGACGTCCAGCGGCACGAAGGTGCCCAGGCCGCCGTGCCGGGCGAACGCGTCCAGCAGCAGTCGGGTCTTCTCCGACGAGCCGGAGCCCAGCTCGATCAGCGTCTTCGCGTCGGTCAGCTCCGCGATGTCGCCGGCGTGCGCGGCCAGCACGGCCCGCTCCGCGCGGGTCGGGTAGTACTCCGGCAGGCGGGTGATCTCCTCGAAGAGCTCGCTGCCCCGGGCGTCGTAGAACCACTTCGGCGGCAGCCACTTCGGCGTCGCGGTCAACCCGGCCCGTACGTCCTCGCGCAGGCTGCGCCCGAGGTCCTGCTCCTCCAGGTAGATCTCCAGTGGTTCCGCGCTCATGTCGTGTCCCTTCTGTCCTACCTGCGGGTCTCAGGCGGCCGTCAACTCCCGGATCTCCAATCCGGTCGCGGTGGCCACCACCAGCTGCCCGTCCGGCACCGTCTGCCAGCCGGGGTCGTCGTCCAGGGGCTCGGAGGTCAGCAGCACCGAGTCGGGGGTCCGGCGCAGCGACAGCGCGTGGCCCGCCACGCTGGCCACCACCGTGGTCCCGTCGGTGAGCAGCAGGTTCAGCCGCGAGCCGGGGGCCGCCGCGGCGACCGCGGCGACGGTGTCCGCGACCGCGGTGTCCGGCGCCGCCCCGCCCCGCAGCCGGTGTCGCACGAGTGCCCAGAGCAGCGCGGCGTCGGTCGGCGCGTCCAGGGTCAGCAGGTCGCGGACCGGCAGCCCGGCGGCCAGCGGCACCACCGTGTCCGGCCAGCCCCGGACCACCCCGTTGTGGCTGAACAGCCAGCGCCCCTCGGCGAACGGGGCGGCGGCGGTCTCCTGCACCGGCATGCCGACCGTGGCGGAGCGGACCGCGGCCAGCACCGCGCCGGCCACGGTGACGGCCGCCAGCTCCGGCAGGGTGGTGTCGCTCCACAGTGGCTGGGCCCGCCGGTAGCGCACCGGGTCGCCGGCGCCCGGGTACCAGCCGACGCCGAAGCCGTCCGCGTTGATGGTGCCGCCGCCGCGCATGTCGCGTGGCGCCCAGGACTGGCGCAGCAGGCCGTACGGCGGGTCGTACAGCAGGCTCCGCAGGCTCACCGGCGGCCCCAGGTACGCCAGGTGGCGGCACATCAGGCGCTCACCCGTGCGCCTCCTCGGACCGCGCGTCCCGGGCGCAGCGGAACCCGCTGAAGATCTGCCGGCGGATCGGGTAGTCCCAGTTGCGGAAGGTGCCCCGGCAGGCGGCCCGGTCGGTGCCGAACGAACCGCCGCGCAGCACCCGGTAGTCGTCGCCGAAGAAGACCTCCGAGTATTCCCGGTAGGGGAAGGCGACGAAGCCGGGGTGGCCGCGGAAGGTGGTCGAGGTCCACTCCCAGACGTCCCCGATGAGCTGGTGCACGCCGAGCGGCGAGGCTCCGGCCGGGTAGCCGCCCACCGGTGCCGGCCACAGGTGCCGCTGGCCCAGGTTGGCGTGCTCGACGGTCGGGTCCTCGTCGCCCCACGGGTAGCGGCGGGAGCGGCCGGTCGCCGGGTCCCAGCGGGCCGCCTTCTCCCACTCCGCCTCGGTGGGCAGCCGCTTGCCGGCCCAGGCCGCGTACGCCTCCGCCTCGTACCAGCAGACGTGCACCACCGGCTCGTCGTCGCGTACCGCCGACCAGCGGCCGAAGCGACGGTACGCCCAGCCGTCGCCGTCCCGACGCCAGTGCATCGGCGCGCTCAGCTCCGCCTCGACCCGGTGCCGCCAGCCCGCCTCGCTCCACCAGCGTGGCTCGTCGTACCCGCCGTCGGCGATGAAGGCCCGGTACTGCCCGTTGGTGACCGGTGCCGCGTCGATGACGTACGCGGGCAGCTCGACGGTGTGCGCGGGGCGCTCGTTGTCCAGCGCCCACGGGTCGGTGGAGGTGCCCATGGTGAACGGCCCGGCCGGCACCAGCACCTCGCCGCCGACCCGGGCCCGGGGCTCGGGCGGCGGCGGCGCGTCGAGCACCGCCGCCCCGGCACGCAGCTGGTGGGTGGCGAGCATGGTCTCGTCGTGCTGCTGCTCGTGCTGCACGATCATCCCGAAGGCGAAGCCGTCCTCGACCAGCTTCCGGTCGTCGAACCGGATGCCGTCGAGCAGGTCGTAGACCTTGTCCCGGACGGTGCGCACGTAGGCGCGCGCCTCCGCCGGGGGCAGCAGGGGCAGCGCCGGGCGGTCCTTGCGGGGCTGTTTGAAGGCGTCGTAGAGGTCGTCGATGTCGCGACGGACCGGCTCGCGGCCGCCCACGTCGCGGACCAGCCAGAGCTCCTCCTGGTTGCCGACGTGCGCCAGGTCCCAGACCAGCGGGGACATCAACGTGGAGTGCTGCCGCATCAGGTCGTCGTCGTCCACGGCGTCGGTCAGCAGGGCGGTACGGGCCCGGGTGCGGTCCAGCTCCGCCGCGATCACGCTGCGCAGCCGCTCGCTCTCGGTACCCGGCCGCTCGGTCGTGGTCACCGGTGCCTCCTCTCCGCGGCGGCGCGTCGCCGCCGGATCGCTCGGCTCGTCTCCTCGTGCAGCCCCGCCGGCAGGTCCAGTCCGGGCAGCGCGGTCAGGGCCAGGTCGAACAGGGCCGCCGCGGCGGTGGCCAGCGGCCGGTCGCCCAGGCCGTGGCGCGCCGCGGCGTGCCATCGGTGGGCCACCGGGGTGGCGACCGCCATGGCCTCCCGGGTGGTGGCCGGGTCGGCGAAGAGCGCGGCCAGCACCGCCAGCGGCACGGTCCACTCCCGGCCGGGTTGGGTGTCCAGGTAGCGGATCTCCAGGTAGCCGCGCGGGCGTACCGGCGGGAAGAGTGTGCTGACGTGGTAGTCCAGGTCGTCGGTGGTCGGTGGGCGGGGCAGCGCGCCGGCCAGCCAGTCGGCGAAGGTGACCCCGGGCGGCGGGGTCCAGTCCGGACCGTCACCCCGCACGCAGAGCAGCGGCGCGGCGAGCACGTAGCCGGTCCAGGCCGCGACGGGGTCGTGGTCGGCGCGGTCGGGCGACCAGACCGGACCGGTCCGCGCCGGGTCGATGGCGAGCCAGGCCGCCATCCGGGCGGAGGCCCAGCCGGTACGCCGGCCGGCGTGCCGGTCGGCGGTGGCGAACGCCGCCAGCAGCGGTGGCCCGACGGCGTGGGCCGCCGCCCACCGCTCGGCCAGCCGCTCGGGTTCGCCGGCGTCGAGGCAGACCTGGAGCCCGGCGGTGCTGTACATCATGGCGCGACCGGCCGGTCCGCGCCGGTCGAAGACGCAGCGCATGGCCTGGTAGCGCGGGGTCTCGACGACCGGGCGGGGCGCCCGCCAGGGGTCCATGCCGGAGCCGCCCAGCACGAGGCCCGCCGCATCCAGTACGGCGCTCAGCTCGGCGATGTCGGCCGTGGTGGCCAGGATCAGCGCGGCGATCGAGGGTCGCGGCGCGGAGGAGATCTCCACCTGCCCGCCCGGCTCCACGGTCACGGCGCCGCCGTGCCGGAGCCCGTCAGCGGGGCTCGTCGGGTCGATGGTGACGGGGCTGTGCCGCCCCAGGGCCCGGCGCAGTCGCTCGCGGTCGACCGGTCGGGTCGGGTCCGCGGCGTCGTGCACGGTCCATTCCAGCTCGACGCCGGTCAGGGTGGGCGGGCCGGTCTTGAAGCAGATCCTGGCGAGGTGCCCGGCGGCCGAGGCCTCGTCCCCCAGGACGGTGGTCCGGTCGAGCTCCGGTGACATCACCAAGAGAAGCTCCTCTCCCCGGGGTGGCGACGGCTCTGTCGGCCCGGACGCCGGCACCGTCACCGGCGGGCGCCCGCGGTTCCACCATCTTCTGTCTATCAGACGGAATCCGCGTGCCCGGAGAGATGAATTTTTGTCCGGAATCCGGTCGCGACGGCCCGGCGGCGGGTCAGCGGGCCCCGCTCGGTCTGCCGGACTGCCGGTCCGGGGTCGCCCCGTTGCCGGCCGCGGGCGACCGGGTGGCCCTGGGGCTGGGCGAGTCCTCCGGGCTCCGGTCCGGCACCAGCCGGACGCAGTAGGCCTCCACCTGCCCGGCTCCGCCGGCCGCGGCGACCAGGTCGGCGTAGGCGGCCGTCTCCAGCGCCGCGGCGCGCTGCTCGTCCGGCTTGGCCAGGTAGGCCCGGCACAGGCCGGTGAGCTGTTGCTCCGTCGCCGGGCGGCCCGGTCCGCCGGTGCCGTCGGGTGTCGGCGAGGCGGCCGGCCCGGAGGCGCCGACGCTGGGCGTACCTCCCGGCGACTGCGACGGCGAGCCGGTGTCGCCCGCGCCGGTGCGGCCCGCCGTGGTCGGGACGGGCGGCGGCGCCGGCTGTTCGGGCCGGTCGAGGCTCACCGCGGCGACCGCGACGCCGGCGGTGGCGGTGGCGGCGAGCCCGGCCGCCCAGGCGGCCACGCCCACGCGGAAGCGGCGCGGCCGGGGCAGGCGCGCCGGCGCCGGCCCGGGCACCGGGTACGCCCGGGCGGCCCGGAACGCCGCCACGGCCTGCTCCTCGCCGGACAGCTCACCCGGGTTGGTCGGGGCGGCGGCCGCGGCGAGCAGGTGGACCAGGGGATCGGCCCCGGCCTCCGGGGGACCCCCGGCGCGGGCCGTGTCCAGCAGACGCTCGGACTCCGCCCGGTCGGCAGGCCCGTCGGACCGGCGAAAACTCATCCAGCTTCCCCTCACGTCATCCGTCCGCCGGTTCGGCCTTCGGCGCGTTCGGCGCCTGCCGTCCCCGATCGGTACGCGGGCGGGGCGGGGTGACTCTCCCGGCCCGGCCCGGCGACTGGGCCAGGTCGGAACGTTCCAGCAGCGCGGCGAGGCGACGCAGGCCGCGGTGCGCGGCGGTACGGACGGCGCCCGCCCGCCGGCCGAGCACCCGCCCGGCGGTCTCGGCGTCGAGGCCGATCACGGCGCGCAACAGCACCGCCTCCGCCTCGCGGGGCGGCAGGGTGGCGATCAGCGCCAGCGCCGTCTCGGTGCCGATCGTCTCACCGGCCCGCTCGGCGGTGTCGGCATCGCCGGCCAGTTCGCTGAGCGCCTGCACCGGCACCGGCAGCGACGGCCGCCGGCGCTGCCGGCGGAGGTGGTCCATGGCCCGGTTGCGGGCGATGGTGACGGTCCAGGCGCGGAACTCCCCGCCGGTGAAGCTGGGCAGGTCACGGGAGATCTGCAACCAGGTCTCCGAGGCCACGTCCTCGGCGTCCGCGCCGACCAGCGCGGTGAGGTAGCGCAGCAGGCCGGGTTGGAGGCTGCGGTAGAGGAAGCGGAAGGCCGCCTCGTCGCCGGCCTGGGCCGCGGCCACCGCCTCGCTCAGCTCACCGGTCATGAACCTGCCGTTCCCGCCGTGCCAACCTGCACGGACCGGCGTCCGCCGGTGCCGTGACCGACGTTCCGCAGGTCCGGTGACCGGACCTCCACCCGTACCATCGCCCCCCACTGACTGGTCGGCAACCGCACGGACCGTGCGGGCGCGCGTATGGACATGTGCCGCTCGGTACGGCCGTCGGCGGACATACCGTACAGCGTCGCGGGACGGCCCAGAGCCGGGCCAACGCTAGGAGCGGACGGACGGGTGGACAAGCCGCCATCCAGGGGCGAAAGAGTGAGAAATGTCTACCGACACTGACGGCGGGTCGGTGTAACGGAGCCCACCCACCGCACGCTCCCGGCCACCGCTTGACGGGAAGCGGCTGTCTGGAAGCCGGACATACGAACCTACGAGCGCATTTGCTGGCCCATCGTACCCGACTGATCACCCTCAGCCGATCGGGCGCACGGCTGGTTGACCGTTAGGCCGACCGGCGGCGAGCCGCCCGCCGGTCGCGACGGGAGAGATCGCGGGAAATACTTCGCGGCCACTCTGGGTACGGTATGGAGGTGTTGTCTTCGGAGGTCGTACTCAGCGGTCGGTACCGCCTGGATGACCGTGTCGCCACCGGCGGCATGGGCGACGTCTGGCGGGGCACGGACCTGGTGCTGGGGCGTCACGTCGCGGTGAAGGTCCTCCTCCCCGCGCTGGTCTCCGATCCCGACTTCATCGCCCGCTTCCGCGCCGAGGCGCGGATCATGGCGTCGCTGCGCAACCCGGGCATCGTGCAGGTCTTCGACTGCGGCGAGGACCAGTTGCCCGACGGCAGCCGGGCCGACTACCTGGTCATGGAGTTCGTCGACGGCGAGCCGCTGAACAGGCGGATCGAGGCGGCCGGCCACCTCGAGGTGGCCGAGACGATGTCGATCGTGGCGCAGGTGGCCCAGGCCCTGCACGCGGCCCACAACCGGGGCATCGTCCACCGGGACGTCAAGCCGAGCAACCTGCTGGTGCAGGAAGACGGCACCGTCGTGCTGGTCGACTTCGGGGTGGCCCGGTCGACCAACGTGACCAGCATCACCAGCACGAACGCCGTGCCCGGCACGGCCCTCTACATGGCCCCCGAGCAGGCGGCCGGCCGCCCCGTCTCCGGCGCCACCGACATCTACGCCCTCGGCGCGGTCGCCTACTGCTGCCTCACCGGCACCCCGCCGTTCACCGGCGACAGCCCGCTCCAGGTGGCCGTACGTCACCTGGACGACGCGCCGCCGGAGCTGCCGGCGGAGATCCCGCCGTCGGTGCGCGACCTGGTCGCCCGGGCGCTCGCCAAGGACCCGGCCGATCGCTACCCGTCCGGCGCGGCGATGGCCGAGGCGGCCCGGGCAGCGATCGGCGAGTCGCCGACCTCGATCGTGCCGCTGGCGCTGCGCGGCGCGGCCGGCCCGCCCGGCACCCGGGACGACCTGACCGTGGCGGCCCCACCGGCGACCGCGGCGCCGCCCGGGCGGCGCCGCCGGCGCGGGACCCTGGTCGGCGCGCTCGCCGCGGTCCTGGTGGCGCTGACCGCCCTGGGCGCGGCGCTCGGCGCGGCGAAGAACGCGGGCGAGCCGGCCACGACCATCCAGACGACCTCCCCGGCGGCCACCCCCACCACCGGGGTGGAGTCGGCCGCCAGCGAGGCGCCGCCGACCAGTTCGGGCGGCCGCCCGTACCGCCCGGTCGGTCCCGCGAAGCCGTCCGCGTCGGCCTCGGCGACATCCACCCCGTCCCCGAGCGCCTCCGTCGAGCCGAGCCAGCCAGCGGAGACGTCGCCGCCCCCGAGCGAGCCGAGCACGGACCCGAGCACCACGACGCAGCCGAGCGACAACGCGACGCCGACCGCCACCAGCACGACCCCCGACCCCGGGACCGGTGGTGGCGCCCAGCAGCCGGGTGGCGCCACCGGCTGAGTCGCTGAGGGTGCCGCGCCGGCCCCAACGGCGACGGTGGGGCCGCCGCGCGGTCACTCCCCGCCGAGCGCGGCCACCACGGGCCGGGACAACGCCCGCCGGGCCGGCAGGACGGACGCGGCCAGCGCCGCGAGCGCCGCCACCGCGATCACCAGGCCCAGCCGGCCCCACGGCAGGACCAGGGCGAAGTCGCCACCGACCCGGGCCACCACGCCCATCGCCCCCGCCGCGACCCCGATGCCCAGCGCGACGCCGAGCAGCGTGCCGACCAGCGCGGTGAGCACGGCCTCCAGCGCGAGCACCCCGCGCATCCCGGCCCGGCTCAGGCCGACCGCGCGCAGCACCGCGTTCTCCCGGGTCCGTTCCACCACCGACAGGCTGAGCGTGTTGGCCACCCCGACCAGGGAGATCACCACCGCCAGGCCGAGCAGCGCGGTCACGAAGGCCAGCACCATGTCCACCGTGCCGGTCAGCATCCTCTTGTACGCGGCCTGGTCCAGCAGGTTGACCGTCGGGTAGTTCGCGAGCGCCGACTCCAACACGGCCCGGGCGGTCGCCGGCGGGACGCCGTCGGCGGGCTCCACCTCGGCCAGGTAGCCCCGTTCGGTCGGGAAGAGGCGGGCGAAGTCGGCGTCGATCACGTCGACCACGTGCCCGCGGGGCACCCGGCCGCCCGCCAGGGCCGCACCGTCGTCGGCCACCACCGCCGCGACCCGGAACGGCCGGCCGGCGAGGGTCACCGTCGACCCGACCGCCCAGCCCTTCGCCGCGGCCAGCTCGCGGTGCACCAACACCGCGCCCGGCGCCAGGTCGGCCGGATCACCGGAGTCCACCGCGGTGAGCGTCCGGCGGACCAGGGCCGGGTGGGCGGCCCGCAGCTCGACACCGTCGACCACGTGACTGCGCTGCTCGTGCACCACGCCCAGCTCCGGCCGGGCGGCCAGCTCGCCGGCCAGCGGCGCCGGCAGCTCCCCGCCGATCCCGGCGACCAGGAAGTCCACCCCGATCCGCTGGTCCACCGCGCGCTCGATGCCGTCCTTCGCGCTGGCCGCGCCGACCACGAACGCGGACACCAGGCCGATCCCGATCACCATGGCGGTGGCGGTGGCGGCGACCCGGCGCGGGTTGCGCACGGCGTTCGCCACGGCCAGCCCGGCGGGGACGCCGAGCAGCCGGCGACCCGGCACGCCGAGCAGCCGGACCAGCGCCGGCACCAGCACCGGGCCGAACAGGACGATGCCCAGGAAGGCCAGCACCCCGCCCGCGGCGACCAGCGGCACCTGCCCGGTCCCACCCGCGCCCACCAGCGCCGCCACCCCGCCGGCGAGGAGCAGCGCGCCGGCCGCCAGCCGGACCCGACCGGCCCGCCGCGCGGGCTGCACGGCCGCGTCGGTCAGCGCGGTCACTGGGGCGACCCGGGTGCCCTGCCACGCCGGCACGGCGGCCGACACCACGGTCAGCAGCGTGCCGAGGCCGAGGCAGAGCAGCACCGTACGGGCGGTGACGGCGAGCGTGCCGGCGACCGGCGCGTCCAGCGTGGACAGCAGCGCGCCGAGGCCGGCGGCCAGCCCGACGCCGGCCAGCACGCCCACCACCGAGGCCACCAACCCGGTCAACGCCGCCTCCGCCAGGGCGGCCCGGAAGACCTGCCCCCGGGTGGCCCCGACCAGCCGCAGCAGGGCGGTCCGCCGGGTCCGCTGGGCGAGCACGATGGCGAAGGTGTTGGCGATCACGAAGCCGGCCACCACCACCGCCACCGCGGCGAAGGTCAGCAGGAACAGCCCGAACTGCCGCCGGTCGCGGACCGCGTCCTCGACCGCCTCGTCGAGGATGGCCTGCCGGTCCTTGACCGTCACGCCCGGTCCCACCACCGCGCGGACCCGGTCGGCCAGCGCCGCCCGGTCCACGCCGGGCCGGGCGGCCACCATGATCCGGCCGTAGCCGGCCTCGCCGCCGACGGCCAACGCGTCCGCGCCGACCAGACCGATGAACGGGCCGCCGACGTCCCGGGAGGTGCCGGCCACGTCGACCGTGCCCACCAGGGTGTACGGCCGGGCCGGCCCGCCGGACCCGCCGACCCGTACCGGGGCGCCGAGGCGGAAGCCCTGGTCGGCCACGGTGGCCTCGTCCAGCACCAGCTCGCCCGGCTGCCGGGGCAGCCGCCCGGCCACCACGTCGTACGACTGGAGGGCCGGGTCGGTGGGGACGGCGGCCAGCACGGCGTAGCCGAGCACGGGCCGCCCGTCGGCGCCGACCACCCCGGCGGTCCCGGTCAGTTCCCCGTCGGCGGCGGCCACCCCGTCGACCGCGCGGACCCGCTCCACCAGGCTCGGCGGCAGCGGCTTCGTCCCGGCGTACGCGGCCAGGTCGGTGTGCCGGTCGAAGGCCCCGGCCCGGGCGTACGCCCCGGCGCGCATGCCGTCGGTGAGGATCAGGGTGCCGGCGACGAAGGCGACGCCGAGCACGATCGCCAGCGAGGAGAGCAGCAGCCGCAGCCCGTCGGCGCGGAGCTGGCGCACGGTCAGGCGGAACATCCCGGTCACCGTCCCACCGGCTGCGCGCCGGCCGGCTCGAGGCGGGCGAGCGCGTCGAGAACCTGCGCGGCGGTCGGCGTGCGCAGCTCGTCGACCAGCCGGCCGTCGGCGAGGAACACCACCCGGTCGGCGTACCCGGCGGCCACCGGGTCGTGGGTCACCATGACCACCGTCTGGCCGAGGGTGTCGACCGCGTCGCGCAGCAGCCGCAGCACCTCCGCCCCGGACCGGCTGTCCAGGTTCCCGGTCGGCTCGTCGGCGAAGATCACCCAGGGCCGGGTGATCAGCGCCCGGGCCACGGCGACCCGCTGCTGCTGGCCGCCGGAGAGCTCGGCGGGGCGGTGCCCGAGACGGTCGGTCAGGCCGACCGCAGCCACCACCTGCCGCAGCCAGTCCGGCTCGGGCCGGCGGCCGGCGATGGCCAGCGGCAGCGCGATGTTCTCCTCGGCGGTGAGGGTCGGCAGCAGGTTGAACTTCTGGAAGACGAAGCCGATCCGGTCCCGGCGCAGCCGGGTCAGCCGGCGGTCGTCGAGCCGGGCGAGGTCGGCGTCGCCGATCCGCACGGTGCCGGCCGACGGCCGGTCCAGGCCGGCGAGGCAGTGCAGCAGGGTGGACTTGCCGGAGCCGGACGGGCCCATGACGGCGGTGAACCGGGCGGCGGCGAGGTCGAGGTCGACCCCGTCCAGCGCGACGACCCGGGACTGGCCGGAGCCGTACTCCTTGCGCAGTTGGCGGGCGGTGACGGCGACGCCGGCGGTGGGTGTTGCGGACACGTGGCGCTCCTGTCGGACACGTTCATCGGACGTCTCCGACGCTATGCGCGGCACCCCGTTGTCGATCTCCACCTGCACGCTCGACCTCGGTACGCCCCGGGTCGCCCCCGACCGGGTGGACCCGTACGACCCAGGTCGTACGCCGGCTCACCCGCCCGGCGTGACCAGCCCGCTCTCGTACGCCAGCACCACGGCCTGGACCCGGTCGCGCAGCTGCAACTTGGCCAGGATCCGGCCGACGTGGGTCTTCACCGTCGCCTCCGCGACGTGCACCCGGGCGGCGATCTCCGCGTTGGACAGGCCCTGGGCGACCAGCAGCAGCACCTCGCGCTCCCGCTCGGTGAGCTGGGCGAGCCGCGGGTCCTCGGCCGGGCCGGGGCCGAGCTGGCCGGCGAACCGGTCGAGCAGCCGCCGGGTGACCGACGGGGCCACCACCGAGTCCCCCTCGGCGACCACCCGGATCGCGGCCAGCAGCTCCTCCGGCGGCACGTTCTTCAGCAGGAAGCCGCTGGCCCCCGCGCGCAGCGCGGCGAACGCGTCCGCCTCCGTGTCGAAGGTGGTGAGCACCAGCACCCGGGGCCGGCGGTCGGCCGGCCGGGCGACGATCCGCCGGGTCGCCTCCACCCCGTCCATGGTCGGCATCCGCAGGTCCATCACCACCACGTCGGCGTCGACCCGGTCCAGCACGCGCAGCGCGTCGGCGCCGTCGATCGCCTCGCCGACCACCTCCAGGTCGGGCTGCGAGTCGAGCACCATGCGGAACCCGGCGCGGACCAGCGCCTGGTCGTCGACGATCACCACGCGGACGGTCAATGTGTCACCTCTGTTCGCGACTGCGGGGCTCGCAGGACCGGCTCACTCCTCGCGCTCACGGCACCCCCGCTTCCCCTTCCTCCGCACCGGGTGCCGACGGTAGCGGCAGGCGGGCCTCGACCCGCCAGCCCCCGCCCAGCGTCGGTCCGGCGGCGAGGCTGCCGTCGTACACCCCCACCCGCTCGCGCATGCCGACCAGGCCGTGCCCGCCGGACGGCGCGGGGCGGACCACCGGCCGGCCGCGCCCGTCGTCCACGGCCCGGACCACGACGGCGGCCGGCGACCAGTCGAGCCGTACCTCGACGGAGGCGCCCACCCCGGCGTGCTTGAGCGCGTTGGTGAGCGACTCCTGCACCACCCGGTAGACGGTCAGCTCCAGGCCCGGTGGCAGTGGCGTCGGCTCGCCGGTGGTGGCGCAGCTGACCGCCAGGCCGGCGGCGCGGAAGCGGTCCAGCAGGTCGGGCAGTTCGACCAGCGCCGGCCGGCGGTGGGCCGGCTCGGCGGAGAGACCGCCGTCGGACGCGGCCGCCGCGGCCGGCGCGGCCGCCGGCTCCGGCCGGCTCGGCTCCCGCAGTACGCCCACCAGCCGGCGCATCTCCTCCAACGCCTGCCGTCCGGTGTCCGCCACCACCTTGGCCGCCTCCCGGGCGGTGGCCGGGTCCCGGTCGATGGTGAACCGCACCCCGTCGGCCTGCACGATCATCACGGCCATGCTGTGCGCGACCACGTCGTGCAGTTCCCGGGCGATCCGGGTGCGCTCCTCGGCCACCGCGGCCCGGGACTCGGCCTCCCGCTCCCGTTCCAGCGTGGCGGCCCGCTCCTCCAGGCTCAGCACGTACAGCCGGCGGGTCCGCACGTTCAGCCCGACCAGCCAGACCGCCGCGGTGACCATCCCGAACCAGAGCGCGCTCGCCCACCAGGCGGCCGGCCCGCGTACCTGGAGGGCGGCCAGCACCACCCCCACCGCCGCGACGATCCCGGCGGCGATGCCGTCGCGGAGCCGGTCGGCGTACTTGACCACGCTGTAGAGGGCGATCAGGACGGCGACGTCGTAGCCCAGCGGGCCCCAGCCGGCGACCACCTGCACGAGCGCGAGCGCGGCCACCGCGGCCGCCACCGCCGACGGGTGGGTCCGCCGGAACAGCAGCACCAGCGCCATCGCGAACCCGACCAGGGTGGCCGGCCAACCGCCGGGCTGGGCCACGACCCCGGCCACGGCGAAGAGCGCCACGAACCCGGCGACGGCGACGTCGAAGGCGACGCTCCGCAACGGGCGGCCGAAGATCAGGCGGTCCACGGTCACCCAGCGTACGGGCTACCGCCCCGTCGATGCCCACCCGCCGGCCTCGCCGGCCCCGCTCCCGTGCGCCGGGCCGTTGATCGACTCGCGCTGCGGGATGTGGCGGTATCCGGCGCGCCGGATGCCGCGGTTTGCGCAACGTGAAGTGGACCTCTACCGGCTCGGCCGGTCAGGAGGCGACCAGCTCGCGCATCCGGGCGATCTCGACGGACTGCTCGGTGGCGACCGAGTTGGCGAACTCCTGCATGGCCTGGTCCACGCCGACCTTGAGCAGGTCGGTGGCCATCGTCACGGCGCCCTCGTGGTGCTCGGTCATCATCCGCACGAAGAGGCGGTCGAACTCGGCGCCGCGGGCGGCGGCCAGCTGGCGCATCGCCTCCGGGGACTGCATTCCGCGCATGCTGCCGTGGTCGTGACCGGGCACCTCGGCGGGCAACCCGCGGGCGGCCAGCCAGGCCCGCAGCACGCCGATCTCGGGTTGCTGGGCGGCCTGGATCCGGTCGGCGACGGCGCGTACCCGGGGGTCGGCGGCCCGGTCCGGGGCGAGCGCGGCCATCTCCACCGCCTGCTGGTGGTGCGGGATCATCATCCGGACGAACCAGACGTCGAGGCTGTTGTAGCGGAGTGTCGACGCGTCCCGCACCTCCTGGGCCGGGCGGGTAACCGCCGGCTCCCCCGGCCGCCCCGGCACGATGACCGGCGGCCCCTCCGCCGTGGGTGACGGGCTCGATGCGGCGGCGGTGACGGCGGACGGGCGGTCGGGCCGGTGCCACAACGTCAGGCCCAGTGCGACGAGCGCCAGGGCCACCACTGTGACGGCGAGCAGTGTCCGTCCACGTCGGCCGGTCATGCCTCACCCCTCTCCGATCGAGGTGACAGCGATCCTAACCAGCAACAAAGGACGGTCGATGTGACCCAGATCACATAGATCTACATCGTCGGACGGTAAGGTGTCGACAATCGTCATCCCCTTTCGAAGGGTGTCGCCGATGGTCAACTTCCGCCTGTCCAGATCCCGTCGTTTCCGGATCGGCAGCCTCGCCGCCGCCGGTCTCCTCCTCGCCAGCGTCGCCGCTCCCGCCAACGCGCAGGCCACCCCACGGCTCGCCGAACCGGCCACCATGGACACCGTCGCCGCCGGGCTCGGCGTCGATGAGATCTCCAGCAGCCCCAACCTCCGCCAGGTCGCCAACCTGCCGAAGATGGGACCGTTCGCCGCGGAGAACGCCCTCAACAGCGACATCGCGTTCCAGGGGCCGTTCGCCTACGCCGGCAACTACAACGGCTTCACCATCTACAACATCGCGAACCCGGCCGCACCGAAGGTCATGTCACAGGTGCTCTGCCCGGGTTCCCAGAACGACGTATCCGTCTACGGTGACCTGCTCTTCCTCTCCACCGACTCGTCGCGCAGCGACGACTCCTGCGCCAGCGTCTCGCAGACGGCGGCCAACAAGGCATCCTGGGAGGGCATCAAGGTCTTCGACATCAGCGACAAGACCAGCCCGCGCTACATCAAGTCCGTCGAGACGGACTGCGGCTCGCACACCCACACGCTGGTGCCGGGCAAGGACGGCCTCTCCGTCTACCTGTACGTCTCCTCGTACAGCCCGTCGGCGGCCTTCCCCGACTGCCAGCCGCCGCACGACTCCATTTCCATCGTCAAGGTGCCGCTGGAGTCGCCCACCGACGCGGCGGTGGTGGCCACGCCGAACCTCTTCCCGGACGGCGGGTACCCCGGCCGCCCGGGCGGCTCGGCGACCACCGGCTGCCACGACATCACCGTGTACCCGGCGAAGGACCTGGCCGCCGGCGCCTGCATGGGTGACGGCATCCTGATGGACATCGCCAACCGGGAGGCGCCCCGGGTGATCAACCAGGTCCGGGACACGACCAACTTCGCCTTCTGGCACTCGGCCACCTTCAACAACACCGGCACCAAGGTCGTCTTCACCGACGAACTCGGTGGCGGCGGCGCGGCGACCTGCAACCCGACCGTCGGGCCGAACCGTGGCGCGGACGCCATCTACGACATCACCGGCGCTGGTGACTCCCGGACGCTGGAGTTCCGCAGCTACTACAAGATCCCCCGGACGAACGGCGACACCGAGAACTGCGTGGCCCACAACGGCTCGCTGATCCCGGTGCCCGGCCGCGACATCATGGTCCAGGCCTGGTACCAGGGCGGCATCTCGGTCTGGGACTTCACCGACTCGGCCAACCCGAAGGAGATCGGCTACTGGGAGCGGGGTCCGCTCTCCGACACCCGGCTGGTCACCGGCGGGGCCTGGTCGTCGTACTACTACAACGGCCACATCTACTCCAACGACATCCAGAAGGGCCTGGACGTGGTGGAGATCGACCAGGCGTCCATCCCGGGCGCCAACACGCGGCACTTCACCCGGCTCAACGTGCAGACCCAGCCCGACTACAAGGACTGACGTCCCGCCCGTCCACGGGCCCGGCCACCGCACCTGCGGGGCCGGGCCCGTCGGCGTTCAGCTCATCGGCAGCCGGTAGCTGCGCTGCGCACCACCGGACGGGACCAGCCGGACCTCCCCGGTGCGCAGCCCGTACGCCACCGACCAGCGGGTGTGCGGCTGCCGCACCGAATCCAGCAGGCGCAGCGCGGCCGGGGCGTCCACCACCCCGCCGGCGGCGTCCAGCGCCTCCGCCAGCAACCCGTACCGGTGGTCGCGCCGCAACTGCTGGTCGGGCACGCCGATCGCCGGCACGTTGGTCAGCGCCTGCCACGGGCCCCGCCGCTTCTCGGCGCGCAGGACGCCGTCGACGAACTCCACCACCGCCGACGCGCCGGTGGCATCGGCGAGCAGATAGTGCAGCGCCGGCCCCCCGCCGCCGAAGTCCAGGTTGTACCGCTCGAACAGGGCGATCGCCTCGTCCACGGTGGCCGCCTGGTCCAGCACCAGCCGCAGGATCCGCACCGAGCCCACGGTCGGGCGGCCCGGCACCGGGCGGACGGTCGCGTGGTCGTCGGCGGCCAGCCCCACCGCCAGGCCCCGCTCGTTCATCCCGTCGAACGGCAGCAGCGGCGCGTTGAGCAGCCGCCGGTCCCCGGCCGGGTCGGCGCCGACCCCGAGGTACGAGATGTCCACCAGGGAGATCGAGGCGTACCCGTCCGGCGGGTCGGTCCGCAGCACCAGGGCCGGGTTCGGCTCCCAGTCGAAGTTGCGGGCGAACAGCGGCCGGCTCGGGTCGCCGAGGGCGGCGAAGAGCGAGCAGCCGAACGGGCTCGCCTCGGGCGTGCCGGAGACCCCGACCATGGGGTCGTAGTCCCCCACGTACGTCATCTCGTACAGCGGCAGGTCGTCGACCTTGCGGAGGCTGGCCAGGGTGCGCTCGACCTGGCCGTCGTCCTGTCGTGAGGCGGTGGGCGTGCCGGCCGCCGCCGGTTCCGGGACCCGGCGGCTCTCGGCGCAGCCGGCGGTGACCAGCAGCAGGGTGAAACCGGTGGCGAGCAGGATCCTTCGCATGCCGCGACGCTAGAAGAGGCAGCGACGGTTGTCCATCGGGTCAGTGGGGCGGGATCCGGGCCAGCTGCGCGTCGACCGCCTCCCGGCTCAAGGCCGGGCGGCCACCGGGATGGCCGACCGTCGCGCCGGCCGCCGCGACCGCGTACCGGGCGACATCCCGGTACGCCGCGCCGCGCAGCAGGCCGGCGGTGAGCGCCGCGACGAAAGCGTCCCCGGCGCCGGTGGTGTCCACGGTGGGCGTGTCGGACAGCGGTACGAAGAGCTCCCCGTCCGGCCAGACGAAGGCGTTCCCCTCCCCCGCCACCTCCACGGCGACCAGCGACGGGCCCCGCGCCCGCAGCTCCCGGCCGGCCCGCAGGCCCGCCTCGACGTCCCGCGGCGGGTCGCCGACGAGCCGGCCGGCCTCCGGCGCGTCGGCGCGGAACACGTCGGCGAGGGCGAGCAGCTGGGCCGCGTCGGCCGGGTCGTCCGGCGCGCCGTCCAGCACCACCAGCCGACCGGCGGTACGGGCGCAACGGGCCGCCGCGAGCGCGGCCGGCACCGGCTGCTGGAGCTGGACGACCACCGCGCGGGCCGCCTGGAGCACGTCCTCGGCGGCGCGCACGTCCGCCTCGGTGAGCAGGGTCGCCTCGGGAATGTGCTCCAGGTAGCGCCAGCGCGCCCCGGTCTCCAGCATGTCGACGATCAGCGCGGTGGGGGTGCCCGGCCGGCGCAGCACCGGAGCCACGTCGACGCCGTCGCTGCGCGCCCGCCCCAGCAGCCGGTCGCCGACCTCGTCCTCGCCGACCACGCCGAGCAGGCCGACCCGGGCGCCGAGCTGGGCCAGCCCGACCGCCTGGTTGGCGCCCTTGCCGCCGAGCAGCTCCCGCCGGCACCGCACCGGGGCGGTCCCGGACGGGCCGGGGACCGCGTCGACCACCAGGACGAGGTCGCGGGCCACCTGCCCCACCACGATCGCGTCCAGTCCCGCCATGCCGGGCTGATACCCGGGCCACCGCCGGTCACGCCCGGCGGCTCACCCCCGCACGATGGCGAACATGAAGCAGCCGTAGACCACGTTGCGGCTGTGCAGGCGGTCCACCGCGGGGTCGGCGAGCAGGTCGGCGACGACGGCCTCGGGGTCCTCGCCGTCGTGCAGCCGGCCACCGACGATCCGGCCCCGGCGGTCGTACGCCCGCAGCACCTGCGGTCGCCCCCGCCAGTCGGCCGGGTACCCGGTCACCTGCTCCGGCCCAGGGCAGTCGGCGTCGTGCGCGAAGATCGGCCCCACCTCCCGGTACGGGCCGTCGGGCAGCGGCGGGGCGTACCCGAAGAGCAGCAGCGGCTCGCCCGCGACGGCGTCGCGGAGGCAGCAGCGCAACGGCTCCTCGCCCTCGGCGGTGGACCGTTCGGCCGGCCGCCCGCTCACGTCGAGGCCGGTGCGCCGCACCTCGGCCAGCACCTCGCGCGGCAGCGGCTGGATCAGGTACCCGGTACGCGTGGTCGTCATACCCCCAGCCTGCCCGGAACGGCGCACGGATGCTGGCGGCGATCGGACCTCGCGTCCCGGCGCCGCGTCGCCTGTCCGACATTTCGCATCAGACGGGCCGGGGTGGGTATGCCGGCACCCGAGCCGGTCGGGACGGGCTGCCCGCCACCCTCGGGCAGCCCGTCCCCGATCAGCGACGGGAGACCGGGATCTGGAGTTCCGTCACGCCTTCCTCCGGCCTCTCCTGGCAGTAGTCGAGGTAGACCTCGCGGGCGTACCCCTCGGCGCGCCAGCCGTTCTCCTCGATCCACCGGGCGAGCACCCGCATGCTGGCCTCGACCTCGTCCATCGCCCCGTGGTGCACGATCGTCGCGGCGGTGGCCAGCGCCGGCAGGTCGACGACGGCGACGTCGCTGGCGGCCGACCGGTCGACGTCGACGGTCACCCCGGCGTGCACGACCACCGCCTCCCCGTCACCCTCCGGCTCGTACCAGGCGATCGCCGGCCCGGTCGGGCGGACGTGCGCCTCGTCGAGCCGGCGGAACAGTTCCGGGTAGAGCGGTTGGATCACCGGACCGATGTCCGGCGTCTCGTAGCTCGGCGCCACCCCGGTCAGTTCCGCGATCCGCACCGCCGGGACCTTCTTGAGTACGACATCCTCGGTGGTCATCCGACCCTCCGTCTCGAGCATCCGGAGTCTCGCCTCCACCGCGGCCAGCCGGGCGGTGTCCGCGGCGACCTGTGCCGCGAGCTGGGCGCGGCGCAACCGCAGCATGCCGCGCAGCTCGGCCGCGTCGAGCCGGTCGTCGAGGACCGTCCGGACCTGGTCCAGGGTGAGCCCCAGGTCCTTCAGGGCGATAACCCGGTTGAGCCGGCCCAGTTGCTCCGCCCGGTAGTAGCGGTAGCCGGTGTGCGGGTCCACGCTGGCGGGACGGAGCAGCCCGATGCCGTCGTAATGGCGCAGCATACGGACCGACACCCGGCCGAGTACGGCGAATTCTCCGATGGTGAACATGACCCCCTCACGCTCGTCCCTGACACCGTGTCAGAGTCAAGCGAGGGCGATTCAGCACACCGGCTCAGACCCCCATCTCGGCTTCGTACGCGCGCCGGAACCGGCGGCAGGCGGTGGGCGCGAGACACACGTGCCAGGCCTGGCCCTCGTCGACCACGTTGATCTCGCCGGCCTCCTGCCGGGCCAGCAGCAGGTCGGCCAGGGTGTCCCGGACGCCGAAGCGGTGGAACCAGGCCATCTCCACGTCAGCCGCCCAGCCGAGGCAGTGCCCGCTGGGCACCATCGCGGCGTACCCGAGGCGGCGCAGCCGGTACTGGTGCTCGGCGCTGCGGGCGAGGCTGGTGACCCAGAGCGGCGGAGTGGCCGGCGGGGTGGCCAGGGAGAACTCGCGGCCGATGTCGTTGAGCAGCGCCACCACCTCGCGGCGGGTCCGGCGGAACATCAGCCCGGCGGTGCGCGGGGTGGCGTCGGGCAGCAGCCGCCGCCGGACCGCCCGCAGGCCGCGGCCGACGAGCGTGCCCGGCTGCTCCCGGTAGCGGAAGGCGAGCAGCCCCCGCCGGCGCAGCCACTCCAGGTCGACCAGGTCGGTGCTGCTGTTGACCTGGCTGTCGGTGAGGAAGGCCGGGGTGTCCCCCCACCACATCACGTCGATCCGGGAGAGCAGGTAGATCCGGACCAGCGCGGTGAGATCGGGCGCGGAGCTGCGGGCGTTCGGCTGGTAGCGGGCCATCTCCAGCAGCAGGGTCTCCCGGGCGCCGACGAACCCCTGCGGGGTGGCGTCGAGGACCGCGGCGACGGCCGGCTCGCGCAGCCGCTGGTCGAGCAGCACCTGGCGGGCGGTGGTCGACGGGGCGTCCGCCAGGGCGCCCACCTCGACCAGCAGCTCCGCCACCGCCGCCCGGTACGCGCCCAGGTCCGGCTGTCCGGGGGCGGGGCGACGGCCGGCGGCGGAGGGCCGCCGGCGGGCCGGCGCGGTGGACGCGACGGCGGGCCCGGGCTGCTGGCCGGGGCTTCGGCTGGGCACTCGCATGGTCGGTCCCCTCTCCGGGCAGGACACGGCGTGGTCGAACCTGAAACACACCGTAATCACCAGGAAAGGCCGATCCCCGAACAATCCTCCTATCTCCCCCTAAGGAGCTTCTTTCGGCGCGGAAAGCGCCTGCACCCACCCGTACGTCGGCGGGGTGGGCAGGTCGGCGTCGAGCCCGCCGCGGACCGCGTCGGCCAGCTGCAACGCCGCGCCGAGGGCGGCCCGGAACAGCAGGGAGCCGGTGCTGACCCGGGCCACCCCGAGCCGGCCCAGCGCGGCCAGGCCCGGCCCGCCGGGCCGGTGGAGCACGTTCAACGGCAGGCCGGCCTCGGCCGCGAGCCGCCCGACCAGGTCGTCCGGCGCGCCGGGCACGAAGAAGCCGTCGGCGCCCGCCGCCCGCCACGAGCGGGCCCGGCGCAGGGCCTCGTCGAGCGGATCGGGCACGCCCAGCCACCAGGCGTCGGTGCGGGCGTTCACGAAGAGCCCGGGCACCGCGGCCCGCACCGCCGCGAGCTTGGCGGCGGCCAGCTCCACCGGGGCGAGCGTCCCGTCCGGGCGGCCGTCCTCCAGGTTCACCCCCACGACGCCGAGCGCCGCCAGCTCGGCGACGTAGTCGGCCACCGTCGCCGGGTCGTCGCTGAAGCCGTCCTCGACGTCCACGGTGAGCAGCACCGGCAGATCGCGCAGCCGCCGGGCCAGGTCGAGGTTGTCGATCCGGGTGGCCCCGGCCGCGTCCGGTTTGCCGGCGGCCGCCGCGACCCCGAGGCTGGTGGTGCCGATCGCCGGATGCCCCCGGGCCACGAGGGCCGCGGCGGAGGCGTGATCCCAGGCGTTCGGCAGCAGCAGCGGCCGGCCCGGGCGGTGCAGGGCGTGGAAGGTGGCGGCGCGGTCGCTCATCGGACGGTCACCTCTAAGCTGGTCGGGATGCGGAGGGTGGGGTGCGGCTGGTAGCCGGCCGGGGCGTCGGCGGCACCGCAGCGGCGGCGCAGCACGTCGACCACCCCGGCCGCCAGAGCCAGGGCGTGCCGCTCCCCCGGGCAACCCCGGGGCCCGGCACCGAAGGTCAGCGTCCCGCCCGGACGCCCGGCTCGGAACCGGTCCGGGTCGGCGTGGACGGCCGGGTCCCGGTTGGCCGCGTCGAAGCGGAGCAGCAGCGGGACGTCCGGGCCGATCTCCCGGGCGCCGAGGCGCAGCGGGGCGGTGGTGAGCCGGCGGGTGGCCCGGACCGGCGGGTCGAGCCGCAGCACCTCGGCCAGCAGGTCGACGGTCGACACCGCCGCCGGCGCGGTGCGGCCGTGCCGGACGGCCGCGCCGATCAGCCCGGCGGTGGCGTCGCAGGCCTGCACCAGCAGCCCGATCCGGTTCGCGGCGACCTCGGGCGGCGCCGGTGGGGACAGCGCCAGCAGCGCGGCGACCGCCCGGTCCGCGCGGGCCACCACGGCCGGGTCGGCGCCCGGGTGGTAGGCGGCGGCCACCGCCGGCACCGCCGCCCCGGCCGCCGCCGGGTCGGCCAGCCCGAGCCGCGCCGCCAGCACCTCCAGCGGTACGCGCCGCGCCAGCCGCGCCATCACGTCGACCCGCCCCGGCCCCCGGCGCTCCGCCGCGGCCGGCCGGGGCACGGCCTGCTCGCCCGCCGCCCCGGTCCCGGGCCGGGTCGCCAGCGCGTCGAGCGTCTCCCCGGCCGGGCGGTCGGGAGGGCGGGTCGCCACCGCGTCGGGCGTGGCCCCGGTGAGCCGGACCGCCGCCTCGAGCGTGTCCTCGGTGAGCCGGGCCGCCGCGGCGCGCAGGTCGTCCGGGTCGAGGGCGGCCAGCGCGGCGACCCCGATCGCCCGGCGGTCGGGGTGCCGGTCCGGGGCGCTGAACCGGCTGACCGTCCCGCGCAGCCAGGCGAGGGTGCCGGGCGGTCCGCCGGGCGCGACCGGCACCACGCACCGGGGATCGGTCAGCACCGCCACCACGTCGGCGTGCCGGGTGACCACCCAGCCGTCGTCGGGATCGGGCACGGGTTCGCCGCACGGTGGCGTACCGGGCGGCGCAGGGATGACGGGCCAGCTCATCGCCCGACCGTAGGCGGCGTTTCCTTCGGTCCGGACCGAACCGTCCCGTCACGTCGGCGAGGTGGCATCGGGCGCGCCGCACCGCCGGGTCGGTGAGGTGGCGGCATCGGGCCGGCCCGACACCGCCAGGTCGCCGACGTGGCACTGGTCGAGCGCCTCAGGCGCGGGCGGGTCAGGCGCGGGCGGGGCCGGTGTCGCGGGATGGCGGGGACAGGTCGGCCTCGTCCAGGCCGAGGGCGGCGGCGAGGGCGGGGCGGCCGGCCGGGGTGAGGCGGATCGCCCGGCCGGTGCCGCGTACGGTCCAGCCGAGGTCGAGGAAGCGGTGGCAGAGCGCCGCGCCGAGGGCGCCGGCCAGGTGCGGGCGGCGTTCGGTCCAGTCCAGGCAGTCGCGCACCAGCGGTCGCCGGGCCGCGCGCAGGGGCTCGACCGGTACGCCCAGCTCCGCCAGCCAGGTCACCCCGCCCGGGGTCAGGGCGAGTCCCCCGCTGGTCTCCAGCACCCCCCGGTCGAGCAGGGCGTCGTGCAGCAGCACCCCCAGCCGCCCGGCCAGGTGGTCGTAGCAGGTCCGGGCGTACGCCAGGGCGGCCCCGGCCGAGGCGGCGCGCAACGTGCGGGGCGGGGCCGGCGGGGCGGGGGCGTGCCCGGCCAGGTCCTCGATCAACTGGGCCACCGACGGGCCGGCGAGGCGGACGTACCGGTGCCGGCCCTGCCGCTCCTCCACGAGCAGGCCGCCCCGGACCAGGCGGGTGAGGTGGTCGCTGGCGGTGGACGCGGCCACCCCGGCGACCCGGGCCAGCTCCCCCGCCGTCCAGGCCCGCCCGTCGAGCAGGGCCAGGCAGAAGCTCGCCCGGGTCCGGTCGGCGAGCAGCGCGGCGAGTCCGGCCATCCCCCGGCCGTCGGTGCTGGTCGTGGTCATCCCCCCATGCTGGCACGGGGACGGTTCGGCGCGGACCGACCGGTTGATGCATCGGCAGCCAGCTCTTTACATCGTTGTATCCAACGTTGTAAACAGACAGAGACCTTCGTCGACTGATCGCCCACCACCAAGGCAGGTCTGATGGGACACCTCCGCCGCGGCGTCGCCGCCGTACTCGGTCTGCTGCTGGCCGCGACCCCCGCCGTATCGGCCCCGGCCGACCCCGGCCCACCCGCCCGGTATGCCAACCCGGTCTCCGCCCGCTTCGCCGACACCTTCGCCGACCCCGCCGTCGTCCGTGGCGACGACGGCCTCTGGTACGCCTTCGGCACCTCCGACCCGCTGCGCGAGGGCGAGCGGCAGACCCACCGGGTGCCGATCGCCCGCTCCGCCGACCTGGCCGACTGGACGTACGTCGGGGACGCCTTCGCCGCCGGCCAGCGCCCGTCCTGGGCCGCGCCCGGCGCGATGTTCTGGGCCCCCGACGTGCGCCGGGTCGGCGACCGCTGGGTCATGTACGTGACCGTCACCGACACCACCGTCTCCGGCGACACCTTCGACACCGCCATCGGGGCGGCCACCGCGCCCAGCCCCGCCGGCCCGTGGACCTTCGCCGCCGAGCCGGTGGTCGCCCCCCGCCCCGGCGGCGGGGGCGGCTATCTCTGGACCATCGACCCCAGCCTGTTCATCGACGTGGACGGCACGACGTACCTCTACTACGGCAGCTACTACGGCGGGATCTCGGTCACCGAACTCTCCCCCGACGGGCTGCGGGCGGTCGGCACGCCCCGGCTGGTCGCGATCGACAACAAGTTCGAGGGCGGCTACGTGCTGCGTCACGACGGCTGGTACTGGCTCTTCGCCTCCACCGCGAACTGCTGCGCCGGTCCCGCCACCGGCTACTCGGTGCAGGTCGGACGGTCCCGCGGCCCGCGCGGCCCGTTCCTGGACCGGGAGGGCCAACGGCTCGACGTGTCCCGGGCCGGCGGCACGCCGGTGCTGACCCAGAACGGCAACCGCTGGATCGGCACCGGCCACAACGCGGTGCTGACCGACCTGTCGGGGCAGGACTGGATCGTCTACCACGCCATCGACCGCGCCGACCCGTACCTGGACGAGCCGTTCGGCGTCAACGAGCGGCCGATGCTGCTGGACCGGCTCGACTGGGTGGACGGCTGGCCCACCGTGAACGCCGGCGCGGGCCCGTCGGACGGGTCGCGGCCGGCCCCGGTCACCACCGGCCCGATCGACGACCGCTTCGCCGACGCCGGGCTCACTGGCTGGCGGGCCGTCCAGGGCAGCTGGCAGGTGGCCGACGGCGTGCTGACCGGCGAGGGGGTGCTGACCAGCCGTACCGAGATCGACGGCGACGTTCGCGCGGAGGCCGACCTGCGGCTGACCGGGGCGCACGGCGCCGGGTTGCGGCTCGGCCCGGTGGAGGTCCGGGTCGGCGACGGCCGGCTGACGGCCCGCGACGCCGGCGGCATGACCACGTCCGCCCCGCTGTCCGCCGGCCTCGACCTCGCCGACCGGCACAACCTCGCGGTCGAGGTACGCGGACGGCAGCTCGTCGCGGAGCTGACCCCGGACCGGCTCGGCGACCCGCTCGCCGTGGTGACCCTGGCGCTGACCGGCCCGGCCGCCGGGCCGCTGACGCTGCTCGCCGACGACGGGACCGCCGAGTTCGACAACGTCAGCGCGGCCGCGCTGTACCGGCCGGTGCGGCACCCGGTCGCCGCGCCGACCGTCGGCCCGCTGCTGCCCGGCTGGTCCGACGAGTTCGACGACGGGCTCGACCCCGCCTGGCGGTGGGTGCGGCGCAACCCGGCGGCGACCGTCGCCGACGGCGCGCTGCGCTGGCCGGTGGAGGCCACCGACCTGGTCGGCACCGGCAACACCGCCGGGGTGCTGCTGCGCGACGCGCCGACCGGGGACTACGTCGCGGAGACCAGGGTGACCCTCGACCTCGGCGAGGACACCGTCCGCAACTACCAGCAGGCCGGCCTGGTGGCGTACGTCGACGACGACCGCTTCGCCCGGCTGGCCCAGGTGGCGATCTGGAACACCCGGCAGGTGGAGTACGGCTACGAGCTGCCCTTCGCCGGCCAACCGGTGTACGGCGGCAGCATCGTCGGCACGCCGGCCACCACCACCTGGCTCCGGCTGGCCCACCACGTCGACCCGGTCACCGGCGAGCACGAGTTCCGGGCCGGCTCCAGCCGGGACGCGGTGCGCTGGACCTGGGGTGCGGTCTGGACGTTCCCGGCCGACACCACGCCCCGGATCGGGCTGGTCGCCCAGGGCGGCGCCGAACCGCCGGTCACCGCCGAGTTCGACTACCTGCGCTTCTACCGCTGATCCGCCCGGCGCGGGCAGACGGCACGCGGCCCCGGCCACCGTTCGGTGACCGGGGCCGCCCGCTGCCCGGCCCGTCGGCATCGGCCTGCCGCGACCATGGCCGGACGGGCAGGTCGACGAGCGGCTCCGCGACCGGCCGTCCGTCCCGACCAACCGGCTCCGACGACGGTCTCCCGGCGTCACCGCTCCGGTCGGGGCTCAGGCGCCCGGACGGGGGCAGGCCGAGGTCAGCTCGTGGACCGTCCGGGTCTCGCTGTCGTAGCTGCGCGCCGCGACGAACTCCCCGCCGGGCCGGTCGACGGCGGCCAGCGCCCGGGCCCGGCGGCGGTCGGCGTCGCGGAACCGCAGCGCCAGGCTCAGGTGCGGGATCCACCGTCCCGGCTCGTGCCACTCGCGCTGCCCGCCGGCGTCGGCGAGCACGTCGCACACCGCCCCGTGCAGGGCGACCAGCTGCGGCGTCGGGCGGACCAGCCAGACCAGCGGGGCGCTGCCGTCGAGCACGGCCACCCGGTCGAGCCGGGCCGGCAGGGGCAGCGCGGCGTCGCACAGGTCGGCGAGGCGCTCCTCGGCGCCGGGCGGGAACTCGTCGACCGCGGCGAGGGTCAGGTGCGGCCGGTTGGTGGGGTGGGTGTGGCGCGCCAGGCTGGGCAGGCCGGCGGCGGCCAACCGCGCCCAGACCGCCCGTACCGCCTCCTCCAGCTCCGGGGAACAGAGCAGTTCGACCGTCCGCACGCCGTCAGGCTAGCCGCCGCCGGTGTGCCGCGGCGTCCCGTGGGGAATGCGTACCGGATGAGCGTGCTGACCGAGACCGACGAACGCCACCTGCGCCGGGCCGTCGCGCTGGCCACCGCCGCCCGGGACGCCGGGGACGGCCCGTTCGGCTCGCTGCTGGTCGATGCCGACGGGCGGGTGCTCGCCGAGGAGGTCAACACCGAGCGGACCGACGACGACATCACCGCCCACCCGGAGCTGAAGCTGGCCCGCTGGGCGGCCCGGAACCTCGCCCCCGACGCGGCGGGAGCCGCCACCATGTACACCAGCTGCCAGCCCTGCGGCATGTGCGCGACCGCGATCGAGCGCTCCGGCCTGGGCCGGGTGGTGTACGCGCTCAGCACCGAACAGCTGGCGCAGCTGCGCCCCATGCCGCCGTACGCCCCGGTGGCGTACGCCGGTCCGGCGCTGCTGGCCGAGGCCCGGGTCCCGGTCGAGGGGGCCTGAGCGGGCCGCCGGTCAGCGCCGGCCACCGCCCTCCGGGACCGGCCGGCGACGTGATCGGGGCCACCCCCCGGCGGGACCGGGTGGCCTGTTGCGCCGGTCGCCGCGCCGGGCCGGGGGCGGTGATGAAAGGCTTGCCGCATGAGTTCCGCACCAACACCGACCGACCCCACCACCCCCGTCGACGCCGACGAGGCACCAGCCTTCGCCGATCTCGGGCTGCGCCCCGAACTGCTGGGCGCGCTCGCCGCGCTCGGCTACGAGGAGCCCACCCCGATCCAGCGGGAGGCGATCCCGCCGCTGCTCGCCGGTCAGGACCTGCTGGGGCAGGCGGCGACCGGTACGGGCAAGACGGCGGCGTTCGCCCTGCCGCTGCTGCAACGGATGCCCGACGGGCGGGCCGGTGGTGACCCGGTGTCGCTGGTGCTGGTGCCCACCCGGGAGCTGGCGGTGCAGGTCTCCGAGGCGTTCCACCGGTACGGCAAGGACCTGGGCACCCGGGTCCTGCCGATCTACGGCGGCCAGCCGATCGGCCGCCAGCTGCGCGCCCTCGACCTGGGCGTGGACGTGGTGGTGGCGACGCCGGGCCGGGCGCTGGACCACATCGCCCGGGGCACCCTGCGGCTGGGCTCGCTGGCCACGGTGGTGCTGGACGAGGCGGACGAGATGCTCGACATGGGCTTCGCCGAGGACATCGAGGCGATTCTGGAGCACGCCCCGGCCGAACGGCAGACGGTGCTCTTCTCGGCCACCATGCCGGCGCGGATCGACGGGCTGGCCCGGCAGCACCTGACCGACCCGGTGCGCATCCAGATCGAGCGCGAGCGGCCGGTGGCGGGCGAGGCGCCCCGGGTACGGCAGAGCGCGTACATCGTGGCGCGGGCACACAAGCCGGCGGCGCTGGGCCGGGTGCTGGACGTCGAGTCGCCGACCGCGGCGATCGTCTTCTGCCGCAGCCGGGAGGAGGTGGACCGGCTCACCGAGACGATGAACGGCCGGGGCTACCGGGCGGAGGCGCTGCACGGCGGGATGAGCCAGGAGCAGCGGGACCGGGTGATGGGCCGGCTGCGGGCGGGCACGGCGGACCTGCTGGTGGCCACCGACGTGGCGGCGCGGGGCCTGGACGTCGAGCAGCTCACCCACGTGGTCAACTACGACGTTCCGTCGGCCCCCGAGTCGTACGTGCACCGGATCGGCCGGGTGGGCCGGGCGGGCCGGGAGGGTGTGGCGATCACCCTGGCCGAGCCGCGCGAGCACCGGATGCTCAAGACCATCGAGCGGGTCACCGGCCAGCGGATCACCATCGACAAGATCCCCACCGTGGCGGACCTGCGGATCCGGCGGCTGGAGCTGACCCAGGCGGCGCTGCGGGAGTCGCTGCTGGAGGACGACCTGGAGCCGTTCCGGGTGATCGTGGAGTCGCTGTCGGACGAGTTCGACATGATGGAGGTCGCGCTGGCCGCGGTGAAGCTGGCCCACGAGGCGACCCTCCCCGGCACGACCGACGAGGAGGAGGAGATCCCGCAGGTCGCGGTCCGCCCGTCCCGGGAAGGCCGACCGGGGTACGAGGGCCGCGGCGAACGGCGCGCCGGGCGGCCCCGCGGCGCCGGCACCACGCAGGTCTTCATCGGGCTGGGCCGGCGCGCCGGGGTCCGGCCGCAGGACCTGGTCGGGGCGATCACCGGGGAGACCCGGGTCAGCGGCCGGGACATCGGCTCGATCGAGATCGCCGACCGGTTCTCCCTGGTGGAGGTCCCGTACGCGGTCGCCGACGAGGTGATCCAGGGGCTGCGTGCCAGCACCATCAAGGGCCGCAAGGCGACCGTACGCCGGGACCGGGACGGCGACGGCGGCGGCGGTGAGCGCCGCTTCGACGGTGACCGGCGGGACCGGCGCGGCGACGAGCGGCGGGAGCGCCGGGACCGCTGGTGAGCACGGCCGAGGCCCCCGGTCCGGGTGGACCGGGGGCCTCGGCGTGTCGGATGGTCAGGCCGCGGCGAGCGGCTGGCCGCCGAGCGTCTCCGCGTCGACGTCGGCCGGGCGCAGCGCCAGGGCGAGCACGTCGGCGACGTCGGCGAGGGTGTGGATGGTCAGCGCCTCGCGCACCTCGGTGGGCAGGTCATCGAGGTCCGGCTCGTTGCGCTTCGGGATGATCACCTCGGTGAGGCCGGCCCGGTGGGCGGCGAGCAGCTTCTGCTTCACGCCGCCGATGGGCAGCACCCGGCCGGAGAGGGTCACCTCGCCGGTCATCCCGAACTCGGGGCGGACGGGCCGGCCGGTCACCAGCGACGCCAGCGCGGTGACCATGGTGATGCCGGCGCTGGGGCCGTCCTTGGGCACCGCGCCCGCCGGGAAGTGCACGTGGATCCGCCGCCCGGCGAGGGCGTTCGGGTCGATGCCGAGGCGTCGCCCGTTGGAGCGCAGGTAGGACAGCGCGATGTGCGCCGACTCCTTCATCACGTCGCCGAGCTGACCGGTCAGGGTCAGCCCCGGCTCGCCCTCCATGCTGGTCGCCTCGATGAAGAGCACGTCCCCGCCGGCTCCGGTGACCGCCAGGCCGGTGGCCACGCCGGGCACCGCCGTCCGCTCGGCCGACTCCGGGGTGAACTTCGGCCGGCCCAGGTAGCGAGCCAGGTTGTCGGAGTCCACCCGGACCGGCGTCGGGTCGGACGCGAGCGCGACGGCGACCTTCCGCAGGATCTTGGCCAGGGCCCGTTCGAGCTGCCGGACGCCGGCCTCCCGGGTGTACTCGCCGGCGATCAGGGCCAGCGCCTCGTCGGCGACGGTCACCTCTTCGGCGGTCAGTCCGGCCCGCTCCCGCTGCCGGGGCAGCAGGTGGTCCCGGGCGATGGCCACCTTCTCGTCCTCGGTGTAGCCGTCCAGGGTGACCAGCTCCATCCGGTCCAGCAGCGGGCCGGGGATGGTCTCCACCACGTTCGCGGTGGCCAGGAAGAGCACGTCGGACAGGTCGAGGTCGACCTCGAGGTAGTGGTCGCGGAAGGTGTGGTTCTGCGCCGGGTCGAGCACCTCGAGCAGGGCCGCGGCCGGGTCGCCGGAGTAGCCGACGGCCAGCTTGTCGACCTCGTCGAGGAGCACCACCGGGTTCATCGAGCCGGCCTCGCGCAGGGCGCGGACGATCCGGCCGGGCAGCGCGCCGACGTAGGTGCGCCGGTGGCCGCGGATCTCGGCCTCGTCGCGGACGCCGCCCAGGGAGACCCGGACGAAGTTGCGGCCCAGCGCCCGGGCGATCGACTCGCCGAGGCTGGTCTTGCCGACGCCGGGCGGGCCGGCCAGGGCGAGCACGGCCCCGGAGCCGCGGCCGCCGACCACGCCGAGGTTGCGCTCGGCGCGCCGGTTGCGCACCGCGAGGTACTCCAGGATGCGGTCCTTCACGTCGGCCAGGCCGGCGTGGTCGGCGTCGAGCACCGCGCGGGCCGCGGCCAGGTCGGTGTTGTCCTCGGTACGCGTGTTCCACGGCATCTCGAGGACGGTGTCCAGCCAGGTCCGGATCCAGCCCGCCTCCGGGGAGGCGTCGCTGGCCCGTTCCAGCTTGCCGACCTCGCGCAGGGCGGCCTCGCGTACGTTCTCCGGCAGGTCCGCGGACTCGACCCGGGACCGGTAGTCGGCGGAGCCGTCCGGCTCGTCCTCGCCGAGCTCCTTGCGGATCGCGGCGAGCTGCTGGCGGAGCAGGAACTCCCGCTGGGACTTCTCCAGCCCCTCGCGGACGTCGCTGTTGATCTGCTCGGTGATCTCCTGCTCGGCCAGGTGCTCCTTCACCCAACCGACCAGCAGCTCCAGCCGGGCGGTGACGTTCGGGGCGGCGAGCAGTTCGGTCTTCTGCGCCAGGCTGAGCCAGGGCGCGTAGCCGGCCGAGTCGGCCAGCTCGGAGAGGTCGGTCATCCGCTCCATCGCGTCGATGACCTGCCACGCGCCGCGCTGCTGGAGGACGGAGGTCATCAGCGCGCGGTACTCGCGGGCCAGTTCCCGGGCCTTGCCGGCCGGGGCGGGTTCGTCGAGTTCGGTCGCCTCGACCCAGAGGGCGGCGCCCGGTCCGGGCACGCCGGAGCCGATCCGGGCGCGGGCGAGGCCGCGGACCACGGCGGCGGGCTCGCCGCTGGGCAGCCGGCCCACCTTCTCGATGGTGGCGATCACGCCGACCGGGCCGTACTCGCCGTCGATGCGGGGCACGGCGAGGATCTGCTTGTCGCTGTGCGCGCGGGCCGCGTCGACCGCGGCCTGGGTGGTCGGGTCGAGGGTCACCGGGATGACCATGCCGGGCAGCAGGACGGCGTCGGTCAGTGGAAGTACCGGAAGAGTTGCCATCGAACACCTGCTATCACGTTGAGTTGAGCGTGACAGACTCAAGTAACAAAGCGTTCCCCTTGTTCCGGGTTGTGACCCACGCCACTCCTCCGCCGGGCCCCGGTCGGCCCCGGCGGCCCGGCCGCGCCATTCCGGCAGCACGGATTTGCCGACGCACCGAATGGCGAACGACCGGTATTGTTGCGAAATTGCCGCGCCGTACGTCAAACTCTTAGCCACACCCCGCCCGACACAGGGAGCAATGGCGATGGCAAGGAAAGTAATCACCGTTCTGACCGACGACCTGGACGGCGGAAAGGCCGACCGTACCGTCGAGTTCAGCCTGGACGGCGTGGCGTACACGATCGACGTCTCCGACGAGAACGCGGGCGTTCTGCGCAAGGCCCTGGACCCGTACATCAGCGCTGGCCGGCGGATCGGGCGCGGGCCGGTGGAGAGCGCCCGCACCACGCGCCGGACCACCCGCCCGGCCACCTCGGGAATGGACCGCGAGCAGAACCGCGCCATCCGGGAATGGGCCGCGAAGAACGGCTACGAGATTTCCGAGCGGGGCCGCATCCCCGTGTCGGTGGTGGAGGCGTACAAGAACCGCTGAGCCGTCCCGGCTCACCGTCGGGCATCCCGGGGTCACGCTGAGAAATCGGCGTGGCCCCGATGGCTTTTCCCGGTGTTCACAATTTTCAGCCACGAGAGGCCCGCCGGCGCCCGGTGCCAACCCCCGTCGCCCGTCCGGCGCCCGGACCCGCCGACGGCGGAACCGCCCAGGTACGCCCCGGGCGGCTCCGGCCGTCGTGATCCTCAGTTGACCCGGATCCGTACCACGTCGAACGCGGGCGTCTGGTTGGCCCGCTCCATCATCGGGATCCGGTGCGAACCGTCACCGGCCCAGACCGCGCACTGCGCGACACCCGACTGCGGCAGGCCGGGGATCTGGATGAGCACGTCGTCCGGCTGGGCGCTGCCCTTGCCGTCCTCGGTGGCCACGAAGAACGCCGGCACGTCCTGGGGGTTCGGCGGCTGGCGGAGACTGTTGAGCATCCGGCACGCGGTGTGGAAGTGGCCGCGCACCAGGCCCTGGTCGTCGAGCAGCGAGCTCTCCAGGTAGTAGCCGCCCTGACCGGCGGCGAGGAAGCGGTCCCGGACCAGGTTCCGGGTGCTGACCCGGAGGGTGAACGGCTGGTTGCGGCGGACCTGGTTGGGGAACTGGGTGATGAGCAGCGACGGGTTGTTCGCCGCCGCGCCGACCTCACCGAAAGCGGTGCTCACGCAGCGGTTGCCGGCCTGGAAACCGTCGTGCGGCTGCAGCCGGCTGTTGGTGCAGTCCTTGGCGAGCACACCCAGGCCGTTGCCGTTGTTCCCCCCGTTGTTGTTGCCGCCATTGTTGTTGCCGCCGTTCTGACCGCCGTTGTCGTCGCCACCGTTCTGACCGCCGTTCTGACCACCGCTCTGGCCGCCGTTCTGGGCGTTGTCGGCCAGCGCGCACTGGGCCAACTGGTCCAATCCCTCGGGACGCGGCGCGACCCGGCCGATCGCCGTGGCGATCCGATTCAACGTCGCGGTCCGCTTGTCCGCGAGCGGTCGCAGGACGCTGTTGTTGACGAAGTCCTGGCTCGTGTTGCTGCCCGCGGCGGCGAGCCGCCGGTTGGCCTCGGCGATCTGCGCGTCCAACAGGGCGAGGTTGCGGTCCACCTCGTCGCGCGCCTGATCGGGCACCTCCGGCAGTTTGCTCTTGACGTCCGGGCAGGCCACGGTGGGGGCACCCGCGCCGGCGCCGCCGCCGGTGGTCTGCTGGCACTCGGCGACCGACATCTGCCCGTCACCCCAGTGGTTGCGCACCCAGCGGCCGTTCTGCCAGGTCCGGGTGGTGCTGCCCTGCCCGCCGGGCGCGGTCGCACCCGGGCTCGGGGCGCTGCACGACACCGGGGCGGTACGGACGTTCGTCCGCCGGTCCTGGGCGGACGAGATCTGGGTGACGGCGACGATTCCGCCGAAGACCGCGAGCGTGCCGACCACGGCCAGCAGCCGCTTGCTCCGCGCGTTACCGGATGACCGGCGCGCCCGTGTGGACCTGCGCATCGAATTGCTCTCCTTCTCGATCCGGTAGTTGACTCGTGATCCCGGCGGACCGACGGAATTCGGGGTGAGGATCACTGCGACGTTCCGGTTGCACGTCGATGACCGACGATGCCCTTTCCGCACCGTCACCGCGCCGTTCGGCGCGGCTGGGAAGGTCTGCGTCCATTCCCGCTTAGGTACGGAACGACGACGGCGAAGGTTCAACCGTGATCGGGAGAATTCGAGGAGAGGTGCCCACGGGGCCGGACCGCCGGTCCCCGGGGCGCGCCGGGCTCAGTCGGCGCAGAGGTGGTCGAAGGCGAAGCCGCCGTCGAGCTCGTCCCGCCGGTCGGCCAGCCGGCGGATCTGCCCGCGCAACTCGTCGCGGTCGACCAGGGGCGGCTCGGCGGCGTCGAGGCCGCGCAGCCGCTCCCCCACCGCCACCGCGGCCAGGTCCTCGGCGAGCCGGCCCGGCGCCACCCCGCAGGAGAGCCGCTGCGCGAAGAGCTGGACCCGCTCCACCAGGCACCGGCCGGGCCGCACCTCGACCCAGGCCCAGCCCTCGGCCGGGCCGTCGGTCCAGCAGGCGTGCAGGCCGCGGACGATCGGGTCGGCGAGGCGCCGCTCCACGTACGCCTCGACGGCGGCGGCCCGGGCCAGCGCCCCGAGATCGTTGACCGGCCCGCTCCGGCCGTCCGGGAGCCGGCCGACGATGTCCCGGAAGCCGACCACCTCCCCGCCCTCCGGTCCGGTGCCGCCGGCATAGGCGCGGGCGTCGATGACGTACTCGACGAGCCGGCGGGCGTGGTCGGCGCCGCGCAGCGTGGCGGACTCGATCCGCAGCACCGGCAGGCCGACGCCGGCGCAGACCGTGCTCGTCATCCGCTCGGCGCGCCGGGCCGGGGAGCCGGGCGCCGCCGGCGGGGCGAACGCCACGGCGAAGACCGGCCGGCCGCTGTCGGCCGCGCACACCACCTGGTCGAAGCTCTCCCGGATGGCCGTGCTCCACTGGTTGCCGGTGACGCCCGGCGGGCGGCCCTGGACCAGTTCGCTGAGCCGGCGTGACGGGTGGACGACCTGCCCGGACCGGGTGAACGACGGCGCTGTCCCGGCCGCGATCGGACGCAGCCAGGAGGTCGCCACGCTGCCGGTGCTCGTCATCTTCGCCAGATCCATCCGTCGGTCGCCAGACCGGCCCGAGTCTAGGGCGTCGACCATGATCGTCGCCTCGGCGGTGCGGGGGAATCCGGTTGCCCGCGCCACCGCGTACGGCTGGGATGTCCGACGTGTCGACCTTCCTCACCACCGACCGGCTGGTGCTGCGCGAGTTCACCGCGCAGGACGCCCCGCACCTGACCGACCTCGACGGCGACCCGGAGGTGATGCGCTATCTCACCGGTGGCCGGCCCACCCCGCCGGCGGAGATCCGGGACCGGGTGCTGCCCCGGATCCTGGCCGCGTACCGGCAGCCGCCCGGGCTGGGCTGGTGGGCGGCGGAACGGCGGGCCGACGGGACCTTCCTGGGCTGGTTCGAGTTCCGGCCGGTGCGCGCCGGCGACGCCCGCGAGGTGGAGCTGGGCTACCGGCTGCGCCGCTCGGCCTGGGGCGCCGGGTACGCCACCGAGGGGTCCCGGGCGCTGGTCCACAAGGGTTTCACCGAACTCGGCGTGGAACGGGTCATGGCCACCACGATGGCGGTCAACGCGGGGTCCCGCCGGGTGATGGAGAAGGCCGGCCTGTCGTACGTGCGGACGTTCCACCAGGACTGGCCGGAGGCGATCGAGGGATCCGAGCACGGGGAGGTGGAGTACGCGCTGACCCGCGCGGAGTGGGCCGCCCGGCGGTCATCGTGACGACCCGGGCTGCGAACGCGCCGCGCCTCCGGGCCGGCACCTGACCGACGAACGGCGTGTCTGAGCGACATGAACACGTCTGTCCGGCATGTCTGTCCTGCGGAACGTCCCGGCCCGCGCCGAACCCGTCGCCGAACGTCGCAGTGCCGGCTGGTGCTCCGCCACGCCGGCACCTCGACCTGAGCGCCACGACTGACCGGCGCGGAAGCGGGTACGCCGACGTCCGGTTGGTCGCCGCTGGAGCGGAGGTGGGCATGACGCGGCAGCAGTTCGGGTTCCTCGCCGGGTTCCTCCTGGTCGCGGTCTGGGCGCTGGGCGGGGCCGGCGCCGCGGCGGCCGCCACGCTGGCCGGCCTGGTCGGCTGGCTGCTCGTCCGGGCCGTCGACGGCGACGCCACCGTGCCCGGCCTGGCGGACCGGGTGGGCGCGGACCGGCGCCGCTGAGCGGGGTGGCCAGGATGACCGGCACCCTGCCCCGGCGCGCCAACGCCCCGCCGGCCGGCGCCCCGCCCCGACACGCCACCGCTCCTCCGGCCGGCAGCCGGCCGCCGCACGCCACCGCACCGCCGCGCGGCACCCGCCCGCCACGGGGCGCCGCTGCGCCACCCGGCACCCGCCCGCCGCGCGGCGCCGCGGTCCCGCGCGCCGTCGCGCCGTGGACCGAGGAGGAGATCGCCCGGCTCGCCGAGGACGCGGCCCGGCGTACCCCGGCCGTCTCCGCGCCGGCGGCGACCGTCCGCATCGACGGGCCCGCCGCCCGCGTCGACCTCGACGTCGTCGTCACGCACGGCGTCCACCTGCCGACGGCCGCCGAGGGGGTACGCCGCCGCGTGACCGCCGGGATCGAGGCGTACACCGGGCGCACCGTCGAGGCCGTCACCGTCACGGTGGTGGGCCTGCGCCTGCCCGGGGAGGCGCCCGCGCCGGGTGGACACCCCGGCGACGACCGGGAGGCGACGTGACCGCCCGTCGGCCGGCCGGGGGCTGAGGTGCGCACGGCCAACCGGGTCGCCACCCTGCTGCTGGCCGTCGCCCTGCTCGCCGGCGGGGTGCTCGTCGCCGTCGCGGGACTGCTCGCCGCGCTCGGCCGGCCCGGACCGCTGCCGGCGGCCTGGTCCGCCACGCTGACCACCGCCCGGTGGCGGGACGCCCCGGTCCGGGCGGTCGCCGCCGGCGTGACCCTGCTCGGCCTGGTCGTGCTCGCCGCCGAGCTGCGCCGCTGGCGCCCGATCCGGCTGCGCTTGGCCGCGGACGACGGCTGGCACCTGCACCGCCGTTCCGTGGAGCGGCGGCTGGCCCGGGCGGCCCGCTCGGTGCCGAGCGTGCGGCGGGCCCGGGTACGGGTCCGTCGACGCGGCGACGCCTGGCGGCCCCGGGTGACCGCCACCGGCGACCCGGCGGCCCGGGCCGACGTCGAGTTCGCGCTGCGCCGGGAACTCGACCGGCTGGCCGCACCCCACCGGGACCGGATCGAGGTCCGGCTCGTACCCGCCCGGCGGGCGACGTGAGCAACGCCGCCCACCGGCTGCTCTGGACGGTGCTCGCGCTGCTGCTGGTGGCCGCGGGCGGGATCGCGCTGGCGGTCGGCGCCGGCCGGCTGCCCGGCGGCGACGCGCCGCTGCTCGGGGCCGCCGCCGTCACCTGGTGGCGGGCCGGTACGCCGTGGAGTCCCCTCGCCGTGGCCGTCGGCGGGGTGCTGCTGGCCCTGCTCGGGCAGCGGCTGCTCGTCGCCGGGCTGCGGGTGCCGGGCCGGCTCTCCGGCACCCTGGCGCAGCCCGGGGACGGCGACGGGCGTACCCGGGTGGCGAGCGCCGTGCTGACCGACGCGCTGGAGCGGGACCTGCTCCGGGCGCCCGGGACCCGCCGGGCCCGGGTGGTGCTCACCGGCCCGGTGGCCCGGCCGGACGTCTGGGTGGCGGTGCGCCTGGCCCCGGACGCCGACGTCGCCTCCGCCCGCGACCAGGTCGACGCCGCGGTGCGGCGGTTCGCGGCGACCGTCGGCTGCCGGCCCGCGCACCTGGACGTCACGGCGCTGCTGGACGAGCCCGGGCGCTGACCGGCAACACCGGTCGAGCAGTCGGGCGGCGGGCCGGCGCACGGTGGCGCCCGCCGCCGGGTGGCCGACCGGGCCGATGCGGGAGCATGGGCGGGTCCGCGAGGAAGGGAGCCGCCGTGCGGGTGGTGTCGCTGGTGCCGTCGTTGACCGAGGCGGTGGCGCTGACCCGGCCCGGGGCGCTGGTCGGCGCCACCGACTGGTGCAGCCACCCGGCCGGGCTGGACGTCGCCCGGGTCGGCGGCAGCAAGTACTCCGACCTGGACCGGGTGCTCGCCCTCCGGCCCGACCTGGTGCTGCTCAACGAGGAGGAGAACCGACGCGCCGACGCGGACGCGCTGCGTGCGGCCGGCGTGCCGGTGCGGGTCACCTTCCCGCGTACCGTCCCGGAGGCGCTGACCCAGCTCGGGGAGCTGGTCGCCGCGCTCGGCGTGCCCGCTGAGCCGGAGTGGCTGCGCGCCGCCCGGCGGGCCTGGGCCGCGCTGCCCGCGCCGGCGGCGCCGCGGGCGGCGGTGGTGCCGGTGTGGCGGCGGCCCTGGGTGGTGCTCGGCCGGGACACCTTCGCCGGTGACGTGCTGCGCCGGCTCGGCGTGGCCAACCAGTGGGCCGACCACGCGGAGCGCTACCCCCGCCCGAGCCTGGCCGAGCTGCGCGGCCGGCGGCCGGAGCTGGTGGTGCTGCCGGACGAGCCGTACCGGTTCACCGCGGCGGACGGACCGGAGGCGTTTCCCGGCGTCCCGGCCGCGCTGGTCTCGGGGCGGCACCTCACCTGGTACGGGCCCTCGCTCGCCGAGGCGCCCGCGCTGCTCGCCGCCCAGCTCGCCACGCCGGTCTGAGCCGCGGACCTCGCCGGGAGGGCGGGGCCCGCGGCCCGGGCGGTCAGGCGATCGGGGTGGCGTGCACCGGGTCCAGCTCCATCAGGCTGGTGTCGTCCACGTCGTACCCGATGGCGTTGTGCACCTGGACGACCCCGGCGACCTGGGTGGCCAGGCGGCCGGCGAGCTCGACGGCGGTCCGCCGGTCCAGCCGCCCGTCCAGGGTGACCTCGCCGTCGCGGACCTGGACGGTGACCAGGCCGTCCCGGACCGCGAGCACCTGGCGCAGCACCTGCTGCACCACGTCCTCCCGGATCTCCGCGTCGCTGCGCAGGTGCACCCGGAGCAGGTCGCTGCGGGTCACGATGCCGACCAGCCGACCCAGGTCGTCCAGCACCGGCAGCCGCTTGACCGCCTCGCGGTCCATCAGCCGGGCCGCCGCCGGCAGCGATGCCCGCGGGCTGGTGGTGACCGCCGGCGCGGTCATCAGATCCCCGGCGACGAGCGCGCCCGCCTTCTCCCGGGCGGTACGCCGGCGCCGCCCCTGGAACACCCGACGCTCGTCGGGGTGGCCGGCCCGCTCCACCTTGTGCAGCAGGTCCGCCTCGGACACCACGCCCAGCACCCGGTCGAAGGAGTCCACCACCGGCACGGCGCTGATGCCCTGCCGGATCAGCACGTCGACGATCTGCCGGTACGGGGTCTCCTCGCGTACCGTCGCGACGTCCCTGGTCATCACGTCGTCCACCTGCCACGCCCGCATCACGACCTCCTCAGCCCGGTCTTCCACTCGCGACGCTAGGCGCGTTGGCACCCGCTGGTCAGAGGCGGTCGGCAGGCCGGCGCGGGCCGTCCGGACCGGGCCGGAAGGGGTCCAAGGTCCCGGTCCGGAGCGGCCCGGTCGGCCCTGCCCGCGACGGCGTCCCGGCGGTGGAATGAAGGTGCCACCGGAAAGCGCGGTGCGAGGCACAGGAAGGGACGTGGAGACCATGACCGCGACGATCGAGCGGATCACCGCCAACACCATCGCACCGGCGGCCGAGACCACCCGGGACGTCGAGACCACCCGTCAGAAGGCCACCCGGTACGTCCTCGCCGGACTCCGGATCGCGCTGGGCTGGACCTTCCTCTGGGCCTTCCTCGACAAGATGTTCGGCCTGGGCCACGAGACCGCCGCGAAGGCCGCCTGGATCAACGGTGGCAGCCCCACCAAGGGCTTCCTCGCCTTCGGCGCGGCCGGCCCGTTCGAGGGCATCTACCACGACATCGCCGGCGCGGCCTGGGCGGACTGGCTGTTCATGCTCGGCCTGCTCGGCATCGGCGCGGCCCTGATGCTCGGCATCGGCACCCGGATCGCCGCGGTCGCCGGCGGGCTCCTGCTGCTGATGATGTGGACGGCCGTGCTGCCCCCCGAGAACAACCCGTTCATGGACGACCACCTCATCTACGCGGGCCTGCTGGCCGTCCTGGCCCTGGTCGGCGCCGGCAACACCCTCGGCCTCGGCAAGGCGTGGGCGAAGCTCCCCATCGTCCAGCGGCTCCCCTGGCTGAAGTGAGGTCAGTGCGGGCAGTACCCACCGGGCGGGCGTCACCGAGAGGCGGCGCCCGCCACTTCGTGCCACCACCGGTCCCCGTCGCCACGCCGCGTCGGGGACCGTCACGTATCGGACGGGCGCGATCCGGCAGGATCGACGGTGACCGCACCGATCAGCACCGAGGAGACCCGTTCATGGAGAAGCCCGAGGTTGGCCCGATCGAGGGCGCGCCGCCCGCCGATCTCGTCATCGAGGACATCACGGTCGGCGAGGGCCCGGAGGCCCGCCCCGGCCAGCTGGCCAGCGTCCACTACGTCGGCGTGGCCCACTCGACCGGCCGCGAGTTCGACGCCTCGTGGAACCGGGGTGAGACGTTCGAGTTCCCGCTCGGCGGCGGCCAGGTCATCGCCGGCTGGGACCAGGGCGTGGTCGGCATGAAGGTCGGCGGCCGGCGCCGGCTGACCATCCCGCCGCACCTGGGCTACGGCGCCCGGGGCGCCGGTGGCGTCATCAAGCCGAACGAGACGCTGGTCTTCGTGGTGGACCTGCTCGGCGTCCGCTGATTCCCTGTCGGGATCGGCTGCCAAGGTACCGGCTGGCCTGACCGTGCAGGTCGGCTGGTTGGAGGATCGCTGGTGGGGAAGGTCGCCTCGTTTGTCGGCGCTTCGCGCGTCTGACCTGACATGTCCCGCGAGGACTCGTTGAGGGGCCTTCCCCACCTTCGCGCTCACAAATCCATGGTCGGCCGATAGGCGCATCACCGATGATTGCGACCATGGCCACGACCCGACGAGCTGACATGTTCACCGCCGGGTTGCTGCTTGCAGCCCTTGGGTTGCCGAAATGGCTCAGCGTCCAGGCTCACCCAATGGCCTCTACGCCGATCGTCACTCAACTGGTCACCCAATCGCCTGGGGTGGCCAACTAAGATCCGGTAACCACACCGGAGGGGTCAGATGGAGACATGGCGTGTCGTGGCGGCCATCGTCACGGGCCCGGCTGTGAGCCTTGCCGGAGTCGCCCTGGCCACCAACTTTCGCGGCGTGACGGAGTGGCACGTGCGGCGGTCGATGTCCACCGGGAGCGTGCTACGGCGAGTTCCGCCATGGCGCTGGCTACCAGACGTCCCGCACGAGGAGCGTCTAGCGCGTTTCGTCCTGCTGGAACGGCTGATTGGCATAGCTTTCGCAGTGGCCGGCGTCATGATCTTGATTACTGTGGGCTACAGCGCCTTCACCGGTCAGCCGATGCAGACGGTGAAGTAGGCAGCTTCATCTCAGCCGCTGGCCAGGTCGATCAACACCCCGGCCCGTCGTTCACCGCCCCCCGGCCAATGGCCACGATTGATCGGAATCCGATGCCGGACACGACACGGCAACTCAGCTCCGCACCGGCAGACCCGCCGCCACCGCTGCCAACACCAGACCGGCCGATGCCGCCTCGCAAGGGTCATCGCCACGGCGACCAGGTACTCCTCGTACGAGACACGCCGCACCGGAACTCCCCTCGGGCATGGGCGACGGCACGGCGGCCGGCCCTTCGCTGGTCATCGGACCGCCGCACCTGCCCACAGGTGTTCGGTCACCCCCGGCAGTGGTGGACGCTCAGGTCGTAGATCGCGGTCGAACCCCGCCCGTCGTCCAGTTCGGAAGGGGCCAGGTCCTCAGGGCGGACCTCGATCTTGTGTCCCGGCCCACTCCCGCTGTCGATCCAGACCCGCACCTGTCCCTCCTTCGGCAGCTCACGAGGGCCAACCACCGGGACTGAGTACGCCTTGGTCACACCGCCGACGCCCCCCGTTCCGACCGAACACGCTGGCCGGACGTTCAGGTCGAGCCGGGCCAGCATGGCAACCCGATCCTGGCAAGACAGGCTGGGACTGTGGGTGGTGGGCGTCCGGCAATACTCCGGTCGGTGGCGTTGAACGCCCTGACGGCGCTCCCGGGCCGCTCGATGATCGGGCTTTCGCGCCGTGGGTAGGGCTTGAACAGGTCGCCGGAGGCGGCCTGCCGGGCAGAATGTTCACGGGCGCGACCTCGATTCGCGTCAAGGCCCTCGGCCAGCGCTACCACGCGAGCCGAGGGCCGCTTTTGCGGCGCGATCCGACTTCAACCTCAACCTGTTCATCCTGTCCATAGAATGAACAGGATAGACAGCCTGGCTCGGCTGGACAGGTGGAAGCCTGAGGGCATGATCGACCCTTGGTCACCGCGTTCATTCGCCGAACAAGTGGCCGACGCACTCCGGGCGAAAATCGACAGCGGGGAGTGGCCACCCGGGCACAAGCTCCCTGGCGAGGTGACGCTGGCGCAGACGTACGACGTAGCGCGCGGCACCGTGCGGGCCGCGCTCGACGCGCTGCGTGAGGAAGGCCGGGTAGTGACCTTCACCGGGCGCGGGACGTTCGTCACGCCCGGGGGTGACCGGAACCGTTGACACTTGACGGTCAGCTCCCCCGGCCGGCCCGACCATCGAACACCTGGAGCTGCGCGAGCCCGCCGCGACCGTGACCTCTCGCCACCCGCGCCCCAGACCGGTCAGGCCGGGACCAGCTCCCGCGCGGGCAGCGGCGCCCTGCCGGCCGGGACCGGGTCGGATCCCGATACGACCCGCACCACGCGGTGCAGGCCGGTGGCGCGCAGCACCCGGGTCACCATCGGGTCGGGATCGACCAGCAGCAGCTCACCACCCCGGGCCCGGACCCGCAGGTGGGCGGCGACGAGGGCACGCACCCCGGCCGCGGAGAGCACCCGCACGCCGGACAGGTCCACCCGCAGCACCGGGCGCGCCGGGGCGGCCCACAGCGCCGCCCGGAACGACCCCACGGTGGCGATGTCGATCTCACCGACCGCCCGGACGTCCACCACGTGGTCGGCCACGTCGATCTCGACGTGGAATCGGTCGCTGCGCTGCCCCATGCCCAGGAACCTATCCCGCGGCACCGACACTTCCGGCCGCCCGCCACCGGGATCCGGGAAGGTACCGGGTGGCCACCCCGACGGCCTCGGGGTGAACCCTCAGGGACTCTCCACGACCCGGTTCTCCCAGGCCCACGCGGCGATCTCCACCCGGTTGCGCGCACCCAGCTTCTGCTGGATGCCGGAGAGGTGGCTCTTCACCGTGCTCAGCGTGATGAACAGCTCCGCCGCGATCTCCTGGTTGGTCCGGCCGCGGGCGACCGCCCGGACCACCTCGGCCTCCCGTTCCGACAGCGCCGGGCGCAACCGCCCGCCGGCCGGAGGCGCGGGCGGGTGCAGGTGCCGCAGCAGCCGCAGGGTCAGCGACGGGGAGACCAGCGCCTCGCCGTTGTCGGCGGCCCGTACCGCCTCCACGAGCAGGGCCGGCCCGGCGTCCTTGAGGACGAACCCGACCGCGCCGCCGCGCAGCGCGCCGTAGACGTACTCGTCGAGGTCGAAGGTGGTCACCACGACGACGCGCAGCGGGTCGACCACGCCCGGCCCGGCCAGGGCCCGGGTGACCTGGAGGCCGTCGAGCCGGGGCATCCGGATGTCGACCAGGCAGACGTCCGGGCGTAGCCGACGGGCCTGCTCCACCGCGTCGACCCCGTCGACCGCCTCGGCCACCACCTCGATGTCGGGCTGGTCCTCCAGGATCATCCGCAGGCCGCCCCGGACCATCGCCTGGTCGTCGGCGAGCAGCACCCGGATGGTCACCGGCGCTCCCCGGTCGCCGCGGGCAGGACGGCCGCGACCGACCAGCCGCCGTCCGGGCGGGGGCCGGCGGTCAGCGTCCCGCCGAGGGCCGCGACGCGCTCCCGCATCCCGACCAGGCCGTACCCGTGCCGGCGCGAGTGCCGGGCGGGGACGGACGGGCCGTCGTCGACGACCTCGACCGACACCCTCCCGGCCTCCTCGGTCACCGCGACCGCCACCGTACGGGCCGCCGGCGCGTGCCGGGCCACATTGGTCAGCGCCTCGCGGACGACGCGGTACACCGTGGCGGTCACCTCGGGCGGCCAGGACCCCGCGTCGTCCGGGACGCGCAGCCGCACGGCCATGCCCTGCCGGGCGAAGCGGGCGGCCAGGTCGGCGAGCTGTTCCGGGCCGGCCGAGGCCGGGGCCCCGTCGGCGGCGTCCCGCAGGATGCCGACGAGGCGCCGCATCGCGGCGAGCGCGTCGGAGCCGGCCGACTCGATGCCGGCCAGGGCCTGCCGCGCCCGCTCCGGCTGGCGGGCACCGACCAGTTGCGCGGCCTGGGCCTGGACGACGATGCCGGTGATGTGGTGGGCGACCACGTCGTGCAGTTCCCGGGCCAGTTCCAGGCGCTCGTCCCGGCGTACCCGCTCGGCGGTGGCCCGGCGGCGGGCGTCCAGCACCCGCACCGCGGTGCCGGCCGCGACGGCGGCCAGCCAGGCCAGGGCGTTCCACCAGGTCAGTGCCGCCGCACCGGTCCGGGGCCAGGAACCCGCGCCGCTGATCGCGGAGATCGCCACGGCCACCACCACGGCCATTCCACCGGCGGCGATCGCGACGGCCGCTCGGACCGGCAGCGTGCCGACCGCCGAGGCGATCAGCACGGCCAGGGGCAGGGCGGTGGCCGGGCCCGGTTCGTGCGGCAACCCGGCCAGGCCGGCGACGAGGACGGCGACCGCGGCGACCACCAGGCCCGCGACCGCCGTCCATCCCCGATGCCGCCGACGGGCCAGGGCGAGCAGGGTGACCACCATGCCGACGGCGCAGCCGAACACCCAGTACCCGCCGCCCCAGCTGCCCGCCACGGCGGCCGACTGGACGACGAGCGCGGCGGCGCAGCCCAACCCCAGCCCGACGTCGGCCGTCACGCTCCACCGGTCCTGATCTCCCATGCCGCCCAGGCTAGGGAATCGCGGCGCGGGTCGAACCGGTCAAAAGTACGGTCGCGGCGGCCCGGAACCGTGCCGTGGACCGATGGCGGGAGCCCCGCCGTCGCGAAGGCTCGGGGCATGACCGACGAGAACTCCCCACCGGTGCTGCACGCCGAGGGCCTGACCAAGCGGTACGGCAGGCGGGTGGCCCTGTCCCACTGCGACCTGCGGATCCCGCCGGGCCGGGTGATCGGCCTGGTCGGGCCGAACGGCGCCGGCAAGTCCACCCTGCTCCAGCTCGCCTGCGGGCTGATCGCCCCGACCGAGGGCAGCCTGCGGGTGCTCGGCGCCCGTCCCGCCGCCGACGCGGCCCACCTGGCCCGGGTCGGCTACGTCGCCCAGGACACCCCGGTGTACGCGTCCCTGACCGTCGCCGACCACCTGCGGATGGGCGCCTGGCTCAACCCGCGCTGGGACCGGGCCCTGGCCGAGCGGCGGATCGCCCAGGTCGGGCTGAACCGGTCGCAGCGGGCGGGCCGGCTCTCCGGCGGGCAACGCGCGCAGCTCGCCCTCACCGTAGCCGCCGCGAAGCGTCCCGAGCTGCTGATCCTCGACGAGCCGGCCGCCGCGCTGGACCCGCTCGCGCGGGACGGGTTCCTGCACCACCTGATGGAGTTCGTCGCGGAGCTGGGCGCCAGCGCGCTGCTCTCCTCGCACCTGCTCGGGGACGTGGCCCGGGTCTGCGACCACCTGGTGGTGCTCGCCGGGGGGCGGGTCCAGCTCGCCGGTGACGTCACCCGCCTGCTGGCCGACCACCGGCGGCTGACCGCCCCGCGCGGCGAGCTGGACCGGCTCCCGGCCGGCGTGGAGCCGGTGCGGCGGGCGACGGCCGGCGGGTACGACCGGGTCGTGGTCCGCACCCCGGCCGGGGTGCCGCTGCCCGGGACGGTGGAGCCGGTCGGGTTGGAGGAGCTGGCGCTGGCGTACCTGAGCCGGGCGGCCGGCGAGTCGACCGGCTCGGCGCCGGTTCCGGCGGTGCGGCGATGATCCGGCTGACCTGGCGGCAGTTCCGCGCCCCGGCCCTCGCCGGCCTGGGCGGGCTGGCCCTGCTCGCCGCCTACCTGGTGCACCTGGGCCTGGCCGTCCGGCACGACCACGACGCCTACCTGTCCCGCTGCCGGGCCGGCGGGGACTGCGCCGGCGCCCTCGCCCAGTTCCTCGGCGACCACCAGAACACCCTGCTGTACCTGGCCGCGCTGCTCGCCCTCGTCCCCGCCCTGCTCGGCATGTTCTGGGGTGCGCCGCTGGTCGCCCGCGAGCTGGAGGCGGGCACGCACCGGCTGGTCTGGAACCAGAGCGTCACCCGGACCCGCTGGTTCGCCGTCAAGCTGCTGGTCGTCGGGGCGGCCGCGATGGTCTTCGCCGGCCTGGCCAGCCTGCTGCTCACCTGGGCGGCGAGCCCGGTCGACGGGCTCGCCGGGGACCGGTTCAGCACCATCGTGTTCGGTGCCCGGAACATCGCGCCGATCGGGTACGCGGCCTTCGCGTTCACCCTCGGCACGGTCGTCGGGCTGCTGCTCCGCCGGACGCTGCCGGCGATGGCGCTGACCGCCCTCGTGTTCACCGTGGTGCAGTTCGTCGTGCCCAACCTGGTCCGGCCGCACCTGATGCCACCGGTCACGGTCTCCCGGCCGATGACCGCCGAGGCGATCAACGAGGCCCGGGCGCTGGGCAGCATCACCGGCGCCCCGGTGGTCAAGGGGCTGTCCGTGCCCGACGCCTGGGTCAGCGACGTCAGCGAGCTGCGCACCGCCGACGGCCGGCCGCTCGCGGCGGACCGCTTCGACCGCTGCCTCCTCGACCCGCCCCGCACCGGGGCCGGCGGCACGTTCGGCGACACGGCGGTCTGCCTGGGCCGGCTCGACCTGCACGTACGGCTGTCGTACCAGCCCGACGAGCGCTACTGGACGTTCCAGTGGCTCGAGACCGGGATCTATCTGGCGCTCAGCGGGCTGCTGGCCGGGTTCGGCCGGTGGCGGATCCGCCGTCGGGTCACCTGACGGGCGACGGGCGGCCCTCGGCGACACGCCGTCGAGGGCTGCCCGGGCGGGGCATCGGCGGGGAAGAATGGCCGGATGGTCGTTCCCCGCCCGCGCCCGCCCCTGCTGATCCGGCCGGTCCGCGAGCCGGCCACCGTGCCGCCGCCGCTGGACGGGCCGTGGGCCCCGGCCGACGTCCGGCTCGACCGCGCCGACCTGCTGCCGCTGCCCGACGGCGGGCACGGGCCGGAGGACGTGGTGGTCGACCCGGACGGCCGGGCGATCAGCGGTGATGAGGACGGCCGGCTCTGGTGGTGGCCGGCGGACGCCCCGGCCGGCACCCGCCCGACGCTGCTCGCCGAGACCGGTGGCCGGCCGCTCGGGGTCGAGCTGGATCCGGTCGACGGCGGGTTGATCGTCTGCGACGCGTACCGGGGGCTGCTGCGGGTCACCCCGGACGGGGCGGTGCGGGAGCTGACCGGGACGGCGCCGCCGGTGCACCTCGCCGACAACGCCACGGTGGCCCGGGACGGGACCATCTACTTCACCGACTCGTCGGACCGGTTCCCGCTGTCGCACTGGAAGCGGGACCTGCTGGAGCACCGCCCCAACGGCCGGGTGCTGGCGTACGACCGGCGCACCGGGCGGACCGAGGTGGTGGCGGACGGGCTCTACTTCCCCAACGGCGTGGCGCTGACCCCGGACGAGTCGGCGCTGATGCTGGTGGAGACGGCCACCCACCGGCTGTTGCGGGTGGACCTGCCGGACGGCCGGGTCACCGTGCTGACCGACCTGCCGGCGTACCCGGACAACGTCTCGGCGGTGGGCGACGGGACGTACTGGATCGCGCTGCCCAGCCCCCGGCTGCCGATCATGGAGAAGCTGCTGCCGCACCCCCGGGTCCGGCAGTTCGTCGCCCTGCTGCCGGGCGCCGTGCAGCCGCAGCCCCGCCGGTACGGCCTGGTCGCGCTGGTCGACGGCACCGGGCGGGTGCTGCGCACCCTGCACGGGCCGAGCGGCGCGTACCCGATGATCACCGGCGTGCGGCAGCACGCTGGGCACCTCTGGCTGGGCAGCCTGACCGCGACGGGCGTGGCCCGGGTCGACCTGACCTGACGCCGGCCGGGCCGGCCCGGCGTGGTTCCCGCAGGGACGCCCGCCGGGCCGGCCGTAACGGGGGCCGGCCCGCCGTGTTCCCGGAGGGACGCCCGCCGGGCCGGCCGAAAAGGGGCCGGCCCGCCGTCACGGCGGGCCGGCCCGTGGCCGTTCCTCCCCGGTGGTCAGCCGCCGGTGACGCTCTTCGACGGGGCGGGAGCGGGCGCCGAGCCGCCGGCCACCGCGCCCGGGTGCGGCGTGGCGACGGGCGCGGGCTTCAGCCCGGCCGGTACGGGCAGCGCGCTGCCCTTGGCGAACTCGTCCCAGCTGACGTTCCAGGCCGTGAAGCCGTTGCCCTGGTCCAGCTTCACCTCGGTGCCCTTGACCGTCACCAGGTCACCGACCTGCGTGACCCCCATCAGCCAGTCCGCGGCGGCGGCGGAGACGTTGGCGCACCCGTGCGAGACGTTGGTGGAGCCCTGGTCCCCCTCCGACCACGGCGCGCTGTGGATGAACTCGCCGCCCCAGGTGAGCCGCTGGGCGTCGTCCACGTCGACCACGTAGCCGCCGTTCGGGTCACCCCGGGTGTCGAAGGTGGTCCGGTCGAACTTCTCCATGATCACCATGGTGCCGCTGGAACTCGGCGTGCTCGGTTTGCCGAGGCTCACCGGGATCTTGCGGAGCAGCTTGCCGTCCTGGTAGACGGTCATCTGCTTGGTGGCGTTGTCGATGTCGAGGCTGACCTGCCGGCCGATCTTCGAGGTCGCGGTGTGGTCGGCGTCGCCGATGGCGTCCTTGCCGATCGGCAGCCCCTGGAGCGCGCTCCGGACACTGATCTTCGTGCCGGACTTCCAGTGGTCGGGCGCCCGGTATTCGACCTGCTTGCCGTCCGATTCCCACGACCAGGTGCCCGGCTGCGGCGGGTCGGTCTTCACGAACAACCGGCGCTGCACGTCCGCTCTGGCCTCTTTCGGAATGGGCGGGTCGAATGCGACGACCACCGGCATCGCCGTCCCGTACGTCTGATTACTGGTGAAATACAGTTCGCTGGTGATGGCCTGCTTGGTGGATTTCGCCATCGTGGTGAAGGTCGTCTTCTGCGTGGCCGTCCGCCCGCGGTCACCGGTCGCGGTCACCTCCGCCGTGTACGTGCGCGAATTCTGCAACGGACGCGTCGGCACCCAACTCGACCCGTCCTCCCGCGGCTCCGCCGGCACCGTTTGACCCTTGTCGTCGGTGAGCTTCACCGCGGTGATCTTCCCGCCGCTGACCTTGGTGCCCACCTCGGCGCTGACCGGCACGTCCTTCGTCCGGTCGCCCGGGGTCACGGTGAGCGACGGCGCGGACGCCGCCTTGCCGTGGCCGGGCTTCACGGCCTCCCGCTGGCCGGCGGTGCAGGCGCCGACCACCAACGGTGTGGCCGCGATGGTCACCGCGAACAGCGTCAATCGCCGCCTCACATCCATATTCCGCACCCCATTTCCACTCCCCTTGGCTCACATTCTCTAGGGCCTGCGGGAGGCCGTGGCATATTCGGCGGAATTGCTCGCCCGAGCCGACTTCGATTTCGACTCGGGCGTACGGAAATGGGAATTGGTGGCGCGGAAAGGGCCGTGCGTCACGCCCTGCGGCCGGCTGGGGCCGAACGGGGCGCGACGACCGGTTCAAGCCCAGTCGTCGTCGCCGTGGTTGCGGTCCCAGCGACCGCCGATCGGCGGGGTGTCGAGCCGGCTGGGCGCCTCCGCGTTCCCGGCCAGGTCGTTGTCCTCCACCCGGCAGTCCACGCAGCTGCCCTGCCCGGTGACCCAGAGCCCGTGGGTCTGCGCCTGGGTCTGCCGGCCGTCCCAGATCCGGTTGCCCCGGATGCTGGCCGAGTCCAGAGCGGCGTTCACCGTGATGCCGGCCCGGGTCGTCGGCGCCGCGGGCAGCTCGTACGGGGTGCCGGGCGGCGGGGTGTCCGCGCTCCAGGCGCTGTCGGCGTCCGGTCGGATCGGCGCCAGGGTCAGCGTCGCCGCGTCGTTCGCCGCCACCACGGCGATCCGCTCGCCGACCCGGACCACCTTGCCCCGGTGCTCGTCGTGCTGCCACTCCGCGCGCCGGTCGACCACCTGCCGCTCGCTGTACCGCACCGAGTCGCCACCACCGTGGTCGGCCGGGCCGCACTGCCGGCCGTTGCCCCGGATCCGGTTGTTCACGATGATCGCGTCGACGAGCGGCCGGTCGATCCGGATCGCGTCGAGGCTGTTGCCGTAGAAGTCGTTGCTCTCCAGGACGATCTCCCGCCCGTGCTCCTGCTCCACGCCACCGAGAGAGCGCTGGTGGTAGCCGTAGCGGCCGTTGCCGCTGATCCGGTTGCCCCGGATCGTGTACGGCCCGGGGGTGTTGCCGATGCTGATCCCGTCGCGCAGGTTGCCGTCGATCACGCAGTCGCTCACGATGCCGCCGCGACCGCCCGAGTGGGTGGTGCCCTTGGCGGAGACGTGGAAGCCCGCCTCCAGGTTGCCGGTCATCGTGCAGGCCGAGACGATCAGCCCGTTCGCGCCCCAGTCGGAGATGCCGAACCGGTTGCCCTGGGCGTGGCAGCCGATGATCCGGATGCCGCGCGGGCGCAGCTCGCCGACCTCCTGCAGCTCCAGGAAGATCCCGTTGGTGGCGTTGCCGACCGCCGAGCAGTTGACGATGTTGAGCCGCTCGACGCTGCCCCACCCGCCCACGCCGATCCCGATGCCGGCCCCGCCCATCTCGGTGCCGTTGTCCAGCCGGCCGCAGCCAGCGACCTGCACCCCGTCGATCACGGTGTCCTGGAGGAAGTCGCAGCCCAGGCCGGTCGCCGCGGTGTGGTGGATGTAGAGGTTGCGGAACACGCCCCGCACCACGTACTGGAGCCCGAGACCCTTGGCGAGCGGGTTGTACTCGGCCGAGGCCACTCCGGAACCGTCGATCTCGAAGTCGGCGAACATGCAGTCGGCCAGGTGGCGCTGCTGGTCCGCGCCGTGCTGGACGGCGGTGTGGAAGGCCAGCGGGGTCGGATCGGCCCGGTTGCCGGAGTTGCTCAGCACGAAACGGGTCGCGCCGGGTCCCGCCCCGACCAAGGAGACCCCCGAGCGCCACACCGTGCCGGCGTCCCGGATCGAGTAGACGCCGGGCGGGCAGTAGATCACCCGGGCCCGCCCGTCCGCGGCGTACGCGTCGCCCAGCCGGTCCACCAGCGCGGCGAGCGCCGGCTGGTCATTGGTCGTCCCGTCCCCGGACAGGCCCTGCTCGCGGGCGTTGCAGAGCAGCGGCGCGCCGGCTACCGGGTACGGGCGTACCCCGGCGGCGAAGGGCATGTGCGCGTACGCCATCGGTCTCCTCCCTCGAGGACCCGAGGCGGATTCCCCCCGTCGATACGGGGAAACGCCGACGCCCGCCTCAACCCGCCGCGCCGGAACGCCGGCGGTGCCCGGCGGCCAGGCCGTCGGCCCGGCGCCGGGCCGCGGCCGGCACCGGCTCGGCGAGGAACTCGCGCAGCGTGGCCCGCATCCCGTCGAGCACCACCTCCCCCTCCGCGGTGAGCCGGCCGGTCCGGGCGAGAGCGTCGGTGGCCTCCCAGGCCGCCACCCGCCAGCGGGCGAACGCGACATGCGCGGCGAACGCCGACTCGGCGTGCTCCTCGACGCGGCGCTGCCGCTGCCAGAACGCGGCCACCCCGAGGTGCGCGTAGGTGCCGTGCAGCAACGCGCCCAGCGGCCGGGGATCCTCCCGCCAGGGGGCGTAGAACCGCTCGTCCGGCCCCGGCTCGACCAGCTGGAAGGCGCTCATCAGGCCGACCATCTTGGCGTGCTGCACCTCGTGGGCGAGGGTCACCGCCAGCGCGGTGGCGTCCGGCGGCAGCGACATCGCCACCGCCCCGAACGCGTCCCGGAACGTGCCGCTGACCAGCCCGTCCGGGGCGCGGCGCAGCGGGGCGAGCACGCGGACCGCCGCGGCCACCTCACCCGCTACGGCCTGGTGGTGTCGGCTGAGCAGGCTCCACCCGGCCTCCGTCCGCCGCCGCCACCGGCGGTGCTCGGCCGGCCCGACGGTGGCCAGCAGCCGGGGATCGGGGCCGTCACCGGGCGCCAACCGCCAACCCGGCCCGTCGAGCGTGACGGCGAGTCGCAGCGGCCCGGCGCCGGTGACGATCCGGTGCAGCGGAGTCCAGCCCGCCGACGTCGCCCCGACGGCACCGGACGCGTCGACGGCTCCGGCCGGTCCGGCGGCGAGGCCGGTCCGGGCCGGCCGCTCCGCGCGGTCCGGCCCGTCCGATCGGTCGCCGGACCGGGTCAGCACCACGCGGTGGCTGCCCCGGCACAGGACCGGGCCGTCGGGCTCCGCCCGCACCTCGAACGCGTCCTCGTCCCCGGGCAACCAGGCCTGGCCGAGGGAGGGCAGCACGACGAGCGGACCGGCGGCGGGCACCCGCGTCGTCACCCCGGCCCGGACGGCGGCGGCCGCCGTGACCTGACCGAGCGCCGACGGCGCGACCGGCCCCGCGGTCGGCCGTAGCAGCGCCCGCACCGTGCCGGCCAGCCAGGCCCCCACCGTCGGGTACGACAGCACCCGCCGAACCGCCTCCGGTACGACGTGCTCGATCTCGGCGAGCACCCGGTACGCCTGGCTGGCCGCCGCGGCCTGCGGGTGCCCGGACCGGTGCGCGAGCTCCACCAGGGCGGTGGTGAGCAGGCGGTCCCGGCTGTGCCGGATCGCGGCCAGCGCGCGGACCGCCTCAGGGCCGCCACCCCCGCTCGCCAACGCCCGCAGCATCCCCTCGGAGAGCCGGTGGGCCCGGGCGGGGCCGGCCGCCGTCATGCCGCCGACCCGGCCAGCCTGCGGACGTCCCCGATGAGCCGGCGGTGCACGTGATCGATGAGGTGGCGCAGGTCCGGGCAGTACACCGAGGGGTTGCGGAAGCCGTCCCCCGCACGGTAGCGGTGCGAGAAGAGGCCGCCGCCGCAGATCTCCAGCACCGGACAGGCCCGGCAGGTCGGGGACAGGCCGTCGAGGCCGCCGCGCCGAGCCCGGGCCAGCGGCAGCCGCAGTGCCGCGTCGAAACCGTCGGTCGCGACGGCGAGCCCGCTGGCCCCGTGCCCGGAGACCGCGACGAGGTGGTCGGACTCCACGATGCTGCCGTCCGTCTCCACCACGATCGAGGCCGCCGGGCCCAACCCGATTCCCTCCAACCGGGAGGTACGGCCGAACAGCAGTCGAATGACCTCCTCGAACAGCCGGATGCCGGTCTCCCGGACCGGGGCGTCGTACCACCGGTCGAAGACCTCGACCAGCCACCGGCCGTACGGCGCGTCGGCGGAGTGGGGATCGCGGCCTGGCGGCGGGTCGGACCAGCTGCCGTGCGGCAGCAGCAGGTCGATAGCCGGCGGCCGGAACGCGAGCAGGTCCTCGTAGACCCGCACCGGGTCGTTGTCGAGGTCGACGGTGCACAGCAGGCCCAGGTACTGACGTCGGTACCGCGGCTCGGCCAGCAGGGCCAACGCCCGGCTCACCGCCCGGTGGGAGCCCCGCCCCCGGTGGTCCCGGCGGTGCCGGTCGTGGACCTCGCGTCCACCGTCGACGCTGACCCCCACCCCGACATCCAGCTCCCGGAAGAGGTCGAGGAAGCGGTGGTCCAGGCGTACCCCGTTGGTCTGCGTCGCCACCCGCACCGTCACCCCGGGGCCGACCGCGGCGCGCACCCGCCGTACGGAGTAGGCGAGGCGTTCGGCGCCGGCGAGCAGCGGTTCACCGCCGTGCAGCACCAGCTCCACTGCGGACAGTTGGTGCCGAGCGACGTGTTCGGCGATGCGGTCCGCGGTCCGGTCCACGGTGTGCCGGGACATCACCGGTGGGCGGTCCCGCCAGCGCTGGTCGCCCAACCGGTAGAGGTAGCAGTAGTCGCAGGCCAGGTCGCAGCGGCCGTGCACCTTGAGGATGAACTGCCGCAGTGGGGCGGACCCGGACGACGCCCGGTCGGCCGGGGACGGGTCGGTCAGGGACGGCCGGAGCTGATCGGTCAAGGAGACTCCCTTGGCTGCTCTGGCGTGACTGTCGGGAGTTGGCAATCGGCGCACCTGTCATCGAGCGTAGTCCCATCGTCGATCCGGCGGGGTCCACCAATGGCATGACCGTCGGCGCCATCCCGCGCCGACGACAAGTCGCGAATCCGACTGAAATCCGGAAGAGGTCGCGCTACAGCGGGCGGGGCGTGGATTTGCCGACCCGCATCCCGCGTTCGGCAAACCGCGCCCTGACCGGCGGATCCGACGCCGGCCCGACAATCGTCGGCAGGCCGGAGGGCCGGATCGGCAGTGGTTTTCCCACTCTCGACACTGCTGGGAAGACGGTGAGGTGGATGGACGTTTCCCGCCAGGGTGGCCTTGAATGGAATCCAACCCCGACGGGCGCCTTTCGGCGTCGACCGACCGGTCGTGGTCGGGGTAGCCACTGGCGGACGTGGAAACGGATGGTGCACAGGCGAATGAGCCAGGACCAGACCGACCGGGAGACGATGGTCATCGACCTGACCGGGATCGATCTGCGCGCGATCCCTGAACTGCCGGCGACCGTGTTCGAGATGGCGCTGCGCCGCCTGCGCGACGAACTCGCCGACCAACCCGATTCGTATCTGGGATTCATGAGCGCCCTCAGTCCCGACAACTGATTCCCGTCCGGCACCCCGGCCGGCGGATTTCGCCATCGGCCGGATGACGGCCCGTCCCCTCCCCGATCGACAGACATGGAGCGGCGATGACCGCAGCGACGCGGGTGGAAACCGCATCCCCGCACCCCGACATCGTCGGGTTCAGCTCACCCGGCGGTCGGTCCGGACAGACCAGCACCGTGGCGAACGCCGCGTGGGCGCTGGCCGCCGCGGGTCGCCGGGTTCTCGTCCTGGACTGGGCGACGAACCGGCCCTCGGTCCCGGCGCACTTCCCGCCGCGGGTCGCCCGGTTGGAGCCCGACGTCGCGCTGCGGGCGGCCATCGACCTGGTGCACCGGCCCGGCAGCCCGCCCGAGGTGGACCGGTACGTCACCCCCCGGCAGGCGGGCGGCGGACACGTGGACGTGGTCACCGCCGGGCCGGATGACCAGTGGATGTTCTCCGAGCTGGTCAGGAATCCGGTGACCGGCGCCGAACTGCGGAGCCGGCTCGAGGCGACCGCGTACGACCACGTGCTGCTGGACTGCCCGGCCCAGGCCCCGGCGCTGACCCGGGCCGGCCTCGCCCACCTCTGCGACGTGGTGGTGGTCTGCTTCCGGCCAGCACCCCAGTCGGTCCGGGAGGCGACCCAGATGGTCGGACGGCTGGCCACCGAGGGGCCGGAGGAGCTCCGGCTGGTGGCGGTGGCCACCCAGATCGCACACGACCAGCCGGAGGCGACCCGGCACGTGGCGGCGATCCATGACGCCTTCGCCCGCCTCGACCATCCCGGCGCGGCCGGCCGTGCGGCCCCCGCCGTGGTGGAGATCCCGCAGCACGCGTACCACGAGCACCTGGCGATCCTGCTGGACGAGGGTGCGGTGCGGGACGGGCTGCTGCGGGTGGTCGAGTTGATCGGCGGGGAGCCGCCTGTCGTCCTGCCGGTCGTGGACCCCGGTGTGCTGCACTGGTACCGCACCGACTTCGCGGACGTGTCCGGCGAGGACAGCATCGGCACCGTCCACCTCGCCTACGATGCGGCCGACCGCCGCTGGGCGGACTGGGTGCGCGACGCGCTGGGCCGCGCCGGCGCCCGCACCCGAGACCTGTCGGCCGCAGGCGATGCGGCCATCCTCACCGACGCCGACCAGGTCGTCGTCGTTGGCCACCGTCCGCTCCGCGACGCGCGGGTCGAGGCGCTGCTGTGCCCGCTGCCCGACGGCGGCGGGACCGACCCCTGGCCGGCCGGGGCGGCGGAACGCCCACCGGTCTCCGTCGCGGACGACGACGCCGGGCCAGGGCCGGCCGGATCCGGGCTGGCGGCCGGGACCGACACGTCGGACCCACCGTGCCGGCCCAGCGTCCTGCAGCTCCAGGTCGACGACGGTGACTACGGGGTCCGGGCCGGGAACCTGTACCTGGTCGACCTTACCGACGCCGACGAGGCGGGCGCGCGGGGCCGGCTCCTCACCCACCTCGGCATGCGCCTCCGGTCCGACGGATCCACCGGCCGCTTCCGCCCCCGGTTCCCCGGCACCGGCGCCGGAGTGCCGGCGGGCCCGCGGGTGCTGGACCTGCCGGCGAGGGTCACCGGGTTCGGCGGCCGCGAGGCCACGCTGGAGCGCCTGCGCGACGTGCTCCTCGCCGACGCCGAGGTCCCGGCGGCCCTGACCGGCCCGATCAGCATCGGAAAGGCCGCGCTGGCCCGCGAGTTCGCCGTCCGCTTCGGTGGCGACTACGACGTGGTCTGGTGGATCCCGGCCGAGAGCCGGGAGTCGGCCGGCCAGGCCCTGCGCCGCCTCGGTGAGGCGTTACGCAAGGAAGGGCTCGCCAACGGCCGGGCACCGGCCCGCCGCGGGACGGCGGCCGAGGAGGACCAGCGCCTCGGCGCCCGCGAGGTGGTGGAGCTGCTCCGCAAGCCCGCGTTCGGTCATCCGTACCTGCTCGTCTACGACGACGTCCGCGATCTCGACCTGCTCGACGATCTGGTGCCGGCCGGGCCGTGCGGACACGTGGTGCTCGTCGCCCGACCCGGCGTGCTGAGGCCGACCGACAGCGAGGTCGTCGTCGGCCGGCTCAGCCCGGAGGAGGCCGTCTCCCTGCTCCACGAGTTCGTGCCGGACCTGACGGTCACCCACGCCCGCGCCATCGCCGATGCCGTCGATCACCTCCCGCTCCCGCTCCGGCTGGCCGGCGCCTGGCTGCGGGAACAGGTCGACCTGGTACGCCGCCAGGCTCCCGCCGATGCCGCGGTCACCGTCGCCGCCATGGCGGACCTGCTGCGGGAGCGGATCGCCAGGCCCGCCGGCGAGGTGGCGGACCGGGGCGGGTTGTGGCGGCTGTGGGAGGTGGTCGCCACCACGCTCGACCACATCCCGATCGGTGGCCTGACCGCCCGGCTGGCCGAACTCTGCGTCCACCTGTCCGGCGACCGGATCAGCCTCAAGCTGTTGCGCAGCAGTCCGATGGTGGCGGCGCTGGTCGAGGCCGCCGGCCCGGACGCCGCCCCGCTGCTGGCCGACCCGATCGAGTTCGACCGGGTGCTCTGGACCGGGGTCCGGTTCGGCATCTTCGACCTCACCTGGGGCCCCCACGGCCTGCTGCGCCTCAGCCCCCCGCTGCAGCAGGTGATCGGGGAGAGCATGCCCGACGCCGAACGCGAGACCCGCCAGCGGCAGGTGCAGCTCGCCCTGGCCCGGTTCGCACCGGGCATCCTTGAGGACGAGGACCAGGAGCACCGGGTACGCCTGGAGGAGCTCCAGCACCACCTCGGGCCGAGCGGCGCCGTGGCCGCCACCGCCGTCGAGGTGCGCCGGTGGGTGGCCCGGCAGGTGCGGTTCATGCAGCTGCAACAGGTGGCGAGCGTCGCTCGCGCGGCGCTGCGGATCGCCGACGAGGCGCTGGCCCGGTGGCGACCGACCGTACCGCCCGACGACCCGACGCTGCTCTGGCTGGAGGTGGAGCGGGCCAACATCCTGCGGGCCCAGGGTGACTACGCGAGAGCCCGCACCGTTGACGAGACTGTGCGGCTCCAGCAGTCCGACAGCCAGGGCGTGGACCACCTGCGGACCCTCGTCACCACCCGGGGGCTCGCCGGTGACCTGCGCGCGCTCGGCTGCTACGACGAGGCCGAGCAGTACGACAGCATCGCGTACCACGGGTTTGACCGGACGCTCGGCGGCGACCACGCGCACACGCTGATGGCGGCGCATAACCTGGCGCTCTCGTCCTACCTGGACGGCGACGCGCACACCGCGATGCTCATCCAGTCCGACCTCCTGGCCCGGCGCCTGCGGCTGCTCGGCGACGCCAACCCGAGGACCTGGTGGACCGCCGAGAGTCTGGGCACCTACCAGCGGGAGTTCGGCGACGTGGACGCGGCGCTGGAGACCCTGCGGCAGGCGGACGGGTGGGTCAACCGGACCCTCGACGGGCGGCGGCGGGAACACCGGGTGGCGCTGCGGGTGGCGCGCAGCCTCGCGGTGACCCAACGCGCCGCCGGCAGCCCGCGGGAGGCCATGGCCAGCAACACCGACCTGGTCCGGGCCTTCGACCGGCTGCTGGGCCAGGAGCACCCGGACACCTGGGGCTGCCGGATGGCCCTGGCCGCCGACCACCACGTCACCGGCACCCCGCACGAGGCCGTCCGCATCGCCCGGGACGTCCTCGACCGCTACCGCAAGTCGGCCGCCTTCGGCCCCGACCACCCGTTCACCGGGCTGTGCCAGATGAACCTGGCGCTGTTCCTGCGCGGCAACCGCCAACTCGAGGAGGCCCGGGACCAGGGCGAACGGGCGTGGCACGGGCTGCGGGCCACGCTGTCCGGACCGACCCACCCGTGGGTGCTGGCCGCGATGGTCAACCAGGCCGCCCACCTGGCGTCCGTCGGCGACACCCGGCGGGCGCGCGATCTCGGCGGGGAGGCCGCCCAGTGGTGTGCGGAGGACCTGCCCGCGGAGCACCCGTACACCCTGGCCGCCCAGCGCAACCTCCGGCTCCTCGACACGTCCCCGGCCGACCCGTCGCGGTTCGACGGCATCGCCGTCGACGCGCCCCAGATGTGACCCGTCGTCCCGCTCGATCCCACCGAAGGAGGCCGCACCGGTGAACGCCGACGAATACCGTCCGCCCCCGCCGGACGAGCCCGTCCCGGGCCCCGCCGTGACCACCGTCCCGGCCGATGGTCAGGCGGACACCGGCACCGACCGGCGGCAGCGGGTCGGGGACCTGCTGGACGCCAGCCCCGACCTGCACTACATCTCCTGGTGCACGGACGGCCGGTGCGACCACCACGATGACCGGTTCGCCGACGAGGGCGCCGAGGACACCCGGGAGGCGTGCCACAAGCTGGCCCGCAAGGCCAGTTTCCAGATGGACCACCCGCTGCACGACTGGCTCATCGACCTGGGCACCGGCTCACTGATCCGACTCGTCCTGCAGACGGACGGGGGCGTCGCCTACTGCGACCAGATCATCCCTGGCAGCTACCTCTTCGGCGCGGTTCTCCGTCTGCCGGACGACCCGGCGGAACGCACCGACCTGGTCAACCGGGTGGACGCGACGGTTTCCGGGGCGGTGGAGCGCTACCGGGACGAGATCCATGCCCGGGAGTACGACCTCGGCGGCTGGCGGACCGAAGGCCTCTCCGACACCCTCCGCGCGGCACAGCCGCACCGGCCACCGGCCACCGGAATCCCGGAGCAGCGCACCGCGGCGACCTCCCTCACCGTCACCGGGCGGGCGGACCACCCCGCCGTCGCGGTGTGCCGGGCGGCGGTGCGACCGTACGACCTGCACCTGGTCGCCCTGATCGAGAACGGACGTCGGGTGTTCTGTGTCGACGTGCTGCGGGACGGGCAGTTCGACGCGGACGGCTGGGCCAGCGCCGGCGACCGCCGGGCCCGCTACGCACAGGTGGCCGTCGAGCTGCCGGACTACGTGCGGGAGCTGGGCCGAACCGCCCGGGCCTCGATCGGCGGTCCGCTCCGCCGCGTCGTGCTGGACGTCGAGAGCGGCGCGATCTACTACCGCAGGATCGACGAGTCGCGATACATTGTCGGCCTGACGCTGTACCAGCCCCGGGTCGGCTCGGCCGAACGCCAGCTCGACGCCGTCCTGGCGGCCTGGCCGTGACGACGCGAGCGGGGTCACCGGCCCGGACGGCGTCCCGCCGGCATCACGGTAATGCCGGCGGGACGGGGCGGACATCGAGGGCGGGACGTTGATCACGATCAGTCGGTTCGCCCGTCGGGCCCGCCCGGCACCCGTGCCCGCCCAGCCCTGGCACGACTGGGGCCTGGGCCGGCTCGTGCTGATCAGTGGCACGGCGGGCCTGGGCTGGCTGCTGGCGGTCGCGGCCGGGGTGCAGGTACGGGAGAACTCGGTTGGATACCTCGCCATCGCCGGCGCGTTGCTGGTCGTCGGCCTCTACAGCAGCACGCACGGCATCTCCCGCGACGAGCTGCGGGTCGGTGCCGGCACGGTGACACTCGCCGTGACCGTCGGCGTGCTGACCAAGGCTGCCTTGATCGCCGGCGCCATGTACCTGGTCTTCCGGGAGCCGCGCTACGCCGTGCTGGGGCTCGCCGTGGCCCAGATCGACCCGCTGGCGGTCGCGGCCATGAGTGCCGGCTCCCGGATGTCGGCGCGCGCCAAGGCGCTGCTGGCCGCATGGGCGTCGTTCGACGACCCGATCACCGTGGTGCTGACCGTCTACGGCGCCGCCTGGCTGCTCCGGTGGGGCTCCGCCAGCACGGGTCAGTTGACGACCATCGGTCCCGCCGCCGGTTCGATCGGCGTCAGCATCGCCCAGAACCTCGCGCTGGCCGCGCTCGGGCTGCTGCTGTGGTGGATACTCCAACGGTTCGCTACCGCCCGGGTGCCGGACCAGGAGCCGGGTGACCGGGTCTGGCCGGCTGTCATCGAGACAGCGGTTCTGGTGGCGCTGCTGGCCCTCGCCGTCGTCTACTCGCTCGCCCTCGGCGTCGCCCTGCTCGGGCTGTTCTTCCGGCCGCCGCTGGGACGGCTGCTCGGCGGGGTGACGCAGGGGGCCTTTCTGGCCGCCTGTTTCCTCCTGGGGCTGGCCCTGGCCGAGGGGGTCGACCTGTGGGCCGGTCTCGTGCTCGGGGTGGCTGCCTTCGGCGCCCAGGTCGTGGTCGGCCTGGTCATCCCGGCGCGGATCACCCGACGGGACCGCGCGTACCTGGCGGTGGGGCAGCAGAACGGGATTACCGCGATCATCCTCGCTCTCCTGCTGGAGGCGAGCGTGCCCGGCACGGTGGGGGTGGTGGCTCCGGCCATCCTGGTGGTCGCGGTGCTGCACGCCGTCAGCAACGGCGTGCTGGACACCGGAGGATCCCTGGCCCGGTGGGGGCGGCGTACCGGCGCCCCGGCACCGGACGGCCGGGAGCAGACCGGAGTCGGTCCACACGAGCGCTCGGGCATCCTCCCGGCACAGGCGGGAGGAGATGCCGCCGCCGGCACGGTGTCGAAGGTCGAGCGCGAACGCGGCTGATCCGCGGATCACCCGGCGCCAGGTCGGCCCACCACGTCAGCCGGTGCCGCCCTCCCAACCGTCCACCGCGCGTCCCACCCGGACGCCGAGTTCGGCGAAGGTACGCCGGATGTCGTCGAGCCGGATCGTCGGGCCGGCCGCCTGGGAGACGACGTCGTCGTGCTCCGGGTCGCGGACGCTCGACTCGACCAGCTTCTTCAACTCGTCCAGCGGTATGTCGTGATAGAGCGCCTCGTAGCGCGTGCAGATCCGGTCCAGCCGGTCGCGCTCCGCCGGGCTCGGCCGGCCACCGGCGCGCAGTTGGGAGGCGTCGTACCAGTCCAGGAAGGCGTGCTCGAACGCCTGCACGAGCTTGCCGAGGAAGACCGCGGTGCCCAGGGGACTGAATCCGTCCTGCTGCCTGAGCCGGGCCTGCACCGCGCGCAGCCCGGCGTGCAACGGGCGGGCCGGCGCGTCGGCGAACGCGGCGGTCAGGTCGTCGTCCATCCGGTCGATGGAGCGCAGCAGCCGTAACGCGTCCTGGAAGAGTTCCTCGACAGCGGTCAGGGTCGGCGAGGCGGTGGGGCGGGACGCTGTCGTGGTCGGGTCGCCACCCCGGGTGGCGCTGGCCACCTCCCGGCGGATGTCGGTCAGCTGCCGTTCGGTGGTCTCGCCGATCCCTGCCAGGTGCTGCGCGACGTACTCGATCAACTCCTGGGTGGTGGCCTGTTGCCGGGTGATCCGTTCGACCCCGTCGATGATCACCTCCAGCGGATTGGCGGTGACCGTCTCCCGGTGGCGGCTCAGCACGCCGGTGACCACCGCCTGCAGGGTCTCCGGGAAGGATTCGCGGCCGTACACGATCGGGTCGTTGGGCTTGAGGATCGGCACGAGTTGGGTGGCCATCGCTTCGGTCAGGTAGCCGACCACCACCAGGACGATCTCCACGGCACCGGCCTCTGCGCGGGCTCGGGCGGCCCGTTGCCGCACCTCCGTAACGTCGGCCGAGGACAGCACCCCACCGGTGATCAGGATGGCGCAGCGGTACTCACCGTGGGAGTCGGAGACCCAGTAGTCCACCCCCACCTCACCGCCGCGCTCCCGCAGGTGTCCACGCGCGACCCGGATCCCCACCCGGTTGAGGACGTGGAAGACGTCCCGGCGGACGTCCAGCACGCTGGCAAGGTCGAAGTGGTTGCCACTGACCTGGCGCACCACCTCCGGACTGATCAGTTCCTGCGTGCCCTGCGCCCAGCCGTAGAGGTAATGACACAGGGTGATGAACTGTCGGGGCACTCCCTTGGTCAACGCGACCAGGGATTCCACCGCCTGCTGGGTGAACGGGTCCAGCGCGTCGTCGCCGCGGATCGCCCGGTGCGACGACCGGATGAACTCCTGGACCTCGGCCACGGTCATCGGGCTCACCTCGACGACCTGTCCCATGCGTTGCTTGGTGCTCTCGTCGACGATCTTGAACATGTCGGGCATGCCGGCGAGCACCACCAAGGCACCGGACTCCCCGACCGCCTCCAGCATCCGCTTGAACGGCCCCAGCCGATCGGCGAAGTCGGTACGGCTGTCGACCGCCGACAGCACCCGGTCGAACTCGTCGATCATCAGGACGGAGGGCCGGCCCCGGTCCCGGTGCAGCCGCCCGAACGCGGCCATCGCGTCCAACGCCGCGGTGTCCGTGCCGATGCTGCGGAAGATTCCCCGCTCCTGGAGGAAGTCGCTCGGCGGGTTGCCGGTCAGCCAGTCCCAGATCAGCGTCTGCACCTCGGGCTGGAGCAGCAGGGTGAACGCCGTGCCGAGGTCGTTGTCCCGGGTGACCCTGATCAGGGTCGTCTGCAGCCGTTGCAGCAGCACCCGGTCGGGCAGGTGCAGCCGGGCGACCACCGCCACCGGGTCGATCTCCCCTTGCCGCAGCCGCGCGGCGGTCCGCGCGGTGTGCGGCGTCGCGTCCAGCTCGTCGGCCACCACCTCGGCGTAGTAGTCGCTGAGCAGGTCCATCACCCGCGGCCGCTTCACCTGCCCGATGAACCGCTTGTAGAGGTCGACGAAGGTGCCGTTCGGCGCGTCGAGATAGACCGGGTCGGCCGCCGGGGCGGACTCCAGGACGCGGCGGCGCAACGCGGCCACCAGGTGGGTCTTGCCGGTGCCGAAGTCCCCGACGAGGGTCAGGACGCGGCCCTTGCGGGGTTGGTCGGGCGTGTGCGGCGAGCGCAGGTAATCGTCCAACGCCTCCCTGGCCCGGACCACCGCCCTGGTGGCCACCGTGACCACACCGGCCGCGCTGTCGCCGACCCGGGCTACCGGTGTCGGCAGGTAGGGGTTGACGCCGTCTGCCGGGAAGAGGGTTCGTCGGGGTCGACCGGCACCATCCGGCGTCGGCCGCGGTGCCTGGTCACTTGGCATCGGTCTCGTCCCCTGACTCGTCCTCGTCGGTCCCTGGTCGGTGCGGCGCCTCCGGTGGTGGCCCCTCTGTCGGCGGAGCCTCGGGACCTTCCGTACCCGGATTGTCGTCCGGCAGGTACGGACGACGTTCTTCGAAGGACTCCGCCTGGCGCTCGTGGAATTTGCTGATGTGCTTGTCGGTGACGGTGGCGTCGCCGTCCGCGATCGCCTGCCTCCACACATCGTGACACAACTCACGTAGTGCGCTCAGCGTCATCCTGCGGTCGGCCGGAACCAGGTTTTCCATCATCTGCCTGTCGACCGTCGGCCAGCCCGGATTGGGGGTACGGGCGAGCCGGCCGCCGGCGTAGGTCCAGCCGTCGTGATCTTTGAGTGGGCCGAGACTGAGCACGATGGCCTCGGCCTTTCCGTCCCCGTCCAGCTGTCGGTGCCACGACCTGACCGCCTCCGGGTTGCGGCTCTCCAGGAAGAAGAAGACCCGCTCGACGCGGAATCCCATGTAGTGCTGGACCGGGTGGACCCGGGCCAGGGCCAGCTCGCCTTCCTGGCCGGGGCTGTTCACCTGATCGAGGAAGGCGGGCAGGATGATCGCCGCGAACTCCTTGCGCGACCGTAAGTGGCCGCTGAGCCTGGCGTACGCCGAGGGGGCGGGCATGATGGTCGCCCCCGGGTCGGGATAGTTGTCATCCTCCGCGTGCACCTCGGTGAGCACCCGGTGGGCGAGGCGGTCGAAGTAGTTCTCCAGCACCGAACGGCCCTCGGGAGCGGGCGGGCTGAACGGCTCGTACCGGGTCACGTCGACGATCTTCAAGGTGGTGTCGGCGAGGGCCTGCTGCAGGCGGTGGACACACCGGTGGATCAGCGACGTCTTGCCGGATCCGCGCTCGCCGGTCACCACCACCAGCCGACCGGGATGCTTGCCGTCCCTCCTCATCGGAGGGAGGAAGTCGATGAACCGCTCGTACGCCTGCTGGGTCTGGTCGACCGCGAGGTAGAGCTTCTCGTGTTCGGGGTAACCCCACGGTTGCAGCGCGCCCTCCGCGGCCGGCCCGAGTTCCTTGATGTCGAACGGGTTCCGTAGCGGCTCGCCGTTCGGGCTCATGCCATGCTCCGCGGGGACTCGTGGGACTGGTCAGCTGCCGGTGGGACGGGGGCGGCGGGCGGGGGGTGACCTCGGCGGCGCCACCGGTGGATCAGCGCGTCGCGGATCGGTCGTTCCCGGGCCTCCGCCACCGTCCGCACACCGTTGCGCAGCTCGTCGACGGCGGACCGCACCCGCACGGCGCGGTCGCCGTCCGGGCGGCGCACCTCCCGCGTCGACCACCCCGACGTCAGCTCGGACCCGAGCGGCCCGTCGTCCAGTGCGGCGAGCATCCGCCCCACCTCGGGGTGCCGGTCCGGCCGGGGCGTCTCCTCCAGGGTCAGCTGCAACCGGGTACGCAGGTCGTCCAGCGACTCGCCCCTGGGCACCGGCTGGCTGGCGTCGGTGGCGACGTCCATGAAGCCGAGGACGGCCGTGACGAACGCCCGGGCGTCGGTCCGCAGGGCGGCGGAGTGCTTGCGCAGCTCCGTCATCCGCTCCCGCCAGCCGGTGGTGGCGGCGGTGGTGACCAGGGTCAACGCGGCGCCGACCAGCAGCGGCCAGAGCACCTTCCAGGTCGAACCGCCGGAGCCGGAGCCGGAAGCGCCGTCGTCGAGCTGCGTCGCGGCGACCGCGACGCCGCACGCCCTCGCGAAGTCCTCCTGGTGTCGCCCGCGCCAGTCCTCCAGCGACCAGTCGCGGCCGTCGTCGCGGAGCTGGTCCGGAACCGGCGCAGCGGTGGCGAGCCGGAGCAGCACGGCGGCCCGCACCACCTCCGGCCGCTGGGCGGGCGAGAGGCAGAGCAGCGCCTCGGCGGCCGTGCTGTCGGCTGCTTTGTCATCCCCGCAGGCGGCCACGCCGACCAGGGTGAGGAACAGCAGCGGGCCACACAGCGACGGGATCAACCATCGACGGAGGGCACTGACCCGCATAGCTCTCGACTTTATCGACAGTGCGCCAGCAATGGCGTCCCGGCCGCGGGCCGAACTTCCGGCGCAGCCGTACCCCGGAAATTGTCCACAGTGGGCTTCCGGTCGGGCTCATTGCGTGGTAATGGCGGACCACCATTTCGAATGGAAATTCCGCGTGATCGGCGATTCGACATTCGGCCTCACATTGAACGGAAATTCCATGAGCGGGGCGAGCGAACGGGGACGGCGCCGTGGTTCCGCGGAACCACGGCGCCGTCGAATCGTCCGCCGCGACGGTCAGACGTTCGCCACCAGCAGGGCGGGCTGCTCGACGCAGTCCGCCACGTGCCGCAGGAACCCGCCGGCCACCCCGCCGTCGCAGACCCGGTGGTCGAAGGTGAGGCTAAGCTGGGTCACCTTGCGGACCGCCAACTGCCCGTCGACCACCCAGGGCTTGTCGACGATGCGCCCGACGCCGAGCAGCGCCGCCTCCGGGTGGTTGATGATCGGGGTGGAGCCGTCCACGCCGAACACCCCGTAGTTGTTCAGGGTGAAGGTGCCGCCGGTCAGCCGGGCCGGAGGCAGGGTGCCGGACCGGGCGGCCGCGGTGGTCTCCGCCAGGGCGGCGGCCAACTCCCGGGTGGTCAGCCGCTGCGCGTCGCGCAGCACCGGGACGAGCAGGCCCCGGTCGGTCTGCGCGGCGATGCCCAGGTGCACCCCGGCCGACTGGACGATCCGCTGCCCCTCGGTGTCCACGTGCGCGTTGAGCTGCGGGTACTTCCGCAGCCCGCTGAGGCAGATCCGGGCCAGCAGGGCCAGGATGCTGACCGGCGCGTCCGGGGTGGCGGCGTTGATCGCGGCCCGGGTCTCCAGCAGCCCGGTGGCGTCCACGTCCACCCAGATGGTCACCTCGGGGATCTCCCGCCGGCTGCGGGAGAGCTTGTCGGCGATCGCCTTGCGGATGCCGGTGAGCGGGATGACCACGTCGCCGTCCCCGGCCGGGGCCAGCCCGACGTGCGCCTCCGGGGCGTCCGGCACGGCGGCGAGCTTCGCGGCCGGCGTGGCCAGCGCCGCCTCGACGTCCGCACGCCGGATCACGCCGCCGGGCCCGGTGCCGGTCAGGGCCGCCAGGTCCAGGCCGCGTTCCCGGGCCAGCCGCCGGACGATCGGCGAGATGACCAGCGGCGCACCGGCCGGGCCGCCGCGGGCCGGCGAGCCGGCGCGCTCCGCCCCGACCGCCGCCGCCAGGCCGGCGACGTCCGTGGGCGCCGCGCCGGTGGCGGCGTCCGTGGCCGCGCCCGGACCGGCGGTCGGGGCCGGCGCACCGGGTTCCGGAGCCAGGGCCAGGCGCGGGCGGCGACGCCGCCGCCCGGAGCCGCCGTGGCCGGTGCCGTACCCGATGAGGACGTTGCCGGACCCGGCCCGCTCCTCCTCGCGGTAGGTGGCGTGCGGGTCGTCCCCGCCGTCGAGCGGGGCGATGGTGATCAACGGCTGGCCGACCGGGCGGACCTCACCCGCCGCGCCGTGCAGGGCGACGACCCGTCCGGCGTACGGGCAGGGCACGTCGACGACGGCCTTGGCGGTCTCCACCTCGACCACGGTCTGGTCGACGCTGACCACGTCGCCGACGGCGACCCGCCACTCGACGATCTCGGCCTCGCTCAGCCCCTCCCCCAGGTCCGGCAGGAGGAAGTCCCGGGTCTGCTGCGCGGTGGTCATGCCGCCACCCACCGGGGGTCGGGCTGGTCGTCCCACTGGAGGCGGGCGACGGTGTCCAGCACCCGGTCCACCGAGGGCAGGTGGGTGTGCTCCAGCATCGGCGCCGGGTACGGGATGTCCAGGCCGGAGACCCGCAGCACCGGGGCGTGCAGGGCGTGGAAGCAGCGCTCCTGCACCCGGGCGGCGATCTCCGCGCCGACCCCGGCGAAGCCCTGCGCCTCCTGGATCACCACGCAGCGGCCGGTCTTGCGGACCGAGGCGGCGATGGTCGCGTCGTCGAACGGCACGATGGTGCGTACGTCGACGACCTCCAGGTCCCAACCCTCCTCGCGGGCGGCCTCGGCCGCCTCGAGCGCGACCGGCACGGCCGGGCCGTACGCGACCAGGGTGGCGTCGGTGCCGGCACGGCGGACGACGGCCTTGCCGAACGGCGCGGTCCGGGCCGGCAGCTCCGCCTCGGCGCTGGAGAAGTAGAGCTTCTTCGGCTCCATGAAGACGACCGGGTCCGGGTCGTCGATCGCCTCGCGCAGCAGCGAGTACGCGTCCTCCACCGTCGCCGGGGTGACCACCTTCAGGCCGGGGGTGTGCGCGTAGTACGCCTCGGAGGAGTCGCAGTGGTGCTCGACGCCGCCGATGCCGCCGGCGTACGGGACGCGGATGACGATCGGCACGCTGAGCGCGCCCCGGGTGCGGTTGCGCAGCTTCGCCACGTGCGAGGCGATCTGCTCGAACGCCGGGTACGCGAACGCGTCGAACTGCATCTCCACCACCGGCCGCAGCCCGGACATGGCCAGGCCGACGGCGAACCCGACGATGCCGGCCTCGGCGAGCGGGGTGTCGAAGCAGCGCTTGTCGCCGAACCGGGCCTGGAGCCCGTCGGTGATCCGGAAGACGCCGCCGAGCTGGCCGACGTCCTCGCCGAAGACGACCACCCGCTCGTCGTCGAGCAGCGCGTCGGCGAGCGCGGCGTTGAGCGCCTTCGCCATGGTCATGGTGGCCATCAGGCGTCCCCCTCCTCGTCCCGGGCGGCCAGCTCGGCGCGGACCTGCTCGCGCTGCTCGACCAGCTGCGGGGTCGGCTCCGCGTACACGTGGTCGAAGAGGCTGAGCGGGTCGACGGCCGGCTGGGCGTTCATCCGGTCGCGCAGCGCGGCGGCGTACGCCTCGGCCTCGTCGGCGATCGCCGCGACGGCCGCGTCGTCCAGCACCCCCCGGGCCCGCAGGTACGCCTCCAGCCGGGCGATCGGGTCGCGGTCCCGCCACGCCTCGACCTCCTCGGCGTCCCGGTAGCGGGTCTGGTCGTCGGCGTTGGTGTGCGGCTCCATCCGGTAGGTGTGCGCCTCGACCAGGTACGGCCCCAAGCCTGCGCGGGCGTGCTCGACGGCGCGGGTGAGCACGGCGAGGACGGCCACCGGGTCGTTGCCGTCCACCTGCTCGCTGGGCACGCCGTAGCCGACGCCCTTGTACGCCAGGCTCGGCGCGGCGGTCTGCCGGGAGAGCGGGACGCTGATCGCGTATTTGTTGTTCTGCACGAAGTAGACGACCGGGGCCTTGAACACGGCGGCGAAGTTGACCCCCTCGTGGAAGTCGCCCTCGCTGGTGGCGCCGTCGCCGATGAAGGCCAGCGCGACCGTGTCCCGCCCCTGGTACGACTCGCCGTACGCCAGGCCGGCGGCGTGCACGCACTGGGTGGCGAGCGGGGTGCACTGCGGCGCGGTATGCACGGTGGTCGGGTCGTAGCCGCAGTGCCAGTCGCCCCGCAGCAGGGTGAGCACCTCGACCGGGTCGATGCCCCGGGCGGTCAGCGCCATCGACTCGCGGTAGGTGGGGAAGACCCAGTCGGTGTCCCGCAGGGCGAGGACCCCGCCGACCTGGCACGCCTCCTGGCCCCGGGAGGACGGGTAGACGGCGAGGCGGCCCTGCTTGGTCAGGGCGGTGGCCTGCACGTCGAAGCGGCGGCCGACGACCATCCGGCGGTACATCTCGCGCAGCGCCTCGACCGGCGGCTCCGGGTAGTCGTCCCGGGCCGGCAGCGGGGTGCCGTCCGGGTTCAGCAGTCGGACCGGCTCGGTGCGCGGCAGCAGGCCGGCCGACGGATCGGGGGCGGCCGGGGTGGCCGGCCGGCGGGTGCGGGGGGATGCCCTGCGGACCGCCTGGGGTGTGGTCGTCACGGCGGGGACCTCCTGGACGTGTGGTGGCCCTATGCTCCTGCTGTCGGATGATTGACTCAACATCGCGGATGAACGCGGGACGAATGGCAGAGGAATGAGGGCTTCATGAGCCAGGAGACCGGCACCACACCGGGCATGCCGGCCGGAACGGGACGTTCGGCCGGGCCGCTCGACGAGGTGGACCGGCGGATCCTGCACGAACTGGTCCGGGACGGCCGGCTCTCCATCCGTACGCTGGCCGAACGCGTGCACGTCTCGCGCACCAACGCGTACGCCCGGCTGGAGCGGCTGATCCGGGACGGGGTGGTCACCGGGTTCCAGGCGCGGGTCGCCCCGGAGCCCGCCGGGCTGGGCACGTCGGCGTACATCGCGCTGACCATCGAGCAGAACACCTGGCGGGAGGTGTCGGCCGAGCTGGCGCAGGTCCGCTACATCGAGCACGCGGCGCTGCTCAGCGGCGAGCACGACGTGCTGGCCCTGGTCCGCGCGCCGGACAACGCCACCCTGCGGGACGTGGTGCTCGACCGGGTGCAGAGCATCGCCGGGGTGCTGTCCACCCGGACCTGGCTGGTCTTCGGGGAGTTCGACGGGACGCAGAGCCCCTGGCCGTGACCGCTCAGCGCTCCGGCGGGGCCTCCAGGCCCTCGCGGTCGGCCAACTCCAGCAGCGGCTCCAGCGAGAAGCGCCGCTCGTCCAGGCCGGCGTGCGGGTCGCCCCGCTCGGCGAACCGCGCCGGCATGCTCACCACGTCGAAGTCCTCCGGCCGCGCGTCGTCCAGCTCGGCCCAGTCCAGCGGCGCGGAGACCAGCGCCCGCGGGGTGGGCCGGATCGAGTACGCCGAGGTCATCGTGTGGTCGCGGGCCATCTGGTTGTAGTCGACGAAGACCGGCCGGTCCCGCTGCTCCCGCCACCAGGTGGTGGTGACCAGGTCGGGCAGCCGGCGCTGCATCTCCCGGCCCAGGGCCAGCACGGCCCGGCGGCAGTCGCCGAAGCTCCACCGGGGCTCGATGGACAGGTAGACGTGGATGCCCCGGCCGCCGGTGGTCTTCGGGTAGCCGGCCAGGCCCAGTTCATCGAGGAACGCCCGGACCTCGTGGGCGACCGGCACCACCTGGGCGAAGTCCACGCCGGGCATCGGGTCGAGGTCGATCCGGAGCTGGTCGGGACGTTCCACGTCGGCCTTCGACACCGGCCACGGGTGGAACCGCAGGGTGCCCAGGTTGGCCGCCCAGGCCACCACGGCCAGCTCGCTCGGGGCGACCTCGTCGGCGGTCCGGCCGCTGGGGAAGGTGATGTGCGCGGTCCGCACCCACTCGGGCGCCCCCGCCGGCAGCCGCTTCTGATAGAAGGCGTCACCCTTGTTGCTCTGCCGGGTGGCGATCTTCGCGCCCTCGAACACCCCGCGCGGCCAGCGCTCCAGCATGGTGGGACGGTCCCGCAGGGCGCGCAGGATGCCGTCGCCGACGGCGAGGAAGTAGCGGACCACGTCCAGCTTGGTCAGTCCCCGCTCCGGAAAGTACGGCTTGTCGGGGCTGGAGACGCGGACCACCCGCTCCCCCACCCGGATCTCCTCGGCCGTGGTCGCCACGCCTCACACCGTAGCCGTCGGGCGCGGTCGCGGGGACCGGCTCACCGGGACTCCGCGGTCACCAGCAGCCGGATCTGGGCGTCCACCCAGGCCCGGACCGCCGCGTCGCCGGGGTCGGCGCCGAGCGCTCCGGCCAGGTCGATCAGAGCATTGCCGCACCGGTCCAGGCCCACCCGGGCCAGCCGCTCGGCGGCACTCCGCAGCCGGTCCCGGAACCCGGCCGGCAGGTGCCGCAGCCCGCTGTGGGCAGCCTGGGCGAGCAGCGCCGACGCCGCGCGCAGCGCGGCCGTCACCGGATCCGGCGGCTCGGCCACCACGCCGCCCAGCGCGCCGTCGCCCGCACCGGCCGCCAGATCGGGTACGACCACCGTGTCGGCGACCACCGCCAGCGCCTCGACCACCAGGCCGTCCGCGCCGCGCCGCACCGTGCCGCTGACGTACCGGGGGGTGCCGTGGGCGCCGCCGAGCGCCGCCGCGAGCGCGTCCAGCGCGCCCGGGGCGACCGCCCGGTGCACCGCCGAGACGGTCGCCACCCCGCCGGCCACCCCGGTCACCGTCGCGGCGAGGCGCTGCTCACCGGCGGCGTACCCGATCGCCCGCACGTCGCCCAGCGCCAGCACCCGCACCGACTCGGCCGCGGTCCGGGGTCGCAGCAGCCGGGGCGGCTGCTCGGCCAGGGCCGCGGCGAGCGCGTCCAGGTCCCGGGCCAGCAGCCCGGGTGGCAGCTCCGCCCAGGACCCGGCGCCGGGCGTGACGGTGGTGCGGGCCAGCCGGCCGGCGGCGAACCGCAGCCGGTGCGCGGCGCTGCGCACCGCCGACTCGGAGACGACGTTGCCGGCGGCCAGCGCGCCGAGCGTGCTGCCCGCCACCCGCCGCCCGGCCAGGGCGTGCCCGGTGAGCCCGGCGCCGTCGGCGGGGCCGAACTCGCGCCGCAGCACCAGCACGCCGGCGGCCGCCGGGTGGGCGAGGACGACGTCGACGGCGACCTCGCCGGCCGACTCGCGGACCCGGGCCCCGAGGCCGGTGAGCCGCAGCCGGCGCAGCGGGGTCTCGGCCGGCTCGTCCGCGCCCAGCACCCGCTCCGGCGGGGTGCCGCCACCGTTGACCACCGCCCGGCGCCGGGCCGGCAGCTCGGCGAGCACCTCGGCGAGGGTCTCCGGCCGGTAGCGGGCGCTTCGGGCCGCATACGCCTCGAGCTGGCCGGCCAGCTCGTCGACGGCGAGCAGCGGCCAGCGCAGCCCGGCGGCGTCCAGGTCCCGCCGCACGGCGGCCAGCCGGGCGTCCGCCCCGGTGCCGGTGTGCACCGCCCCGGTGAGCAGCACCTCCCCCGCCAGGGTCACCGCGGCGTCCAGCGCCGGACCGTCCACCACCGACGCCGTCCCGCCGACGCGCACCTGCGCCTCCCGGCGGTCCGGTTGGTCCCGGTCGGCCGCCCGGCACGCCCACACCGCCAGCGCGATCGCCTCGCCGCCGTCGCCGGCGGCGTCGCTGCTGGCGTACCCGATCTGGCGGGGCACCAGGAAGCGGACCGTGCCGGTGGGCAGCTCCACCTGCGGCACCGGGTCGTCCGCGCCGGGTCGGCGGACCACGGCCAGGTAGCCGCGCCGCCGCCGGCGCTCGGCTGCGGCGAGCGCCGGCGTGCCGACCGCAGCGGCCAACTCCTCGTCGGTGACGTCTCCCGGTGACCAGCGCCACGGCTCACCGGCGGTCCCCGCCGGGCCATCGCCTGCTCCGTCCGGGCCGGCGGTGTCCGGGTTCGGTCCGACGCCACCGCCGCCGGTCGGGCCGCCCGGCCTGGCGGGCACCGCCCGCTCCGGCCCGGGGCCCGTCACTGTCTGTTCCCGCTGGTAGGTCAGCACGAGCGCCAGCAGATGCCGGCAGACACCGGGCGCCGCGCAGGAGCAGACGCCGGTGGCCAGTCCGCCGCCGGCCGGCAGGACGCTGGTCACCCCATCTGGGTGTGCCGCGCGCACGGCGCCGTCCTCGTCGACCGTGAGCGTAGGCAGCTCGCCGCCGTCGACCGCCTTGGTGGCCCGCTTCACCAGGCCGCGGTTGCTGAGCGCGGCGAGCACCTCAGGGGTGAGCGCCAGCAGGTCGGTACGGGTCACGGCTCGCTCCTAACGGCCCACGTGCTCGGCCACGAACGCGGCCAGCTCGCCGGGGGTCATCGCGCCGACCGCCGCGCCGACGTCGGCCAGCTTCTGCGCGGTGGCCCGGTCGTACGCCGGGTTCGCCTCCTCGTCCAGCGCGGCCAGCCCGAGCACGTGGGTGCCCTGCTCGACGAGCTGTTTCACGCCGCGCACCAGGTGCGCCTCGCTGCCGCCCTCGTAGAAGTCGGTCACCAGCACGAGGATGGTGCGACGCGGGTTCTCCACCAGCTGCGCCCCGTACGTCACCGCCCGGGCGATGTCGGTGCCGCCACCGAGCTGCACCTTCATCAACAGCTCGACCGGGTCGTCCACGTCGCTGGTGAGGTCGACGACCTCGGTGTCGAAGGCCACCAGGTGGGTCCGGACGCCAGGCAGCCCCCACAGGCAGGCGGCGGTGACCGCGGCGTGGATCACCGACCCGACCATCGAGCCGGACTGGTCGACCAGCAGGATCACCTGCCAGCGGTCCAGGTGCCGCCGGGTCCGGGAGAAGAAGTGCGGGGTACGCACGTGCAGCCGGCGCTCGTCCGGCCGCCAGTGCGCCAGGTTGGCGCGGATGGTGCGCCGCACGTCGAAGTTGCGGGCCTGCCGGAACCGGCTCGGCCGGCGTGCCCGTGCCCCGGAGAACGACTGCCGGACCTCGCTGGCCATCCGCTCGACGAGCTGGCGCACCACCGCCTCGACCAGCCGCCGGGCCAGCCGCAGCACCCCCGGGTCCATCAGGTGCTTGGTGCGCAGCACCGCGCGCAACAGCGCCGGGTTCGGCTCCACCCGGGCCAGCACCTGCGGATCGGTCACCACGTCGTGGATCTCGTACCGCTCCACCGCGTCCCGTTCCAGCCGTTCGACGGTCTCCCTGGGGAACAGGCGGGTGATGCCCTCCAGCCAGTCCACGGTGGTCAGGACGGATGGGCCGGAGCCGCCCCGGCGCACGTCCCGCCGGCTCAGCTCCTCGTCCCGGCCGTACAGCCAGTCCAGCGCGGCGTCCCGGCCGGCCGCCTCCGCGGAGAGGCCGCCCAGGCACTCCTGCGCCGCGTCGCCGAGGAGCAGCCGCCAGCGCTCCAGCATCGGATCCGTCACGGGAGCTCTCCTTCCGGTTCGCCGAGCAGCCCCTCCCGGGCGAGTACCGTGTCGACCCGCGCGTCCAGCGCGCGGGCGGCGGCGACCAGCACCGGGTCGGCGTCCAGGCGCAGCAGGTCGCGGGCCCGTCCGTCGGCGCCGTGCAGCGCCAGGACGTGCCGGGCCACCGCCTCCCGCTCGCGGGGAGGGAACCAGCCGAACGCCTGCCGCAACGCGGGCAACGCGACCAGGAAGTCGTGCGCGTCCATCGCCGCGAGCAGATCGTCGAGGACGGCGAGCAGGGCCGCGTCTCCGGCGACCACCTCCTCCCGGGCCAGCGCGAACAGGCCGGAGAGCCAGTCGCCCAGGGTGGCCGGGGCGGCCACCGCCCGGACCGCCCGACCGGCGTCCGCCGCCGCGCCGAGGGACCAGCGCAGGCCGAGGGCGGCGCCGCGCAGGTCCGGCGGGGCCGCCGGGTCGGCGGCGACCCGCCCGGCCACCGCCAGCGCGGCCTCCGTGTCGAGCCCTAGCGTGGGACCGGCGTACCGGATCGCGTCCCGGACCGCCACCAGCGCGGCCAGCCGGCCCCGGTCGGCCGGGGCGGTGGCGGCGTGCACGCCCTCGACGAGCCAGAGCGCCCGGCGCACCGCGGCCACGATCAGCGCGCCGAGCGGCGCCGCGCCCGCGCTGCCGAGCAGCCGGTCGTGCCGCCACAGGCCGAGCACCACGGTCAACGCACGGCCCAGCGCCCGCAGGTCCGTCACCGTGCCCGCCGCCCGGGCGATCGCGGCGAGCGCCCGCGCGGAATGCTCGCGGAGTCCGGCCAGCGCGGTGTCGAAGAGCAGTGTGGCGAGACCCTCCACGTCGTCACCGAGCAGCACGGCCCGCTCCTCCACCAGGGCGGTCACCGCGTCGAGGACGGTGGGTCCGTACCCGCCGGCCTCGATCAGCCGGGCCAGCCGGTCCGCGGCCGGGCGGGGCGACCAGCGCTCGGTCAGCACCGCGTCCGCGCCCACCCGGGGGCCGCTGTCCCGGACGTGACCGGGGACGTCGAGCAGCCGCAGCCGGTGCAGCAGCCGGCTGCGCGCCAGGTCGGCAGGATCGGTCAGGCCCAGCTCGACCACGTCGGCCGGGCCCACGCGGTGCCGGTCCAGTTCAGCGTCGACGTCGTGCACCAGCGGTGGCAGCGGCGTGTCGGGGTGCAGCCGCCCCACCCGGTCGCCGCTGAGCGCCGCCACCATCTCGACCACCGCGGGGTGCGTGCCGGCGGCCAGGCGACCCCGCGACGCCCACGGCAGGGGCTGGTCGAGGGCGTCGGTGACCAGGGCGGAGACCAGCCCGTCGAGCACGTCGACCCGGCCCGGGTGGGCGTGACCGCGGAGCCGGGCCAGACCGCCGGCCATGCTCCGGGCGGCGATCAGGTCGGCGGTGGAGACCGGCTGCCGCCGGGCCCGCAGCCGGGCCGCCACCGACTCCGTCAGCGCCTCCGCCGCCCGCTGCGGGCCGTCCTCCCAGACCCGTTGGTAGTAACCCGGGGAGGGCATCCCGGACTGGTAGCCGTCGAAGGCGTCCAGCCGTTTGAACGAGTACGGCACCAGGTAGCTGCCGGCCACCGCGTCGGGCTCCGGCGCCGGCACCTCCGGCCAGTCCTCGTCCTCCGTGGTGGCGGAGACCAGCCGCACCAGGGCCGGACGGTGGAAACCGCCGGTGACCACCAGCACCGGACGGCCACCCGCCCGTGTCCGCGCCGCCCTCACCCAGCGGCCCATGTACGCCTCGCGGGCGGTGTCGTCCTCGCCCGCGTCGGACTCGCCGCGCAGCAGGTCGAAGTATGCGGCCAGCCGCTCGGCGAGTCCGTCGTCCGGGCCGATCTCGAACAGGTGGTCCCAGAGGGCGTCCACGTTGTCCACCGCCAGGGTGGCACAGAGCCGGCGCACGGCCTCGGCGTACCGCTGGTCGGCGTCGGCGTACCGGTTGGCGCGGCGGGCGAACGCCGGATGCCAGGCGGGCAGGTCGATGAAGCGGACCTGCGCCCCGGCCGCCCGCCCGGCGGTCAGCGCCACCCACTCCGGCGAGTACGCGCAGAACGGGCTCCATGAGGCGTGCCGCCGGCCCGCGTCCCGGTAGGTGCTGAACACCGCGATCGGCAGCTCGTGGTCGAGCAGCAGCTCGTCCATCCGGTCGTTGAGGTCGGCCGGCCCCTCCACCAGCACGTACGCCGGGCGCAGCGCGGCCACGGTGGCCGCCACCAGCCGGGCGCAGGCGGGGCTGTGGTGGCGGACCCCGAGGAACGCGACGCCCCCCGGCGTGTCGCCCGCCATCAGCCGGGCAGCAGGTGCCGGGCGTCGTGCAACGCCTGCCACTGCGCACCCGACCGGCGGGACACCTGCTGTTCCAGGTAGCGACGCAGCCGGGCCAGGTCGTCCGCGTCGTCCTTGGCGGCGGTGCCGGCCAGGCAGGCCACCAGGTCGGCGGCGTCGCCCGCCTCGCCGCGCAGGAACCAGCCGCGCAGCCCGACGGCGTGCGCCACCGAGACCGCCTCGGCGGTGCTCATCACCGACGACAGCCGCTCCATCGCGTCACCCCGCTCGGTGACCCCGGTACGCAGCTCGCGGAAGGTGGTCACCAGCACCTCCAGCACGTCCCGGCGTGGCGGCACGGTCACCCCGGAGCGGCGCAGCAGCTCACCGGCCTCCGCCTCGACCAGCTCCAGCTCGGTGGCCAGGTCGGGGATGGGGAAGACGGTCTCGAAGTTGAAGCGCCGCTTCAGCGCGGCGCTCATCTCGTTGACGCCCCGGTCGCGGGTGTTCGCGGTGGCGATCACGTTGAAGCCCTCGCGGGCGAACACGGTCGCGTCCCGGCCGGGCAGCTCGGGGATGGCGAGCACCCGGTCCGACAGCGGGGAGAGCAGGCAGTCCTGCACCTCCAGCGGGCAGCGGGTGATCTCCTCGAAGCGGACCACCCGCCCCTCGGCCATGCCGCGCAGCAGCGGGGCCGGCACCAACGCCCGCGGCGACGGGCCGTCGGCCACGAGCAGGGCGTAGTTCCAGGAGTAGCGGATCTGGTCCTCGGTGGTGGCCGCGCCGCCCTGGATGGTCAGCGTGGAGTCACCGCTGATCGCGGCCGCCAGCAGCTCGGACAGCAGCGACTTGGCGGTGCCGGGCTCGCCGACCAGCATCAGCCCGCGACTGGTGGCCAACGCCACCAGCGCGCGGTCGATCAGCGACGGGTCACCGACGAACTTGCGCCGGATCCCGGCGGCCGGGTCGCCGAGGATGAACCGGCGGGCGGCCCGCAGGCTCAGTGCCCAGCCCGGCGGCCGGGGGTCGGTGTCGTCGGCGGCCAGCTTCGCCAGCTCGTCGGCGTAGCGCACCTCGGCCGGGGGCCGCTGGGCGCGCTCGGCGGTGGGATCCGTCGCGGTCACCGGGTCACCTCCGCCAGGTCGCGCAGCACCTCGGACGCGGTGATCTCGTCCAGGTCACCGAAGCGGACCTTGCCGTCGCGGCCGTACCACTCCCCCTCGGGACGGTCGTTCACCCAGATCGCCTCGAGCTTCTGGTCGGGGAACATGTCCACCACGCCAACGGCGATGCCCGGGTCGAGGTCGATCACCAGGGCGCGCCCGCCGGGCAGTTCCCGCTCCAACCAGCCCTGCACGCCGGCGTCCTGGGGCGCGCCCCGCCGCCAGCCCCGCCGTTCCAGGCTGAGCAGCCGGCCGGCCGGCACCGAGACGCCCATGTGCCGGTGCAGCAGCCGCTCGTCCCGCTCGGCCTCGGTGAGCCGGTGCACCTCGCGGCCGAGCTGGACGAAGGGCTGGAGGATCTCGTAGTCGGCGAAGAGCTCCGCCCAGGCGGGCATGGCCGCGCCGAGGTGCACCGGGTGCGCGATCACCACGGTGCCGTCGTCCGGCAGCAGGTACGTCTCGTCGTCGACGTCGGCCAGCGTGCGGTCCTCGGCGACCCGGAACGCGGTGACCACGGCGCCGGCGGAGTCCACGGTCGCCCAGACCAGCCGCCGGACGATGTGCCAGAGCAGTGGGTGCGCCAGGAAGTAGCGGCGGAAGTCGGCGACCGGCCAACGTCGACCGGCCACCATGGCCGCTTCGAAGCGGCGGATCTGGTCGGCGGCGAGGGTGCGGACGTCCTTCTTCAACCCGACGAACCGCTGGTACGCCGCCGGCGCGAGCGCCTGGTCGTCCCGGGCGCCCGGCTTGGGCAGGTCCTTGCGGCGGGCCCCGGAACCGTCCACCACGTACGGCTTGAGCTGCTCGTCGAAGCCGACCGTGAACCGTCGCGGTCCGTAATCGAGGACCAGGCTGCCGTCGGCGTCGAGCCCGAGGTCGGGCACCAGCCGGTCGCCGAGCTGCTCGGAGTCCAGGCCCAGCCCGGCGGCGACCTCGGTGACCTTCGCCGCCGCCCGCTCCCGCAGCCCGCGGAACTTCACCTTCTGCGAGATGCCGTAGAGGTGCATCAGGGCCACATCGGTGCCGATGCCGGCGAGCACCTCCAGGCCGGTGACCGCCCGGGCGTGACCGCCCTCCCCGGGCCAGGCCCGGATCAGCGGGGCGAGCCGGCGGGCGGTGCCGTCGTCGCCGATCAGGCCGAGCGCGGTGAACGCCCAGCTCTCCTTCGACGGCGCGCCGGCCGCCTGCCAGCGCTCGAACAGCGCCCAGGCGAACTCGGCCAGCGAGAGCGGGTCGCACACCTCGCGGACGATGCCCACGCCCGGGTAGGCCTCACCCGGCTTGGACACGGCGAGCATGGTGCAGAGGTGACGCAGCGCGTCGACGGGCAGCGCCGCCGAACGGTCGCGCAGCAGCACCGGCGGCAGCAGCACCGGGTCCAGCCACTGCGGCAGGGTGGGCATCCGGGCGGGAAGCTGCTCCAACGGGTCGGCGTCGAGCATCGCCGTCGCCGCCGCGAGGGCCTCCTCGCCGTACTCGCCGGCGGCGTCGAGGACCGTGTCCCGGTGCTCGACGGCGACCAGGCGCAGCGCCCGCTCGGCCGCGCGTCGGCGCGGCCCGGGTGTGCCGAGGGCGGCCGGTAGCAGCGCCCGCGTGGCGGCAGCCGGGTGCCGCCGGAACCAGGCCCGCGCGGTGGAGCGGACCGACTTGAGCCGGTCGAGCCAGTCGGCCATCAGGTCGGCGACCTCGCCGTCGGCGACCGGCAGCAGCACCTCGTGGACTGCCTGTGGCGTGGTGCGGGCCAGGTGCAGCACGGCCGGCAGCGCGTCCAGCTCGTAGCGGCCGACCAGGCGGCGCAGCCACTGGTCGGCATTCCAGCTCTCGGTCGGCCGCCAGGCCGGCAGCAGGGGCCGGGCAAGCTCCTCGGTGGCCCGGGTGAAGAAGTGGACGGACTCGTAGTCGCCCGCCGTGCCGGCGGCCACCCGCCCGCCGAGCACGGTCAGGTCGTCGCCCCGCCAGTACCCCGCCCAGCCCGGCACGACGGCCGCCCAGCGTTCCCGCTCGCCCGGCTGCCAGACCAACGCGGTCCTGTCGGGGCGGGTCAGCCCGGTCACCACCGGGGGCGCGACCCGTCGGCGCTTCACCAGCCAGGGGGGACTGAGCAGCACCGGCGGCAGCCGGTCCGGCCCGGCGACCGGGACGGCGGTGGCGCCGTCGCCGGCGACCTGCGCGACCCGCGCCTGCCCCACCGGGTCGAGCCCCGGCAGCGCGGCGTCGACCGCCGTCGGGTTCGTCAGCACGTGCCCGCGCAGCAGCGTCGCGGCCTCCCGTCCGGCGGCGGTGCGCTCGCCGGCCGCCTGCGCCAGCAGGCGGACCCCGCGCACCGGGAAGCGGCGGAGCATCTCCAGCGCCCCGGCCTGGACGTACTTACGGTCCAGGCGGGCGAGGAGCAGCGCCATCGCCTCGTCGGTCGGGAGCGCCGCCAGCAGGGACACCAGCCGCTGCTGGCCCTCGGCGCCGAGGTTCTCGCGGTCGAACCACTCGGCCAGCAGGGGCGCGATCGCCGGTCCGATCGCGACGGTCCCGGTGACCACGACGGCGGGGTCGTACATGAGGGAGTAGACGGAGAGGTGGCCGGCGAGGGCGGCGAACCGTTCGACGTCGTCGACCGCGCAGAGCAGCAGCTCGACCAGGAGCCACTCGCCGGCGGGGTCCACCGCGGCCACGTCGTCGGCCACCCAGTCCCGCTCGGTCGGCAGCAGGAACGAGGTGACCACCCGGGCCGGCAGCGGACCCGACCGGTAGCCGGCGAGGGCGGCGCGGATCCCCGCGTACTCCTCGTCGCTGGCGACCGCGAGGTGCGCGCGGATCCGGCGCAGCACGCCCAGCCGCAGGTTCCGGTAGCCCCACTCGGCCGTGTCGGTGCGCACCCGGCGCAGCCCGCTGGTGCCGCCGTGGCCCGCGCCGACGGTGATGGTGGCCTGCTCGGCCAGCGCGGCCGCGGCGCCGACCGGGCCCAGCTCGGCGACCAGCAGGTCGCCGATCGCCCGCCCCTGCTGGTCGCGGTCACGCCAGCCGACCACCGCCGCGGCGGCCACCACCAGCACCGCCGCCCCCAGCGGGGTCGGCTCACCGGCGAGGTACGCCCGCAGCGCGGCGCTCAGCTCCGGGTCCTCGGCGTGCCGGGCCACCGCCTCCAGCTCCGCCGCCAGTGGTGCCAGCACCTGCTGCCCGGCGGCGCGGCCCTTGGCGCTGCCCGCCAGGGCCGGCCCCGGCACGCCGCCCCGGCGCGGGATCAGCAGCCGCCGCCAGCCGGCCGGCACCACGAACGTCTCCTCGTCCGGCAGCTGATCGGCCGTCGCCTCGCCGGGCAGCTCACCGGCGGTCGGCGCGGCCGGCGCGGCGGCCTCGGCGGTGACCGAGGGCCGCGCGGCGGCGCTGCCGGACTCGACGTACCCCTTGCGGAGCTTCTCCGCGATCAACCGCTCGGCGTGCGCGGCGGCCTCGGCGGCGGTGTCGAGTTCCTTGGCCTGCGTCCGGCCCTCGGCACCGATCCGTCCGTAGCGGACGGTCACCGTGGTACCGGTCTGGTCCACCTCCCAGAACTTGGCCGCGTTGCCGCTGACGAAGTCGAATCTGCGCACGCCGTCTCCTTGATCACCCGCAGTGTGCGGGGACCATAACCGGCCCCACCGACAGCGCGGCGACAGGAGGTCAGCTGACGAGCAGGACGCCGGCCGCGACCAGCGGCAGCCCGACGAAGAGGAAGATCCCCACGCCGGTGAGGACGCGACCGCCGCCGCCGGTCTCCTGCTCGGGCGCGAGCCCGAAGGTGGCCCGGGCGTCCAGCATGCCGATCCGACTCAGGGTCAGGTCGCCGGTGACCCCGAGCAACGCCCCGACGACGACCAGGGCGACGCCGAACCGGTTGACGAAGTCGCCGCCGGCCACCGCGACCCACGCGCCGGCGGCGACGGCGACCACGACCAGCGCGATCACGAACAGCACGCCGGCTTCCCGCAGACCCTTGAGGACCGTCATCGGTGACTCCGTCCCGTCGCGTCGGACGGGACATTGTCCTCCATCGACGCGTCCGCCCGCTGCCCCGTACGGGACAGCGGTCAGTCGGGCCGGCGACGCGGGAGCTGCGTGCTGCCGGGACCGGCCACGACGAGACTCGTCGGTCCGGTCCCGGCGGCGTCGGTGCTCAGCGCCCTTCCTGCTGCATGCGGTTCATCAGCATCTGCTTGCCCTGGTCACCGGCCTTGCGGTTGTTCTCCTGGATCTTGCGGAACCAGCTGGCGAGTTCCGTGTCGCCCCGCTGCTCGGCGTCGGAGATGTACGTATCCATCCGGTAGATGTTCTCCAACGACATCTGCAGCGTGTGGATCAGGTCGTAGTTCTTGTCCCGAACCGGGCTCATCTGTTCCTTGGTCATGGTTGCCACGGCTTACCTCCCCTGTCCGTGTCGGTCGAGCCAGCGGTTACCCCGGGTCGGGCGGTTCACGCCACCATCTCGCGACGGGGACGGTGGGCGGATCGTCCCCGAGGTGATCCGCCGGCCGGCACGGTTACCCGGCGCGGGGGCCGGGTACCGGTTGCCGCATGGCGGAACTGGCGGCGCTCTGGATCGTCCGGCACGGCGAGAGCACGGCGAACGTCGCGGCGACCGCCGCCGAGGCGTCCGGCGCCGAGCTGATCGACCTCACCCACCGGGACGCCGACGTGCCGCTGTCGCCCACCGGCGAGGAGCAGGCCCGGGCGACCGGCCGCTGGCTGGCCGGGCTGCCGGCCGGGCGCCGGCCCGACGTGGCGGTGGTGTCGCCGTACCTGCGCGCGGTGCGGACCGCCGAGCTGGCGCTGGCCGGCGCCGGCGTCCCGGTCACCCGGGACGAGCGGCTGCGCGACCGGGAGCTGGGCATCCTCGACGGGCTCACCCCGCACGGGGTCCGACGCCGCTACCCGTCCGAGGCGGAGCGCCGGGCCCGGCTGGGCAAGTTCTACTACCGGCCGCCCGGCGGCGAGTCCTGGACCGACGTGGCGCTGCGGCTGCGTGCCCTCCTCGGCGACCTGCGCCGTGACCATGCCGGCGGGAGGGTGCTGCTCTTCGGCCACGACGCGCTGGTCTTCCTGCTGCGCTACCTGGTCGACGGGCTGACCGAGGAGGAGCTGATGGCGCTGACCCGGCAGCACGTCATCGCCAACTGCTCGATCACCGGCTGGTCCGCCGACGCGTCCGGCCGGTTGGCCCTGGAGCTGTTCAACGACGTCGCCCACCTGCATCGGCAGGGCGCGCGCCCGACCCGGGAGGACGAGGTCCATGCCGAGCCGGTCTGACGTGATCACGGCCGCGCTGCTGCGGGACTGGGCGCTGCCCGTGCCGACGGGCGGCAAGGAGGCCCGCGGCACGGTGCTGGTGGTCGGTGGGTCGCGGTTCACCCCCGGGGCGGTGCTGCTCGCCGGGGTGGCCGCGCTGCGCGCCGGGGCCGGCGTGCTGCAACTGGCCGCCGCCGAGTCCACCGCCGCCGCGTTGAGCATCCAGGTCCCCGAGGCGCTCGTGGTCGGCCTGCCCGAGATGGACGGCGGCGCGGTGCGGGGCGACCCGGGCGACCTGCTCGGTGGCCTGGTGGCCGAGGCGGACGTGGTGGCCGTCGGCCCCGGGCTCAAGGACATCGACGCCACCCGGGGGCTGGTGCACCTGGTGCTCGACGCGGCCGGTCGGGAGACGTCGCTGGTGCTCGACGCGTACGCCCTCGGCGCGCTCAGCCACGAGCCGGACCTGCTGGTCGGCTCGGGCCGCAAGGTGGTGCTCACGCCGAACCTCACCGAGGCCCGGCACCTGCTCGACCGCGAACCGGGCGACGACCTCGACGCCGAGGCGGTCGAGTTGGCCCGCCGGTACGACGCGGTGGTCTCGCTCTACGGCCACATCGCCACGCCGGACGGGCGGTGCTGGCGGGAGGAGAGCGGCGACGCCGGCCTGGGCACCTCCGGCAGCGGGGACGTCCGCGCCGGGCTCCTCGCCGGCCTGCTGTCCCGGGGCGCCGAGCCGGCGCAGGCCGCGTGCTGGGCGGCGTTCGCGCACGCGGTGAGCGGCCAACGCCTGGTCCCCCGGTACGGGCGGATCGGTTTCCTCGCCCGCGAACTGCTGGACGAAATCCCCTACACGTTGGCCACCATCTGACGGCTGTTGTTCGTCCATTCGGGTGTGTGTAACACCACACCCGGCTCCCTACGCTGGTCCCTCAAAGGCGAGCAACCTGCTCGTTTTCCGCCGGCCCGCTTCCCACCAGGGAGTGTGGCCCGGCCGGATCGGCCCCCTGGGAGTCTGTGTGAAGAACCTTCGTCGCAAGACACTGGCCGCCGCGTCCGCCATGACGCTCGGCGTCGGCCTCGCCCTCACCGGCGGGCTGGCTCCGGCGGCGGCCGCCGGACCGGACACCTCGTATCTGGTCCTCGCCCCGCAGGGCGCCAACACCAGCCAGGCCGCCGCCCGCGTGGCGGCCGCCAACGGCACCGTCGTGGCCAGCTACGACCAGATCGGCGTGCTCGTCGTCCGCTCGACCAACCCGAACTTCGCCACCGACGTGGCGGGCGCGGGCGTCGAGTCGGTCGCGTCCACCGCCGGCCTGGGCACGGCCCTCGACGAGGGGGAGACCGTGGAGGTCTCCGCGGCCGACGTCGCCAACGCCACCGGCGACCCGACCAAGGAGCCCATGTACGGCCAGCAGTGGGACATGGACATGATCCACCTGCCACAGGCCCACGCGGTGACCACCGGCAGCTCGAACGTCGTCGTCGGCGTGCTGGACAGCGGCATCTCCAGCAGCCACCCGGACCTGAAGACCCAGATCGCCAAGGACAAGAGCGTGTCCTGCATCGGCGGTGTGCCCAACACCTCCGAGGCGGCCTGGAACCCGACCACCAGCGACCACGGCACCCATGTGGCCGGCACCATCGCCGCCGCCGTCAACGGCGAAGGCGTGACCGGCATTGCGCCGGGCGTCAAGGTCGCCGCCGTCAAGGTGGTCAACGACGCGCAGTTCATCTACCCCGAGGCTGCGATCTGCGGCTTCGTCTGGGCTGCCGACCATGGGATGCAGCTGACCAACAACAGCTACTACATCGACCCGTGGGAGTTCAACTGCCGCAACGACGCACGTCAGCGCCCGATCTGGCAGGCGGTGCAGCGGGCCATCCGCTACTCGCAGTCCAAGGGCGTGCTCAACATCGCGTCCGCGGGCAACTCCAACGTCGACCTGGCCCACAAGACGGTCGACACCGGTAGCCCGGACGACGTGCCCGAGGACCAGCAGGAGATCCGGGACATCAACAGCGCCTGCCTCGACCTGCCGGCCGAGGCTCCGGGCGTGGTGACCGTCTCCGCGGTCGGTCGGACCGGCGCGAAGAGCTACTACTCCTCGTACGGCCTGGGCGTGGTGGACGTGACCGCGCCGGGCGGCGACACCCGGTTCCGGACCCAGGGTGTGCGCTCGACGCTGAGCGACGGGATCCTGTCGACGACCTTCAACACCGCCACCCGCACCAACGGGTGGGGGTACAAGCAGGGCACCTCGATGTCCGGCCCGCACGTCACCGGCGTCGCGGCGCTGGCGCTGTCGGCGCACCCCGGGCTGACCCCGGGCGCGTTGGCGGCGTTCCTGGAGGGCACGTCGGTGGCGCAGTCCTGCCCGGCGGGCGTCTACAACCCGGTTCCGCTGATCTCGTCCGGCCCGCACGCCTACGACGCGACCTGCTCCGGCGGCGCGCGTAACTCGTTCTACGGCGCCGGGATGGTCGACGCCTACAACGTGGTGAAATAGCGGCAGCGGCAACCCCGGTGGGGCCCGGCGACGCGTCGCCGGGCCCCACCCGTTTGTCCAGCTCCGGCCGAGGGTAGGGGGGCGACATCAGCCGACTCTAGGAGGTCACGGGTGTCCACCGATGCCATCGTCCTGCTCAAAGAGGACCACAAGGAGATCCGCCGCCTGTTCAAGGCCTTCCAGGACGCGGAGGACGCTCCGGCGAGCGAACGCCAGGAAATCGTCAAGCAGATCCTCGAGGCCCTCACGGTGCACACGTACCTGGAGAACGAGGTGATGTACCCGGAGGTCCGCCGGCTGGTCCCGGACATCGAGGACGACATCCTGGAGTCGTACGAGGAGCACCACGTCGCGGACGTGCTCTGCTTCGAGCTCTTCACGCTGGACCCGGACGACGAGCGCTACAACGCCAAGACGACCGTGCTGATCGAGAGCGTGCTGCACCACGTGGAGGAGGAGGAACAGGAGTGGTTCCCCAAGGTCCGCGAGGCGCTCGGGCGCAACCAACTCCAGGAGATCGGTGAGCGCATGATCGAGCTGCGGAAGAAGGCGCCGAAGACCCCGGCCGCGCCGAAGGCGCTGAAGAAGTCCCTGGACGCGGTCGTCGCCTGACCCCGACGGCGGGACCCGGCCCTGGCCGGGTCCCGCCAGGTCACCCCGGTCGCCGGGGCGGCCGGGGCGGACCCGGTAGGATCGGCGCGGGCCGTGACTGGCGCGTGGGGATGGAGAACCATCGGGAAGCGGTCCCGTCATGAGGACGCACGCCGAGCGCCTGGGCCTTCCGCACGTCACCAGGAGGTCGCATGTCGCTGAACGCCGAATCCACCGCCTTCCGCAGCGCGCTGGAGGTGATCCGCGCCGTCGAGCCGCGGGTGGCGGACGCCATCGGGGCGGAACTGGCCGACCAGCGCGAGTCGCTCAAGCTCATCGCCAGCGAGAACTACGCCTCGCCCGCCACCCTGCTGGCCATGGGCAACTGGTTCAGCGACAAGTACGCCGAGGGCACGGTCGGCCGCCGCTTCTACGCCGGCTGCCAGAACGTCGACACCGTCGAGGCGCTCGCCGCCGAGCACGCGAAGGAGCTGTTCGGCGCCGCGCACGCGTACGTGCAGCCGCACTCGGGCATCGACGCCAACCTGGTCGCCTTCTGGGCGGTCCTGGCCGACCGGGTGGAGTCCCCGGCCCTGAAGAAGGCCCAGGTACGCCAGGTCAACGACCTCACCGAGGCGGACTGGTTCGCGCTGCGCCGCGAGCTGGGCAACCAGCGGATGCTCGGCATGTCGCTGGACGCCGGCGGCCACCTGACCCACGGCTTCCGGCCGAACATCTCCGGCAAGATGTTCGACCAGCGCAGCTACGGCACCGACCCGGCCACCGGCCTGATCGACTACGACCGGGTCGCCGAGGCGGCCCGCGAGTTCAAGCCGCTGATCCTGGTCGCCGGCTACTCGGCCTACCCCCGCAAGGTCAACTTCCGGATCATGCGGGAGATCGCCGACTCGGTCGGCGCCACCTTCATGGTCGACATGGCGCACTTCGCCGGCCTGGTGGCGGGCAAGGTCTTCACCGGCGACTTCGACCCGGTGCCGCACGCGCACATCGTCACCACCACCACCCACAAGTCGCTGCGCGGCCCGCGCGGCGGCATGGTGCTCTGCGGCCCGGAGCTGGCCGACCAGGTCGACCGGGGCTGCCCGATGGTGCTCGGCGGTCCGCTGCCGCACGTGATGGCCGCCAAGGCGGTGGCCCTGGCCGAGGCCCGCCGCCCCGACTTCGCCGACTACGCGCAGCGCATCGTCGCCAACGCCCAGGCCCTCGCCGAGGGGCTGCTGCGCCGGGGCGCGAAGCTGGTCACCGGCGGCACCGACAACCACCTGGTGCTGATCGACGTCTCCGGGTACGGCCTGACCGGCCGGCAGGCCGAGCAGGCGCTGCTCGACTCGGGCATCGTGACCAACCGCAACGCGGTCCCGCAGGACCCGAACGGCGCCTGGTACACCTCCGGCATCCGGATCGGCACCCCGGCGCTGACCACCCGGGGCCTCGGCACCGCCGAGATGGACGCCACCGCCGAGCTGATCCACACCGTGCTCAGCCAGACCGCCCCCGGCGAGTCCAAGGCGAAGTACGTGCTCGACCCGGCCCTGGCCGACAAGGTGAGCAAGCAGGCCAGTGAGCTGCTGGCCAAGTTCCCGCTCTACCCCGCCGTCGACCTGGGCTGACCGGCCTCCTGCCTTTCCCCGACGCCCCGCCCGGCCCCACCCGGCGCGGGGCGTCGCCATTTCCCGCTCAGGGGCATGATCGCGCTCAATCCGGGATGTAGTGGGGTCGGAGAGCGAACGAGGCTACTGGATCGTGGATCTAGTGTGATGGGCGGTCAGGACGTGGCGCGGCGGCGGAGGGCGCGGAGGCGGTGCAGGACCTCGGTGCCGCCGCGGCCGAAGTGGTCGTGCAGCGCGCGGTACTCGGCGTACAGCTCGTCGTAGGCGGCGGCCCGGGCCGGGTCGGGGTGCCAGGTCTCGCGGCGCGGCGCGGCCATCGCCGCCGAGGCCGTCTCCACGTCGGGGTACGCCCCGGCGGCCACCGCCGCGTGGATCGCCGCGCCCAGCGCGGCCGGGTGCGCCGTGTCGACCACGTGCAGCGGCCGGCGCAGCACGTCGGCGTAGATGCGCAGCAGCAGCCGGTTGGCGGTCAGCCCACCGGCGGCGGTCAGCTCGTCGACGCGTACCCCGGCGGCCTCGAACGCCTCGACCACGGTGCGGGCCCCGAACGCGGTCGCCTCCAGCAGGCACCGCCAGATCTCCGCGGGCCGGGTGGCCAGGGTGAGCCCGACCAGCACCCCGCTCAGCTCGTGGTCCATCAGCACCGAGCGGTTGCCGCTGTGCCAGTCCAGCGCGAGCAGGCCGTGCCCGCCCACCGGCTGGTCGGCGGCGAGCGCGTCGAGCAGTTCGGGCACCGGCACGCCGCGCCGCCGGGCCTCCTCGGCGTACCCGGCGGGCAGGGCGCGGTCCAGGTACCAGGCGAAGATGTCCCCGACGCCGCTCTGCCCGGCCTCGTAACCCCACCGGCCGGCGGTCACCCCGCCGTCGACGACGCCGCAGACGCCCGGCACCTCCCGGCAGCTGTCCGCGTTCATGATCAGGCAGGTGGAGGTGCCGAGCACGGCGAGCATCCGCCCGGGCGCGACCGCGCCGGCCGCCGCGGCGGTGACGTGGGCGTCGACGCCGCCGGCGGCCACCGCTGTCCCCCCCACCAGCCCGGTCCACCGGGCCGCCTCGGGGGTCAGCCCACCGGCCCGGCCGCCGGGCGGCAGCAGCTGACCGTCGATCTTCGGCAGCAGCGCGGGCAGCTCGGGGTGCAGCGCGGCCAGGAAGTCGGCGCTCGGGTACCGCCCGTCCTGCCGCAGGCCCTTGAAGCCGGCGGCGGTGGCGTTGCGGGTCGGGCGTCCGCAGAGCTGCCAGACCAGCCAGTCGGCGGTCTCCATCCACCGCTCGGCCCGGTGGAAGACCTCCGGGTCCTCCTCCAGCGCCTGGAGGGCCTTGGCCAACTGCCACTCGGCGGAGACCCGGCCCCCGTAGCGGGGCAGCCAGGACTCGCCCCGCTCGGCGGCCAGCGCGGTGATCCGGTCGGCCTGCCGCTGCGCGGCGTGGTGCTTCCAGAGCTTCGGCCAGGCGTGCGGGCGCCCGCGCAGCACGGTCAGCTCGGCGAGCGGGGTGCCGTCGGCGCGGGTGGGCAGCATCGTGCAGGAGGTCGCGTCGAGGCCGATGCCGACCACGTCGGCCGGGTCGACGCCGGCGGCGCGGACCGCGGCGGGCACCGCCGTACGCAGCACGTCCCGGTGATCGGCCGGGTCCTGCAGCGCCCAGTCCGGAGGCAGCGGCGGCCCGTCGGGCAGCCGCTCGGTGAGCACCCCGTGCGGGTACGGGTGGACGGCGCTGCCCAGCTCCGCGCCGTCGGCCACGTCGACCACGACGGCCCGCCCGGAGAGCGTCCCGAAGTCCACCCCGACCACGTACCGACCCACCCGTGGCTCCCTCCCCCACCGCCGGGGGTCGGCGCTGGGGGGACAGGCTAACGGGTCAGCGCAGCGGCCGCTTGAGGTGGTAGCGGTGCACCTCGGTGCTGCCCTGCACGTTGTTCACGTCCTCGGCGGCGGAGACCAGCTCCCAGCCCTCCCGGCCGACCCGGTTGAGGTGCGCGATGGCGGTGTCGCCGTACGCGGTCACGTCGGTGCGCGACCCGTCCGGGGCGTACCAGACGAACGACACGTGGAAGTTGCGGCCCTGCCCCTGATAGCGGCGGACCAGCAACGCGTACTCCCAGGCAACCATCCGTCCATTATCTACGGACGGATCTTCGCTCGGGAACACGGGTGGTGGCGGAACGACGACACCGCGCTGTCACGCCGGGGCGGTGAGACCGGCCAGCTCGGCCCGGGTGGGCGGGTCCGCGCCCCGCCGCCCGCAGGTCCACGCGGCCACCGCGGCGGCCTCGCCGAGTACGGCGTCGAGCAGCTCCGGGCCGGCGGCGCGCAGCGCGGAACGCCGGGCGGCACCGAGCAGGTCACGCTCGCTCAGCGCGGCCAACAGTCCCGCGGTGAACGCGTCACCCGCGCCGACGGTGTCCACCACCGCCACCCGTGGCGCGGCCACCCGCCGTGCTCCCTGCCGGGTGACCACCAGTGCCCCGTCCGCGCCGAGGGTGACCACCACGAGAATCGCGCCCAGCTCCAGCCAGCGCCGGGCCACCCGGTCGGGCGACTGTCCCGGGTGCAGCCAGTCCAGGTCCTCCCGGCTGACCTTGACCAGGTCCGAGACCGCGACCAGTTCCTCGACCCGCCACCGGGCCCGCGCCGCGTCGCCGGTCAGGGACGGGCGGCAGTTCGGGTCGAAGCTGATCGTCGCGCCTGCCCGCCGCTCCCGTACCAGCGCCAGCACGTCGTCGGCGCCCGGTTCGAGGACGGTGGCGAGCGACCCGGTGTGCAGGCAGGCACTGCCACCGGCCACTCCAGCGAGGTCGGGGAAGGACCGCCACTCGATGGCGAAGTCGTACCGGGCCTGCCCGTCGGCGCCCACCTCGGTCCGGGCCACGCTGGTGCGCGGCAGGTCCGGCACCGACGCCGGATCCAGCCGTACGCCGCTGCCGGCCAGGTGGGCGCGGAGCAGCCGCCCGTACGCGTCGTCACCGAGCTGGGTGAGCAGGGTGGTGGGCTCGCCGAGGCGGGCGAGCGCGACCGCCACGTTCGCCGGGCTGCCACCCGGGTGGGCGGTCGCCTCGCCCGTCGGCTCCTCGATCAGGTCCACCAGGCTCTCGCCGACAACCGTGATCAACTGTCTTCCTTTCCCGGGCCACCTGGACCCGGTCGCATCGGCGGCGGGTCAGCCCGCCCGCCGGCCCGGCGTCTCCTCGATCGTGGTCGCGCCGGTCATGATGGCCACCGCCTCGGGCATCGTGTGCGACGCCGGCGTGACCACGCCCGCGCACCGGCCGAGCCGCTGGATGTGGATCCGGTCGGCCACCTCGAACACGTGCGGCATGTTGTGGCTGATGAGGATGACCGGCAGCCCCCGGGTGCGCAGCTCCTCGATCATCCGCAGCACCTGGTTGGACTCCTTGACGCCGAGCGCCGCGGTGGGCTCGTCGAGCACGATCACCTTGCTGCCGAAGGCCGCGGCCCGGGCCACCGAGACCGCCTGGCGCTGGCCGCCCGAGAGGGTCTCGACCGCCTGCGCCACATTCTGCAGCGTGCCGATCCCGAGGTCCGCGAGCGCCTGCTCCGCCTCCCGGCGCATCGCCTTCTGGTCGAGCATCCGGAACACCGAACCGAGGACTCCCCGTCGGCGCTTCTCCCGGCCGAGGAAGAGGTTGCTCGCGATGTCCAGCGCTGGCGCCACGGCCAGGGTCTGGTAGACCGTCTCGATCCCGGCGTCCCGGGCGTCCTGCGGGCGCTTGAACTGCACCGGCTTCCCCTCCAGGAACAGTTCCCCCGCGTCGGGGATCAGTGCCCCGGTCAGGCACTTGATCAGCGTGGACTTCCCGGCGCCGTTGTCCCCGATGACGGCGAGCACCTCGCCCGGGTACAGGTCGAGGTCCACCCCGTCCAGGCCCACGACCTTGCCGAACGTCTTGACCAGGCCCCGGGCCGACAGCACCGGCGTACGCTGCCCGCTGTCCGTGCTGCCCGGCCGGCCGGCGGGGGTGTGCGTGGTGGTGGCGGTCATGACCTCACCTTCCTGATCCACTGGTCGACGGCCACGGCGAGGATCACCAGCACGCCCACGGCGAGTACCCGGTACTGGTCGTCCACTCCCGCCAGGGAGAGGCCGCTGCGGAAGAACCCGACGATCAGCGCGCCGAGCAGGGTACCGAGCACGGCGCCCCGGCCGCCGAAGAGGCTGGTGCCGCCGATGACGACGGCGGTGATGCTCTCCAGGTTGGCGTCGGTGATGGCGTTCGGGCTGGCCGCCCCGGCGCGTCCGATGAGGATCCAGGCGGTGAGGCCGTAGATGGCGCCGGCGACGAGGTAGACGCTCAGCAGGACCCGGTCGACCCGGATGCCGGCGAGCCGGGCGGCCTCCTTGTCGTCGCCCACGGCGTAGACGTGCCGCCCCCAGGCGGTCTTCGCCAGGGCGAAGCCCACCGCCAGGTACAGCAGGACCACCGCGATCACGCCGATCGTGATCCGGAACCGGCCGAGCGGGAAGGACTCACCGGTCCAGCTGAGCACCGCCGGGAGGTCGGTGGCCTGCACGCTCTGGCCGCTCGAGTAGAGCAGCCCGATCGCGGTGAAGACACTGAGCGTGCCGAGCGTGACGATGAAGGGCGGCAGCTTCAACCGGGTCACCAGCGCGCCGTTGAGCGCCCCGGCCGCGGCGCCCACGGCGACGGCCAGCAGGACGGCGAGGGCGCCCGGCAACCCCTGCCCCTCGGCCAGCTTCGCGGCCAGCATCATGGCCAGGATGACGATCGCGCCGACCGACAGGTCAATGCCCGCGGTCAGGATGATGAGCGTCTGCCCGACGGCGAGCGCGCCGATGACCGCCACCTGCTGCAGCACCAGCGACAGCGAGTTGGGCGAGGCGAAGCGCGGGTTGAGGGTGGAGAAGACGACGAACGACGCGACCAGCACGAGGAACGGGCTGATCGCCGGGTGCGCGTGCAGGAGGTGCTGAACGCGTTGCAGCGGTGAGTGCCGGCGCAGCGCGAACTGCTGCGCGGCGGTGGTCGGTGGGGTCGTGGCGGTCATCGGAGGCTCCCTGCCGGTGTCGGCGGTGGCGGACGGGATGCCCGGCCGAGGGTGCGGGGCGGAGGAGGCCCCGGGCCCTCGACCGCGGCGGGGGTGGCTCAGCCCCAGCAGCGCTGGGCGGCGTCGGCGCTGGTGATGCTCTCGATCCCGCTGGCCGCCTTGTCGGTGACCAGCGCGACGCCCGTGTCGAAGAAGTCAAGGCCGTCGGAGGCCTTCGGCTTCTCCCCACCGGTGGCGATCTTCTTGATCGCCTGCACGCCCAGCTCGGCCATCTTCAGCGGGTACTGCTGCGAGGTGGCGCCGATGACGCCGTCCTTGACCTGCTTCACGCCGTCGCAGCCACCGTCGACGGAGACGACCAGGACGCCCTGCGTCTTGCCGGCCGCCTGGAGCGCCTTGTGCGCGCCGACAGCGGCCGGCTCGTTGATGGTGTAGACGACGTTGATGTTCGGGTTCTTGGTCAGGCAGTTCTCCATCGCGGTCCGGCCGCCGTCCTCGGCGCCGTTGGTCGGCTCGTTGCACGCGATGGTGTAGGTGCCGCCGGAGTAGCTGCCCGTCTTGGCCTCGTCGCCGTTCTTCTTCTTGTCGGCGGTGTCGATGCCCATGCCGGTCAGGAAGCCCTGGTCCCGGTTGTAGTCGACGGAGACGACCTTGTCGTTGAACAGATCCAGCAGCGCAATGGTCGCCGGCTTGCCGGCGAGCTGGGACGCGGTCCACTTGCCGATCAGTTCGCCGGCCTTGAAGTTGTCGGTGGCGAACGTGATGTCGACGGTGTTGGCGGGGTCCGGCGGGGTGTCCAGCGCGATCACGTAGAGCCCGGCGTCGCGGGCCTTCTTGATGGCCGGGTTGACGCCGGGGCCGTTCGGGGTGATCAGAATGCCCTCGTCGCCGCGGGCGATCGCGTCCTCGATCGCCTGCACCTGGCCGGCCTCGTCGCCGTCCTCCTTGCCGGCGGCCAGGGTGAGCTTCACACCCTCGGCCTCGGCGGCCTTCTTCGCGCCCTGCTGCATGGTCACGAAGAACGGGTTCGTGGAGTTCTTGGTGATCAGCGAAACGGCGACGGTCTTGCCGCCGTCGCCGGAACCGCCGTCGCCCGAGCTGTCACCGCACCCGCTGACGGCCATGCTGGTCACCGCCGTGGCGGCGGCCAGCAGGACGGCGCGGCGGCGGCCGATGCGCTGGATCATGTGTTCTCCCATCAAGGCCCCACGGCCGGGGCCGTGGCGGAGATGACAACGATGTCAGCGAAGTTTCGGGGCAGCCACCGTGTGATGTCAATGCCTTGTCGAGCGTTTTTCTCTCACCGACTCGTAACTCGTAGGTAACTCTTGACATCGATGTCAGCGGTCCGGAGGATTCACCGCCACCACCCCACGCCCGGTGCCCGACCCGTCGGCGCGGGCGTCACGATGGACGGAGATGTGGATGAGAATCCGCCGATGGCTGGCCGCGTCCGCGGCCGCGATGCTCGTGGCGGCGGTGCCGGGCGCGGCCACCGCCGGGACGTCGACCCGGGACGAGCCGTACCGACCGCAGCTGCACTTCAGCCCCGAGCGCAACTGGACGAACGACCCGAACGGGCTCGTCTGGTACGACGGCGAGTGGCACCTCTTCTACCAGTACAACCCCGAGGGCACGCAGTGGGGGAACATGTCCTGGGGGCACGCGGTCAGCCGGGACCTCGTGCACTGGGAGGAGCTGTCGCTGGCCATCCCGCGCTCGACGGACGAACACATCTTCTCCGGGTCGGTCGTCGTCGACGAGAAGAACACCTCCGGCTTCGGCCGTCCGGGCGCGCCGGCGATGGTCGCGGTATACACCAGCTGGTACCCGGCGACCGGCATCCAGGCGCAGTCGCTGGCGTACAGCACCGACCGGGGTCGCACCTGGACGAAGTACGCCGGGAATCCGGTGCTGGACCTGGGCTCGCGGGAGTTCCGTGACCCCAAGGTCTTCTGGGACACCAAGTCCGGCCGGTGGACCATGGCGGTGGTCCGCGCCACCGAGCACAAGGTGAGCTTCTACGGCTCCGCCGACCTGCGCTCGTGGAGCCACCTCAGCGATTTCGGGCCGGCCAACGCGGTCGGCGGCGTCTGGGAGGTGCCGGACCTGTTCGAGCTGCCGGTCGACGGCGACCCGCAACATACGAGGTGGGTCCTGATCGTCAACCTCAACCCCGGTGCGGTGGCCGGCGGCTCGGGCTCGCAGTACTTCGTCGGCGACTGGGACGGCACCACGTTCACCGCGGACAACGTGGTGAACGGGGAGGCGGAGCCACCGGCCGGGACACTCTTCGCCGACTTCGAGGACGGCTACGCCAGCTGGACGGTGGAGAACGATCCGGTCCTGGGGCCGGGGCCGTTCGGCTCCGGTCCGTACCCGGGCACGGTGCCGGGCCAGCAGCAGGTGAGTGGTTTCCGCGGCCGGGCCCTGGTGAACAGCTTCCTCGGCTTCGACGCGCCCCGGGGCCGGATGGTCTCCCCCGACTTCACCCTGGACCGGGGCTACCTGAACCTCCTGGTCGGCGGCGGCGCCCACCCGCACCTGCCCGGCACGACGACCGACTTCGTGCCGGCCGGCGCCGAACCCGTGATCGGCTTCGAGCTGCCCGACGGCCAGACGTACGAGCAGGCGGGCTGGACGGCGACCGGCGGCCTGCGCGACCGCGCGCCGGTGGTCGGCCCGGCCCGATGGGAGCGCGGGCACGTCGGCGACAAGTTGCTCACCACCTTCTTCGAGGCCGACTCGACGACCGGCACCCTGACCTCACCCGGCTTCACCATCAACCGCAACCACCTGAGCCTGCTCGTCGGGGCCGGCGGTCACCTGGACGCCGGCGCCCGTACCGTGGTCGAACTGCTGGTGGACGGCCAGGTGGTGCGGACGGCCACCGGTAACTTCTCCGGCTTCATGAACTGGCGCAGCTGGGACGTGAGCGAGTTCCGGGGTCGCACCGCGCAGCTTCGGATCGTCGACGAGAACACCGGCGGGTGGGGCCACCTGCTGGTCGACCACGTCATCGCCACCGACGAGGCGGTGCTGCCCCGGTCCGTGGAGACCGCCGTCAACCTGGTGGTCGACGGCCAGGTGGTCCGAACCGCCACCGGCACGGACAGCGAGCGCCTGGACTGGGTGGGCTGGGACGTACGCGACCTCGCCGGCCGGCGGGCCCACCTGGAGATCAACGACTTCAACTCAGGCGGCTGGGGGCACATCCTCGTCGACCACGTCATGTTCGCCGACCGGCCGGCGCAGAGCGAACTCGACCGCTTCGACTGGCTCGACCACGGCAAGGACTACTACGCGGCGGTCACCTACAACAACGCCCCCGGCGGGAAGCGCGTCGCGATCGGCTGGATGAACAACTGGCAATACGCCGGCACCATCCCGACCGCGCCGTGGCGCGGCGCGATGGCCCTGCCGCGGGAGTTCGCGCTGAAGACGATCGACGGCGCGCCGCGGTTGGTCCAGGAGCCGGTCGCGCAGCTCACCAGCCTGCGCGGCGCGGGCCCGGCGTTCACCGTGCGCGACGCCACCGTGCGTCCCGGGGTGCACGACCTGCCCCCGGCGGCGGACGGCACCGTACTGGAGATCCAGGCGGAGTTCGAACTCCGCGACGCCCACCGGTTCGGCCTCCAGGTCCGCGGCGGCGGCGAGGACCGGACGCTGATCGGGTACGACGCCGGGGCGGGCCGCCTCTTCGTCGACCGGACCCGCTCCGGGCAGGTCGACGTCGGCCCGCTCTTCCCCGGCGTGCACTCCGGCCCGCTGTCGGTGGACGGCAACCGGGTGCGGATGACCGTCTACCTGGACCGCTCCTCGGTCGAGGTCTTCGGCGGAGCGGGGCAGACCACGATCACCGACCAGATCTTCCCCGCGGCCACCAGCGACCAGACCCGCCTCTTCGCCGAGGGCGGCGAGGTGGTGGTGCGGTCGCTCACCATCCGGCCGTTGCGGTCGGTGTGGCGATAACCTGAGAGTCGATCACCAGCGGTCGGGGGCCACCGGGCAGGCCCTGGCCCCCGACCGCACCACAGCCCCTGGTAGGAGCGCCATGCACGCTGCCGTCTCCGCCCCGCCGACCGGCGTCAAGGCCCGGCCCACCCTCCGGGACGTCGCGCTGCTCGCCGGGGTGAGCACGAAGACCGTCTCCCGGGTCGTCAACGGAGAGGCCGGCGTCTCCGCCCCGAAGACCGCCGCGGTACGCCGGGCGATCGCCCAGCTGGACTACCGGCCGAACTTCACCGCGAGCAGCCTCCGGCGGTCCAACGGCCGCAGCGCCGCGATCGCGGCGATCCTCGAGGACCTGGCCAACCCCTTCTCGGCCGCCCTGCACCGGGCCCTCGAGGACGCCGCCCGGGACCGGGGAGTGTTGATCTTCGCGGGCAGCGTCGACGAGAGCCCGGACCGGGAACGGGAACTGGTGCACGCCTTCACCATGCGGCAGGCCGACGCCCTGGTCGTGGTGCCGGCCAGCGACGACCAGAGCTACCTGGCCGGGGAGATCGCCGCCGGCACGCCGGCCGTGTTCGTCGACCGGCCACCGGTCGGCCTGGCGGTCGACGCGGTCCTCTCCGACAACCACCACGGCGCCGCCACGGCGGCGCACCACCTGGTCGCCCACGGGCACCGGGACATCGCGTACCTGGGCGACCTGCAGACCATCGCCACGGCCCGGCAACGCGCGCAGGGCTTCAAGGAGGCGCTGAGCGACCACGGCATCCGGCCGGCCACGATGGTGCACGACCTGCACACCGAGCGGGACTCGGTGGAGGCGGTCCGGCGGCTGCTGCGCGACGACCGGGCCCCGACCGCGCTGTTCACCTCGCAGAACATGGTCACCATCGGGGCCATCCGCGCCCTGCAGGAACTCGGCCGGCAGCACGACGTGGCCCTCGTCGGTTTCGACGACTTTCCCCTGGCCGACCTGCTGCAACCGGCGGTCACGGTGATCGCCCAGGACCCGTCCGAGATGGGTCGGGTCGCCGCGTCACTGATCTTCCGGCGGCTGGACGGCGAGCAGTGGCGACCCCGTACGCACCTCGTGGCAACCCGGCTGATCCCCCGGGGGTCCGGCGAGATCAGCGGGCCGCACCGCCACTGATCACGCTGCCGGCCGGCTCCGCCAGCTCGTCGGTGACCAGCGCGGCGAGCCGGTCCAGCCCGAGGTCGATCTGGTCCGGGGTCACCGCGCTGACCGACAACCGCAGGGCGTTCACCGTCGCGCCGTCGTCGTAGAAGTGCGCCATCGGGGTCCAGAGCACCCCGTACTCGCGGGCGGAACGGTGCAGCAACGAGTCGTCCACCCCGAACGGCACGGTGACCACCACGAAGAAGCCGCCGGCCGGGACGTTCCACCGCACCGGGCCGCCGGCCGGGAAGCGGCGGGCCAGGCCGTCCACCATGTGGCGCAGGTTGCGCGCGTACGCGGCCCGCTCCCGCACGGTGGCCGCGACCAGCGAGCAGTCGTGGGCCAGCAACGCCCCGCCGACCACCGCCTGCGCGATCGGCGAGGTGTTCACGGTGACCATGCTCTTGATCTTGGCGAGCTGGTCGGCGAGCGGCCCGACCGTCCCGTCCGAGGCGGCCACCCGCTGGTCGGCGACGACGTACCCGACCCGGGCGCCGGGCAGCACGGTCTTGGCGAACGAGCCGAGGTAGACCACCCGGCGCCGGGTGTCCAGCGCCTTCAGGGTGGGCAGCCGCCCGGCGGTACCGGCCGGGAACAGGCCGTACGGGTTGTCCTCGAGCAGCAGCAGCTCCTCCTCGGCGGCGAGGTCGAGCAGCCGGCGCCGCTGCGCCAGGTCCATGCTGACGCCGGACGGGTTGGCGAAGTCCGGCATCACGTAGCAGGCGCGTGGGCGCAGGCCCTCGGCCCGGGCCCGGCGCAGCTGCTCCCGCAGGTCGGCCAGGTCGATCCCGTCCGGGCCGCCGGTGACCGGGCGGACCGGCAGGTCGACCAGGCGGGCGGCCCCGGTCAGCCCCACGTACGTGGGGGCGACGGCGAGCAGCACGTCCCGCGGCCCGGCCCGCAACGCCCGCAGCACCAGGAACATCGCCTCCTGGCAGCCGACGGTCACCACGATCGTCTCCGGGTCGACGGTGATCCCCTCGTCCACCGCGAGGTTGCGGGCGATCAGGTGGTGCACCACACCCTTGGTCCGGCCGTACTGGAGCAGGGTCCGGTCCACCTGGACCGGGCTGAGCCCGAGGTCGTCGGCGAGGTGCCGGCGGAAGGTGTCCAGATACGTGTGCAGCACGCCCGCGTCGAAGAACTCCTCGTACGGCCGGCCGGCGGCGAGCGAGACGGCGTCCGGGTAGTGCTGCGCCACCTCGTTGAGGAAGTTCATCGAGTTGAGCGCGGGGTCGTCGACACTGGCGTGCAGGGCCGCCACGGTCAGGTCCACCGGTTCCACGGTCAGCCTCCGATCAGCGTGCGCAGCTGCCGCGCCGCGGCCGGGTCGGCGCAGCCGGCGAGGGTGAGCGCGTCACGCAGCTCGGCGGCGAGCAGCGCCAGGGCCGCCTCGGCGCCGGCCCGGCCACCGGCCGCCAGGGCCCAGAGCAGGGGCCGGCCGACCAGCACGCCGGTGGCGCCGAGGGCGAGCGCGCGCAGCACGTCGGTGCCGCTGCGGACCCCGCCGTCGAAGAGCACGGCGCACCGCTCCCCCACGGCCGCCACCACCTCGGGCAGCACGGTCGCCGACGCCGGCGCGCCGTCGAGCTGCCGCCCGCCGTGGTTGGAGACCACCACGGCGTCCGCCCCGGTCTCCGCCGCGCGCACCGCGTCGCGCGGGTCGAGGACCCCCTTCACCACCAGCGGCAGCGGCGTACGCTCGCGCAGCCAGGCCAGGTCCGCCCAGCTCATCGCGGGGTGGAAGACGGCGCCGGTGTGCGCGGCCACGGCGGACCGTCCAGGGGTGCCCTGGTGGGCCAGGTCGTCGCGGCCACCGGCCAGGTTGGCCGCGGTGACCTGCGGCGGCAGGGCGAACCCGTTGCGCACGTCGCGCAGCCGCCGGCCGAGGACCGGCACGTCCACGGTGACCATCAGCGCCGTGCAGCCGGCGGCCCGCGCCCGGTCCACCAGATCGGCGACCATCACCCGGTCGCGCAGCCAGTAGAGCTGGAACCACACCGTGCCGCCGACCGCGGCGACCTCCTCCAGCGGCGCGCTCGCCACGGTGCTGGCCACGTACGGCACCCCGGCCGCCCGGGCGGCGGCGGCCAGGGCCACCTCACCCTCGGGATGCAGCAGTTTCTGGTACGCCATCGGCGCGACCGCGGCCGGCAGCGCGGACGTCCCGCCGGGCAGCGCCGCCTCGGTACGCGGGGTGTCCAGCCCGGTCAGCACCCGGGGAAGCACCGCCACCCGGTCCAGGGCGGCCCGGTTGGCGGCGAGGGTCGTCTCCGCGCCGCTGCCACCCTCGACGAAGTCCCAGACGTCGGGCGGCAGCACCGCCCGGGCCAGCTCGGCGAAGTCGGCCAGGCCGGCGGGCGGGACGAACGTCCCGGCGGAGCCGCTGCCGGCGACCGGCACCGGAGCGTCCGCGGCCGGACCGCCGGACGGCACGGCCGTGTCGGTGCCACCGGCGGGCGGCTCGCCGGACGCGGCCGGAGCGCCGGGCAGGTCCGGAGCCACGGTCACCGCGGGATCAGCCATGCGTCGCCCCGTCCGCCGCCGGGCCGGCGACGCCCGCGGCGGTCAGCCCGAACCGGTCGCGCAGGAAGGCGGCGGCCTGCTCCTGGGCCCGCCGCCCGGCGTCGAACACGCCGGGCATGGCGAAGAAGCCGTGGATCATCCCCTCGTAGCGGGTCGCCTCGGTGGGGACGCCGGCGTCGCGGAGCCGGGCCGCGTACCGCTCCCCCTCGTCGCGCAGCGGGTCGTGCTCGGCGGTGATCACCAGCGCCGGGGGCAGCCCGGCGAGGTCCTCGGCGAGCAGCGGCGAGGCCAGCGGGTGGGCCGCGTCGGCCGGGTCGGCCAGGTAGTGCTGCCGGTACCAGGCGACGGAGTGCCGGTTGAACAGCAGCGGGTCCTCGTCGGCCGGCGACGGCTCCAGGTCGCTGCGCGGCGCCAGACGCGCCGAGCTGGAGTCGTCGAAGCGACCGGGCCGCTGGTCGGTGTTCGGGTAGACCAGCAGCTGGGCGACGAGCCGGGGGCCGCCGTCGGCGCGGGCCAGCAGGGTGACCGCGGCGGCCAGGTTGCCACCGGCGCTGTCCCCGCCGACGGCGAGCCGCTCCGGGTCGGCACCGACCTCGTCGGCGTGCGCGGCCAGCCAGCGCAGCGCCGAGTAGCAGTCGTCCACGGCGGCCGGGAAGCGGTGCTCGGGGGCCAGCCGGTAGCCGACGGTCACGGTCTGGCAGCCGGTGGCGTTGACCAGCCGGCGGCAGATCCCGTCGGCGGTGTCCACGCTGCCGAGGGTCCAGCCACCGCCGAAGAAGTAGACCAGGGTGGGCAGCGGGCCGTCCCCGGCCGACCGGTGGATCCGCACCGGCAGGGGCCCGTCCGGGCCGGGGACCTGCGTGTCGCGTACCTCGTGGACGGGCTCGACCGCGCCGGAGCCGGCGCGGATCGCGGCGAGGTCGGCGGCGCGGGCCTCGGCCAGGGTCTGGGTGTAGAGCGGTGCGGTGCCGGCGGCCGCGCGCGCGGCCCGCCACGCGACCACCTGCGGGTCGAGGGCCATGGTCGTCTCCTAGCTGCCGGTGGTGACGAAGAGCTTGTCGATGCCGCGCAGGAAGAGGCTGCCGCTGTACGTGAAGGGCTGGGTGACGGCCAGCCGGGGGAAGCGGGCGAAGAGCCGGGGCAGGGCGAGCCGCCCCTCCAGCTTGGACACCGCCGAGCCGAGGCAGAAGTGCAGCCCCACGCCGAAGGCGAGCGACGGCGGGCCGTCCCGGTACGGGTCGAACCGGTCCGGGTCAGGGAAGCGGGCCGGGTCGCGGTTGGCCGCGGCGATCAGCAGCAGCACGTTCTCGTCCGCCCGGACCGGCACGCCGCCCAGCTCGGTGTCGCGCGGCGCGGAGCGGGCCAGGAAGTGCACCGGGCTCTCCATCCGCAGGATCTCGTCCACGCAGCCCCGGGCCAGCGGGTCGTCGCCGGGCAGCCCGGTGACCACCTCGGGGTGGGCCAGCAGCAGCGGCAGGCCGTTGCTGAACATGTAGACGGTGGTGACGAAGCTGGCGTTGAAGAGCACGATCAGGTTGCTGATCAGCTCCCCCTCGGTGAGCTCCACCCCGCCGGCGTCCAGCACCTCGACCAGCCCGCTGATCAGGTCCTCGCCGGGCTGCCGCCGCCGGTGGGCGATCAGGTTCCGGTAGTAGACGCGCAGCTCCTCGGCGGCCTGGTTGGCGCGGGCCAGCCGTTCCGGGGTCTTGCCGGCGACATCCATGTACTCGTCGATCCAGTCCACCCGCTGCCGGTACCAGGGCAGGTCCGCCTCCGGCAGGCCGATGAACTCGGCCATCACCAGCGCCGGCACCGGGTACGCGAAGTCGGCCACGAAGTCCACCTCGGCGCCGCCGGCGCCGGCCTCGGCCATCCGGTCCAGGCGTTCCTCGACGACCCGGGCGATCACCGGCTCCAGCGCGCCGAGCCGGCGCGGGGTGAAGGTCTTCGCGAAGACCGCCCGCATCCGGGTGTGGTCGGGCGGGTTGGTGAACATCATCGAGGTGAGGAAGGTGCGCAGGATCTCCTGCTGCTCCCAGCCCGGCGGGAAGCCCTTGTACCACTCCGGGTCGCGCAGCACCTGGTCGACCAGGTCGTACCCGCCGGCGACGGCGGTGACGGTGCTGTGCTCGGCCCGGGTCGGGATGGCGCTGATCGGCCCGCGCTCGTGCAGGGCCGCGTACCAGGGATAGGGGTTCTGCCGGCCCTGCTCGCTGTACAGGCCGGTCAGGATCTCGTCGACGTCCACGGCGGTCGGTCCTCCCCAGGAATGGATGAGCGGCGGGGGCCGGCGTGGTGCCGACGCCGCCCCCCGGCTGGTGTCACAGGCCCAGCAGCCGCAGCGGTACGGCGTCCGCCATGGCCTGCGCGCCGCTGTCGTTCGGGTGGATGTGGTCGCCGGCGTCGTACGCCGGCAGCAGCCGGCTCGGGTGCGCCGGGTCGCGCAGCACCGCGTCGAAGTCGAGCACGCCGTCGAACTCCGCCACGCCCGCCCCGCGCAGCCAGGCGTTCACCGCCTGCCGGGTGGCCTCCTTCTCCTCGGTCCACACCCCGGGGCCGCCGTTGCCCTCGTACGGGGTGATGGTGCCGACCAGGCTGGTCAGCCCGCGCTCCCTGGCCTGCTGGTTGATCTGGCGCAGGGTGGCGATGATGCTCTCCGCGCTGTCGCCGTTCATCCAGATGTCGTTGATGCCCAGGTGGGTGATGACGGTGCGCACCCCGGTCTGCGGGAAGACGTCCTCGTTGAGCCGGGCCAGGGCGTTCGGGCCGAGTTCGTAGTAGCCCGGGAAGCCGCCCGCGCCGGGCTCGGTGCCCTCGTGGTTGAGCCGGTTGCCGGAGAGGCTCAGGTTCAGCACCCCGGGGGTGCGGACCTCGGGCCGGGCGTCGATGAGCCGCTCGGCGAGCAGGTCGGGCCAGCGCCGGTCCTCGTTGACGGTGCTGCCGTTGCCGTCGCCGATGGAGTCGCCGAGGACGACCACGGCGCCGGGGCTCATCCGCCGCTCCACGTCGATGCCGGAGAGGAACATCCAGCAGCAGTTCGGCTTGATGGTGAAGCCCGCGCCGCCGGCGGCGGTGGTGAGGTCGGTGGCGCCGATGAAGTTGGTGACCCGAGACTGGCCGTGGAACGACACCGGCCCGGTGAGCACCGGGAAGTACAGGGTGACGACCAGGTCCTCCTGCTCGTCGACCGGGAAGTCCAGCGGGTCGCTGAGCAACTCCGCGCCCTTGTTGATGGTGGCCGAGGCGGCGCCCTGGAAGGTCAGCTCCCGCAGGGTGGCCGGGTCGATGTCGGAGCGGTCCTCGGTCGCGGCGTTCGGCCGGGCGACGGTGGCGTGGCCGACCTTCACGGCCTGCTCGCCGTAGAGGTTGGTCAGCCGGACCCGGAGCCGGTCGCCGCCGACGGTGGTCTGCACGGTCATCCGGATGCTCTGGTTGTTCAGGCCGGTGTTGGTCAGGCCCACGGTGTTGCCACGGGTCACCGCCGCGGCCCAGCTCGCCGCCCATTCGCTGCGTCCGCGCAGGGCGCTGTCGGGGTCGGCCGGGCCGGCGCTCGCGGTGACGGCCGGGGTGCCGGCGATCAGCAGCGTGGCGGCGGAAGCTATGACGTGCCATCTCTTCGGGGTCGGCATTGATCCTCCATCGTCGGCAGCCCCGGGCACGGTCGGATCGACAACGATGCCCGGGCGATGGACCGGAAACTAGCCGCCCGCCAAGACGAGCGTCAATCAACCCTATCGACATGATCAAATGTCCTCGGGGTGCCGGCGGCCACCGTTCGGGTCTGTCCTGTCCGGACCCGAGGTGCCTACCCTCGAACCGGCGGCGGTGCGGTCGCCGACCCTGGCACCTGTCGTCGCGTCCCGGCTCCCACCTGCCCGGACGCTGTTCTCGGCGGCCTGCGCGGGCGGATCCCCCGCGGGCCGCCCGCGGCTCACGATGGGGGCTCTGCCATGACTGACGGCGCCGACCGACCGACGTCCTACGTGCAGCGGGCGCTGGAGCTGTTCGCCGGTTTCGGCGACCGCGAGGCGCTGGTGGGCGGGGGCCGCCGGCTGACCTACCGCGAGGTCGCCGCCGAGGTGCGCGGGCTGGCCGGCGTGCTGCTGCGGCACGGCGTACGCCCCGGCGACGGGGTGCTGGTGATGCTCGGCAACGCGGTCCAGGGCCCGCTGCTCCAACTCGCCCTGCACCTGCTCGGCTGCCGCACCATGTGGGTCGCCCCGGTCACCTCCCGGCGGGAGGTCGACGAGTTCGTCGCTCTCGCGCGCCCGGACGCCTTCGTCTACGACGCCCGCGACGGCGACTCGCTCGGGCCGGAGATCGCGGCCGGGCTGTCCGGCGTACCGGTGCTCTGCCTGGGCCCCGGCGGCGCGGGACCGGACCTCACCGCCGCCCTGGACGCGGCGGCGGACCTGCCCGCCGACGTGCCCACCCCGGAGTCGTTCCTGCAGACCAGCGGCACCACCGGCACCCCCAAGCTGGTGCACCACCGGGAGAGCTTCTACCAGCAGATCCTCACCCTGGCCGCGGACTTCCGGGCGGCCGGCTTCCCGCTGCTGCGGCACCTGTCGCACTCGCCGATGTGGCTGGCCAGCGGCCAGATCACCACCCTGTTCAACCTGTTCACCGGCGGGGTGCTGTTCCTGCGCGAGCGCTGGGACCCGGAGGCGTTCATCCGGACCGTGGACGCCGAGCGGCTCACCTCGACCTTCGTCACCCCGCCGATGCTCTACGAGGTGCTCGACCACCCGACCCTGCCGGGGGCCGACTTCTCCGCCATGTTCATGTTCAACGTGGGCGCCGGGCCCGCCGCGCCGGCCCGGCTGCGGCAGGCGATCGCCCGCTTCGGCCCGTGCCTGCGCATCGTGTACGGGCTCAGCGAGGCGGTGGTGATCTGCGCGCTGCCCGGGTTGACCGACGACCCGGAGCACCCGGAGCGGCTGCGCTCCTGCGGCCGGCCGTACGGGGACGTGGCGGTGGAGATCCGCGACGCCGAGGGCCGGGTGCTCCCGGCGGGCCAGGACGGCGAGGTGTGGGTGCGCACGAAGCTCAGCTTCGCCGGCTACCACGGCCAGCCGGAGCTGACCGCCGAGACGCTGGTCGACGGCTGGGTACGCACCCGCGACATCGGCCACCTGGACGACGACGGCTACCTCTACCTGGTCGACCGGCTCCAGGACCGGATCCTCACCCGGCAGCGCAGCTGGCCGATCTACTCCCGCCCGATCGAGGACGTGCTCGCCGCCCACCCCGAGATACGCGCCGCCGCGGTGATCGGCGTGCCGGACCCGGTCGCCGGGGAGCTGCCGTACGCGTACGTGGTGCCGGCGCCGGGGGCGGCGGTGACCGGCGACGAGCTGATCGCGCTGGTGACCCGGGAGCTGAGCGAGACCTGGGCGCCCGGCGCGGTGGAGTTCGTCGACGCGCTGCCGCTCAACCGCTCGGCCAAGGTGGACAAGCGTGCCCTGCGCGCCCGGTACGCGGCCGCCCACCCGACCGACGCGGAGTCGGTGGGCACGGTGATCGGCAGCTCGGCGTGACCCCGCGCCGGGAACTGTACACCCTGGTCGGCGCCGACCTGCTGTCCAACCTCGGCACCCGGATCTCGGTGGTGGCCATCCCCTGGCTGGTGCTGGAGACCACCGGCAGCCCGACCCGGATGGGCCTGGTCGCGGCGGCCGAGACGCTGCCGTACATGCTCTCCAGCGCGCTCGCGACCCCGTGGGCGGACCGGTTCGGGGTGCGCCGCACGGCGGTCACCGTGGACGCGGCCAGCGCGGCGGCGATGGCGGTGGTGGCGCTGGCCCCCTGGCTCGGGTTCGGGGCATTGCTGGCGCTGGTCGCCGTGGCCGGCGGGCTGCGCGGCATCGGCGACCGGGTGAAACACGTGCTGTTCAAGCCGGCCGCCGAGCGGGCCGGGGTGCCGCTGATCCGGCTCACCTCCGCCTACGACGGGCTGACCCGGGGCATGACGCTGTTCGGCGCGGTGCTCGGCGGGCTGCTCATTGACTGGGTCGGGGTGACCCGGGCGATCTGGCTCGACGCGGCCACGTTCGCGGCCTGCGCGCTGCTGATCGGCCTGCTGGTCCGGCCGCCCGCCCCGGCCCGGCCGGCCCCCCGGGAGAGCTACCTGCGCGCGCTACGCGGCGGCTTCGGCTACCTGCGTACCGACCGGGTGCTGCTGACCATGCTGGTGGTGGTGTCGGCGTCGAACATGTTCGCCAACGCCAGCGTCGCGGTCTGGATCCCGCTCTGGGTCGACCGGGTGCTCGGCGACCCGGCGGGCTTCGGCCTGGTGCTGGGGGTGTTCTCCGGCGGCGCGCTGCTGGGGAACCTGCTGTTCACGCTGGCCGGCCCGCGGCTGCCCCGCCGGCTCACCTTCGCCCTCGGCCTGACGCTCAGCGGGGCGCCCCGGCTGCTGGCGCTCGCCCTCAGCGACCGGGTCGCCGTGGTGCTCACCGTGACGTTCCTGTCCGGCATCGCCATCGCGGCGGTGAACCCGCTGCTCGGCGCGGCCCTCTACGAGCGGGTGCCGGAGTCGTTGCAGACCCGGGTGCTGGGCATCTCCGGGTCGGTGGCGTTCCTCGGCCTGCCGCTGGGGGCGCTGCTGGGCGGCTGGTCGGTGGCGTTGCTGGGGCTGACCCCGGCGCTGCTGGTGATGGCGGTGGCCTGCCTGGCGCTGACGGTCGGGCCGCTGCTGCTGACCCGGTCCCGGTCGGACCGTCCGGCGCCGGAGCCGGCGGTCTCACCGGCCGCCTGACGCCGATCCGCCGGCTCGGTGGGTCGGTGCTTCAGGCGATATGTCTCAGCGACATATTTATGACTCTGAGACATATCGCTCACGGATGGTTCTGCCTCCATGGACCTTACCGACCGTGACCGGCCAGGCTCAGTTGCCGGCCACGTCGGGCGAGGCGCCGGCGGCGCGGACCGCCGCCTCCGGGGTGTCGACGTGGATCGGGCCGGGGACCGGCTCGCCGTGGGCGTCGACGATCCGCCAGCCGCCGAGCACGACGACCGGGATGCCGCCCCGGCGCAGGCCCAGGGCCACCTCGCTGAGCGTCCCCCAGGACGCGCCCACGGCGATCACCGCGTCCGCGCTCCACACCAGGATCGCGTTGCGGGCCTGCCCCATGTTGGTGACCAGGTACGCGGAGACGTCGACGGTACCGGGGTCGGTGCCGTCGTCGGGGCGTACCGCGATGACCAGGCCACCGCGGGCGCGGGCGCCGGCGGCGACGGCGGCCATCACTCCGCCGCCCCCGCCGCAGAGCACGGTGACCCCGCGTTCGGCCAGCAACTCCCCCACCCGCCGGGCGTGCGCCAGCTCGGTAGGGGTGGCCCGCGCCGGCCCGCACACCGCCACCTGCATCCACGTCACCTCCGGTCCGACACGCTCAGGCGGGGGTGAGGACGGCCTCCTTGAGCAGGCGGCGGGCCAGCACGAGGCGGTCGGCGTCGTCGTCCAGGCCGGGCAGGTCACCGACCCGGGTGACCTCGCCGGTGAGCACGGCCCGCAGCGCCGGCTCGCAGGTGCCGGGCAGCGTGATGGTGCGGTCGAAGAGGCGCAGCGCCACCCGGCCGTCGTCGGTCGGGTCGAGCTGCCAGCGCAGCCCGGCGCGGGCCGCGACCCGGCTGTCCGGGTCGAGTGCGGCGACGGCGGCGGCCTGGGCCAGCGGGCGGATCGGCGCGGGCCGGGCGGCCGGCCAGGCCCGCCCGCGCAGCCGGGCGGCCACCGCGGCCGGGTCGGCCCGCAGCAGCCAGTCGCGCAGCGCCTCCACCGTCTCGGTCAGCTCGGGCTCGATGGCGTCGGGATCGGCGAGGTCGACGCCGAAGGGCAGCCCCGCGCGCAGCCGGGGGTCCTCGGCGGCGAGCGCCAGCAACTCCTCGACCAGGGCGTACCGGGTCAGCGCGCGGATGCCCACGGTCAGGTGCAGCGAGCTCGACTCCTGGGCCTGCGCGCTGTGCAGCCAGCCCCGCGGCAGGTAGAGCGCGTCGCCCGGTTCGAGCACCACCTCCAGCGCGGGCTTCCCCTCGGCGGTGGCCGCCACCTCGTCGGCCCGGCCGCCCCAGGGCTGCTTCTCGAGCGGGTCGGGCAGCACGGGCGGATGGATCCGCCAATGCTTGCGGCCGTCGACCTGGAGCACGAAGACGTCGTGGGTGTCGTAGTGGGTGGCGAACCCCTGGCTGCCGGCCGGGGTCAGGTAGGCGTTGACCTGCAACGGCTGGGCCAGGGCGGTGCCCAGGTCACGGGCGAAGTCGACCAGCGCGGGCCAGATCCGGTGCAGGCCCTGCAGGACCAGGGTCGCGCCGTCGGCGTACAGCTGGAGGACCTTCTCGTCGAGGACCTGGTCGCCGATCTCGGCGCCGGCGCCGCCACCGCCGGTGTACCGCGCCGCCGGCACCAGGTCGCCGTCCTTCGCCACCCGCAGGAACGGGGTACGCAGCCCGCGCCGGCTGAGCAGCTCGTCGGCGTCGGCGGGGCTGAGCAGGTCGGTGAAGCCGGCCCGGTTGGGCAGCTCGGCGGCGCGGGACAGCAGCGGGCTGCGCCCCCAGTGGTCGGCCGCGAACTTGGCCGGCTCGACCGCCACGCAGCGGGCGAGGGCGTCGATCGCGGAAGACGGAACCGCCGGACGGCCGTGGCCGCCCGGCGGGTCGAGGTGCGTCATGCCGGACCTCAGGCGCTGCCGTCGGCGCCGCCGTCACGCTGGCCCGGCGTCGCCCCACCGTCGGCGGGGCCCTCGGCACCGCCGTCGGCACCACCGTCCTGCATGCCCGGGGTCGCGCCGCCGTCGGCGGGACCCTCCGCGCCACGGTCGGCACCAAGGTCCACGCCGCGCTCCGCGCCCCGGTCCGCGCCGCCGTCGGCTCCACCGTCCTGCTGGCCCGGGTTCGCGCCACCGTCGGCGAGGCCCTCGGGGCCGCCGCCGGTGCTCTGCATGTCGTCGTCGTTGAGTGGCATGGGTGCTCCCTCGGGTGTGCCGCCCCGTCGTACGTCGGGGTCCGTGCTGCGGGTGGTACCCCACGTGCGATCTTCTCTAACCACACCGTAGACGTCGGGGCCCGGCGAAAGGGACGGTTCGCCGGCCCTGCCGTCCACGCGCCCGGCGGACCGGCTCCCCTGGTGCCAGGATGACGGGAGGGAGGTGGGGGCGGTGATCCTGGTCGGCACCTCCGGCTGGCAGTACCGGGACTGGCGGGAGCGCTTCTACCCGGCGAAGCTGCCGCAGCGGCTCTGGCTGGAGCACTTCGCCGCGCGCTTCGCCACGGTGGAGGTGAACAACGCCTTCTACCGGCTGCCCGAGCGGGACACCTTCGTCGCCTGGCGGGACCGGACCCCGGACGACTTCTGCGTGGCGGTGAAGATGAGCCGCTACCTCACCCACATCAAGCGGCTGCGGGACCCGGCCGAACCGGTGGCCCGGTTCTTCGACCGGGCGACCGGGCTGGGCGACCGGCTCGGGCCGGTGCTGGTGCAGCTTCCACCGAACCTGCGGGCCGACCCGGACGCGCTGGACGCGACGCTGCGGCTCTTCCCCGCCGAGGTGCGGGTGGCCGTCGAGCCCCGGCACCCCTCCTGGTGGACCGACGAGCTGCGCCGGGTTCTGGAGCGCCGCCGCGCCGCGCTGGTCTGGGCGGACCGGCTCAGCCGGCCGGTCGCCCCGCTGTGGCGGACCACCGACTTCGGCTACCTGCGGATGCACGAGGGGCGGGCCCGGCCGTGGCCGCGCTACGGCCGGACGGCGCTGGGCACCTGGGTACGCCGGCTGGCCGCCACCTACGCCGCCGACGAGCCGGCGTACGTCTACTTCAACAACGACCCCGGCGGCGCGGCGGTCGTCGACGCGGTGGTCTTCGCCGGGCTGGCCCGGCGGGCCGGGCTCCGGGTGAGCCGGGTCCCGCCGGCGGATGACCGCGACCCGGCGGGGCCGCCGCCGGGCTGACGTGGACGGCCCGCTCCACCGGTGGCGGGGCGGGCCGGTCGGGGCCTGCGGTCAGGGAAAGACGTTCACCAGGTCCTGGGGCATGTTGTCCTTCACATCCCCCCACGCGCCCCGAGTGACGTGCCGGCTCAGGGCGTCCAGGACCACCTGCACCACGCGGTGCATGCTGGCGTCGACGTCGTACGGGAAGCGTTGCCGCACCTCGAGCAGGAAGTCGTCCCGGCTCAGCTTCACCGGCACGTCCATCGGCTTCCAGCCGTCGAAGTAGATCCCCCGCAGCAGCAGCGGCAACTGCGCGGAGAACTCCACGCTCTCCTGCACCGGCATCCGGTCGCGCAGCAGGTGCAGCACCGTGCGCAGGGCGCAGTAGGACTGGTTGCGCTGCGACTTCGGCCAGCCGAACGCCTGCTCGATGTCCTTGAGGATCAGGTTTGTCTTCTCCACCGAGGCTTCCACCGCGGAACTCAACTGCTCAGCCATCTGCCCACCCCCGTGAGTCGGTTTCCCAGCGTCGGTCGTCGGTGCGTCGCGGCGGCCCACTGGGCCCCCGCCAGAGCCGGGTCGGGCTGAACCGACCGGGCCGCTCGCTGCGCCGGGGAGGGTCGGACTGCCCGACCACGTGCAGCACCCCGCCGCGGCGTCGATCCGCTACGACCCGCACCGTCATGGCCCACCTCCTGTCGGCCTCGCGGTCGCGTCGGTCGACGGACCGCACACACCGTCCAGATTCGCCGGGGGCAGGGTGAGCCGGCCTCACCCGGTGCGGGTGAATCCGCGCCGTCAGCCCGCGCCGAGGAACTCCCGCAGCCGCTGGCCGTTGCGCTGGGCGTAGTCGCGGTAGCAGTTGTTCATGAGGACGTGGGTCTGCTCCGCCTCGCCGGCCAGTTCGCGCAGCTTCGGCGCCCAGTCGCGCAGTTCCCGGTCGGAGTAGTCGTAGCCGAACTTCTCGTGGATGTCCGTGCTGGTCCACTTGTCGCTGTGCCCGTGGAAGCGGACCACCGCGACGTCCGCGGTGGCCGCCAGCACCGGGGGTACGGACGACCGGTGCCCCTGCGGCATGTCGACGCAGACGAACGGCAGCTCGTGTTTGCGCAGGAAGGCCAGCGTCTCCTCGGCGTTGTCGCCGTCGAACCAGGAGGCGTGCCGGAACTCGAAGACCGGGCGCAGCGGGTCACACCGCTTCGCCACCTCGAGCAGGTACTGCTTGTTGTCCCGCTTGATGGTGAACCAGGGCGGGAACTGGAACAGGATCGCGCCCAGCTTGCCCGCCTCGACCAGCGGGTCGAGGGCGGACAGGAACCGGGTCCAGACCTCCTCGTACGCCTGCGGCGGCAGGTCGTCCGGGTAGAGGTTCTTCTTCTCCGTCTCCGGGCGCAGGTCCTTGTAGAGCGCGCCGACCCGGGTCGGGTGGCCGGTCAGCAGGCTGAACGCCTTGACGTTGAAGGTGAAACCGGCCGGGGTGCGGTCCACCCACAGCCGCGCGGTCCGTTCGGCCGGCGGCGAGTAGTAGGTGGCGTCCACCTCGACCAGCGGGAACTGGCGCGCGTAGTACGCCAGCCGCTTCTCCGGGGTGTCCGCGGTCTGCGGGTACCAGCCGGAGTCGAGCAGGGTCCGGTCGGTCCAGGAGGCGGTGCCCACCTTGATGTCACCCATCTGGCGAGTCCACCGCGTCCGGGACCGACCGGCAACCCGGCGACGCTCAGGCCGCCCGCCGCTCCCGGGTCTGCTTGCAGGACACACAGGAGGTGGCGGACGGGAAGATCTCCAGCCGCTCCACGGGGATCGGCGCGGAGCAGCCCTCACAGAAGCCGTACGTGCCCTCCTCCAGCCGGGTGAGCGCGTGCTCGAACTGGGCGCGCCGGTCCAGGATGGTGCGCAGCAGGGACTGCGCGGTGTCCCGCTCGGCCGTCTTGGTGCCGCTGTCGGCCTGGTCGTCGCCGGCGGTGTCGCCGATCTCCACCAAGCGCAGCACCTGGCTCTGCTGCACGGCCTGCTCGTACTCCGCGGTCAGCTCGTCGTACCGCGACTGCAGGGACTGCCGGATCCGGTCGACCTCCGCCTGGGAGCGGCCCGTGGCTACCTTGTCGTCGACGAGCATCGCTGCCTGCCTTTCCTGGGCCTCATGCCGGTCCGGGGCGCGAGCGCCCCGGACGTGGTCCGATGGGATGCGCGGGTGAGATCACCCGTGCTCTGTGAGCCGGGCGATTACCCGGGTGTTCGCCCGGCCAAACCGGAGATCCGCGGGTTCTTTCCCGCCGTTCGTGCCCACCTGCGCCGGCGGTCTGTCCCGGTCCGTCCCGACCATCGCCCGGACGCCGGGAATACGACCGCCCGCGCCGCCCGTCCGGTACGTGAAGACATCGGGGTCCGGCCGCCCGGACCGTCGGCAGCGGTCAGCCGACCTCGACCAGGGCCGGGTGGCGGGGGTCGTCGGCCCGGACCACCACGTCGGCGAAGGAGGCCGGTGCGACCTCGTCGGCGTACCGGGCGAAGGCCGGCAGGGTCCACCGCTGCTCCGGGTCGGTACGCCGGTCCAGCGCGGCCGGGGAGAGCACCAGGTGCACGGTGACGTCGAACGGCAGGCCCCCGCCGAGCAGCAGGGCGCCGCTGACCAGCACCACGCCGCCGGGCGGCAGCTCGAGGTAGCCGGCCCGGCTGGCCCGGTCGGTGGCGGCGTCCCAGAGCGACGGCAGCAGCCGGCCCGAGCCGTCGGGGCCGGCCGGGTCGAGCACCTCCCGGCGCAGCCCCGCCTCGTCGAGCCAGCCCTCGTAGTAGGCGTCCGGGTTGGTCCGGCCGTGCTCCAGGCGCACCGACGCCGGGCGGAGGAAGTCCGTCGCGCGGACGTGCAGCACCGGGCGGCCGGCGGCGCGCAGCGGGTCGACCAGGGCGGCGGCGAGGGCGTCCGGCTGCGCGGCCGGCGGCCCGTCGACGGCCACCCGCAGCCGGCCGGGCGCGGCGGTGCCGGCGAGCCGGTCGGCCAGTTCCGTGACGAGGCGCTCGGGCGTGATCGGACGGACGTGCATCCGCCCATCCTGCCCGGCGGGTCGGGCGGGCCACCACATGATCGGCCGGGCGGTCGGGGCTCCGTCCGGTCGGGACTCGGCGAGGGGTGGCTGGAGCGGCGGTCAGCCGGTGCGGTCGATGGTGACGCGGGCGTCGTCGGCGAGCCGGTAGCCGACGCCGTAGACGGTGGTGACCAGGGGGACGTCCACACCCACCTTGCCGCGCAGCCGGCGGACGTGCACGTCGACGGTGCGGACGCCGGCGTGCTCGTACCCCCAGACGGCGTTGAGCAGTTGCAGCCGGGTGAACACCCGGCGGGGGTGGGCGACCAGGTGCAGCAGCAGGTCGAACTCCAACCGGGTGAGCGGCAGCGGCTCGCCGTCGCGCAGCACCGACCGGGAAGCGGCCAGGATGTGCAGGGTCGGGATGGTCGGCGCGAGCGGCCGGCCCGGGGACCGCCCGGCCGGTACGGGGTCGGCGCGCCGCTCGGTCGGGCCGCTGGAGATCACCGCGTCGCCGCGTTCCAGCAGCTCACGGGCGGCCTCCAGGAGCCGGCGGGCGGCCGGGGTCAGCGACTCCTCGCAGGCGAGCGGGATGTTGAGGGTCACGGTGAGCACGGGTGTGGCCGTGTTGGCCGGGCGGCGCTGGCCGCCGGGGGGCCGACCGGGGACCGCGGGTTGGGACGTATGCCATCCGGCGCGCGACGAGGCGGGGCTGACCGACATGGTCCTCCTTGGCTGGTCCGGGTATCTCCCCACGGCCCGGGACACCGCTTCATCGATGCTTCCCGGCGCCTGTGCGAGGGTCAAGGGGCGGCTACGTTGCATGAATGTGACAATTGACGAACACATCGGAGCCGAATGCTCGCTCTGCGTACGAGGCCAGATGATTACAGCAGAGCGGCGAGATGACCCGGTACGGGGGGTCCCCGCCCGGTTCACAGTGGGCGGTGTGGGGTCCGGAACGTGAACGCGGCGTACCCGGTCCCGGGTACGCCGCGCCACCGTCGCGCCGCTCAGCCCTCGTGGTCCACCACGATCCGCGCCTCGTCGGCGAGTCGGTAGCCCACGCCGTACACGGTGGTCACCAGCGGCGTGTCCGCGCCGAGCTTGGCCCGCAACCGGCGCACGTGGACGTCCACGGTGCGCGCCACCGCGTGCTCGTAGCCCCAGACGTTGGCGAGCAGCTGGAGTCGGGTGAACACCCGCCGGGGGTGCTCGGCGAGGAACAGGAGCAGGTCGTACTCGATCCGGGTGAGCGGGATCTCCCGGTCGCCCTGCCGGACCGTCCGGATGCCGGTCAGGATGCGTACCGGGTCGGGCCCCTCGGCCGGCGACCCGGGCGGGGCGGGCGGCTCGGCGGGGCGGAGCAGGCCGACCACCGCGCGGCCGGCCCCGTGCCCCTCGGCCCGGACGACCCCCTCCCCGGTCGCGGCGAGTTCGTCGAGCAGTTCGACCAGGCGGGCCAGGCCGGGCGTCAGCGCGCCGGCGCCGAGGTCCAGCGTGATGGTCAGGGTCGGCGCGGGACGCGGCCTCGGTGGCCCGGCCCGGCCGGTGCGGTGCGGACGCGGGGAGATGGCGACGACGGACATGGAGCCTCCTGAGCTGGCGGTACGCTGCGACGACTCAGCTCGGCGCGTCTTGCGCCGCGCCACGACCTGAAGCCGCCGCCCGCCACGCCGGGTGCGGCGTGGCGGTCAGCGGGGCGCCCGGCCGGCGGTGACCGGGGGCGCGGCGGACGAGGGTCGGAGCGGCGGGGTGGGGCCGAGGGTGGGCAGCCCGGCGATCCGCCAGGCGGCGAACCCGCCGACCACGTCGGTGGCCCGGTGCAGGCCGAGGTCCTGCAACGCGGCGGCGGCCAGTGAGGAGGTGTAGCCCTCCTGGCAGATGATCACCACCGGCACGTCGTAGTCGACGGCCTGGGGCAGCCGGGCCGGGCAGCGCGGGTCGAAGCGCCACTCCAGGACGTTGCGCTCGACGGCGAGGCAGCCGGGGACGCTGCCGTGCGCGGCGCGCTGCCCGGCCGGGCGGATGTCGACCAGCAGCGCCCCGGCCCGGACCGCGAGGTGGGCCTGCTCGGGGTCGAGCCGGCGCAGCCGGGCGCGGGCGGCGGCGAGGATCTCCTCGATGCCCCTGGAGCCGGGTGGCGGGGACGGACAGCTCTCGGTAGGGGTCCGGGTCAACGACATTCGTCGCGTCCTTCCATAGGTCAGGGGCGGGGCTTGCGGGTACGGCGCGGCCGGGTCACCAGGCGACCCCGGCCTCGGCCACCTCGGCGACCAGGAGCTGCCCGGCGACGAGGCGGTAGCGGGTCATCCGGCGCAGGGCCGGCCGGTAGACGTGCACGCTGACCGCGGGCCGGTCGTCCCGGTTGGTGACGACGTGCACGTGGCGCGGGCCGAACCGCCGCCCGGTGCCGGCGGCGAGCCGGTGCGGGCGCAGCCGGCCACCGCTGGCCGTCTCCTCGGTGAGGGTGCCGGCGACGACCAGGAACGCCCCGGACGAGCCACCGTGGTCGTGCAGGTCGGTGCCCTGCCCGGGCAGCCAGCTCAGCGCCCACACCTCGTGCTCGGCGTCGGCGGCGAGCCGCGCGTACCACCGCTCGGTCGGGTCGAAGCGCAGCGGCACCGGCCAGCGGCCCGGGTCGGTCCAGCGGGCGGCGACGGCGAGCAGGTCGGACGGGTCGGCGAGGCTCATCGGCAGGTCGTCCTCACGGGTACGGGGCGGTGCGTGCCCCGTCACTCTATCCGGTAAAGCCTATAGGTTTAGTAGGGTATACCGGATGCTGGGACGGCGCGGGCGGATCCGGTGCGGTCAGCGCAGGATCGGCGGGTCCACCCGGTAGCCCGGCACCGACGGCCAGCGCACGGTCAGCACGACGGACTCCCGCTCGGCGTACCAGGAGTGGTCCACGCCCCGGCCCCACACCACGTAGTCACCGGTCTCCCGCAGGACCACGGTGCGGTCCGGCAACTCGACCCGGAACGCGCCGCTGATCAGCACGAGCAGGGCGGTACGCTGCTCGCCCGTCGCCCAGCGGGACCGGGCCTCCCCCGGCGGGTGCACGCCCCACTTCACCTCGACCTCGGTGCTGTGCCGCACGTCCCCGGGCGGCTTGAAGTGACCGAGCAGCCAGCCGGCGTCGGTCGCCCCGTCCACCGCCGCCCTGCCGACGTACACCCGATCGTCCATCCGCGCCTCCCGTGCCGGCTCGGCAAGCTACCAGGCGGCACCGTCGTCGCCGCCCCCCGCTCGCCCGCCCCTGGAGATCGTGGACGCTCTCCGTCCGCGGCGGACGGCAACTCCCCAGGATCTGCCCGACGCGTCACCCGCAGCGGGCCGACGGACGGTATACAAGGGCGGTGGAGGATCCCGTACCCGAGCAGATGCGGGCGGCGGCCGGCGCGTTGCTGGCGGCGCTCGACGAGCCGGCCCGGCGGCGCGCCCGGCACGACTTCGACGACGAGGCGGCCCGGCGGTGGCTGGAGTACCGGCCCCGGCCGCGGCCCGGGGTGAGCCTCGCCGACCTGGACGTCGCCGCCCGCAAGGCCACCCACCGGCTGCTCGCCACCGCGCTCAGCCCGGCCGCCTACGCGCAGGCCATGGCGGTCGTCGCGCTGGAGGAGGTGCTCGACCGGGCGGAGGGCTGGGGGCGGGGCCGGCACAGCGGCGACTACTGGGTGGCGGTCTTCGGCGACCCCGCCGCCGACGACCGGTGGGGCTGGCGGTTCGAGGGGCACCACCTGTCGGTGAGCATGACCGTGGTCGACGACCAGGTCTCCCCCGCCCCGCTGTTCCTCGGCGCCAACCCGGCGACCGTGCGCCATGCCGGTCGCCCGGTCTCCCGGCCGCTCGGCCCCGAGGAGGACCTGGCCCGGGAACTGCTCGACGCGCTCGGGCCGGCGGGCCGGGCCGCGGCGGTCGTCGCCGACGAGGCGCCGGCCGACATCATCAGCGCCACGCGGGCCACCGCCCCCGGCCGGCTCGACCCGCTCGGGGTGCCCCGGGACCGGCTCCGCGCGACCGGCCGGGCGCTGCTCGACCAGCTCGTCGCGCTCTACCTGGACCGGCTCCCCCCGGAGCTGGCCGCCCGCGAGGCGGGCCGGCTCGAGGGTGGGGAGCTGCATTTCGCCTGGGCCGGCCCGACCCGCCCAGGCCAGCGGCACTACTACCGGATCCAGGGCGACGACCTGCTGATCGAGTACGACAACACCACCGACGACGGCAACCACGCGCACACCGTGCTGCGCCGCCCGGCCAGCGACTTCGGGGCCGACGTCCTCGCCGCCCACCACGCCACCGCCCACTGACGCACCGGCGCCGGCGCGGGAACTCAGGCGCGGGGGCGGATGATCTCCACGGTGGAGCCGGGGATGTCGGCGCCGAGCGCCTCGAACCCGGTCGGCTCGGCGGCCCGGCCCCGGTCGTACTGGCGCATCAGCCGGGCGCCCAGCCACACGCCGACCGATCCGACGGCCAGCGCGAGCAGCTCGGTGGCGAGCTCGACGCCGGTCGCGCCGCGCTGCGGCGCGTGCGCCCGCATCAGGCAGGTCAGCAGGAACAGCGCCGCCATGGCGGCGTTGACCAGGTGGCAGGTCACCGCGGTACGGCGGGTCCGGTCGGCGCGGACGTCCCAGAGGTCCACCATCCCGGCGACGGTGGCCAGCCCGGCGGCGACCAGGGCGGCTACGGCCGTCCAGTAGCCCACCTCGCCCAGGAAGGCCGGGCCCCCGGCGACGTCGGCCAGGTCGAAGACGGCGGCGCTGACGAAGAGTCCGAACGGGAACGTCACCAGCATCGGTTGGATGGGGTGCCCCTGCACCCGCAGTCGGCTCTCCATCGGTACCTCCCCGGCTCGGAACAGCTCACCAGTCCAGGGTGCTACCCGAGCCCAACGGGGGTGAAACGAATGTCGCTCAGTTGTCCCGGGGGCGGGAGACCGTGAGCACCAACCGCTCGGCGACCTCGCGCAGCGGTATGTCCAGCGAGGAGGCGGCGCTGCGGAGCACCTCCAGGGCCTCCGGCGCCGGGCAGCCGCGCTGCGTCATGATCACCCCGACGGCCTGGCCGACGACGCCCTCCGCCAGCAACGCCGAGTCGAGCTGGTCGGCCTCGGCCGCCTGCCGCGCCCGGTCCCGGACCGCGGCCAGGAGCAGCCCGGCGTGCTCGGCGAGGAGCATCGCGGTGAGCTGGTGCCGGGTGGTGAGCGCCTCGGCGGCGCCGGCGTACAGGTTGATCGCCCCGATCACCTGCTCGTCCACGTCGACCGGCGCGGAGATCACCCCGTGCACGCCCAGCCCACGGGCGCGCCCGGTCCAGAGCGGCCAGCGCGACTCGTGGTCGAGGTCGGGTGCGGTGATCATGTCCCGCCGCCGGATGGCGGCCAGCGCCGGCGTGTCCGGCCCGTGCCGGAGGTCGTCCAGCTCCGCCCGGCCCGGGTCGGAGGCGGCGACGCCGGCCGGCTCGCCGGCCCGCAGCGCGGTGAAACCGCAGCTGTCCACCTCGGGTACGGCGTCCCCGGCGATCCGGACCAGCTGGCGCAGCGCCTCGTCGAAGTCGGTGACCGCGATCAGGCCTGCGGTCAGTTCGCGCAGCAGAGCGGCCGTCTCCAGCACACCGAGCGTGTCGATCATGGGGTCCCGCGTGTCCACGTTCACCGGGCCGCGGCCTCCGCCACCTCCGGGTACGGCCACGCGATGTCCTCGTCCGGCCCCATTGCCTGTCGCATCCGCTCTTCTCTCCCTGACTCGAAGCCCCGGCCTACTACCCTCGCAAACCAGCTCCGAAACCGCGCAAAGGGGTCCCTTCCGGCACGGTAAGCGCCCGGAAGGGACCCCTCCGACCAGGGTCAGCGCGACCCGGAGATGAGCCGCCGGCCCACCGAGGCGATCAGCCGGTCCAGCTCCGAGCCGAACGGGTTGTCGTGCACCAGGTAGGTCCAGGTGGCGGTCGGCCGGACCAGCTTCGCCGCGTCCGGCTCCCAGCCGTCGGCGAACTCGGTCTCCTCGAAGGTGGCGATCGTGCGCGCCTCGATCTCGGGGATCAGCGCGTTGAACGCCGGGACGGCGCTGCGGTGGAACTCGTCCAGCGGGTCGAGGCGGCCCAGCGCCCGCAGGTGCACGCCCTCGCGCACCTCCGACAGCTCGGCCAGGTGCTCCGCCCAGAGCCGGTCCAGGTGGTAGAGGGCGATCGACCGGGCGACCTCGGCGAGCAGGTCCTCGTCCATCTCGCCGGCCTTCTCCGGCACCCGCTCCAGCAGCATCAGCGCGGCGATGTCGCTGGTCAGCAGCCGCTCCCGCCGCTCGGCGAGCGCCTTGCGCTGCTGCTCGATCACCACGCTGTACCGCCAGGTGTTGCGGTGGATCTCGTGGTCGACGCCCTCGGCGACCCGCTGGGCGTGCTCCACCGCGTAGTCGACCAGCGGGTCGGTGACCAGGCCGTCCGCGTTCATCCGCGGCGACGGCGGGACGGTGTCGCCGGCGTGCCGGACGACCAGGTCGTCCTCCAGGCTGACGAAGAAGACCGAACCGCCCGGGTCGCCCTGCCGGCCGGCCCGGCCGCGCAGCTGGTCGTCGACCCGGCGGCTGTCGTGCCGGCCGCTGCCGATCACGTAGAGGCCGCCCAGCTCGGCGACCCGCTCCCGGTCGGCCTGGTCGCTGCCGCCGAGCCGGATGTCGACGCCCCGGCCGGCCATCTGGGTGGAGACGGTCACCGCGCCGTACCCGCCGGCCTCGGCGATGATCGCCGCCTCCTCGTCGTCGTTCTTGGCGTTGAGGACCACGCAGGGCACCCCGGCCGCGTGCAGCCCCGCGGCCAGCCCCTCGGACTCCTTCACGTCCAGGGTGCCGACCAGCACCGGACGGCCGGCCTCGTGGCAGCGCTTGATCTCGTCGATCAGCGCCTCCTCCTTCTCGGCCCGGGTGGCGTAGATCCGGTCCGGCTCGTCCTCCCGGATGCACGGGGTGTTCGGCGGGATCACCGCCACCTCGAGGCCGAAGAACTCGCGGAGCTGGTCGCCGACGAGCACCGCGGTCGCGGTCATCCCGCAGACCTTCGGGTAGAGCGCGATGAACGCCTGGACGGTGATGGTGCCCAGCACCTCACCCTCGGCGGTGGCGTCCAGCCCCTCCTTCGCCTCGACGGCCGCCTGCAACCCGTCGGGCCAGCGGCGCCGCTGGGCCACCCGGCCGCGCATCTCGTCGATCAGCTCGACCGAGTTGTCCCGGACGATGTAGTCCACGTCCCGGTGCAGCAGGGCGTGCGCGTGCAGCGCCACGTTCACCGCGGAGAGCTGCCCGACGTGCTCCTCGTCGTAGAGGTCGATGCCGCCGAGCTTGGCCTCGACGGTGGCCAGGCCGACGGAGGTGAAGGCGACGCTGCGGCCGTCCTCGGCGATCGTGTAGTGCTTGCCCTTGCGCAGCCCCCGGACCAGCGCGGCGGCGGCGTGCACCGGGTCCTGCTCGCCGGGGACCGCGCCGGCCAGCACCATCGGCACCCGGGCCTCGTCGATCAGGATGGAGTCGGCCTCGTCGACGATCGCCGTCTTCAGCGCCGGCTGGACCCGGTCGGCGAGGTCGGTGACGAGCTGGTCGCGGAGGAAGTCGAAGCCGGCCTCGCTGACCGACACGTAGGTGACGTCGCAGCCGTACGCGGCCCGCCGCTCCTCGGGCGTGGACGCCTCGTTGACCCAGCCGACGCTGAGCCCGAGCAGGGCGTAGACCGGGCCCATCCACTCGGCGTCGCGGCGGGCCAGGTAGTCGTTGACGGTGAGCACGTGGACCGGGCCGTTGCCCATCCGGACGTGCCCGTACGCGGCGATGGTGGCGGTGAGCGTCTTGCCCTCACCGGTCGCCATCTCGGCGACCTTGCCGGAGAGCAGCGCCATCGCGCCGAGCAGCTGGACGTCGTACGGCCGCTGGTCGAGGCCGCGGCGGGCCGCCTCACGGCCGATCGCGCAGATCTCCTCGTACCCCTCGGCCTGGCCGGCGGCCTCGGTCAGCTCGGCGTCGGAGAGCTTCTCCAGCTCCGCCTCGCGGGCCTCGATGGCCGGCAGCAGCTTCTCCAGCGGAGCCAGGTCGACCGTCGTCCCCGGGCGCTCGAGGAACCGCCGAAACCTGCTCTTCAACCGTTGCGACACACCCATGAGCGGCAACGGTACGCGAACCTGAGCCGATTGTGACCCCCGCCTGGCGCAGGGTCCGCACGGTGTCGGTTTTTGTCACTTTTCTCGCAGCTCAGGCCCGGTCTGTCCGGTCAGCCGGTCAGCACCACCTGCAGCTCCGACCGGCGCCGCTCGGCCAGGTCGGTCAGCACGGTCGGCGCCTCCTCCAGCGGCGCCACCGCCGTGACGAGATGCTTGCGGATCAGGTCGCCGTACTGGCGCAGCAGCTCGATCGTCTCGGCGGAGAGCCGCTCCCGGTCCCAGACGTGGGCGAGCCCGCGCGGCACCCGGCCAATCTGCGCGCAGCGCAGCGACAGCCCGTTGTGGTGGAACTCCTCGCCGAACCGGACCGTGTCCGCGCCCGACTGGTAGAAGGCCAGGTCGATGACGGTGCCCTGGGGGCGCAGCAGGCGCAGCGCGAGCTGGAGCGCCCACGCCTGGCCCCGGCACTGGAAGACCACGTCGGCGCCCCGGTCGCCGGCGGCGTGGTGCCACCGGGTCTTCAGCACCACGGCCGGGTCGTCCGCCTCCGGGTCCAGGGTCTCCAGGCCGAGCGCCTCGGCCACCTGACGCCGGGCCGGGGTGGGGTCGAGGACCACCACCGAGGCCGCGCCGTGCCGCCGGGCGAGGAGCGCGGTGAGCAGCGCGACCACTCCGCTGCCGACCACCGCCACCCGGCGGCCCCGGACACCGTCGCCGAGCGACCGTACGTCCGTGCCGCACAGGTCGGCGGCGGCGTGCAGCAGGCCGTTGGCGCAGATCGGGCCCATGTGCGCGACGTAGACGCCGAGCAGCGGGTCCAGGTCGTCGGGGAGCGCGACGAACCGCTCGGCGAGCGGGTCGGCGAGGAAGCCGCTGCGATGCCCGTAGGTCATCGCGCCCACCGTGCCGACCCCGACGGCCGGGGTACGGCTCTCCACCACCCGGCCGACCTGCATGTAGCCCAGCCGGGTCACCGGGTACGGCGTGCTGGCCCCGCCGGGCTGGAACAGGCCCAGGTCGGCGTTCCAGGTGACGTTCAGGTACGGGTTGGTGCCCTTGACGTAGCTCAGCTCGGTGCCGGCGGAGACCCCGCTGTACAGCGTCTCCACCCGGAAGGTGCCCTCGCGCAGCTCGCCCGCGTCCTGTTCGACCAGCTCGACCCGGCCCGGCCCGCTGACCACGACCACCCGGTCACGCATCGACGGTCACCTCCCGTTGCGCCTCGGCCGGCACGGCGTCGGCCACCGCCGGGGTGGGCCGGGCGGCCGGCCCGGTGGGCAGCGCGACGCTGCGCCCGGTCCGTGCCGACTCGGCCACCGCGAGGGCGAGCCGCTGGGTGAGCATCGCCTCGGCGTACGGGACCCGGACGTCCTCGCCGATCCCCCGGACCGCGTCGACGAAAGCCCGGTCGACCGCCACCCGGGCGCCGTCCGGGTCGGCGGGCAGGTGCCGCTCGCCGTCCGCGTCGCAGATGGTCAGGCCGTCCTCGGCCAGCGAGAGCGCCAGCCCGTCGGCCAGGATCTCCAGGCCCGCCCGATGCTTCCAGCCGAGCACGCAGGCCGCCGCGAGGGTGCCCACCGCGCCGGAGGCGAAACGCAGCGTGGCCGCGGTGACCGAGTCGATGTCGGCGCCCTCCACCGGCGGCGGGTTGCCGTCGCCGTACGCGGTCACCTCGGTCGCCTCCCCGACCAGCAGCCGGACCAGGTCGAGCACGTGCGCCGCCTGCTCGACGACCGGCCCGCCGGACCGGTCACGCCGGGCCCACCAGGGCACCGGCGGGACCTTGTCCAGCCAGGACCCGTTGACCATCCGTACCGGACGGCCGGCCAGCAGCTGCCGGGCCTCCTCCACGACGTGCAGGTACCGCCAGTGGTGGCCCACCGCGGTGAGCAGGCCGCGCCGTTCGACCAGCGCGGCGATCCGCTCGGCGGTCTCCAGGTCCACTGCCACCGGCTTCTCCACGAACAGGGGTACGCCGGCGGCGATCACCGCCTCCTCGGCGGGGCCGTGGGCGAACGGCGGCACGCAGACGTACACCGCGTCCGGGCCGGCCGCGAGCAGTTCCGCCACGTCCCGGAAGGTCCGCGCCCCGTGTGCCCCCGCGAGGGCCTCCGCCGCGTCCGGGGCGACATCGGTCACCCCGAGCAGTTCCACATCCTCGAACCCGGTCAACACGCGGGCGTGGCGTTGCGCCACCCCGCCGGCCCCGACCAGTCCCACCCGGCACGTGCGCATCCCTCGACCCTCTCGCCGCGACTCACGAAACTGTTGTCAGCTCTCCCCGGGCGGCCACGCAATCAAACGTTCACCGGCGGGGAACCGGCCGGTGCGCTGGTCGTGATCAGGCTGTTAGGCATGATCCGGTTAGCGCGGGGTGGGTGTTGGGAAAACTTAACCCGCGTTTCCGCCACGACCTGGGGGTGTGCCCGTGCGGGATACAGAATCGATCGTCTCACCTGTGGTGGAGGCCTGGGCCACGTACCGCACCACGTCGGCCGACGACTGGCCGGTACGGCGGCTGCTACGGGCCAAGGGCGACAGCCGGGTCAGCGTGGTGTTGCCGGCACGCAACGAGGAGGCCACCGTCGGTGCCATCGTGTCGACGATCCGCGAGCACCTGATGGACCGCGTCCCGCTGGTGGACGAGCTGATCGTGGTCGACTCCCGCTCCACCGACCGGACCGCGCAGGTGGCCCGGTCGGCCGGCGCCGAGGTGGTCAGCCAGGACGCGATGACCCGCGGCCTGCCGCAGCTCACCGGCAAGGGTGACGCGCTCTGGGCCGGGCTGGCGGCGGCCGAGGGTGACGTGATCGCGTTCGTCGACGCCGACCTGCGCGAGTTCCGGCCGCACTTCGTGACCGGGCTGATCGGCCCGCTGCTGACCGACCCGTCGGTCAGCTTCGTCAAGGGCTTCTACCACCGCCCGCTGGTCGGCGCGACCAGCGTGGAGGCCGACGGCGGCGGCCGGGTGACCGAGCTGATGGCCCGCCCGCTGCTCAACCTCTTCTGGCCGGAGTTGGCCGGCTTCGTGCAGCCGCTGGCCGGCGAGTACGCGGGCCGCCGCGAGGTGCTGGAGCAGGTGCCGTTCGTCTCCGGATACGGGGTGGAGACCGCCATGCTCATCGACCTGCTGGAGCTGGTCGGGCTCGACGCGCTGGCCCAGGTCGACCTCGGTGAGCGCAAGCACCGGCACCAGGACACGGCCGCGCTGGGCCGGATGTCCGCGCAGATCCTGCTCACCGCGTGGTCCCGGTTGCAGCGGCGGGGCTGGGCCGCGCCGGGCAGCGCGCCGACCGGGCTGCTGACCCAGTTCCGGCGGGGCGGTTCGGGCGTGCTGCCGCACCTGGACCGGGAGATCGTGGTCAGCGACGTGTCGATCGAGGAGCGTCCGCCGCTGGCGCAGCTGCGCCACCGGGTGCCCCGGCGGCGGGTCGCGGCGTGAGGTCACCGCGCAGCGGTGGCGGGGGCCGGTCCACCGGACCGGCGGGTGACGGCCGGTCCGCGGGACCGGTGGCTGGCACGCGGAGGGCCGAGGGGGGCGCCGCCGAGGGAAGGACCGCACGATGAGTCTCACCGTCCTGATGAACGCGGGTCCGTGGTTGTCCGTCCCGCCGCCCGGCTACGGCGGCATCGAGAACGTGGTGGCCACCCTCGTGCCGGAGCTGCGCCGGCTCGGCGTCCGGGTGGTGCTGGCCTCGGTGGAGAGCAGCACCCTGCCGGTCGACGAGAAGATGTGGGTCTTCCCGGACGGGCAGTTCCAGTCCCTCCAGCGCCCCTACAACCAGGTCTGCGGGATCTCCCAGGCCCACCTCAACGGGGTGGTCCGCGCGCTGTACACCCGCGACGACATCGACCTGGTGCACGACCACGTGGAGGCGGTCGGGCTGGCCACCATGGCCGCGATGGGACCGGACGCCCCGCCCGTGCTGCACACCCTGCACTGGGACCTGGCCAAGCATCCCGAGCTGTACGGCAACCTCGACGGCGGCGAGCGGGTCCGGGTCAACGGGGTCTCCGCCTCGCAGCTGGCCCGGGCGCCCCGGGCGCTGCGGGAGCACTCCGTGGGACACGTGCACCTGTCCACCCCGCTCGCGGTCGGCGCGGACCGCCGGCCGGCCGCGGAGAAGGGCGACTACCTGCTGATCCTGGGCCGGATCAACCCGGGCAAGGGGCAGGACGTGGGCGCGCGGCTGGCGCAGCGGGTCGGTTTCCCGCTGGTGCTCGCCGGCCCGGTCGGGCCGTACCACCGGCCGGAGGACCTGGCCGCGGCGGGCGACGAGGCGCGGCAGAACCCGGACGTCCGGTTCTTCTACGACCAGGTCGCCCCGTACGTGGACGGCGACCTGGTCCGCTGGGTCGGCACGGTCGCCGGGCAGGAGCGGGACGACCTGCTCGCCGCGGCCCGGGCCTCGCTGTTCCCGCTGCGCTGGGAGGAGCCCGGCGGCACCGCGGTGGTCGAGTCGCTGGCGCTGGGCACGCCGGTGGTGGCCGTCTCCCGCGGCTGCCTGCCGGAGCTGATCGAGCACGGCCGCACCGGGCTGCTCACCGCCGACGAGGAGGAGCTGGGGGACCTGGTGATGGCCGCCGGCCTGCTCGACCCGGACGAGTGCCGGCGGGAGGCGGCCGCCCGGTTCACCCCGGCGACCATGGCGCAGCGGTACGTCGAGCTGTACGAGCGGGTCCGGCAGCCCGCCGCCCGGCCCTTGCAGCCCGCCTGAGCCGTACCGTCGTCCGGCCCGGTCGCCCGCGCGGCCGGGCCGGACGCGCGTTTGCCGCCGCCGGCCCCGGGAAATGCCGTCCGGTCCCTGCCAGCTGAGGAGGTCGGCATGACGAACGCGATGGCGCACTCCCGTGGGCGACGCAATCCGGCCGACGGCCGCGCGCCGGTACGCCGGGCCGCCGCCACCGTCGGCGTGATCTTCCTGGTGATCGGCGTGCTGGGCTTCATTCCCGGCATCACCACCCACTACGGCGACCTGAAGTTCGCCGGACACGGGTCGGAGGCCAAGCTGCTCGGCGTGTTCCAGGTCTCGGTGCTGCACAACATCGTGCACCTGCTCTTCGGCGTGGCCGGGCTGGTGCTGGCCCGGACGATCTCCGGGGCGCGGACCTTCCTGCTCGGTGGTGGTGTGATCTACCTGGTGTTCTGGCTCTACGGCCTGGTGACCGACCAAGGCAGCGGGGCGAACTTCATCCCGTTCAACGGCGCCGACGACTGGCTGCACTTCCTGCTCGGGGTCGGGATGATCGCGCTCGGCCTGGCCACCACCCGGGGCGCGACGCGCCGCTGAGCAGGACCGGATGGGCGGCACGTCCGGTTTCACCCGCCCCGGTCACGGGTACCTCGTAGGTCCCACGCACGAGACCGAAACGAGGGGCCCTGGATGTCGACCCGGATCAGGTGCGAGGTCCGCGACGAGTCGCCGGTCACCGTCGTACGGCTCGCCGGCGCGCTGGACCTGGGCACCATGCGCTCCGTGGACGGCGTGCTGACGGAGTGCCTGGCCGCCCAGCCGGACGCGCTCGTGGTCGACCTGGAGCGGCTCGCGGTGACCGACCGGCTGGCCCTGTCCGTCTTCGCGGCCGCCGCCCGGCGCGCCGCCGACTGGCCGGCGGTGCCGATGGTGCTCTGCGCGCCGCCGCCGGACACGGCCGCCTGGCTCGCCGAGTCCACCGCCTGCCGGGTGGTGCCGGTACGCCGGGACTGCGCCGAGGCGACCGCCTTCGCCGGCACGGCCGTCGCTCCCCGCCTGCGGGCCCGGCTCGAGCCGGTCGCCGGAGCCTGCCGGCGGGCCCGGGAGCTGGTCACCGACGCGTGCGGCCGGTGGAACATCCCGGAGCTGGCCGGTCCGGCCTCGCTGGTGCTCACCGAACTGGTCGGCAACGTGGTCCGGCACGCCGGCACCCCGATGCTGGTGACCCTGACCCTGCGCAGGCCGTACCTGCGAGTGGCCGTGATGGACGGCTGCCCGGCCGACGCGCGCCCCGTGACCGACCGCGATCTGCGGGCCGAGGGCGGGCGCGGGCTGATGCTGGTCCGCGAGCTGGCCCAGCGGTGGGGCAGTGCCCCGGCCGGCGCCGGAAAGGTGGTCTGGGCCATGCTACCGGCGAACTGACCGAAATTACCGCTCTCGCCTGGTTTCATGGGCAGAGGGCCGGGTAGGCGTGCCCGTCCTTTCTGTCGTCATGACGGGGTGAGAATATGCCCAAGCGGGTAGTCACGGAGCCGGCACGAGACCGGGGGCCGGCGATCCTCGCGCCCGCCCAGTTCGGGGGTTACCCCGGCCCGCTCCGGGAGGCGGTGAAGGGCGACAAGCTGTGGCGGCTGCTGCGCACCACCGACGCCAAGCTCATCGGGCTGCTCTACCTGATAACGTCGTTCGCCTTCTTCCTGATCGGCGGGGTGCTGGCCCTGCTCCTGCGGGCCGAGCTGGCCCGCCCGGGCATGCAGTTCCTCTCCCCCGAGCAGTACAACCAGGCGTTCACCATGCACGGCACGATCATGCTGCTGTTCTTCGCCACCCCGCTGGTGTTCGCCTTCGGCAACTACATCGTCCCGCTCCAGATCGGCGCCCCCGACGTCTCGTTCCCCCGGCTGAACGCCCTCGCGTACTGGCTGTACCTGTTCGGCGGGTCGCTCCTCATGGCCAGCTTCTTCACCCCCGGTGGCGCGGCGGACTTCGGCTGGTTCGCGTACACGCCCTTGAGCACGGCGCAGCACAGCCCGGGGGTGGGCGGGAACATGTGGGTGGTCGGCCTGGCGCTCTCCGGCCTCGGCACCATCCTCGGCGCGGTCAACATGATCACCACGATCGTCACCCTGCGCGCGCCCGGCATGACCATGTTCCGGATGCCGATCTTCACCTGGAACCTGCTGCTCACCAGCGTCCTGGTGATCTTCGTGTTCCCGCTGCTCGCCGCCGCCCTCCTGGCACTGGGGTCGGACCGGATCCTGCACTCGCACGTCTACGACCCGACCACCGGCGGGCCGTTGCTCTGGCAGCACCTGTTCTGGTTCTTCGGGCATCCCGAGGTCTACATCGTGGCGCTGCCGTTCTTCGGCATCATCACCGAGATCGTCCCGGTCTTCTCCCGCAAGCCGATCTTCGGCTACACCGGTCTGGTGCTCGCCACCATCGCGATCACCGTGCTGTCGATGAGCGTGTGGGCCCACCACATGTTCGCCACCGGCCAGGTGCTGCTGCCGTTCTTCAGCATCCTCAGCTACCTGATCGCGGTGCCCACCGGGGTGAAGTTCTTCAACTGGATCGGCACCATGTGGAAGGGCCAGATCACCTTCGAGACGCCGATGCTCTTCGCCGTCGGCTTCCTGGTCACCTTCCTGTTCGGCGGCCTCACCGGGGTGCTGCTGGCCAGCCCGCCGGCGGACTTCCACACCTCCGACACCTACTTCGTGGTGGCCCACTTCCACTACGTGCTCTTCGGCACGATCGTCTTCGCCGCCTTCGGCGGCGTCTACTTCTGGTTCCCGAAGATGACCGGGCGACTGCTCGACGAGCGGCTCGGCAAGGTGCACTTCTGGACCATGTTCATCGGCTTCCACATGACGTTCCTGGTGCAGCACTGGCTGGGCAACGAGGGCATGCCCCGGCGGTACGCCGACTACCTGCCCACCGACGGCTTCACCGTGCTGAACGGGATCTCCACCATCGGCTCGTTCATCCTCGGCGCCTCCACGCTGTTCTTCATCTACAACGCCTGGAAGTCCTGGCGGTACGGCGCGCAGGTCACCGTGGACGACCCCTGGGGCTACGGCAACTCCCTGGAGTGGGCCACCACCTGCCCACCGCCGCTGCGCAACTTCGACCGGATGCCCCGGATCCGGTCCGAGCGGCCCGCCTTCGACGCCAAGTACGGCCCGCTCGTCGCCGACCTCGGGCGGGACCTGCCACAGCGCAGCACCAGGCCACCGCAGCGGCTCGCCGAGGAACTGCGCCACGTGCCGAAGGTCCCGGAGGCACCGGCCGCCGAGGGCGCGCACGGCGCCCGCGAGGCCGTCGAGTACACCCCGGCGCCGCAGTCCGGCGCCCGGCCGGTGGAGGTGCCGGAGCCGGAGGAGGTACTCCGGCCCAGCTTCGAGGAGACCGACGAACCGGAGGAGACCCAGCTGGGCCCACAGCGCACCCGGCCGACGGACCACCCCCGCTGGGAACACCCGCGCGGGCACGGGGACACCCCGGAGCACTGAGCGGACCGCGGCAGGAGGGCCGGCGCCGTCGGGCGCCGGCCCTCCTGTCACGTACGGATCAGTCGGCGTGCGGCAGTCCGCGCCGGCTCTCCGGTCAGATACGGCGGGTCGGTCAGTCGGCCGGCGGCAGCCCGGCCGCGACCAGGGAGCGGCGGACCGCGGGCTGCACCCGGGTCAGCCGCAGCGGCACCCCGGTGCGGGCCGCCGCGTCCCGGCCGGCCATCAGCGCGGCGATACCGCCGGCGTCGAAGCCGCCCGCGCCGACCAGGTCCACCACCACCTCGCGGGGCTGCCCGGTCACCGCCTCCAGCATCGCCTTGCGGAGCTGGTCCGCGCCGTCCCGGTCGACCTCCCCGCCGACCTCGACGACCACCCGGTCGCCGTTCTGCTTGACCGAGATCCTTGACCGGGCCGGCTCGGGCTCGGCCGCGCCGTTCTGCCACGGCGGCGGGGCGTCGGCGAGCATCGCCTGCCGCAGCCAGGTCAGGGCGCGGGAGAGCAGCCGGGAGACGTGCATCTGGGAGATGCCGAACCGGGCCGCGATCTCGGCCTGGGTCTGGTTGCCGTAGAAGCGCATGGCGAGGATCCGCCGCTCCCGCCAGGGCAGGCGGTGCAGCAGGCCGGCGACGGTGACCCGGTCGTCGACCGACTCCAGGGCGTTGTCCGACTCGCCCACCAGGTCGCCGAACTCGGCGGAGCTCTCCCCGCCCACCGGCGCGTTCAGCGAGGCCGGGCTGTAGCCGGCGGCCGACTCCAGCGCGGCGAGGATCTCCTCCTCCGGCGTCTCCAGCCGCTCGGCCAGCTCGGCGACGGTGGGCGCCCGCGACAGCTCGCTGGTCAGCGCCGCCGTCGCCTGCCCGACCTCCAGGATCAGGTCGCGCAGCCGGCGGGGCACGTGCACGCCCCAGGTGCGGTCCCGGAAGTGCCGCTTGATCTCGCCGACGATGGTGATCGCCGCGTACGCGGTAAAGGAGCCCCGTTCCGGGTCGTACCGGTCGACGGCGTTGACCAGGCCGAGGCGGGCCACCTGCTCCAGGTCCTCCAGCGGTTCCCCGCGTCCCCGGTAGCGGCGGGCCAGCCGGCCGGCGAAGGGCAGCGCGAACCGGACCAGATCGTCCCGCGCCTCCTGCCGCCGCTCCGGTGGCAGCCCCTCGATCCGTGCCGCGTACGCCAGGGCCGCCGCGTCGAGGTCCTCCAGGCCCCGCTCGGTGGGTGGTGGTGTGGGTGTGGTGGTCTGTCCGAACATCCGCGCCTCCCTCAGGAAGGTGTCCCCCGCCCGGATTGGGAAGACCGGTCGTGCGCGTGGTCGGGCCACGCACCGGGCCGGAAGTGGGTTACGTGACGGAACGCCAGGAACGGGCGACGGGCTCGCCGAACGGCATCGTGGGCCGTCGCAGCGAGCGGTGTTCCCGCTCCGTGGTTACTCAATCACGGACCGCAGGATCGCGAGGATGATTCGCCGTTGTTGGTGGCCGGGGCGTCAGGAGACCAGCAGTCCCTGGTGGGCGCCCGCGTCCCGGAGGGCCGCGAGGGCCTCGGCCATCCCCAGCGGCGGCGGCACGGGCAGGTCGTACGGCTGGTTGCGCAACACCTCCGTGGCACGGCGGGTCGGCACCTGGCTCACCGGGTAGCCGCGCGCCGAACCCCGGTCCAGCGCCCGCCGCCGGCGTCCGAACGCCGCGACCGCGAGCCACTGCGGCAGGCCGGCCAGCGCGGGCGAGCGGACCCCGGGCGGCTCCGGCAGCACGTCCACCGAACTGAACGGCTCGCTCCCGGCCAGCCACCACTCCACCCCGTCCACCCGCCGCCGGGCGGCGTTCTCGCACCAGTACGGCACCAGCCCGGCCCGGACCACCTGCCACGGGTCGAGCAGCCGCCCGCACTCGACCACCAGCCGGTTGCCGGTCTTGCCCGCCCGGCGCAGCCAGTGCCGGTACAGGTCGGCCGTCGCGGCGCTGAGCGCGTCGGGCTGCGGGACGAGCACCCGGTGCAGCCGGTGCCCGTGCCGGGTGGCCCAGGTCCGGAGGCTGTGCTCGAAGCCGGACTCCACGCCGTGCTCCGCGTACGCCTGCGGGCAGGAGACGTCCGGCGGCGTCCAGTGCGCCCCGTCGCCGCCGGCGGAGCGCAGCACCTGCCGCAGCGCGTGGGCGTCGGGGTGGAAGTCCACCGGGTCGAGGCCGCTGGCCGGGGAACCGACCTGGAAGCTGTGCCCCCGCCCGTCGTCCAGCACCGGCCAGGTGCGGGCGTCGTGCAGCAGCAGCACCGGCGCCCCGGGTTCCAGGCGCTCGGCCAGGAACCGGACGTACGCCCCGGGCAGGGCACGCCAGCGCACCGCGAGCGCGATCGTGGCGCCGGCCGCCGCGCCCCGGCTGGCCGGGCAGTGCACCTGCCGGACGTGCACGTCCGGGTTGCCGGCCAGCAGGCGGCCGGCAAGGGCGGCGCCGTGGTCCAGGGCGGCCCCCGGCCGGTCCACGGTCCCGCGGGGCCAGTGCACGGCCATCTCGAAGGTCGCGGGCAGCCAGGGCACGCCCAGGGCCACCGCGAGGTGCACCGCAGCGCCGTGCGGCGAGCCGAGCACGGCGCCGGGCCAGCGCCCGGCCGGGTACTGCTCGGCGATCCAGGTGGCCACCCGCTCGGTGTCCACCTCGGCGATCCGGGCCGGGGTCAGGGCGAGCCGGCCGGCGGCGCGGGCGGCGGCGGCCCGGCGCAGGGGCTCGGGCGCGCCGGTGAGCCGGGTACCGACCGGCCCCAGATCGGCGCAGTCGTCACCGCGCAGCGCCCGGACGGCCGCCGCGAGCAGCACCCGGGCGGTGCTTCCGGCCGCCACCACCCGGTCACCGGCCAGGGTGGCGGCGTCGGCCGTCGACCCCACGGGCCCCTTCCGCACCGATCCCACCGCGCCTCGTTCGCTCACCACGCGCCCCGGCTTCCCGTCCCTCTGGGGTCTAAACGGGGCATCCCCCCACGGGTCGGACCAAGCTGCGGGTGTCCGTCGGCAGGGCGGTGACCACGCACCGCACCCAGGCGCGTCGACTCGCCGTGGCCGGCCGTCCGAGGCCGCAACGGGAGTGCCGGGCCGGGTTCCGGCCGTACCGGGCCGGGCGGCCGGCAGAGCGGCGAGGGGCGGCTCGCCTGATCGCCGGGGCGAGCAGGCGAGCCGGGGCGGCCGAGGCCGGTGGGTGGTCGACAGACGCCACGAACCTGACGACGTGCGCGATTCACCCGACCGCGGCGAACGGGTGGGCCGGCACCGCGTCCGGCTGAATCGTCCGGGTCATCAAGTTCGTAGCGACCGGACAGGCTCCTACAGAGGAAGCCGGGTCAGACCAGGTCCTCGGCCTCCACGGCCGTCCGATCCAGCACCTGCTCCCGTACCCGGCGGGCGGCGTCGCCGTCGGCGAAGAGGCCGCGCAGGTCGGCCAGGGCCGGTTCCGGCGGGTCCAGCGCCACCGTGGGGTCGACCACCATCTCCAGCACGCTGGGCCGGTCGACGGCGAGCACCTCGTCCCACGCCGCGCCGACCAGGTCCGGGCGGTCCACCCGGACGCCGTGCAGGCCGAGCAGCCGGGCCCAACCGGCGTACGGCACGTCGGGGCGCCGGTCGGTGATCGCGGTCGGCTGCCGTCCGCCGCCCATCCCCGAGTGGTCGCGGTTGTTCAGCACCAGCACCACCAGCCGGGGATCCCGCCACTGCTGCCAGTGGTGCGCCACGGTGATCAGCTCGGCCAGGCCGTTGAGCTGCATCGCCCCGTCGCCGAGCAGCGCGATCACCGGCTCGTCGGGGCGGGCGAGCTTGGCGGCCACCGCGTACGGCAGGGCGCAGCCCATCGAGCCGAGCGTGCCGCAGAGCTGCGCGCGGACGCCCGGCGGCAGCTGCAGGTGCCGGGCGTACCAGTAGATGACCGAGCCGACGTCCACCGCGACGGCTCCCCGCTCCGGCATCCGGGGCGCGAGTTCGTGCAGCACGAGCTGCGGGTTCACCGGCTCGGCCGGCGCGGCGGCCCGCTGCGCGGCGGCCTCCCGCCAGCGGTCGACCGAGTTCTCGACCACGCTCCGCCACTGCTCGTTGGGGCGGTCCGGCACCCGGCCGAGCAACGCCCGCAGCGTCTCGGCCGCGTCGCCGACCAGCGGCACGTCGACTGGGTAGCGGGTGCCGATCCGCCGGCCGTCGATGTCGATCTGGATGGTCCGGACCTGGCCGGGCATCGGGAACCAGTCGGTCCACGGGTCGTTGGTGCCGACCAGCAGCAGGGTGTCGCAGCCCCCCATGAGCTGGGCGGCGGCGGTGGTGCCGACCTCGCCGAGCACGCCGGTGTGGAACGGCAGCCGCTCGTCCAGCACCGGTTTGCCCAGCAGCGACGTGGCCACGCCCGCGCCGAGCCGGTCGGCCAGCGCCACGATCTCGTCCGCCGCGCCGTGCGCCCCCTGGCCGACCAGGATCGCCACCCGCTGCCCGGTGCTGAGCAGCGAGGCCGCCGCGGCCAGGTCACCCTCGTGGGGCAGCACCCGGGCCAGCGGCTCACCCGGGGTCGCCGAGAGCACGCCGGCGGTCTGCGGTGGCAGGTCCGGCACGGCCGACACCTGCAACGCGTGCGGCAGCACCACACAGGTCGGGCTGCGGGTCGCCGCCGCGGTGCGGAACGCCTGGTCGAGCAGGGCCGGCACCTGGCCGGGCGCCCGCCCGTACCGGACGAACTGGTTGCAGACGTCACCGAAGAGCCGGCTCAGCCCGATCTCCTCGTGCGCGCCGCCGAGCGGCCCGGTGACGTCCTCCCCCACGATCGCCACCACCGGCTTGCTGTCCAGCTTGGCGTCGTAGAGCCCGTTCAGCAGGTGCACCGCGCTGGGCCCCTGGGTGGCCAGGCAGACCCCGATCTCGCCGGTGAACTTGGCGTGACCGGTGGCCATGAACGCGGCGGTCTCCTCGTGCCGGGCGGGGATGAACTCCGGGTCTCCGCCGGCGCCGTCCAGCGCGGCCACCAGGGGGGCGATCGCCGCCCCCGGGTAGCCGAACGCCCGGGGCACCCGCCAGGCGCGCAGCCGCTCGACGACCAGGTCCGCCACCGTACGGTCAGCCATTGCCCCGCCCGGGCGTGCCCGCGTCGACGTAGCGGAGGACCGCGCCCACCCCGTCGGTCAGCTCCGGCGCCTCCTCGGGCGCGAGCACGGTGAGCTCGGCGTCGGTGCCGACCAGCGCGCGCAGCAACGCGGCGTCGGCGCGGACCCGCTGCGGGTCGGCCACCGACATGGCCTCCAGCTGCCGTGGGTCGGTGGCGATCTCGGTCGGCTCGGGGCCGACCCAGAGCTCCCCGTCGGCGGACGGGTCGTCGACGATCAGCATGGTGTCGACCTGGTTGCGTTGCAGGGCGGAGACCACCGCGTCCAGGCCGGCCCCGACGTCCTCCTGCACGCCGAACCGGTCCAGCGCGGTGCTGATCCGCTGGTCGGCGATCTCGGCGATGGTCTGCACGGTGACGTCGTCCATCAACATCGGGTCGGCGCCCCGGCTGCGGGAGCCGGCGTCCGTCCGCACCAGCATGTCCTGCAGGCGCTCGGGAAGCTGGGCGGCGATCATCCCGGTGGCCCGGATGTCCCCGGCCACCACCACCACGTCCGCGCCGACCTTGTCGGCCAGCTCGGCGGTGGCCGCGGCGGCGTCGCCGGCGTTGTGGTGCCAGGCCTCCATCGCCGCACGCTGGTAGCGGGACTGGGACCATCCGCCCGGCTTGACCTGGTGTAGCTGATAGCTCTCCCGGCCGACGACGTGCGCCTTCCGGGGCACCCCGCCGGCGCTGACCGCGATGGCGTCCGCCCCGATCCGGTCGGCCAGCACCCGCACCCAGGCGATCTGCTCGCCGCGCTGGGCCACCAGCGGCATCGTGTGCGGCAGGGCGGACCAGGTCGCCAGGTCGCGCAGCGGCGGCGCGGAGAGGTACTCGGTCAGCACCACCCGGCCGCGGGTGGCGAAGACGGCGATGCCGTAGTCCCCGGGCATCGGGTCGTGCCGCCGGACCACCTCCTCGACCGCCTCGACGGTCACCTGGTCGGCGCCCTGCTCCAACAGGCGCCCCTTGAGCGCGCGCCAGCGCAGGTCGACCGCGGGACGCGAGTCGTGGGTGTCCCGGGAGGCGTCCATGTACACCGAGCACCACGGCCCGGGCCGGTCGTAGAGCGGGCGCAGGAAGGACAGCTGCATGCTCGACCCCTTTCCAGCTCGGCCGCACGCATACCCGCGCCACCCGGGATGTCACCTGGCGGGTCCGGCGCGTGACCGTCGTTCATTCACGTCGTTCAACCCGAATGGTCGATACCATCAGTGAACGGAACGGGACTCTGGGTGGTGAACATGGACACGGAGCTGCACACCCGGCGCGTCGTCCTGCCGACGGAACGCGTCGTCACCGGACGGCTGGTCCGGTTGATGGACGGGTACGCCCGCGAGGTGCGGGTCGGCCAGCCGGTCCTGGTCGCGGTACTCACCGCGGCCGGCGTGGCGGGCCTGCTGATGCGGGTGGTCCGCGCGCTGTTCAGCAGCGGCGGCGGGGCCGCCCGGCGCAGCTTCAAGGAGCTCAAGAAGGGCCCCGAGTTCCTGGTCACCCCGGTCCGGGTGCGGGACGCCGCGCACCGGCTGCTGGAGGTGGAGCTGCACGGCCACCTGCCGCAGAGCGCCCTGCACCCCGGCGACCACGTGCAGCTCACCCTGCGCCCACAGCGCGACGCGGACCTGCCGCCCCGGATCGAGCGGATCGTCAACCTGACCACGGGGCAGTTGTTGACGCCGCGTACCGCGACGGTCTGGTCCCACCTGGGCCCGCCGCTGCTGCTCCAGGCGGTGCTGGGCGGCCTGCTGGTCCTGGGCGTCACCGCCTGCTCGGCGCTCACCTGAGAGTGCGGGGATCACCGCGGTCATCAGTGGGTAGATAAAGGTCCATCGGGCCTTCCCTCCCCCGCCGCCACGTGCGAGGTTAGGGGAACCAGCGGTGACAGGGCGGTGACCATGGGCGAGGACGTCGGCGCGCGGACCTTCAGCCGGGAGGACCGGGCCCGCTACCGGGAGAAGGTGCGGCGCTGCCTGGACGTCTTCGCGGAGATGCTGCGCGAGTCGCGCTTCGACGTGGAACGGCCGATGACCGGGCTGGAGATCGAACTCAACCTGGTCGACGACGACGCGCAGCCGGCGATGCGCAACTCGGACGTGCTCGCGGCGGTGTCCGACCCGAGCTTCCAGACCGAGCTGGGCCAGTTCAACGTGGAGATCAACGTGGCGCCGCGCCGGCTCGCCGGCAAGGGCACCGCCCAGTTCGAGGAGCACGTCCGGGCCAGCCTCAACGCGGCCGAGGAGAAGGCCCGCACGATCGGCGCGCACATGGTGATGATCGGCATCCTCCCCACCCTGCGACCCGAGCACCTGACCGCCGCCACCCTCTCGGCCAACTCCCGCTACGCCCTGCTGAACGAGCAGATCTTCGCCGCCCGGGGCGAGGATCTGCCGATCTCGATCAGCGGGGTGGAACGGCTGGCCACCACCGCCGACACCATCACCCCCGAGGCCGCCTGCACCAGCACCCAGTTCCACCTCCAGGTCAGCCCGGCGCAGTTCGCCGACCACTGGAACGCCGCCCAGGCCATCGCCGGCGTCCAGGTCGCGCTCGGCGCGAACTCGCCGCTCTTCTTCGGCCGGGAGCTGTGGCGGGAGACCCGGGTGCCGCTGTTCCAGCAGGCCACCGACACCCGCTCCGAGGAGATCAAGGCTCAGGGAGTACGCCCCCGGGTCTGGTTCGGCGAACGCTGGATCACCAGCGTCTTCGACCTGTTCGAGGAGAACGTGCGTTACTTCCCGGCCCTGCTGCCGGTCTGCGACCCGGAGGACCCGGCGCAGGCCCTGGCCGGCGGCGGGGTGCCGCAGCTCGCCGAGCTGCGGTTGCACAACGGCACCATCTACCGGTGGAACCGCCCGGTGTACGACGTGCTGAAGGGGCGCCCGCACCTGCGGGTGGAGAACCGGGTGCTGCCGGCCGGTCCGACCGTGGTCGACACGGTCGCCAACGGCGCGTTCTACTTCGGCCTGGTCCGCGCGCTCGCCGAGTCGGACCGGCCGCTGTGGTCGCAGATGTCGTTCAGCGCCGCCGAGGAGAACTTCAACACCTGCGCCCGGCACGGCATCGACGCCCAGGTGTTCTGGCCCGGGCTGGGCTACCTGCCGGTGACCGAGCTGGTGCTGCGCCGGCTGCTGCCGCTGGCGTACCACGGGCTGGACCGGTGGGGTCTCGACCCGGGCGAGCGGGACCGGCTGCTCGGGATCGTCGAGCAGCGCTGCCTGACCGGGCGCAACGGCGCCACCTGGCAGGTGGAGACCCTGCACCGGCTCGAACAGGCCGACCACCTGGACCGGCCGGAGGCGCTGCGCGAGGTGGTCCGCCACTACGTCGACCTGATGCACAGCAACCGCCCGGTCCACGAGTGGCCGCTGCCCTGAGGCGGTCGGTCGCCGGCGGAGGCCCGCGCGTACCCGGAAAGGCCGGGCAGGTCAGAGCGCCACGATCGCGGCCGACTCGGCCGGCAGTTCGAGGCCGTCGCGCATCACGGTCACCCCGCTCTCGGTGGCCAGCAGCACGTTGCGCACCACGCCGGGCAGGTTGATCCGCTGCGGCTTGCCGGCCAGGTTGGCCACCACGAGGCACTCGCCCCGGCGCATCAACAGGAACTGGTCGCCGTGCCGCACGTCGACGTGGTCGAGCCGGGGGTCGGACAGGTCGGGACGGCGTTTGCGCAGGGCGATCAGCCGGCGGTAGAAGTCGTACATCTCCCGGTGCTCGGGCTTGTCCAGCTCGGCCCAGTCGAGCCGGGAGCGGACGAAGGTCTGCGGGTCCTGCGGGTCGGGCACCTCCCCCGGTGGCCAGCCGTGCGCCCCGAACTCCCGCTTCCGCCCGGCCACCACCGCAGTGGCCAGCTCCGGCTCGGGGTGGCTGGTGAAGAACTGCCAGGGGGTGCTGGCCGCCCACTCCTCCCCCATGAACAGCATCGGGGTGAACGGCGCGGTCATCAGCAGGGTGGCGCCGACCCGCAGCAGCCCGGTCGAGAGGGTGGCGGAGATCCGGTCACCGGTGGCCCGGTTGCCGATCTGGTCGTGGTTCTGCAGGTACGCCACGAACCGGTGCCCGGGCGTCCGCTGCCGGTCCACCGGGCGGCCGTGGCTGCGGTTGCGGAAGCCGGACCAGGTGCCGGCGTGGAAGAACGCACCGGTCAGCACGTCGGTCAGGCATTCGAGGGAGCCGAAGTCGCCGTAGTAGCCCTGCCGTTCCCCGGTGAGCAGGGTGTGCAGCGCGTGGTGGGCGTCGTCGTTCCACTGCGCGTGCAGGCCGTACCCGCCGGCCTCGCGGGGGGTGATCAGCCGGGGGTCGTTGAGGTCCGACTCGGCGATCAGCGACAGCGGTCGCCCGAGGTGGGTGGAGAGCGCCTCGACCTCGACGGCGATCTCCTCCAGCAGGTGGGTGGCCCGGGAGTCCGGCATGGCGTGCACGGCGTCCAGCCGCAGCCCGTCGACGTGGTAGTCGCGCAGCCACATCAGCACGCTGTCGACGATGTAGCGGCGTACGCCGTCGGAGTGCGGGCCGTCCAGGTTGACCGTGCGGCCCCACGGGTTGCTCTGCTCGGCGAGGTACGGCGCGAACATCGGCGCGTAGGCCCCGGAGGGCCCGAAATGGTTGTAGACGACGTCGAGGATCACCCCCAGCCCCTTGGCGTGGGCGGCGTCGACGAGGCGCTTGAGCCCGTCCGGCCCGCCGTACGGCTGGTGCGGGGCGTACCAGCAGACCCCGTCGTAGCCCCAGTTGTGCTCGCCGTTGAAGGCGTTGACCGGCAGCAGCTCGATCAGGTCGACGCCGAGCTCGACCAGGTGGTCGAGGCGGCCGATGGCCGCGTCGAAGGTGCCCTCCGGGGTGAAGGTGCCGACGTGCAGTTCGTAGAGGACGCTGCCGGGCAGCTGCCGGCCGGTCCAGCCGTGGTCGGTCCAGCGGAAGGCGCTGTGGTCGTAGCGCCGGCTCGGCCCGTGCACGCCGGCCGGCTGCCAGGCCGACCGGGGGTCGGGCAGGGCCCGCTCGTCGTCGTCGAGGAGGAACGCGTAGTCGGTGCCCGGTCCGGCGCCGGGCACCTCGACCCGCCACCAGCCGCCCCGGCCGGGACGCATGTCGTGGTCGGCGACGCCGGTCAGGCGCAGCCGAACCCGGGCGGCTTCGGGCGCCCACACCCTGAACTCGGTCATCGGGCAGCCTCCACGGAGTCGGTGGGAGCCAGCAGGGCGACGGGATAGGTGCTCAACAGATCATGAAGGAGCAGCTCAGACCCACTGTAGACCCGGCCGGTGAACAAGTCAGTCACCCGATGAACGGGAAGTGACAGGGCCGTGTCGCGCCAGCCGCCGGCGCGGGCCAGCCGCAGCGGCAGCCGGGTCGCCACCGCGATCGCGCCGCCCCGGTCGAAGGCGACCGCGTGCGGGCCGGCCGGGCCGTGCGCCGGCACCGGCCGGTAGCCGGTGAACAGCTCCGGGTGGTCGCGGCGCAGCCGCAGCGTCCGGGACACCACGAGCAGCTTGGCCGCGCCGTCGGCGGCCACCGCGGGCCGCCAGCCGGCGTCGAGCCGGGCCAGCAGTTCCCGGCGTACGGCGAAGTCGACCGGGCGGCGGTTGTCCGGGTCGACCAGCGAGTTCTCCCACAGCTCGGTGCCCTGGTAGGTGTCCGGCACCCCGGGCATGGCGAGCTGCACCAGCTTCTGCCCGAGGGAGTTGGACCAGCCGGCCGGGGTGATCTCGGCGGCGAACGCGGTGATCTCGGCGTGCAGCTCCGGGTCGTCGTACATCCGGTCGACCAGGCCGTGCAGTTCGTGCTCGAAGGCCGGGTCGGGGTCGGCCCAGCTCGTCGCCACGGACGCCTCCCGGGCGGCCTTCTCCGCGTACCCGTGCAGCCGCTCCCGTTCGATCGGCCAGGCGCCGACGGTGGTCTGCCAGAGCAGGTGGGCGAAGGCGGGATCGGCGAGCGGCACGCGGGACATCCAGTCCTGCACCCGCTCGGCCCACCGCCGCGGCAGTTCGGACAGCACCGCGAGCCGGGCCCGGACGTCCTCACCGCGCTTGGTGTCGTGGGTGGAGAGGGTCGTCATGCTGGCCGGCCAGCGCACCTGCCGGGCAACGGCGAAGCGGTGGAACTCGGCCGGCGGCACGCCGAAGTGGGCGGGACTGCCGCCGACCTCGTTGAGCGCGACGAACCGGCTCCACCGGTAGTACGCGGTGTCCTCCACGCCCTTGGCCATCACCGCGCCGGTGAGCTGCGGGAAGCGGGCGGCCAGCTCGTGGCCGGGGTCGCGCAGCCGGGCGGTGACCGCGTCCAGGGTGGCGGTCAGGTCGGGGCGGCGGCGGCCCGCCTCGGCCCGGGCGGCGGCCAGGTGCCGGGCGCCCTCGGGCGGGTAGCCCCGGTAGACCGGGAAGGCGGCGGCCAACTCGGCCAGGGCCGCCCGGGCCTGCTCGCCGGGCAGCTCCGGGACCAGCGCGGCGAGCCGGCTCAGCTCGGCGGCGAGCAGCCGGGTGGCGGCCTCGAGCTTGGTCCGGTGGGTCAGCTCCGGCCATGAGGCGCGCCGGCCGGTCAGCCGGGCATCCAGCGCGGTGAAGTCGGCCTCGGCGTCCGGGTCCACGAAGAGCCCGCCGGCCGCCGCGAGGGCGTCGTAGCCGGTGGTGCCGTCCACCGGCCAGTCCGGCAGCTCCTCGCCGTACTCCAGGATCTTCTCCACCACCAGCCAGACGTCCGGGGCGGCGGCGCGCAGCCGGGCCAGGTAGCCGGCGGGGTCGCGCAGCCCGTCCGGGTGGTCGACCCGGATGCCGGCCAGGTCGCCGGCGTCGGCCCAGCGCAGGATCTCGGCGTGGGTGGCGCGGAAGACCGCCGGGTCCTCCACCCGCAGCCCGGCGAGGTCCGACACGGCGAAGAAGCGACGGTACGTCAGCTCGGTGTCGCCGCGCCGCCAGTTGACCAGCTCGTAGTGCTGCCGGTCGTGCACCTCGCGCGGGGTGCCGGCGCCGGTCCCGTCGGCGATCGGGAAGCGCTGCTCGTGGTAGCGCAGCTCGCCGTCGACCACCTTGAGATCGTCGAGCGCGTCGGGGGCGTCGGCGAGCACCGGCAGCAGCAGCCGGCCCCGGTCCCAGTCGATGTCGAACCAGTCCGCGTACGCCGAGGCCCGTCCCCGGCGCAGCACGTCCCACCAGACCGGGTTGGCCGCCGGCCGGGCGACGCCGGCGTGGTTCGGCACGATGTCCACGACCAGGCCGAGCCCGGCCGCGCGCAGCGCCCGGACCAGGCGCTGCCGCCCGGCCTCGCCGCCCAGTTCCGGGTTGACCGACCGGTGGTCGACCACGTCGTAGCCGTGCGGCGAGCCGGGGGTGGCGGTGAGCAGGGGCGCACTGTAGAGGTGGGTGACGCCCAGGTCGTGCAGGTAGTCGGCGAGCCCGGCGGTGGCGTCCAGGTCGAAGCCGGGCCGCACCTGGACCCGGTAGGTCGACCGGGGGGTGGCGGGCACGGTCAGGCCGTCCTCTCCAGGACCAGCAGCGACCGGTCGGGTACGCAGACACTCCCGCCCGCCTCGACCACCGTGCTCTTCTCCGGTTCCGGTTCCGCGGTGCTGATCACCAGCTCCCACCGCTGCCCGAACTCCGTCCCGGGCAGGGTGAAGTCCAGCGGCGCGTCGTGCGCGTTGAACAGCAGCAGGAAGGAGTCGTCCCGGTGGCGCTGGCCGTACTGGCCGCGTTCCGGGATGCCGTCGCCGTTGACGAACAGGGCCACCGAGCGGCCGAAGTCGTTGCCCCAGTCCTCCCCGGTCATCTCCCGGCCGTCCGGGGTGTACCAGGCGAGGTCGGGCAGGGCGGTGCCGGCGGCCCGGCCGCCGACCGGCAGCCCGGTGAAGAACCGGCGCCGCTGGAACACCCGGTGCCGCTTGCGGAACTCGGTGAGTCGCTGGACGAAGGCGACCAGTTCCTCGTCGGCCCGTTCCCAGTCGACCCAGGCCAGCTCGCTGTCCTGGCAGTAGGCGTTGTTGTTGCCGCGCTGGGTGCGGCCCAGCTCGTCGCCGTGGCCGAGCATCGGCACGCCCTGGGAGAGGATCAGGGTGGCCAGGAAGTTGCGCCGCTGCCGGGCGCGCAGGGCGAGCACGGCGAGGTCGTCGGTCTCCCCCTCGACGCCGCAGTTCCACGAGCGGTTGTGGCTCTCGCCGTCCCGGTTCTCCTCGCCGTTGGCCTCGTTGTGCTTGTCGTTGTACGACACCAGGTCGTGGAGCGTGAACCCGTCGTGGCAGGTGACGAAGTTGATGCTGTGGAACGGGCGCCGGCCGTCGTCCTGGTAGAGGTCGGCGGAGCCGGAGATCCGGGACGCGAACTCGGCCAGCGTGGCCGGCTCGCCGCGCCAGAAGTCCCGGACGGTGTCCCGGTACTTGCCGTTCCACTCGGTCCACTGCGGCGGGAAGTTGCCGACCTGGTAGCCGCCCGGGCCGACGTCCCACGGTTCGGCGATCAGCTTCACCCGGCCGACCACCGGGTCCTGCTGCACCACCTCGAAGAAGGTGGAGAGGCGGTCCACCTCGTAGAACTCCCGGGCCAGGGTGGCGGCGAGGTCGAACCGGAAGCCGTCCACGTGCATCTCGGTGACCCAGTACCGCAGCGAATCCATGATCAGTTGGAGCGAGTGCGGGCTGCGCACGTTGAGGCTGTTGCCGGTGCCGGTGTAGTCGACGAAGTAGCGCCGATCCTCTTCCGAGAGCCGGTAGTAGCTGGGGGTGTCGATGCCCTTGAAGCTCAACGACGGTCCGAGGTGGTTGCCCTCGGCGGTGTGGTTGTAGACCACGTCGAGGATGACCTCGATGCCGGCCGCGTGCAGCGCCTTCACCATGCCCCGGAACTCCTGCACCTGCTGGCCGAGGCGGCCGAGCGCGGAGTAGCCGTGGTGCGGGGCGAAGAAGCCGATGGTGTTGTAGCCCCAGTAGTTGCGCAGGCCGAGATCGGCCAGGCGGTGGTCGTGCACGAACTCGTGCACCGGCATCAGCTCGACCGCGGTCACCCCGAGCCGCCTGAAGTAGTCGATCATCACGGGCGAGGCGATGGCCGCGTACGTGCCGCGCAGTTCCTCGGGGATGTCGGGGTGGCGCATGGTCAGCCCGCGCACGTGCGCCTCGTAGATCACCGAGTGGTGGTACGGGGTGCGTGGCGGCCGGTCGTTGCCCCAGTCGAAGTACGGGTTCACCACCACCGACTTGGGCATGAACCGCGCCGAGTCGGCCTCGTTCATCCGGTCCGGGTCGCCCAGCACGTAGTCGTAGACGGCCGGGTCCCAGGTGACCTCCCCGTCGACCGCCTTGGCGTACGGGTCGAGCAGCAGCTTGTGCGGGTTGCACCGCAGCCCGTTGGCCGGGTCCCACGGCCCGTGCACCCGGTAGCCGTAGCGCTGGCCCGGCTCGATCCCGGGAAGGTAGGCGTGCCAGACGTACGCGTCGACCTCGCGCAGCTCGACCCGGAGTTCGGCGCCGGTGTCCCACTCGTCGAACAGGCAGAGCTCGATCCGGTCCGCCACCTCTGAGAAGATCGCGAAGTTGGTGCCCATCCCGTCGTAGGTGGCGCCGAGGGGGTAGCTCTCGCCCGGCCAGACCTGCATGTCGCTCCTTCGGCCATGATCATGAGCGCACCGGACGGACGGACCGCCGGTGCGCACGCCGGTAATGCCCCGCCGTACGCGTCGCCAATCCATCCATTCGGACGGTAACCGGAATCCGCCCACCTGATTACGGCCGGCCCTTCGGGTGTCTTCCGTCACGAACGCCCTTTTCGAGATGCGGGTGGGCGCAGGATGCCGTTTCCTTGTTGGTGGACGCGCGCGCCCGCGTGGGTCCTCTCGGCCTCTCGGCCACCCTCACCGCGCCACCCACGCCGCCACTGTCGCCGGCGCGTTCCACCATGCATGGACGGAGATTGATGTGACCATCCTGCGGGTCGGCGAGCAGCCCGCCACCGCGACGGACCGGACCCACCGCCCCACCCTCACCTCCCGCCCCACCATCCCGGCGCAGCCCGGCGTGCCGCCCCGGACGCGGCGCATCCTCATGCTGTCGTGGGAGTACCCGCCGGTGCTCGTCGGTGGTCTCGGCCGCCACGTGCACGCCCTCTCCGTCGCCCTGGCCGCCGCCGGCCACGAGGTCACCGTCGTCACCCGCCACGCCGAGGGCGCGCCTCTGGAGGAGTACGCCGACGGCGTGCGCATCGTCCGCGCCGCCGAGGACCCGGTCACCTTCCCGCTGGCCACAAGCTCGCTGCTGGCCTGGACCATGGCGTTCAACCACACCCTCACCCGGGCCGCGCTGCGCGCCGCCGAGTCCGGCGGGTACGACGTCATCCACGCCCACGACTGGCTGGTCGCGCACACCGCGATGACCCTGCGCGAGCACCTGGACATCCCGTTGGTCAGCACCATCCACGCCACCGAGGCGGGCCGGCACCAGGGTTGGCTGCCCGAGGAGATGAACCGGACCATCCACGGCGTCGAGCACTGGCTGGCCGCCGAGTCGGGCCGGGTGATCGTCTGCTCCGGCTACATGCGCGACGAGGTGACCGCGCTGTTCGGCGTGCCGGGCGCGCGGGTGGACGTGGTGCCGAACGGGGTCGAGCCGCAGCGCTGGCGGGTGCCGGCGGCCGCGGTCGCCGCCGCGCGGGCCCGCTTCGCCGGCGACGGCCCGCTGGTCACCTTCGCCGGCCGGCTGGTCTACGAGAAGGGCGTCCAGCACCTGCTCGCCGGGCTCCCCCGGCTGCGGGAGCGGCACCCCGGGCTGCGCGCGGTGGTGGTCGGCGACGGCCCGTACAAGGCGACCCTGGAGGCCGAGGTGCACCGGCTCGGGCTGGGCGGCACGGTCAGCATGCCCGGCTTTCTCGGCGGCACCGACCTGCCCGCGGTGATGGCCGCCTCCGACTGCTTCGCGGTGCCGAGCATCTACGAGCCGTTCGGCATGGTCGCCCTGGAGGGGGCGGCGGCCGGTGCGCCCCTGGCCGTGTCGCGGACCGGCGGGCTGGCCGAGATCGTCGAGCCCGGCGTCACCGGGATGACCTTCGCGCCGCAGGACCCGGACGGGCTCACCGAGGCGGTGCACGCGCTGCTGTCGGACCGGGACCGCGCCCAGGCGCTCGCCCGCCGCGCCCGCGCCATGGTCCACGAGCAGTACGGCTGGGCCGCGATCGCGTCCCGCACCGCCGCCACGTACGCCGCCGCCATCGCGGGCGACCCGGCGTTCACCGCCGCCCGCGCCGAGCAGCGGATGACCCAGGGCCGCTCCCTCCCCACCATCGGCGAGGGCAACCTCCTCGCCGCCGCCGGGCTGAGGTGAAAGGAGAGGCGGCGTGATCTGACGGTTCAGGACCTTCGGGCAGTGGCCGGAGATGCCCTGAATCAGAGAGCTCACCCGGACCATCCGTTGATCACCATAGGATGCAGCAGGGACCGGCGGTGAGCGAGGGCAGACGATGACGCAGGTGGACACGGCGGAGACCGGGCAGGGCGACGCCGGCAGTACGGGCGCCGGGGCCTGGCGCGCGCGCGTCCGCCGGGCCATCCGCGCCGCCTGCCGGCCGGGCCCCTGGCAGCGCGGCCCGGTGCTCGCGGCGCTGGCGCTGCTGCTCGGCCTGATCCTGCTGGGGCACGCGCGGATCACCAACCGCGGGAGCCTCGGCAGCCTGGTGGAGACCTTCCTGCCGTGGTTCGGCCTGTTCATCCCCGTGCTGCTGGTCGCGGCGCTGTGGCGTCGTTCCGCCTCCGCGGTGTCCGCGCTGCTGCTGCCGGCCGTGGTGTGGCTGAACCTCTTCGGCGGGCTGCTCGGCGACAAGTCCCGCCCGGGCGGCGACCTCACCGTGGCCGAGCAGAACGTCCACGCCGACAACCCCGACCCGGCCGGCACCGCCCGCGCCCTGGCCGCCTCCGGTGCGGACGTGCTGGCCCTGGTGGAGCTGACCCCGCAGGCCACGGGCACGTACGAGAAGGAGCTGGCGAACGCTTACCCGTACCACACGGTGCAGGGCACGGTCGGGCTGTGGAGCAAGCTGCCGCTGTCGGACACTCAGCCGGTCGACATCCAGATGGACGCCGGGCCGCTGGCGGCCACCAAGCCGGCCGACGTCAAGCTGGCCTACAACCGGGGACTGCGCGCCACGGTGGCCACGGACCAGGGGCCGCTGGCGGTGTATGTGGCCCACCTGGGGTCCGTACGGGTGAATCCCAGGGCGGGCTTCGGCACGGTCCATCGGGACAGAAACGCACAGGCGCTCGGGCAGGCCGTCGCCGCCGAACGGAACGAGCGGGTGGTGCTGCTCGGCGACCTGAACGGCACCACGGACGACCGCATGTTCGCCAGCCTCACCTCGCAGTTGCGCTCGGCCCACGCCGAGGCCGGGAACGGCTTCGGCTTCACCTGGCCGGCGGCGTTCCCGGTGGTGCGGATCGACCAGATCCTGGTCCGCGGCGTGAAGCCGGAGAGCTCCTGGGTGCTGCCGGCCAGCGGCGGCGACCACCGGCCGGTGGCGGCCCGCATCAGCTGGTGAACACCGCGAAAAGGCCGCCGACCCCTCGCGGGGTCGGCGGCCTTCGTCGTCAGACCGGGGGTCAGCGCTGGTCGGCGGGGGCGTAGTCCCGCTCGGCGTAGCCGGTGTAGATCTGCCGCGGGCGGCCGATCTTGGTCTCCGGGTCGTTGATCATCTCGCGCCACTGGGCGATCCAGCCGGGGAGCCGGCCCAGCGCGAACAGCACCGTGAACATCTTGGTCGGGAAGCCCATGGCCTTGTAGATCAGGCCGGTGTAGAAGTCCACGTTCGGGTAGAGCCGCCGGGACACGAAGAAGTCGTCGGCGAGCGCGATCTCCTCCAGCTGCACCGCGAGGTCCAGCAGCGGGTCCGGCTTGGCCATCCGACCCAGCACGTCCTGGGCGGCCTTCTTCACGATCGCGGCACGCGGGTCGTAGTTCTTGTAGACCCGGTGGCCGAAGCCCATCAGCTTCACGCCGTCCTGCTTGTCCTTCACCTTCCGGACGAAGGTGCGGACGTCGCTGCCGTCGGCCTGGATCTTCTGAAGCATCTCCAGGACGGCCTGGTTGGCGCCGCCATGCAGCGGGCCGAAGAGCGCGTTGACGCCCGCCGACACCGAGGCGAACAGGTTGGCGTTGCTGGAGCCGACGAGGCGCACGGTCGAGGTGGAGCAGTTCTGCTCGTGGTCGGCGTGCAGGATGAAGAGCATGTCCAGCACCCGGGCCATCACCGGGTCGACCTCGTACGGCTCGGCGGGCACGCCGAAGGTCATCCGCAGGAAGTTCTCGACGTAGCCGAGGGAGTTGTCCGGGTACAGCAGCGGCTGCCCGATCGACTTCTTGTACGCGTACGAGGCGATGGTGGGCACCTTCGCCATCAGCCGCACCGTGGACATCTCCACGTGCTCGGAGTCGAACGGGTCCAGGCTGTCCTGGTAGAAGGTGGAGATGGCACTCACCGCGGAGGACAGCACCGCCATCGGGTGCGCGTCACGCGGGAAACCGTCGAAGAACCGCCGCATCTCCTCGTGCAGCAGCGAGTGCCGCCGGATCCGCTCGCTGAACTCGGTCAGCTGCGCCTGGGTGGGCAGCTCGCCGTAGATCAGCAGGTAGGAGACCTCCAGGAAGGAGGACTTCTCGGCCAGCTGCTCGATCGGGTAGCCCCGGTACCGCAGGATGCCCGCATCACCGTCGATGTAGGTGATCGCGGACGAGCAGGACGCGGTGTTGACGAAACCGGGGTCGTAGGTGGTCATCCCGGTTTCCTTGAGCAGGTTGCCCACCTTGATGCCGGCGGGGCCCTCGACCGCGGACTGCACCGGCATCGACAGCTGCCCACCGGGGTGGTCGAGCTTGACTTCCGTCATGTGTTCCTCGCTTCGCCGGCAAGATCTTCGTTGAATTGCCTTCGCTTTTACCGTACTTACGGTCGGGAGGACACCGCTCGTCATGGTTCGGTGGTGAGGTGTGCATCACCCGATTCCCGACTTGCCGGCTCGGAAACCCGGTGGGAGCGCGCCCGCCCCTGGCCGACGGCCGGGGCGCTGCGGAAGGCTACCGGTAGGTAGGACGGGCGTCAGGACAGGGCCAGCCGGCGGAGGCCGCTGTCGGCGCCGATCCGGTAGATGTCCAGCCGGTTCGCGCCCGAGACGAAGAGCCGGTCGTCGGGCAGGAACGCGGCGAACCGCCGGCCCCCCTTGTCGGGCGGCACCACCGGGACGACCGCGCCGACCGTGCCGTTGACCGCCACCGCGAGTTGCGTCCCGTCCGGCACCGACGCGGGTACGGTGCCCCAGACCAGGGCGGGCAGCTCGCCGTGGGCGGGGTCGACGGCGCGGAACGCGTCGAGGTTGGCCACGGTCGCCGTACCGCCGGCGGGTCGGTCACCGACCCTGGTGCCGACCAGCGGGTCGGGGGCCGGGGTGGCCGGCGGGGACGGCACCCCGCCGGTGATCGTCACCGGCTGCCCGGGCCGGTCGTAGAAGCGCTTGTCGGCGCCGGCCCGCGGGGACTGCTCCGCCGAGCGGCCGTCCATCCGCCAGGGCACCCGCACGTGGGTCTCGTCCAGGATGGTGGGGAGCAGGTCCACGTGCTGCCAGTTCCGGTCGTCGACCCGGCCGGTGCGCTGGCCCGGCTCCTTGACGAACATCGGCACCCAGGCGACCTGGTCGGCGGCGTGGTTGATGGCGTCCATCCCCCGGCCCTGCCAGTCCTTGCGGAAGCTGACCCCGTGGTCGGCGGTGACCAGGACCAGCGCCTTGTCGTACAGGCCGGTGGCACGCAGGGTCCGCAGCGTCTCGCCGATCAGCCGGTCGGTGTAGCCGAGCTGGGCGAGGTGCCGCTGGCGGGCCAGGTCCACCCAGCCGGCGCCGTCGTTGGGCAGGTCCTCCGGCGCCGCGTAGTGCGCCCCGGACGGCAGGTACGCCCACGGCGAGTGGGGCATCAGCAGGTGCAGGAAGTGCAGGGTGGGCCGGGACGACGGGCGCAGCCCGGCCAGGAAGGCGGTGAACCGGGCCGGCTGGTTGTCGTCCAGGGTGTCCCAGCGGAACTTCGGGTCGTCCGGGACCGGCTCGGCGGCGTCCAGCCCCGCCTCGGCGCGGGTCAGCTCCCGGTAGGAGTCCTCCGGGTCGACCCGGCTGTCCACCGGCGCGGTGACCTGGCGCAGCAGCGTGCCGCTCTCCCGGACCAGCACGCCGAGCCCCTGCTCCGGGCTGACCGGTTGGTCGCAGCGGCTGGGCGGGCAGAGCCGGGTGATGCTCTCCTCGGCCTTGATCTCGTACAGCCCGCCGAGGGCGGTGAACAGGTTGTCCGGGTACTGCGAGTAGTGCGGGGCGAACGGTTCGGCCGGGTAGCGGCCGGTCAGCATGGCCGGCAGCGCGTACGGCGTCCAGCCGCTGACCCCGGTGGCGTCGCGGTACCAGGTCGAGCCGGCGGCCAGCTCGGCGAAGTGCGGGTACCGGGTGGCGTCGATCTTCCCGTCCGGGCCGAGCAGCGAGACCAGCGGCAGCTCGTCCAGGACGATCATGACCACCGGCGGGTGGGCGCCCGCGCCGGCCACCCCGGCGGCACCGGCGTGGGCGCGCGGCAGCACCACCGCCGAGGCCGGCGAGGCGAACAGGAACAGGCCGACGAAGACCAGCGGCCCGACCGCGGCCACCCGCAGCACCCGGCCGACGACCCGCCACCGCCGGTGCGCGGCCGCGCCGGCCACGCCGGCCACCCCCGCCGCCAGCAGCAGCGGTACGCCCCGAAGCGGCGTCCCGTGCCGCCCGACCTGGACCGCGAGCGCGGCCAGCAGCAGTCCCACCAGGACGGTGTGCACGCCCGCCCGGACGACCCGCCCGGCGACCAGGCTGACCGCCCCGAGCAGGGCGAACGGCACGGTCGGCACGATCGCGACGAGGGCCACCAGGAGCAGCACGTCGGCCGGCGAGGCCCGGTGGAACAGGAAGAAGTCCGGGCTGCGCCCGAGCACGTCCAGCAGCGGCTGGGTGACCACCAGTCCGACCAGGGCAACCACCTCGAGCAGCCGGCCCGCCTCGTGCCGCCAGCCGCGCCGGCGCCGGGGTGTCGCCGGCGCCTCCGGCGCGGACCGTGGGGGCGCGAGCGTGTCAGCCACCCAGCACCACCTGGTAGAGGGTCCGGGTGCCGGACGGCAGCTCGAGCCGGCGGACGACCCGGCCCCGCGCGACGAGCAGCGCCTCGAACGCGTCCCGGCGGTAGTCGGCGAAGAGCCCGTCCGGCTTGTTGGCCAGCAGGCGACGGGCCATCGGGTCCTCGGGGTGGACGAACTCCACGACCAGGGTGCCGCCGGCCGTGCCGAGCCCGACGAGCTGGTCCAGCACCGCGGCGAGCGGCACGTTCCGGCCGATCGCCAGGTGGTGCACCAGCGCCAGGGCGAGGACCCCGTCGGCCCGGGCCCGGTCGGCGAAGGCGGCCCGCTCGGCGCCCTGCCAGCCGCCGCCCGGCGACGGGTCGGCCAGGTCCATCACCAACGGCAGGATCCGCCGCTCCCCCTCGTCCCGCAGCGCCCGGTGGAGGGCGTCGACCACCGCCGGGTCCTGCTCGACGGCGACCACGTAGTCGGCGTGCCGGGCGGCGATCCGGGCGTACCGGCCGTCGTTGGCGCCGAGGTCGAGCACGAGACCGGGCCCGGTGGCGGCCACCGCCCGGTCGACGAAGCCCTCCTTGGCCTGCCGGTCCGGCACGGAGTACGCGCAGGTGCGCTGGTAGTCCGCCCAGTGGCTCTCCCCCGGCCGGTGGTCCAGCCGGCGGACCAGCCGGGTCAGGCCGCGTACCGTCGCCAGGGCCAGTTCCCGGGAGTACCCGGCGGCCCGCAACTGGGCGCGCACGTCGGTGGTGCTCGCGCGGGCGTTGCGGGCCTGCATCGCGCCGTGCAGGTGGACGTGGGTGAGCACCCCGGGCCGCAGCCGGCGGGCGCCGCCGAAGAGGCGGCGCATCTGGTCCGGCTCGATGCCGTCGATCCGGGCCCGCAGCCAGGGCTGGAAGTCCAGCCCGAGGTGGGCCTGGAGCAGCAGCGGGTAGAGCAGGGTCTGGCAGAACTGGCGGTACCCCGCCCAGGGTTCCCCGTCGCGGGCGGGCTCGAACGAGCCCACGTCGATGAAGACCGGTGTCGCTCCCCGCCACTGGAGGTTGTACGCCGAGCCGTCCTTGGTGGTGAAGCCGGCCGCCAGGGCGGCCGCGAGGATCTCCAGGTGCAGCAGGGCCGCGTCGCGCAGCATCCCGTACGACCATTCGTACGGGTGGGAGACGAACGGGATCCGCTCGTGCCGGAGCACCGCCGCCCAGGGCACGTCGACCGGGGTGGGGATCAACTCCTCGGTTCCGCAGACCTTGCCGCTGGCGAGCAGATCGCGGAAGAAGTCGCTGACCGCCAGGGCCCGCCAGTCGCGGGCGGACCGCTCGTCCAGGCCGCGGAGCACCTCGCCGTGCCGGTGGAAGACCCGGTTGCCGGGGTCGCGGAACGAGCCGGGCTCGACCCGGAGGCCGGCGTCGGGGACGGCCACGCGGTCAGCCCTGGTCGGTGGGCTGGCGGCGGAAGCGGGCGACCAGGCGGCGCCAGTAGAGCTTGGCGGCGACCGCGGCGCCGGCCACCCCACCGACGACCGCCTGCACGATCAGGCTGCCGGATCCCGCATCCAGGTAGGCCAGGTGCGTCATGGCTGCTCCCTTCCCTTGCCCGTTGTCGGAGCCCAGGCCAATATGAGGGCTTTCGCCCTCTACGCCGGACTTGTTCCCCACCGTACGCCGCTGTGCCCGGCCGTGAAGCCCACACCGGCCACTCCGCCCCGTCCGTTCCGTTCAAGACCGCCGGCCCCGGTGGCCCCTACCGTCGCGGGCATGACACCGCACTTCGATCTGATCGGCATGGCCGTCACCGACATGGGCCGCACGCTCGACTTCTACCGGCGGCTGGGGTTGCCGATCCCGCCCGGCGCGGAGCGGGAACCGCACGTGGAGATCACCCTCGCCAACGGCGTCCGGCTGGCCTGGGACGCGGTCGAGATGATCCGCACCTTCGACCCGGACTTCAGGCCGGCCACCGGCAGCCCCCGGATGGGCCTGGCCTTCCGCTGCGCCGACCCGGCCGAGGTGGACCGCTGGTACGCCGAGCTGACCGCCGCCGGGCACCACGGCCACCTGCCACCCTGGGACGCCTTCTGGGGCCAGCGGTACGCGGTGGTGCACGACCCGGACGGCAACGGCGTCGACCTGTTCGCCCCGCTCAAGACCGCCTGACCAACCCTCGCCCCGCCCGCGCGCCCCCGTCCCGGCGCGCGCCCGTTCTCGGCCGCAGGACCACGCTCGATCCTGGATCGGGTGGTATCGGGCGCGCTGCGATGCCACAACATCATGGATCGAGCACGATCTTGCCCGCGACGCCGGCGACGTCGGCGGGACGGCGGGTCAGGCGCGGGCGGAGCGGAGGAGGTGGGTCGGGGGGACGCCGGCCAGCTCCGTCACGTCGCGGGTGAGGTGGGCCTGGTCGGCGTAACCGGCCAGCGCGGCGGTCTCGGCGAGCGGGGTGCCGGCGCGGGCCAGGTCGAGGGCCCGGCGCATCCGCAGGATGCGGGCGAGGGTCTTCGGGCCGTACCCGAAGAGGAGTTGGCTGCGCCGGTGCAGGGCCCGCGCGCCGAGGCCGACCTCGGCGGCGGTCTCGGCGACCGTCGCGCCGGCCGCCAGCCGGGCGGCCACGCGGACGCCGAGCGGGTCGGGACCGCCGGCCGCCCGTAGCCGGGCCACGGCGACCGCCTCCAGCACGGCGGCGACCGGCGGGGCGGACCACCCGACCGCCGGCGCCGCCCGGCCGGGGTGGACGGTCACCACAGCGTCGGAGCCAGGTCCGGCTGGCCCGGCGGGCGCGCTCGCGAGCCGGGGGCGGGCGGCGCCGGCGGCCGCCAGGGCGGCGTCGATTCGGCCGGCCAGCTCGCCGGCCGCCCGGCCCCACAGGTCGGCCAGGGGTACCCGCCGGTCGCGCAGCTCGTAGGCCGGCGCCCCGAAGACCGCCGGTCCGACGCCCGGCGGAAGGCGCAGGCCGACCCAGCGCTCCCCTGGTACGCCGGTCGACAGCGCAGCGGTGCGGTCCGGCCCGGCGACCAGCAAGCCGGCCCGGCTGGACCAGAGCAGGTCCAGGCAGCCGTCCGGCAGCACCCGGGTCGGCGCATCTCCACGGGACACGCTCTCCCACAGCACCGCCCCGGCGATCCCACCGGCCGCCCACTCCCGGTACATCCCCCCACCCTCCCACCGACCACCGGTGATCATGAAGTTGTTGTCGCCCGTGCCGCGTGTCGCGACAACAACTTCATGATCGACGCAGGGCGCCGGGTGGTCAGGGGCGGTGGTGCATGGCCAGCCGGAGAAGAGTGAAGCGGAGCGCGGTTGCCGCGAGGTTGGCGGCGACCAGGACGGTCAGCTCCAGAGCGCGGGGCGGCGGGCCCGCGGCGGCGTGCAGCACCGCCAGCGATCCGCTGGTCAGGGCCAGTCCGAGCGCGAAGGCGAGCAGTCCCTGGAGGTGGTGCCGGCCGGCGTGCCGGCGGCCGGTGACACCGAAGGTGAGCCGGCGGTTGGCCGCCGTGTTGGCCACCGCGGTGACCAGCAGCGCCAGCAGGTTCGCCGCCTGCGCCCCGAGCGGTCCCCGGGCCAGCACGAACAGCACCAGGTACGCGAGCGTGCTGGCCACCCCGACCGCGGCGAACCGGACGAGCTGCCGGGGCAGCCCCACCGGCACCTGCGCCGGCGGCGGGTTCAGCGGCGCCCGGCCGAGCTGCTCGCGCAGCTCGGCCAGGGGCAGCGCGCCGGTCAGCAGCCCGCGCCCCAGCCGCCAGATGCCGCTCAGGTCGGCCAGCGCGGTGGCGACGATGTCCACCCGGCTGTCCGGGTCGTCCACCCAGTCCACCGGCACCTCGTGGATGCGCAGGCCGGCCCGCTGGGCGAGCACCAGCAGCTCGGTGTCGAAGAACCAGCCGGTGTCCTGCACCAACGGCAGCAGCCCGGCCGCCACGTCGGCGCGGATCGCCTTGAACCCGCACTGCGCGTCGGAGAAGCGCACCGCCAGGGTGCCCCGCAGCAGCAGGTTGTAGCCGCGGGAGATCACCTCCCGCTTGGCGCCCCGGACCACCCGGCTGGTCCGCGCCAGCCGGGTGCCGATGGCCAGGTCGGAATGGCCGGAGATGAGCGGCGCCACCAGCGGCAGCAGCGCGGCCAGGTCGGTGGAGAGGTCCACGTCCATGTACGCCAGCACCGGCGCCGGGGAGGCCGACCAGGCCGCCCGCAGCGCCCGGCCGCGGCCCTTGGCGTCCAGGTGCAGCACGCCCACCTCGGGCAGCTCCGCGGCGAGCGCCTCGGCCACCGCGAGGGTGCCGTCCACACTGGCGTTGTCCGCCACGGTGATCCGGAACGGGTACGGGAAGTGCGCGGTCAGGTGTGCGTGCAGCCGCCGTACGCAGGGCCCGAGGTCGATCTCCTCGTTGTGGACCGGGACCACCACGTCCAGCACCGCCGTGGCAGTCGTGGGGCCGGCCTGCACGGCAGCCCGGGGTTCGCGGGTGAAGGTCATCGCTCAGCCCTGCTTTCCGGTGCTCAGGTCGTACACCGTGACACCGTCGACGGTCTTGGCGGTGAAGTGCTCGGCGACCCAGCTGGCGATCTCGCTGGAGGCGTTGCTGCCGCCGTTGGCCCGGAACCCGCCGCCGCCGATGAAGTAGTGGATCTTTCCGTCGGCGACGTACTGCTGGAACTGGGCGAGGGTCGGGGACGGGTCGCTGCCGTTGAAGCCGCCGATCGGCATCACCGGCTTCTCGGTGGCCAGCTGGTAGCCGGACGCGTTGTTCGAGCCGACCGTGGCGGCGACCCAGGTGTACCGGTCCGCGTCCGCCTCCAGCAGCGCCTTCAGCTCGGCGCTCGGCTCACGGGCGTCGAGCAGGCCACCCATGCTGCCGCCGCGCTCCGAGCCGCCCGGGAACTGGCCCGTGCCGCCCCCGGCGAAGCCGGGGAACTGGCCGTTCTGGCCGGTCGCGCCGTTCTGGCCGGTCGCGCCGTTCTGGCCGCCCGGGAAGGCGGGAAACCCGTTCGCGCCACCGCCCGGGAAGCCCGGGAACTGCCCATTCTGGCCGCCGTTCGGCGCGGTGCCGCCGGTCTGGCCCGTGCCGCCGTTCTGGCCGCCGGCGAAGAACCGGCCGTTCCCGCCGTCGCGGCCCCCCGGGCCGCCGGGGAACCCGCCACGGCCCCCCGGGCCGAAGCCGCCCTGGCCGGCCGGACCGGCGCTGGGGATCGAGCCGGTGTGCGGTGCCGACGCGGTCTCCAAGGCGTACGCCACCGGGCCGGCGAGCGCGGCCGCCGCGCCGAGCGCCAGCACCACCGGGAGGGCCCGCCGGGCCAGCCGGTCGGCGAGCACCAGCAGCACGGCGGCGGCCAGGCCGCCCACCAGCACGGCGGTGCGCAGCCACGGGTGCCAGTCGGCGCTGCGGCCGAGCAGATGCCACGACCACCAGGCGGTCACGGCCAGGGTCACCGCGAGGGTGGCGGTGGCCCCGAGGGCGCGCCACCGGTCCCGGCGCACCGGGGCGGCGAGCGGGGCGTGGTGACCGGGCGCCTCGCCCGGGACGGCATGCGGCGCGCCCTGGGCGGACGCACCGGCCGGCGGCACCGGGCCGGCGGCGGTGGCCGGGGCGGACCCGGGGACGGCGCGGAGGCTGGCCGGCGGGGCGTTTCGGGCGCGCCACAGCAGGGTCACGCCGATGCCCACCAGCGCGCCGATCGCCGGGGCGAGGGCCACCGTGTAGTACGGGTGGAAAATCCCGGACATGAAGCTGAAGATCAGCCCGGTGACCAGCAGCCAGCCGCCCCAGAGCAGCAGCCCGGCCCGGGTCCGGTCGGTACGCGCCGCCCGGCCGGCCAGCACCAGCCCGGCGACCAGCAGGATCAACGCGGCCGGCAGCAGCCAGGAGATCTGCCCGCCGACCTCGGTGTCGAACATCCGCAGCAGCCCGCTCTGGCCGGAGAACGGCCCGCCGCCCCCGCCACCCATCCGGGCGGGGCCGCCGACGCTGCCCTCCTCGTCGCCGGTGATCCGGCCCAGGCCGTTGTAGCCGAGGGTCAGCTCCAGGATGCTGTTGTGCTGCGAGCCGCCGATGTACGGGCGGGCGCCGGCCGGCACCAGCTCCACGATCGCCACCCACCAGCCGGCGGCGACCAGCACGGCCAGCCCGGAGAGCAGCAGCTGCCGGATCCGCCGCCAGAAGCCGGTCGGCGCGGCCAGCAGGTAGACCCCGGCGAAGACCGGGATCACCAGGAACGCCTGGAGCATCTTGGTGAGGAAGCCGAGGCCGACCAGCGCGCCGGTCAGCACGATCCACCGGGTGCTGGCCGTCTCCACCGCGCGCACCGTCGCGTAGGCGGCCGCGACCAGCAGGAACACCAGCAGGGCGTCGGGGTTGTTGAACCGGAACATCAGCGTGGCCACCGGAGTGAGCGCGAGCACCGCGCCGGCGACCAGTCCGGCGACCGGGCCGTACCAGCGGCGGACGGCCGCGTACAGGACGCCGACCGAGGCCACCCCGAGCAGCGCCTGCGGCACCAGGATCGACCAGCTGCTCAGCCCGAACACCCGGACGGAGAGCGCCATCAGCCACAGCGAGGCGGGGGTCTTGTCGACGGTGATCGAGTTGGCCGCGTCGGAGGAGCCGTAGAAGAACGCCTTCCAGCTCTCCGAGCCGGCCTGCACCGCCGCCGAGTAGAACGCGTTGCCCCAGCCGGAGGCGCCCAGGCCCCACAGGTAGAGCACCGCGGTGGCCAGCAGCAGGCCGGCCAGGGCCGGTCTCGCCCAGCGCGGGTCACGGCGTGGCGGTTCGGCGGGCGGGCGGGCCGCCTCCGTACGAACCGGTTCCGGGGCGGGCGCGGGGGCCGGGTCGGTTGCGGGCGACCCGGCCGGGGGCGCGGTCAGCAGGCTCTCTGTTCTGTCCATGCCGGGAAGCCTCCGGCGGCCCGCTGGTCCGCCCCCGTGAACGACCTATGCGTCGGCTGTGGATCCCGGCAGCCGGACCGTGAACACGGTCCGCCCCGGGCGGCTGGCCACGTCGACCCGGCCGTGGTGCGCCTCCACCACGGCGGCCACGATGGCCAGGCCGAGGCCGGTGCTGCCGTGGGCCCGGGAGCGCGAGCTGTCGCCGCGGGCGAAGCGTTCGAAGACCTCCGGCTGGAGGTCGGCGGGGATGCCCGGGCCGTCGTCGGCCACGCTGAGTTCCACCCCGTCCGGCACCGGGGCGAGCCGGGTGGTGACGGTGGTGCCGGGCGGCGTGTGCACCCGGGCGTTGGCCAGCAGGTTAGCCACCACCTGATGCAGCCGGTGGCTGTCGCCGGTCACGCTCACCGGCTCGTCGGGCAGGTCGAGCTGCCAGCGGTGGTCGGGGCCGGCCACGTGCGCGTCGCTGACCGCGTTCACCACCAACGCGGTGAGGTCGACCGGCTCGGCGGCGAGCGGCCGGCCGGAGTCGAGCCGGGCGAGCAGCAGCAGGTCGTCGACGAGGCTGGTCATCCGGGTGCTCTCCGACTCGACCCGGCGCAGCGCGTGCGCCACGTCCGGCGGCACCTCGTCCCGGCCGCGCCGGGCCACCTCGGCGTAGCCGCGGATCGCGGCGAGGGGGGTGCGCAGCTCGTGGCTGGCGTCGGCGACGAACTGGCGTACCCGGGTCTCGCTGGCCTGCCGGGCGGCGAGCGCGGCGGCGACGTGCCCGAGCATCCGGTTGAGCGCGCCGCCCACCTGCCCCACCTCGGTACGCGGATCGGTGTCGGCGTCGGGCACCCGGACCGACAGCGCCACCTCGCCCCGGTCCAGCGGCAGCTCGGTGACCCGGCTGGCGGTGGCGGCGACCCGGTTCAGCGGGCGCAGCGTGGCCCGGACGATCAGCAGGCCGAGACTGCCGGCGATGAGCAGCCCGGCGGTGATCACGCCGGCCTGGGCGACGATCATCCACATGACCGTCTCGTTCACCTGGGCGAGCGGGATGGCGACCGCGAGTACGACGCCGTCGGGCGTTCGGTGGGCCACCGCGCGATAGTCACCCCGGTCGCCCAACTCGACGGTACGGGGCTGCCCGTCGAGCGGCAGCCGGGACAGTGCGGTGACGTCGGTGGCCGGGATGCTGTCGGCCCCGCCGGACTCGGCCCGGATGGCCGCCGTGGTGACCCCGCAGGCGACCCGCATCGAGATCGAACCGGTCGGGAAACCGCGCGGCGGCTCCGGTGACTCCTGCTCGCACGGGTCCGGCCGCGGACCCCCGGGCTGGCGCAGCCAGGGCGGCAGGTCACGGTCACCGTCGCCGACGCGCCGGTCGTTCATGGTGAGCTGGTTGTCGACCTGGCCGATCAGGAAGTGGCGGAGGGCGACCGTGGTCAGCCCGCCGATGCCGAGGCTGACCACCGCGAGCAGCGCCACCACGGAGAGCACCAGGCGGCGGCGCAGCGACCAGCCGGCGAGCCGACGACGCACTCGCCCGGCCAGGTCACTCCGCCGGCTTGAGGACATACCCGGCGCCCCGCAGCGTGTGGATCATCGGCTCGCGGCCCGCGTCGATCTTCTTGCGCAGGTACGAGATGTACAGCTCGACCACGTTGGCCTGACCGCCGAAGTCGTAGTTCCAGACCCGGTCGAGGATCTGCGCCTTGCTGAGCACCCGGCGCGGGTTGCGCATGAGGTAGCGCAGCAGCTCGAACTCGGTGGCGGTGAGGGTGATCAGGTCGCCGGCCCGGCGTACCTCGTGGCTGTCCTCGTCGAGGGTGAGGTCGCCCACGGTGAGCACGGCGTCCTCGCGGGTGGCGACCGCGAACCCGCAGCGGCGCAGCAGGGCGCGCAGCCGGGCGATCACCTCCTCCAGGCTGAACGGCTTCGTGACGTAGTCGTCCCCGCCCACGGTGAGCCCGGCGATCCGCTCCTCCACCGCGTCCCGGGCGGTCAGGAAGAGCACCGGCACGGTCGGGGACTCCTCGCGGAGCCGGCGCAGCACCTGGAAGCCATCGAGGTCGGGCAGCATCACGTCGAGCACCACCACGTCCGGCTTGAACTGCCGGGCGGTGCTGATCGCGGCCATCCCGTTGCCCGCTGTGGAGACCTGCCAGCCCTCGTAGCGCAGCGCCATCGAGAGCAGATCGCTGAGCGTCGGCTCATCGTCCACCACCAGCACCCGGACCGGCTCACCGTCCGGTCGGCGCAGCTCGATCCGGCCTTGCGCGGCTCGCCCTTCCATGACCATGCCCCCATCGTGGGCGGCCCCGCTGTGCCGGGCCTGTCCCGATCCTGTGTACCAGCTGTGCGGGTCGGGCGGGCGGTTCCGGCGATCCGACGCACGCGGGGATCGGGGCGCCGCGACGCACAGCCGGGCCACAGGTACGGCCCACGTCGCCTCCAGCCTGGGCCGGCACGCTGTCCGTCATGGGCGTGGACGGAACCTTCGAGGTCCGCTGGTGGTGGCGGGACCGGCCGGTACGGGTGGCCGTGACCGACCGTACCGCGCTGCCCGCGGCCCGGCGCGCGGTGGCCCGGCGGCTGGCCGGGCTGCGCGCCGTCGACCTGGAACTGGCCCGGGCGCACCGGGCCGCCGGCCGGCCGGTGCCGGTCGGCCCGCTCCTGCGTGACCTGGTGTCGGTGGCGCTCGGGGCCGCCGAGGCGAGCGACGGCACGGTGGACCCGACGGTCGGCGCGGCCCGGCTGCGCCGGACGGTGGGGCCGGTGCCGAGCTGCGGCTCCGGGTGGGGGCGGGTGGACCGGCACGCGGACTGGCGGGCGGTGTCGTTGCGGGGCGACCTGCTGGCGGTGCCGCCGCCGCACTGGCTGGACCTGGGGGCGACCGCGAGCGCGTACCTGGTGCAACGCTGCGCCGAACAGGTGGCGGCCCGGCACGGGGCCGGGGTGCTGGTCGCCGTGGGGTCCCGGCTCGCGGTGGCCGGGCCGGCTCCGCTCGGTGGCTGGCGGGTGGCCCAGGGGCCGCCGACGCTGACCGGCGGCGCGCTGGTCACCGCCGACGTGCTGCGCCCCGACGGCGGCGGGGTACGTGACCCGCGTACCGGTGGGGCGCCCGCCGCCCCGTGGCACGCCGTGACCGTCGCCGCCCCGGACGCGGCGCGGGCCGCGATGCTGGCGGTGGCCGCGCTGGCGCGCGGCGCCGACGGCCCGGAATGGCTGGCCGGGCAGGGCGTCCGGGCCTGGCCCCGGACGCGCCGGGCGGCCCTTCCCCAGCCGGCTACCCGGTGGTAACTTGCCGGCATGTCCATCGACGGTCGTCCGCCGGGCCGGCTGGCCGGCAAGGTGGTGCTGGTGACCGGGGCGGCTCGCGGCATCGGCGAGCACACCGCCCGGCTCGCCGCCGCGCGGGGCGCGAAGCTGGCTCTGGTGGGCCTGGAGGCGGACCGGCTGGCCGCGCTCGCCGCCGAGCTGGGCCCCGAGCACGTCTGGTTCGCCGCCGACGTCACCGACCAGGCCGCGCTGGACGCGGCGGTCGAGGGCACCGTCGCGGCGCTGGGCGGCATCGACGCGGTGGTGGCGAACGCCGGGGTGGCCAACCGGGGCACCATCGCCGTCGGCGATGTCGAGGCGCTGGTGCGCACCGTCGAGGTGAACCTGCTCGGGGTGATGCGGACGGCGGCCGCGACGGTGCCGGCCCTCACCGCCCGCCGGGGCTACCTGCTGATCGTCTCCTCGGCCGCCGCGTTCGCGGCGCTGCCCGGGATGGCGGCCTACTGCGCGTCCAAGGCCGGTGCGGAGCACTTCGGCACCGCGATCCGGCTGGAGCTGGCGCACCGCGGGGTGGCGGTCGGCACGGCCCACCCGTCCTGGGTGGACACCGACCTGGTCCGCGAGGCGCGGGCCGACCTGCCGGCGTTCGAGGCGGCCCTGGGCAGGCTGCCGTGGCCGATGCGGCGGACCACGTCCGTCCAGGAGTGCGCGGCCGCGTTCGTCCGGGCCATCGAGCGCCGGCAGCGGAAGGTGTACGTGCCACGCGCCGTCGGCGCGGTGCAGGCGGTGCGGTCCCTGCTGGTCAGCCCGGTCGCCGACCGGCTCATCGGGCGGACCGCGCGGACCATGGTGCCGCTGGTCGAGGAGCAGAGCCGGGCGCTGGGCCGCGGCTTCGGCGCGAGCACCCCGCCGGAGGTACGGCGGTGAGCGCCCCGGCGGAGGTGGTCTTCGAGCGGCGCGGGGCCGGGGCGCCGCTGGTGCTGCTGCACGGCATCGGCCACCACTGGGCCGCCTGGCTGCCGGTGCTGGACCGGCTCGCCGAGGCGCACGACGTGATCGCGGTGGACCTGCCCGGGTTCGGCCGCTCCCCGGTGCCAGCCGCCGGCCTGCCGAAGGACATGTCCGGCCTGGTGGCCGGCATGATCGAGTTCTTCGCCGCGCTCGGCCTCGACCGGCCGCACGTGGCCGGCAACAGCCTGGGCGGCGCGATCGCCCTGGAACTCGCCGCCGCCGGGGCGGTCGCCTCGGCCACCGCGCTCTCCCCCGCCGGGTTCTGCACGCCCCGCGAGTTGCGCTGGGCGCTGACCGTGCTGTCGCTGCACCGCTCCGCCGCGCGGCTGCCCGACCCGGTGCTGCGGTCGCTGTTCGGCTCCCCGGCGCTGCGCACCCTGGCGATGGGCATGATCCTGGCCCGGCCGAACCGGATGGCCCTCGACGCGGCGCTCGCCGACGCCCGGGCGCTACGGGAGGCGCGCGCGTTCCGCGCGGTGGCCCGCGCCGGGCGGGGCTACGCCTTCGCCGGCGTGCCGACCGTGCCGGTGACCGTGGCCTGGGGCACCCGGGACCGGATCCTGCCCCACCGGCAGGCGGCGCTGGCCCGGACCCGGCTGCCGGCGGCCCGGCACCTGGACCTCACCGGCTGCGGGCACGTGCCGATGCACGACGATCCGGACCTGGTCGCCTCGGTCATCCTCGGCACCACCCGAGCCGGCTGACCCGGTTCACTCGGTGGCGCCGAACGGCTCGGTCCGCACGTACCGCATGGTCCAGGTGCCGTAGCCGTCGCGGTGGTCACGTTCGTAGAGGTGGTCGGCCTCGCCGCCGCCCGGGGCCGCCGCCCCCTCGGGGTGGCGCAGGATCCACCGGGGTGGCGGCTCCCCGCCCGGCTCGGCCGGCAACTCCCGGACCAGGTCGTGGGCGGGCCCGCCTTCGAACCGCACGCGCACCCGAGCCACCCGCACCCTCCGCTCCTTGGTCGGCACCGGACGTCACCACAAGCTACCCCGCCCCGCCCCGGCCCGGCCGGGAAACCCCCGGCGGTTTGCCCAGCTCGGGGCCCGGGTACCGCGACCGGAAGCAGCCGTGGCCGGAACGAGGGCGAGGAGTGGTCGATGAGGACCCTGGGCGGGCGGTACGAGCTCGAACAGCGCGTCGGCATCGGCGGCATGTCGGAGGTCTGGCGGGCGCACGATCTCGTGCTGGACCGGACCGTCGCGGTGAAGCTGATCTCGCCCGGTCAGGACGGGCAGGACACGTCGGTGGAGCGGATCCGGGCCGAGGCCCGCTCGGCCGCCCGCCTGGTGCACCCGAACGTGGCCAGCGTGCACGACTTCGGCACCTCCACGGCGGCGGACGGCCGGGAGGTGCCGTACATCGTGATGGAGCTGGCCGAGGGGGAGACGCTCGCCGTGCACCTGCGCGACCGCGCGCTGGACTGGCGGATCGCGGTCCGGGTCTGCGCCGAGGTGAGCGCCGCGCTGGCCGCCGCGCACGCGCACGGCATCGTGCACCGCGACGTGAAGCCGGCGAACGTGATCCTCACCCCGGCCGGGGTGAAGGTGCTCGACTTCGGCATCGCCACCCCCGCCGGGGCACCCGACCACACCCCGGACGGCATGGTCGTGGGCACCCCGGCGTACCTCGCGCCGGAGCAACTGGACCGGCAGCCGGCCACCCCCGCCGCCGACATGTACGCGCTCGGCGTGCTGCTCTACTACTGCCTGACCGGCCGGCTCCCGTACGCCGCCAGCACCGCGACCCAACTGCTGGGCGCGCGCCGCCGCCAGCCGCCGGAACCCCTGCCCGAGATCGACGGCCTGCCGTCCGAGATCGCCGACCTGTGCCGGCGCTGCCTGGCCGACGACCCGGCCGCCCGACCGACCAGCCTGATGGCCGCGCTGCTGCTCGCCGAGGTGGTGGACGCCCGGGTGTACGTGCCGATGCTGGCGGCCATGCCGAGGCCGCGCGCGACGGCGGTGTCGCCGTGGACCGAGCAGGCGGCGGCCGAGGCGACCGCGGCGATGGCCGCGCCGGCCCCGGAGGGGCTCCGCTCCTGACCCTTCACGAGCGCCTCCCGCCAGCTCGCGCACGGTTTCGCCGGGCAGGGGCCGGGTAGCCGGGCGGGTGAGTGACGGGAGGAACGCGATGCCGGATCCGAGTTCCTGGCTGCCCGAGACGGCCACCGCGACCGCTGCGGGCGGTCACGTACGCACCGACGACGGCGGCCTCTCCTCCGCCCTGGCGTCCCCGTTGGCGCCGCACTGCACCGGCCTGACGCCCGAGCAGTTGCTGGCCGCCGCCTTCGCCTCCTGCCTGCACCACGCGGCGGTGGAGGCGGCCGGTGAGATCACCGACGAGGCGCACACCGTCGAGGTCACCGCGGAGGCGAAGCTGGGCCGCGACGACGACGGCCGGTACCGGGCCGACGTGCACGCCGAGATCGCCTCCGCGGGCCTCACCCGGAAGCAGTTGGCCGATCTGGTCGCGTACGCCGACCGGCTCTGGCCCTTCTCGAGTGACGACAACAGCCGGCACCGGCTGACCGTGACGCCGGCCGAGAACGGGCGGCACTGACCGGTCACCAGCGGAAGCCGGCGGTCACCGCCCGGTGGTCGCTGTCCGGGGTGTGCAGCACCCCCGCCGCGGTGGGGGTGAGTCCCCGGTAGAGCACGTGGTCCGGGCGGGTCACCGGGAGTTCCGCCGGCCAGGTGAAGCCGAACCCCTGCCCGGCGTCGGCCTGCGCGTCGCGCAGCAACCGGGTGAGCGGGACGAAGACCCGGTCGGTGGTGGCGGTGTTCAGGTCGCCCAGCACCACCAGCCGGGGCGCCGGGTCGGCCCGCACGGTGGCGGCGAGGGCGGCGAGTGTCTCGTCCCGGGTGGCGGTGTGCCCGGCCCGGGCCGAGCCGAGGTGGACCACGTACACCACGAGGTCGCCGCGCGGCGCGGCCACCACGGCGCGCAGCGCCCGGTCCCAGCCGAGGCCGGTGTCCACGCCGTGCGACTCCCGGATCGGCCACCGGCTCCACAGCGCCACCGTCGACACCGCGGCCCGGTGCGGGTAGCGGCGCTCCAGCGCGGTGCCGACCCGGTCGCCGTCGTCGACCTCCTGGAGCCCGATCAGGTCCGCGCCCGCGCCGGCGACCGCGTCGACCGTCGCGGCCGGATCCGGGTTGCCGGAGCGCAGGTTCTGGCTGGCCACCCGGACCGAGGCCGGGCCGGCGCCGGCGGCCGGTGGCAGCCACGCGCCCCCGTAGGCCGCCACCCAGACCACCGCGGGCAGCGCCACCGCGAGCAGGGCCCACCGGGAGCGGCGCAGCAGCGCCGCGAGCAGGAGCGGGGGTACGCCGAGGCCGAGCAGCGGGGTGGCGCTGTCCACCAGGCTGCCCAGGCCGTGCACGTTGGGTACCGCCCGATGGCCGGCGATGAGCGCGGCGAGCAGCACGGCGAGGATCGCGACCAGCAGCCCCCGCCGGTCCCGGCGACCGGTCGGGTCGCTGCCGGCCCGTTCGTCGACCATCCGCCCCGTCACCGTCCGCATCGTATCGAGCCGATCCGCGCCGGCGCCCGTGATCCCGCAGGCCCCCGGCCTGGTCCCTCCGGCCGCCAGCGAATCCACAGGTGGCGGGGGTACCCATGGGCCGAACGGAGGAGGCGCGACCGAACCTCCGAGAAGATGATCATCCGCCCCTTATGCCCGCCCTTGTCGCTCTTTTTCCGATAATTCGGGAAGGAAGAGAAGGCGGCTTTCATGGCCCACCGAGCGTAATGCCGGTGCGGATCATGGCAAATTGTGGCGCATGCCACCAACTACCCCGATGGCAAGCGCCGGGATGCTTTCTAGCCTCGGCGGGTGCATCCCGACGACTCCCCTGAGCAGCAGCCGAGCGAGAAGCCACCCGTTCGCCGTACGATCGACCCCGCATCAGCCGAACGGAGGATCGGCCGGCACCGGGCCCCGGAGCCGCCCCGCCGCCGCCCGTTCGCCTCGGCGCCCGGCCGGATCGCCGTCGCCACCGGCGTGACCTGCTGTCTCGGCCTCATCGGATTCGTCGGCGCCAAGCAGACCGGGCAGCACCACGAGCCCGTCCGCGAGATGATGGCCGACCGGGCGGCCGCCACCGACCGCGCCTCCCGGGACTACGAGCGCACCGCGCCCCCGGTCGCCGTGCCGGTCACCCCGATCCCGGTCGCCACGCCGAGCCCCACCCCCACCAGGCAGGCGACCAGGAAGCCGGTCAAGCCGAAGCACCCCCGCCCGGTCGCCGGCCTGGACCAGCGCCAGATGGACAACGCCAAGGTGATCGTCGACGTCGGCCGGGCCATGAAGATGCCGCGGCCGGCCCTCGTCATCGCGGTGGCGACCGCCATGCAGGAGAGCAACCTCTACAACCTGGCCAGCGACGTGCTGCCCGAGTCCTTCGACTACCCGCACCAGGGCAGCGGCTCCGACCACGACTCGATCGGACTCTTCCAGCAGCGGCCGAGCAGCGGCTGGGGCACGATCGCCCAGATCATGCGCCCGTCGTACGCCGCCCAGGCCTTCTTCTCGGCGCTCAACGAGGTGCCGGGCTGGCAGGACATGAGCCTCACCCAGGCCGCCCAGGCCGTGCAGGTCTCCGCCTTCCCCGACGCGTACGCGCAGCACGAGGACCGCGCGACGACGGTGGTGGCGGCGCTGGTCTGAGCCGGGACTCAGGCGGCGCTGCGCTCGGCCGACCCCGTCCCGCCGTCACCGGCCGTGCCGGCCCCGACCCGGGAGGACGGCACCCCCGCGGCGGCGGTCGGGGTGTCCGCCGGGACCGGTTCGGCCCGTCCCCCGGCCAGGATCTCCTCCACCCGGGCCTCCCGCCGCCGGCGGGCCAGCAGCGCCGCCTCGAAGTCGCGGCGCGCCCGCACCGCCTCGTCGTACGCCTGCTCGCGCACCTGCCGGGCCTCCTCCCGGGCGGCCTCCAGCTCGCTACGGGCCCGGGCCAGCAGCTCGGCGGCCTCCCGCTCCACGACCGCCGCACCGGCCCGGGCGGCGGCGCGGTCGCCCTCGACCGGCGCGGTCCGGCGGCGCAGGAAGTCGCAGAGCAGGGTCGCCTCCTGCCGGATCTGGTCCCACTCCCGGCCGGCGCCGGCGGCGCTCTCCGCGCGCGCCGCGAGCCGGACCAACCGGATCCCCAGCTCGTCCAGGCAGGAATCCACCTGCCGCTGGTCGTAACCGGTCTCAACGACGGAGAACCTCATGCTTGTCGCCCCCCAGGCAGCTGGTGTTACTTCCCCACCTGCCGATCCTCGGGGGTGGCGGTCACGGCCGAGGCGGTTCCCAAAAAATGTTCAGTATCCGGACACCGGAGGAACCGCTCAGGTGTGCTTCGGGAGCACCACCACGCGGCCGAAGAACTCGTCGATGCGGTGCACCACGTCGTTGAAGTCGTCGAGGTCGATCGGCTTCGTCACGTACGCGTTGGCCTGCAAGGTGTAGCTGCCCACGATGTCGGTGTCGGCGTTGGAGGTGGTCAGCACGACGATCGGGATGGTCCGCAGGTCCTCGTCCTGCTTGACCTCTCCCAGCACCTGGCGCCCGTCCATCCGGGGCATGTTCAGGTCGAGCAGGATGACGTCCGGGCGCTTGGCCTCGGTGTGCCGGCCCTCGCGGCGGAGGAACTCCATCGCCTCCTGGCCGTCGTTGACCACGTCGATCACCTTCTCGACGTCGGAGTCCTCGAGGGCCTCCTCGATCATGAGGACGTCCCCCGGGTCGTCGTCCACCACGAGGATGCGAACGGGGCTCGGAGTACGTGGGCCCATGGGGAAACCTGCTTCTGGTCGGGGAGGGCGGATGCAGCCGGAGCGATCAGGCCGCTGGCGGGGAAATCTAGCCGATCAGCGGGCGGACGGCGAGGGTGTGTCCGGGGTGTCCGCCTCGTACCGCAACACCTCGGCGAGCCCGGTCACCTCGAGCACCCGGGCCACCCGGCCGGTCGCCCCGGTGATCCGCAGCCAGCCGCCGTCGGCGGCGGCCGCGTTGTCGCCCCGCACGAAGGCGGCGATCCCGGTCGAGTCGCAGAAGGTCAGCTCGGTGAGGTCGAGGAGGAACTGCCGCTGACCCTCGGCGGCCAGCCGGTCGATGGCGTCGTTGAGCTGCGGAGCGGTGCTCATGTCGAGCTCGCCGGCCAGCCGGAGGCAGGCGCTCCCGTCCCGCTGGGCGTACGTGACGGTCAACGTCACCGTGGTCCCTCTCGCTCCCACCGCAAGCAGGACGCTTGCAGCCCAGCAAGTATACGCAGGTCGCCCGCCGCCGCCGGACCGGCGGCGGTCAGCGGTCCGCCGTGTCCGGGAGTTCGGCGACCCGCACCCGGGCCCGGTCGAGGAAACGCCCCGCCCGGGGGAAGTCCCGCAGCTGCCGTCCATAGTGGTCCAGGGTCAGCCCGACCGCGCCGGCCGGCACGTCACGGCTGGTCAGGATGGTCACCAGCCACTCGACGAACTCGGTGAACAGGGTCTCGTCGTCGACGTAGAGCGCGGCACCCAGGAAGTCGAGAAGGTAGCCGAGGTCGCTGACGGTCGAGTCGAGCTGCGCCGGGGTGTAGTGGCGCACCGACGGCACCCGCTCGCGCAGGTCGGCGAGCGCGCTGTCGATCAGCTCGCCCCGCCGCTTGACCAGGCTGGCGTACTCGTCGTCGGCGAGGTGGTCCAGCCGGTCGGGCGGCGCCGTCCGCAGCGCCCGTTCGTCGGCGACCAGCTCGGCCGCGTGCGGCGCGTCCGGCGCCCACGGCACCCCGAGCACCCGGGCCCACCGGCCGTCGGCGCCGAAGCCGCGCCCGCCGACCACCACCGGCACGTCGGAGCGGCGGCACGCCTCGATCATCCGGTGCGCGTACGGCAGCCGCATCGGCAGCGCGCAGGCCAGGGCGACCACGTCCGCGTCGTACCGGTGCAGGTAGGACACCAGGTGGGCGGCGGGGACGCTGGCCCCGAGGAAGGTCACCTGCCAGCCGCGCAGCCGCAGCACCTCGGCCACCAGGCGGGCCGGCAGCGCGTGCCACTCGCCGTCCATGCACGCCACCACGATCCGCCCACGGGTCGGGCGCGGGCCGACGTACGCGGTGACCGCCGCCACCACCCGCTCGCTGATGTGGGTCGCGGCGTGTTCCTGGGCCACGCTCCAGTCGTTGCGCGCCCACCGCTCCCCGACCTCGGCCTGGGCCGGGGCGACCAGGTCGAGCAGCACCCGCTCGGCCGGCACGCCGGCCTCCAGCAGCCCGATGGCGACCTCGACGGCGGCGTACTCGTCGGCCTCCGCCAGGCACTCCAGGTAGCCCGGGAAGGCGGCGGCGGGGTCCGCCTCCGTGGTCGTCGCGGTCACGCGCGGGCTCCTCTCGGATCCTGGTCCCCGCGGGCCGGAGCCGGCACCGCGTGCAGGTGACGGGCCGACCGGGTGCCCGCGCCGATCGCCCGCAGGGCGAGCACGGCGATGTCGTCGTGGTCGCCGTGGGCCAGCCAGTCACAGGTCACCTGCTCGACCCGCTCGGCCAGCGCCGGGGCCGGCATCCGGTGGCAGCCGGCGACCGCGTTCAGCAGCCGCTCGGTGCCGAACTGCTCGTCGCCGCGCCGGCCGCCCCGGGCCTCGGTCACCCCGTCGCTGTAGAGCAGGCAGGTCTCGCCGAGTTCCAGCCGTACGGTGATCTCGCCGATCCGCGGCTCCGGCACGACCCCGATCAGCATGCCGCTCAGCGGCACCACCTCGACCTCGCCGGACCCGCGCAGCACCAGCGGCGGGAGGTGGCCACCGCCGGCCATGGTCAGGCTGAGGCTGCCGTCGCGGTGCGGACGCACCACACCGAGCACCATGGTGGCGAACCGCCCCTGCCCGTGCGCCTGCGTGGTCTCCAGCAGGGCGTCGTTGAGCAGCTTCAGCAGCCGCCCCGGCTGCGACTCGACCCGGTGCAGCGCCTGGAGGCACTGGCGGAGCTGGCCGGTGAAGACGGCCGCCTCCACGCCCTTGCCGGACACGTCACCGAGGAAGAAGACGGAGCCGCCGTCGGCGAGCCGGTGCGACCCGTAGAAGTCGCCGCCGATGCGCAGCCCGGCCTGCGCCGGCCGGTACGCGGTGCCCCACTGCACCCCGGTGGCCGCCGCCGGCTCGACGGGCAGCAGGCTGGCCTGGAGGGTGTCGGCGACCTCCGCCTGGTCGCGGTAGAGCACCGCGGTGGTCAGCGCCGCGCCGCCCCGCGCCGCGAAGGCGCGGACCAGGTCGAGGTCCGCCTCGTCGTACGAGCGGGCGCAGCGGCGGGCGACCAGCAGCACGCCGGCGGGAGCGTCCCGACCGGGCAGCGGGACCACCCGGGCGGTCGCCTCGGTCGCCGTGAGGCCGGGCAGCCAGCCGGCCTTGACGGCCTGCTCGACCAGCCAGTCCACGGCGTGCGGCTCCGCGCCGGCCAGTCCCTCCTCGATCGAGGCGGGCAGGGCCGTGGCGGCGAGCACCCCGCTGTCCACCGTGGGCGCCTCGTCGGCGTGGGTGGCCCGCCACCAGCGGGCCCGACCGGAGCGGGGGGCCAGCACCAGCACGGCGACGTCGGCCAGGGTGGGCACGGCGAGCCGGACCACCGCGGCGGCGGCCCGATCGGGGTGCAGCGGGTTGCCGAGCTTCTCGCCGACCACGGCCAGGAAGGCCGAGCGGGCCCGCTCGGCCAGTAGCGCGTCGGCGCGGCTGACGCTCTCGGTGACATCCTCGACGTACCAGCAGCGGCGGTCCGCCGACAGCGGCACCGGCCGCACCCGCAGCCGCCGCTCGTGGTGGGTGAACTCCGCGGGTTCCCCGCCGAGGAGAGGGCCGACGCCGGCGGCGGCCAGCACCTGGCCGGGCGCCACCTCGGGAATCAGCCGCTGCGCGACGGGGCTGCGGTGCCGGACCACACCGTCGGCGTCGCAGACGATCAGGCCCTCGCGGAAGTGCTCGACCACCTCGGGCCAGTCCGGAGTGGGGCGGCTGCGGTCCGGGGCCAGCGGCGGCAGCGCGGACGCCGCCGGGGCGTCGGCGGACCGCGCCGCAGCCCGTGGGGTACCCGGCGTGGAGATCCGCCCGTCGCCCGGGTCGAAACCCCTGACGTCGGCAGCAGTCACCAGCTGAGCCCCACTCCTCGTCGATGCCCTCGGTCCACCAGAAACGGTGCGTATGGTCAGATCCCTTCGCCCACCCTACGCCGGTATGCCCGGACCGCCACCCCACGCGGCCTGCGGACCTCGGCGCGACGGCGGGACCGAGCGGTCCGGTTCCGGGGTTGTTACGATCCGGGCGACCCTGCCGGTCCGGCGTGCCGCGGAAAGGCGTGATGGTGGTGTCCCGACGGAGAACGCCCGAGGCGGCGCCGCTGTGCATCTGCGTGGACGGCTCCGACCCCGCGGCGCCGGCCATCAGGGTCGGCGGCGACCTGGCCTTCACCACGGCCGCACCGCTGCGCGCCGAGGTCGACCGGCTGCTCGCTCCGCGCTTTCTCGAGACGATCCTGGACATCACCGGCATCACCGGCCTGCTGGACCGCACCGGGCTGGCCGTGCCGCCGCGCGCCGCCACCGACGACACCCGCGAGGTCGGCTGAGCCGCCCCGGGTCCGGGCAGGGGATGGCCCCCGACCCTGGGACCAGGGGCCGGGGGCCGGGGAGGGTGGCTCAGGCGGCGGGCACGGGTTGGAGCCGCGGTCCGAAGTCGCGCAGCTCGCCCACCGTGGGTGGTTCGGCGTCCTCCGGGGCGCCGGAATCGGGCGTCTGGAAGAGATAACGGACGAAGTTCCCACCCAGCTCGTTGTCGTCCGCTCCGGGCCACTGCCCCACACAGTCGACCCCGACCACCTCTCGGCCGGAGCCGTCGGTCTCCTCCACCAGCGCCCACAGGGTCACCGGGTAGGAGCGGGTGAGCTGGGGGTCGACCTGCCACCGCGCGTACCAGCCGGGGCGAGCGGGGACGATCTCGACGATCCTCTTCATGACGACCTTCCCTTCCGCGTACGCCGGAAGTTTCCCGGTCAATGACGATGGTGGTGCCCGGCCGGGTGAACGCCCCTCACCCCCAGCGAATGAAGCTCGCCGCCCGCCGACACGCCGTTTCCTTCCCAGGAGCGCCGGGAAGGCGACCCGCGCAAGGCGCAACCCGACGAGGAACGAGGTGCGACGATGCGCAAGCAGATGGAGGGCGACAACCAGCGCCGCCGGACCCTCGCCCGTGAGGCCCGGGAACGCGGTCGGCGGCCGAGCGAGACCGGCGCCAGCCTGAGCGCGTCCAAGCAGGTCACCTCGCTGGACCAGCGCGAACGGTCCGGCCCCGCGCCGGCCGGCCGGCACAAGCCGGACACCACGCGCGGCGGTCCCGCGCCGCCCCCGGCGGGTGTGCCGGAGCGGCCGCGCCCGCTGCCGGGCGGGAGCCGAGCACGGGTGACCACGCTGGGCTACCGCGACCTGGTCGACGACGTCAGCCGGCGGGCCGGCGTCGACTTCTCCACCGCGAAGGTGGCGGCGGAGGCGACCGTGCTCGCGCTGGCCTGGGCGCTCGACGAGGCCGAACGCGAACGGTTGCTCGAGGCGGTGCCGGTGAAGCTGCACGACGTGGTGCCGGTGGACGGCATCGAGCGGCGCCAGGACCTGCCCGGCTTCCTGGCCGAGGTGGGCCGGCGCAGCCGCCTCACCCCGGAGCAGGCGCGGTACCAGGCCGAGGCGACGCTCGCCGCGCTGGCCGACGCCGACGGTGAGCTGGTGGAGTCGCTGCGCGTACCGGACGGGTTGCGGGATCTGCTCGCGCCGCCGCCGGAGCCCGGCGGCGGCCTGGTGGGCCCGACGTCCTCCACCGCGCCGCTGTCCGAGCAGGAGCTGCGCGACGCGCTCGCCGGACTGCCGTACTGGTCCAGCGACCGGCAGTCGCTGGTGCGCACGATCGAGCTGCCGGCCGGGAACCTGGACCGGGTGCTCGACCGGCTCGACCTGCTCCGGGTGGAGACCGGACGACGCCCGCTGATCGGCCGTCCGGACCCGGACAGCGCCGTACTCACCGTCCGGACGCAGCAGGTCGACGGGGTGACGGCGCTGGACGTGGACCTCGCCCACCAGGTCGACGACGCGATCGACGAGGCCGGTGCCGGCATGAACGCCGGCTGAGCCACCCGGGCCGGCGGGGACCAGGCCCGCCGGCCCGGCGCGCGGCCGGTAGCGTTGCCCGCCGTGGGGAGCGCGGAGCGCCTGGAGATCGTCGTGGACCGGACCCGGCCGACCGGGCGTACCCTGCTCGCCGCCGGGGTCGAACAGTCCTACGTCGACGTCGCCAACCCGCGTCACCTGCACTTCGAGTACGTCCGGCGGATGGCCGCCGTGGTCGACCTGGCCGCCCCGCCCCGGCTGCCGCTGACCGCGCTGCACCTGGGCGGCGGCGCGCTCACCCTGCCCCGCTGGCTGGCGGCCACCCGCCCCGGTTCCGCTCAGCGGGTCGTGGAGCGGGACCCGGCGGTGGTCGACCTGGTCCGCCGCGAACTGCCCCCGGTGCCGCCCGAGGTGGACGTCACGATCGGAGACGCCCGGGAGGCGGTGACGGAGGCGTCCGCCGGCGCGTACGACCTGGTGCTCGCCGACGTCTACCGGGCGGCCCGGATGCCCCGGCACGTGGCCAGCGTCGAGTTCGTCGCCGAGGTGGCCCGGGTGCTCCGCCCGGACGGTATCTACCTGGTCAACGTCACCGACCTGCCCCCGCTGGTCTTCTCCCGCGCGCAGGTGGCGACGCTGCGCGCCGTCTTCGCCGACGTCTGCCTGGTCACGGACCGGCGGATGCTGCGCGGCCGGCGCTACGGCAACCTGGTGCTCGCCGCCGCCCACCGCCCCGACCGGCTGCCGGTACGCCGCCTGGTCGCCCGCGCCGCCGGGGACCCGGTGCCCGGGGGCGTGCTGCACGGGGCGACCCTGGACGCGTTCGTCGCCGGCGCCCGCCCGGTCACCGACGCCGATCTCGCCGAGCGCTGAGGCGACCGCGCGTTTCCTTCCGTCGTGCCCGGGTAGCCGCGCGGGATGAGCCGCGCCGACGACCGGTCCACCGCCCGGCGGACGCTGGTCGTCATCGGCCTGGTGCTGGCCACCGTGGTGGCGCTGGGACTGGTCTGGGCGACCCGCCGGGTGCTGGTCTGGATCCTGGTCGCGGCGTTCTTCGCGGTGGCCCTGAAGCCACTGGTCGACGGGGTGGAACGCCGGTTCGTCCGGCACCGGGCGCTGGCCACCCTGCTGGTCTTCGTGGCCACCTTCGCGGCGCTCGCCGCGCTGGTCGCAATCATCGTTCTGCCGCTGCTCGACGAGGCGAGCCGCTTCGTGAACCGGGCCCCCGACCTGCTGCGGGAGACCCGGGCCGGCCGCGGCCCGCTCGGCGATTTCCTGGAGCGCTTCCACCTTCAGCGGTACGCCAGCGCCCACGCCGACCAGCTCCAGCGCTACGGGTCCCGGTTGAGCCAGCCCGCCGTCGGGCTGGTCCGAGGCGTCCTGGAGACGGTCGCCGGGACGGTGACGGTGGTGGTCCTGGCCTACCTGATGGTGCTGGAGGCCCCGAAGATCGTGGCCGGCATCCTCGGCCTGGTCGGCGACGGCCCGGCGGAGCGGGTACGCCGGGTCGGCCGGGACTCCTCCCGCACCATCACCGGCTATCTCAGCGGCAACCTGCTGATCAGCGTGATCTGCGGTGGCCTGACCTTCGTGGTGCTGTTCCTGACCGGGGTGCCGTTCGCGGGGGTGATCGCCCTGCTGGTCGCCATCGCCGACCTGATCCCGCTGGTCGGGGCGACCCTCGGCGCGATCATCGCGGCCGGGGGCGGGTTCGTGCACTCCCCCACCACCGGCCTGATCGTGCTGGTCTACTTCGTGGTCTACCAGCAGGTCGAGAACCACCTGCTGCAGCCGCTCATCTATTCCCGCGCGGTCCGGTTGAACCCGCTGACCGTGCTGGTCAGCGTCCTGATCGCGGCCGAGCTGGCCGGTCTGGTGGGTGCGCTGCTCGCCATCCCGGCCGCCGGGATCGGGCAGATCCTGCTGCGCGAGTTCGTCCCGGCGGGCCGCCGGACGTTGCCGCCCCCGGCCCTTGACCCTGGCCGGGGCGGCCACCCGCACGACGCGGCCGGCGGACGGGGCCCCGAGCTCGGGGAACCGCCGCCGGCCGGCGGCTGAGCGCCGGGCTCAGCCGCGCCGCACCACCTCGGGCGACTCGCTCTCCAGCGGTACGGCGTTCCCCGGCACCAGCCCGAGCTGCACCGACGGCCGGGGCAGCGTGGCGTCGAGCACCCAGTCCGCGCCCACCCGGGCCCGGTTCCCCGGCATGGCGAGCAGGTGGTAGCCGCGGGTGACCGCCTTCGCCGGCAGGCCCGCCAGGGACACCTTCAACGGGTTGGCCGCCGCGTCCTTGCCGCCGAGGTCCACCACCCAGCCCAGGTCGTGGTGCTTGTACGGCTTGCGCACGCCCTCCCCGTACGAGGCGGCGATGTTGTGCGCGGCGAGCTTGCCCTGCCGCTGGGCGTGCTGGGCGGTCATCGCGCAGATCTCCCCGGGGCGGGCCAGGTTGGGCACGGCCGCCGCGTCGCCGCAGGCGAACACGTCCGGGTAACCGGGGACGTTGAGGTACTCGTCGACCACCAGCCGGCCCTTCTCGGTCCGCAGGCCCAGCTCGGCCACGAACGGGTCGGGGCGTACCCCGACGCACCAGACGAGGCTGCACGTCGGCACGTACTCGCCGTCGGTGAGCATGACCCCGTCCGGGGTGGCCTCGGAGACCGAGGTGCCCATCCGCACGTCGACCCCGCGCCGGCGCAGCACCCGGTCCGCGGTGGTCGACATCCGCTGGTCCAGTTCGGGCAGCACGCGCGGCGCCACGTCGAGCAGCATCCAGCGCGGCCGGACCTTGAGGTGCGGCCGTTGGGTGAGCAGCCGGTCGGTGAAGAGCTGACCGTGCGCGGCGACCTCGGTGCCGGTGTAGCCGGCGCCCACCACCACGAACGTGGTGCGGGCGCGCTGCTCGGCCGGGTCGTCGGTCAGCTCGGCCAGCTCCATCTGGCGCACCACGTGGTCGTGCAGGTAGAGCGCCTCGGGCAGGCCCCGGAAGCCGTGCGCGTACTCGGTCACCCCGGGGATCGGCAGCAGCTTGTTGACGCTGCCGACGGAGAGCACCAGCCGGTCGTACGCGAGCTGACCCTGGTTCCCCTCCATCGAGCGGTAGCCGACCCAGCGGTTCTGCAGGTCGACCCGGTCCGCCTCGCCGATCACCACCCGGACCCCGTCGAGGGTGCCGGCGAGCGGCACCGCGATCCGGGTCGGCTCGACGACCCCGGCGGCGACCTCGGGCAGCAGCGGCAGGTAGAGGAAGTAGTCGGTCGTGTTCAGCAGGACGATCTCGGCCCGCTTGCCGGCCCGCCGGCTCAACGTCTTCGCCGCGTGGTATCCGGCGAACCCGGCCCCCACGATCACCACACGAGGTTTCGTCATGCCCGCTGCCGTTCCCGTCGACACGCCCGACAAACGTGGGGATGGGTCACTCCGTGGCGAGCCGGACGTATCCCTCCGAGCCGACGGCCTCGATGTCCCAGCGCCGGTCGTACGCCCGGACGCCGCTGAGGTGGATCCGGCCGACCTCGGGCGGCACCGCCGGGTCGACGACCAGCCGGCCGTCGACCGGCTGGAGCCCCAGCATGGCTCGGATCAGGTTCAGCGGAGCGCCGGACGCCCAGGCCTGCGGGCTGCACGCGGTCGGGTACGGGACGGCGAAGAGGGTCCGCTCGCGTTCGTACCCGGCCATCGCCTCCGGCAGCCGGTCGCCGAACTCGCCGGCGGCGTCCAGCAGCGCGAGGGCCACCCGGTTGGCCTCGTCACGGAAGCCGTAGCGGGCCAGCCCCAGCACGCTGATCGAGGTGTCGTGCGGCCAGACCGTGCCGAGGTGGTATCCGACCGGGTTGTACGGCGCGTCCGCCCGGGAAAGGGTCCGGATCCCCCACCCGCTGAACATGTCGTCGGAGAGCAGGTGCCGGGCGAGCCCGGCGGCCCGTTCCTGCGGAACGATGCCGCTCCACAGCAGGTGCCCCAGGTTGGACGTCATGGAGTCGATCCGGTTCTTGTCACCGTCGAGGCCGACGGCGTAGTAGCCGCCCCGCCCCTCGACCCAGAAGTCCCGGTTGAACGACTCGCGCAGCCGGTACGCGTCGGTACGCAGCCGGTCCGCGAGCTCCGGGTCGCCCAGCGGGCCGTCGGCGAGCTCGGCCAGGCGCAGCTTGGCGTCGTACGTGTAACCCTGGATCTCGCAGGTGGCGATCGGCAGCACCGGCATCCGGCCGTCGGCGAAGCGCACCCCGTCCCAGGAGTCCCGCCAGCACTGGTTGCCCAGCCCCTCCGGTGAGCGGGTGCCGTACTCCACGTAGCCGTCGCCGTCCCGGTCGCCGTACCGGTCGATCCAGTGCAACGCCGCCAGCGCGTTGTCCCGCAGCGACCGGACCAGCTCGTCGTCCCGGGTCCAGCGCCAGTACTCGGACAGCAGGATGAGCCAGAGCTGGGTGGCGTCGGCCGTGCCGTAGTACGGGTTGTACGGCATGAGTCCCTGCCGGGTCAGCTCGCCGAAGCGGACCTCGTGCAGGATCTTGCCGGGCTCCTCGTCGGTGAAGTCCTCGCACTGCCGGCCCTGATGATGGGCGAGCGAGAGCAGGGTCCCCCGGGCCAGCCGGGGCCCGAAGGTGAGCGCCTGGTACGCGGTGATCAGGGTGTCCCGCCCGAAGAGCGTGAGGAACCAGGGCATGCCGGCGGCCGGCAGGCTGATCCGCTCCTCGCCCAGCGTCATCTCCATCCGCAGCGCGGACATGTCCGCCCGGGTCTGCGCGGTCGCCCGCTCCAGCACCTGGTGGTCGCTGGTCAGCTGGGCCGCGCCGGCCAGCCACCGGGCCGCCGGATCCTCCACCCGGTGGTGGAAGATGTCCGCGATGTCACCCCGGACCCCCTTGGTCACCCCCATCCCCGCCGACACCGGCACGTCGAGGTCCACCCGCCAGGACTCGCGGGGGCCGAGTTCGACCTCCCAGACGAGGTGATCACCCTCCAGTCGCTGCGGTGAGCGGGTCGACCGGACCGAGGCGTCCGCGGTGAACCCGTCGTGCTCGTAGTGGAACAGCAACAGCGAGCCGTCCGGGGCGTGGCGACGCTGGATCCACGCCGACCGGTCCCGCACGTGCGTCTTGACCTCAAGGATGTCGGCGAAGTCGTTGCCGACCTCGAGTCGCAGCGCGAACCGCACCCGCTGCGGGGCGAAGGAGATGAGTTCGATCCGCTCGTGCAACCCCTCACTCAGATAGCGCAGCCGCCGGACACCGACGGTGTTCGTCGGCAGGTCGGGCAACGCAGGGTTGGTCAGGAAGAACTGCGCCGAGTAATGGTCGACCACGCTCGAGCGCAGCACGAGCAGGCGTTGGCCGTCGATGGTGAGCACCCAGTGGTTGAGCAGACGGGTGTCCCGGTGGACCAGGCCGCCGATGGTCCCGGCGGGCACGTCGCCGACCGGATCCGAGTACATGAAGGTCGCGCCGCTGACCAGGGCGATCGCGTCCGGGCCCAGTTCCGGCGGAAGGGCGCGGGCCTGGGCCCCGGGGCGGGTCGGGTCCTGCGGCTTGTCCGGCGTGGGATTGGCCGGAGTGGCTCGGACCTGCTCCATACCGCCGAGGCTAGGGCGAGGCGGGTGACCCGTCCTCACCCGATCCGGATGAACCGCACGCCATCATCCACCTCGGCCTATATGGACAAATCCCATCGACAGGAGTGAGGATGCCCGGATGGGTACCCATGAGACCGCCGGCAATCCGCCCACGAGGTCGACCCGGCGCACTTTCCTGACCGCCTCCGCCGCGGCCACCGCCGCCACCATCGCCGCTCCCCTGGCCGCCGCCCCGGCCGCCGCCGAAGAGGCGGTCGCGCCGCCCGGCCCCGGCCACCCGGTCCGGCCGCAGCCGCCGGACCCCGAGCTGTACGCGCTGCTGCGCGAGATCGACCGGGACCGGATCGAGGCCACCGTGCGCCGGCTGGCCGCGTTCGGCACCCGGCACACCCTGTCCAGCCAGGACGACCCGGTCCGGGGCATCGGCGCCGCCCGGGACTGGATCTTCGCGCAACTCTCCGGGTACGCCGCCGCCTCCGGCGGCCGGATGACGGTGGAGCTGCAGTCGTACGTCCAGCAGCCCGCCTCCCGGATCCCCACTCCCACCAGGATCACCAACGTGGTGGCCACCCTGCGGGGTGACTCCGCGCCGAACCGGGTCTACGTCATCACCGGCCACTACGACTCCCGCTGCACCGACGTGATGGACGGGGTCAGCGACGCTCCGGGCGCCGACGACGACGCCTCCGGCGTGGCGGTGGTCATGGAGCTGGCCCGGGTGCTGGCCACCCGGGGCACCGAGGCCACCATCGTGCTGGCCGCCGTCGCCGGCGAGGAGCAGGGTCTGTACGGCTCGGCCTACCTGGCCAAGCAGCTGAAGGCGGCCGGCGTCGACGTGCAGGGCATGTTCAGCAACGACATCGTCGGCAGCAGCACCGCCGACGACGGCACCCGCGACCCGCGGAGCGTCCGACTGTTCGCCGAGGGCGTGCCCACGTCCGAGACCCCCGCCGAGGCCAGCACCCGGCAGTCGGTCGGCGGCGAGAACGACTCGCCGTCCCGGCAGCTCGCCCGCTTCGTCCGCGACGTGGCGGAGAACGGGGCGACCGGGATGGGGGTACGGGTGATCTACCGGCGGGACCGCTACCTGCGCGGCAGCGACCACATCTCGTTCCTGCGGGAGGGCTGGCCGGCCGGGCGGTTCACCGAACCGAACGAGGACTTCGCCCACCAGCACCAGGACGTCCGGGTGGTCGACGGCGTCCAGTACGGCGACCTGCCGGAGTTCTGCGACTTCGACTACATCACCCGGGTGGCCCGGGTGAACGGGGCGACACTCTGGTCGCTGGCCCAGGCGCCCGGCACGCCCAAGGGCGTCACCGTGGTGACCACCAACCTGACCAACGACACCACGCTGCGCTGGCAGCGCGGGAGCGAGCCGGATCTGGCCGGCTACGAGGTGGTGTGGCGGGAGACCACCGCCGCCGAGTGGCAGAAGGTGCTCCCGGTCGGCGACGTCACCGAGGTGACCATCGACCTGTCCAAGGACAACGTCTTCTTCGGCGTACGGGCGGTGGACCGGGACGGGCACCGCAGCCCGGTGGCCTTCCCGAAGCCCGGCAGCTGACCACCCGTCACGGGCCCGCCGGCGTCGCCGCCGGCGGGCCCGTCGGGTCGCGTCAGGAGCGCCTGGCGAACCCGACGAACGACCGCCACGCGGCCGGCGGGAACGCCAGCACCGGACCGGCGGGGTCCTTGCTGTCGCGGACGGCGACCACGCCGGGCAGGTTGTCCGCCACCTCCACGCAGTTGCCGCCGCTGGCTCCGCTGCGGCTGGACTTGCGCCACTGGGCGTTACTGAGGTCCATGTTGGCTCTGCACTTCCTTCATCAGGTCGCTGGACTGCCGGCGCGGCAGCGCTTCGTTCCGCACACCCTCCCACCGCGCCAGGAGAGCGGCCACCCCATCCTCCCGGTCCACCACGACGCCGCCAAGCTGATTCTCCAGGTGCCCCACCCAGCCGCCGTCGGCCGAGCGGGCCAGGGCGAACGGCCCCGACGAGCCGATGTGCAGGCTGGTCGCCGCCGGGATGACGTGGATGTGGACGTGGGGCTGCTCGGCCAGGGCGATCAGATGGGCGACCTGCTCGGCCATGATGCCGCTGAGGCCGTCGCTGGTCTGCCGCAGCGTCCGCTCGTCGAGGACCACAAAGACCTGCGGCGGATTGTCGGCGGTGAGGATCGCCTGCCGCTCCAAGCGGGCGGCCACGCGCCGGTCGACCTCGTCGCTCGACAGCGTGTCGTCGGTACGCAGCACGGCACGGGCGTAGTTCTCCGCCTGGAGCAGGCCGGGGATCAGGACCGGCTCGAAGAGCCGGAGCTGGCGGGCGGCGCGCTCCGCCTCCAGCCAGGGCCGGAACCAGACCGGCTCCCCGTCGCGCTCGGCCAGCTTCAACAGGGACACGAGCAGCCCGCCCGTCTGCAACACCTCATCCGCTCGGGCCAGGAACGACTTGTCGAGCGGGCGCTGCCCCAGCTCCACGGCGGACACCTGCGAGCCCGAGTTGTGGACCCGCTTGCCGAACTCCTCCTGGCTCATGCCGGCGGCAATGCGCAGCCGGCGTAGCTGGGCCCGGACCAGGTCAACCGTCGACTCGCCTGCCACATCCCCTCCACCACGTCCCTGGCGTTTCCGTGCCAGCGCAACCGTCCCGGCGACGCCGGCCCTGTCGGCACCTCCGGACAGTAGTGCCCTCCTCACCGGACTGTCACGTGTGGACGCCCGATCAACGGGCCGGCGTGGCGCTGCCGTGGCGGCCCGCCCACCCGGCGCTTCTCCTTCGCCGCCTTTGGAGCTGACATCAGAAACGACTCACCCGTGCTGGTGGCCGTGGGTGGTCGACGCTGCCACGGCCGTACGGGCTGGGCCGGGGCGGGGTCCGCCGACGGGCGGGGCGGCGGGTGAGTCGTGTGCGATATCAACTCCACAGGCGCGCGCACCGCTGCTGGCCGACCGGCGGCCGGGAGCGGCGCACGGCACAGGCCGCGGGCCGGTCATCCGGACCGGGTGAGGCCGCCTCACCCGGCGGCGACGGAGGGTGGTGGGACCGCGAGAGCCGAGGGAGGAAACGACATGGCGGTCCGGACCAGCGTACGTCCCGCGCCCGACGACGTGTTCCCACTGCACCCCGCGTACGGCTACCGGATGCGGCGGCAACGGCATCCGGTGGGCGTACGCGGCGGGCCGCGGCCGGCCCCCGGCGGACCCTGGTTGGACGACAGCGCCCGGCACCAGGTGCGCGCCCGCTACGAACTGCGGGACCGGCAGCTGGCCCGGGCCCTGGTGGGGGCCGTCAGCCAGCCCGGTGACTCGGCGGAGAACCTGGTCGGCCAACTGGAGCAACGGATGGACGCGCTGGTGCACCGCGCCGGCTTCGCCCGCTCCATCAACGAGGCCCGGGACCTGGTCGCCCACAACACGTTCACGGTGGACGGTGGCAAGGTCAACCGGTCCTCGTACCTGGTCCGCCCCGGGCAGACCATCCAGATCCGGCCGGACCGGCAGTGCCGCGCCCCGATGGCGGTCGCGGTGGCCAACCGCGCCGAGGGCGACGTCCCGCCGCCGTACCTGGAGGTGCGGCCGGACCGCGGCACCGCGACGCTGACCCGGGAGCCGCAACGACAGGAGGTGCCGGCGCTGCGGGACGTCCCGCTCGCCGTCCAGTCGATCGGAGGGAACCCGCTGTGAGCATGCTGCCGACCGATCAACGCGTGGCCAACTACCACCAGCAGCGGGGCAGCCCGCGGCTCACGCCCCGGCAGCGCCGGCGCGTCGACCACAAGGCGTCGAAGATGCAGCGGCTGACCGGGCAGCGCCCGCCGGCCCGGGAGCCCCGACGCTGAGTCGACCACAGCGGTGGCGGTCGCCGTCCGGCGGCCGCCACCGGGCGCTCAGCCCTGCCCGGGCTCCGACGCGGTGATCGCCCAGCGTTCGTGGTCCCGCCACGCGCCGTCGATGAACAGGTAGTCCGGGGAGAAGCCCTCCAGCCGGAAGCCGAGCCGCTTCGCCAGCCGCTTGGATGGCTCGTTGCCGGGCTGGATGTTCGCCTCCAGCCGGTGCAGCCCGAGCGCGGTGAAGGCGTGCTCGATCACCAGCCGGACGCCGGCCGACGCGTGCCCGGTGCCCGCGTACGGCAGGAAGGCCGCGTAGCCGAGGTAGCCGCCGCGCAGCGCCCCCATCACGACCCCGCTGATGTTGGCGTACCCGGCGATCGCACCGGTGGCCTGGTCGCAGAAGAGGTACCCGGCGCCGTCGCGCCGCCGGGTCTTGCGCAGGTACGCGGCGTACTGCTCCGGGTCGTCCGGGGCGGCGAGCCAGGGGTGGTGCAGTTCCCGGCTGCGCCGGGCGGCGGCGATGAACTCGGCCTCGTCGGCGGGTCGGGGACGGCGGATGCCGACCCGGCCGTCGGCACGCAGGTATCTCACGGTGGGTAACTCTCGACCACCGAGCGGCCCGCTGTCCAACCGGGGTCGGGTCAGCGCCGCGCCCGTGCGCCGGTCATGGCGTCGGCCGGATGGTGCAGTTGGAGGTGTACGCCTGCACCTGATCGAGGCGCCCACTGTCCAGCACCTTCGTGCCGGTGGTGGAGGCGTCCAGCACGACGTTCTTCGCCGGCACGTTGCTGACCACGTGGTTGGTGGCGATGACGTTGTCGGCGCCGGAGGCCACCAGGATCATGGTCGGCGTGGCCCCGGCCGGGGTGATCTTCGCCGGGTCGACGGACCAGGCGATCAGGTTGCCGGTCACCAGGTTGTTGTCGCCGCGGAGCTGGATCACCCCGAACAGGTCGTCCCGGCCGTTGCCGTACGGCTGCATCGGCCCCCACGGCTCCGCCTCCCGGCGGAGGTGGTTGCCGCTGACCAGGTTCTCCTTGTTCAGCCCCTCGAACACGATCATCCCCGGGTAGAAGCCGTGCAGCCGGTTCGCGGTGATCGACGAGCGGTTGGTGTTCTTGACCTGGATGGCGCTCTTCCCGCGCGGGAAGATGTTGTTCGCGGTGACCAGGAGGCCCTCGTGCCCCTCCGCGAAGATCGAGTAGCCGACGTAGCCGGCGCCGATCAGGTTGTCGGTGACCTTGGACGCCTGGCCGGAGCCGATCAGCTCGACGCAGTTGCCGCACTCGGCGATGAAGTTGCCGCTCACGCTGAGCGCGTCGGCGTTGCGGATCACCAGGGCCCGCTCCAGGTAGGCGAAGCCCATCCGCTCGACCCGGAAGGCGTCGTTGTCGGTGTCGACCAGGATGCCGACCTTGCCGTTGCGGTACGAGTTCTGGTTGGTGGTGAAGGCGACCCCGTCCAGGCAGAAGTTCTCGAAGACCACCGAGCTGAGCCGGGGGTTGCCGGTCCGTGCCACCCGGAACGCCTCGGCGTTGCCGTCGGTGTTCTCCACCCGGACCCGGCTCCCGCCGGGCCAGATCTCCCACCAGGTCGAGGTGTCCCCGGAGTTGTACCGAATGCTGGAGGAGGTGAAGCCGTGCCCGGAACCCTTGATGGTCAGGTAGCTGACGTCCACGTTGACCCGGGTCTTCAGCGGATAGTCGCCGGGCGGCAGGTAGATCACCGCGCCGGGCTTGCTCGCCTGGTTGGGTTGGCTGGCCTTGATGTCGGCGATGATGCTGTTGATCACCGCGCCGACGTCGGTGTAGCAGGTGACGGCGGGGTTGCCGGGCACGGTCCAGGTGGTCACGTCGTACACGGTGGACATGGGACTCCCTCGGTGGTGGGGGCGACGATCCGCGCGATCATGGAGTTGGCGGCGACGAAAGGGATGAATTGCCCGGCCGACCACATGATCGACGGCGCTTGCCGGAGGCGGTCAGAGGACGCCGATCAGGTGGGCGTGGGTGCGGGGGCGCGGGGCGGAGAGGGTGGCGGGCGTCCGGGCCGGCGGGCGGCCCGGGGCGGCCGCTCGCGCCGGGTCGGCGGCGAGGGCCGCGGGAACGGCAGCCGCGCCGAGGCAGAGGGCCCGCAGCAGGGTACGGCGGGGCAGGCGACGTGCGGTCATGGAACTCTCCTGTGCTGGGGTGCCGGCACGGGCCGGGACGGTCGGGGAGAGTGGCGAAACAACCGGGCAACCGGTCGTTAACACGTGTTAGTACTCCGCCCGCCGACCGCTGTCAAGACAGCGACCGCGACCGATAGGCTCGGCCGGTGACCCGCGAACGCCCGGCCCGACCCTCTCAGCGGGACGTCGCCCGGCTGGCCGGCGTGTCGCGCACGACGGTCTCCTTCGTGGTCAACGGGGTCACCGACGTCGCCATCTCGGCGGCCACCCGGGCCCGGGTCTGGGCGGCGGTGGAGCAGCTCGGCTTCCGGCCGAACGAGCTGGCCCGGGGCCTGCGCTCCAGCCGCAGCGGGGTGCTCGGCCTGGTGACCAGCGCGATCGCCACCACGCCGTACGCGGTGGGGATCATCAAGGGGGCGCAGGAGGCCGCCACCCGGCACGGCCGGACCCTGCTGATCGTGGACACCGACGGCGCCGGGGAGCCCATGCTGGAGACCGCCGCCGGGATGACCCGTTGGCAGGCCGAGGGGCTGATCCTGGCCACCGACCACCACCGGTCGTTGACCCTCGCCGGGGACCTGACCGGACTGCCGCCGGCCGTCCTGGTCAACTGCGTCGACGCGGACGGCCGGCTGCCGGCGGTGGTGCCCGACGAGCGGCAGGGCGGCCGGCTCGCCACCGACACCCTGATCGAGGCCGGCCACACCCGGATCGGCCTGGTCAACGGGCCGCCCGACTACCCGGCCTCGGCCGGCCGGCTGGCCGGCTGGCGGGACGCGCACACGGCTGCCGGCCTCGCCGTCGACGAACGCCTCGTGCGCGCCGGGGACTGGTGGCAGGAGTCCGGCCACGCCCAGGCCGCCGCTCTGCTGGACCTGCCCGACCCGCCCACCGCCCTGTTCTGCGCCAACGACTGGATGGCGATGGGCGCGTACGACCTGCTGCGCGAGCGCGGGCTGCGGATCCCGGAGGACGTGGCGGTGGTCGGATTCGACAACCGCGAGGAGATCGCCGCGCACCTCCGGCCGGCCCTGACCACGGTCGCCCTGCCGTACCGGGAGATGGGCCGGCGCGCCGTCGAACACCTGGTCACGGGCACCGTCCCGGACGGCGTGGAAGCACTCCCCTGCCCGCTGGTCCGCCGCGCCTCCGCCTGACTCGCCGCCACCCCGGTCAGCTTTTACCGATCCGACACTTGACCGTCACACGAAGCGCTCTTACGCTCTGCCAAAAGCTTTTGCCAAAAGGTTTTGGCACCTGTCACACGTTCTCCCACCACGCGCTCCGGCGCGCCCCCACGCGCCCGGCGATCCCCTGAACGGAGCAGACATGGCCATGAGCGGTACCCGGACCACAGCCCGCGGCTGGCACCGCCGCGGCTTCCTCGGCCTCACCGCCGGCGCCGGCGCGGCCGCCCTGCTGGGCACCTCGGCCTGCGGGGCCGGCGGCACCAGCGGCGGCGGGTCGAGCGACGCGAAGACCCTCACCGTCGCCTGCGAAGGCGGCGGCAAGACCGAGCTGCAGCCGGTGGTCGACAAGTTCCAGCAGGCCACCGGCACCACCGTCACGCTGGTCGAACTCCCCTACGAAGGCCTGTTCAACCGGCTCACCAGCGAGCTGTCCAGCGGCAAGCCGTCCTTCGACGTCTGCGCGATCGACGCGGTCTGGATCCCCCTCTTCGCGAACAAGCTCGCGCCGCTGGACGGCCTGTTCACCGACGCGGTGAAGGCCGACCTGTTCCCGGCACTGGTCCAGGAGGCCCAGGTCGACGGGCACTTCATCGGCATGCCGGTGTGGACCAACAGCGAGATCCTCTTCTACCGCAAGGACCTCTTCGAGGACCCCGGGGAGAAGGCCGCCTTCCAGAAGAAGTACGGCTACCCGCTCGCCCCGCCCACCACCTGGCAGCAGTTCACCGACATCGCCACCTTCTTCACCCGGCCGCAGCAGAAGCTCTGGGGCACCGACGTCAAGGGCGCGGTGGAGACCGAGTGGCTGGCCCACGTGCTCCAGGCCGGCTCCCCCGGCGTGATCCTGGACGACAACGGCGCCGTCATCGTGGACAACGCCCAGCACGTCGCCGCGCTGGCCTTCTACGCCGACCTGAACAACAAGCACAAGGTCGCCCCCACCGGCGCCGCGCAGACCGACTGGAACGCCGCGCAGAACCTGTTCAACCAGGGGCAGACCGCGATGACCCGGTTCTGGGCGCACGCGTACCGGCAGATCCCGAAGGACGCCAAGGTGGCCGGCAAGGTCGGCGCCGCGCCGATGATCGGCGGCACCGCCGGGGTCGCCGGCATCCCCGGCCCGTGGTACCTCTCCGCCCCGAAGGGCGGCGCCAAGGCGGACCTCGCGCAGAAGTTCATCAAGGCCGCGTACGACGACAACGCGCTGAGCATCGACACGACCCTCGGCCTGGCCGCCCGCAAGTCCGCCTACCAGCAGTACGCCGCAAAGCCCGGCTTCGAGTCGTTCGGCCCGCTGCTGGCCACCCTCAACGCGAGCGCCACCCGGGCCCGCCCGGCCACCCCGCACTGGCAGCGCATCGTGGACAGCGTCCTGGTGCCCACCATCCAGAAGGCGCTGACCCCGGGCGCGGACTACGCGGCCCTGCTGAGGGCGGCGCGGACCCAGATCGAGGGCATCGTCAAGTGAGCCCGACAGCGCAGGCGGCACCGCCGCGGACCGTCCCCCGTACGCCGGTGGGCGCCGGCGGGCGGCGGACCCGCCGCAGGCTCTCGGACGCCGGGTACGCGACCCTGCTCGCCGCGCCGGCCGCGGTGGTGCTGCTCGCGCTGGTCGGCTGGCCGCTGGTGAAGCTGGCCGTGGACAGCCTCTACCGCGGCTCCGGGCTCGGTGACGGGCGCTCCTTCGTCGGGCTGGACAACTACGTCACCGCGCTGACCGACCCCGGTATCCGGGCGGCGGCCGGCCGGACCCTCGCGTACACGGTCATCGTGGTCACCGCCGAGCTGGTGCTCGGCCTGGCGGTGGCGCTGCTGTTCCACCGCCTCGGGCCGCGGTCGCGGATCCTCCAGACCCTCTTCCTCTACCCGCTGATGATCGCGCCGGTGGTCGCCGGCCTGCTCTGGCGGTTCCTGATGATCGACAACGTCGGCATCGTCAACGAGCTGCTCACCCGGGTCGGGATCCTGGACAGCCCCGGGGACGTCTCCTGGCTCAGCGACCCGGACCTGGTGCTCTTCTCGGTGGCGCTGCCCGACGTCTGGCTCACCACCTCGTTCATGACCCTGGTGCTCTACGCCGGCCTCCAGGCCATCCCCCCGGAGCTGTACGGGGCGGCCCGCCTCGACGGCGCCCGTGGGCGGCACCTGCTGCTGAACGTGACCCTGCCGCTGCTGCGGCCGGTGATCGCGGTGGCGCTGATCATCCGGGGCGTGGACGCCGCCCGGGCGTTCGACGTGATCCTCATCCAGACCGACGGTGGCCCGCAGTCCGCCTCGGAGACGTTGAGCCTGACCATCTACAAGACCATGGTCAGCTACAACGACCCGGGCACGGCGGCCGCCACCAGCACGCTGTTCATGATCGTCATGATGCTGGTCGCGATGGTCGGGGTGCTGACCATCTGGCGGCCGGGCAGGGGGGCCTGATGTCGCACGTGCTCGCCGCCCGGATCAGGACCGGGCTGCTCTGGGCCGCCGCCGTCGCGGTCGTGGTGCTCTACGGCTTCCCCTTCGGCTACCTGGTGCTCACCTCGTTCAAGCCGGCCAGCGACGCCATCGCGGTGCCGCCGACCGTGCTGCCCGAGCGGTTCAGCCTGGACAACTACCTCACCGCGCTGCACCGGCCCGGCGTCACCGCCTCGTTCGTCAACAGCGTCAGCACGGCGGTCCTCGCCACGCTGCTGTCGATGGCCCTGGCGATCCCCGCCGCCTGGGGGATCACCCGGTACCGCAGCCGCACCGGCCGGCTGCTCATGGCGGGTTCGCTGCTGGTCCGGATGGCCCCGGCGGTCGCGGTCGGCATCCCGCTGGTCACCATCCTCGGCGCGGTCTGGCTCACCGACACCCCGACCGGGCTCGCGCTGGCCCAGACGACCGTGGCGCTGCCCCTGTCGATCTGGCTGCTCACCAGCTTCTTCGACGGGGTGCCCCGGGAGATCGAGGAAGCCGCCCTGGTGGACGGCTGCGGGCGGTTCGCCACACTGCTGCGGGTGATCCTGCCGGTGGTCTCCGGCGGGGTCGCGGTGACCGCGATCTTCGCCTTCCTCGCCTCCTGGAACGAGTTCCTCTTCGCCCTCCTGCTCACCTCGGTCCGGTCCCAGACCACCCCGATCGCGATCGCCAACTTCCAGAGCCAGTTCGGCCTCGACTGGGGCCCGATGACGGCGCTGGCCACGCTCTACTCCGTACCCGCGGTCGTCCTGACGCTGCTGCTGCAGCGGCGGATCGTCGCCGGGCTCAGCCTCGGCGCGGTCAAGGGCTGACGCACAACCCCACCCCTGAAAGGATCTCCATGTCGTTCTGGCGACCCACCAGCCCGCTGTCGGGTCTCACCCGGGTCAAGGCCGGCCGCTCCCGGCGCGAGTCGAGCTGGGACCGCACCGGCGGCAACCGGGACTTCGCCGTGGTGCCGCCCGGCGAAACCCACGTGCTGGCCGACATCACCGGCACCGGCGTCATCGAGCACATCTGGCTGACCACCCGCTGCTACTCGGAGAAGTACCTGCGGAAGCTGGTCATCGAGATGTACTGGGACGGCGAGGAGAACCCGAGCGTACGCAGCCCGCTGGGCGACTTCTTCGGCGTCGGCCACGCCACCTGCACGCACTACGTGTCGCTGCCGCTGAGCATGGTGTTCGGCCCGCGGCGCGGCCCGAAGGGCCCGTTCGCCGCCGCGATGAACTCGTACTTCCCGATGCCCTTCGGCAGCTCCGCGAAGATCGTGATCCGCAACGAGAGCGACAAGCCGATCGAGAACCTCTTCTACTACGTCGACTACGAGCTCACCGACGAGGCGAAGCCGGACGACGTCGCGTACTTCCACGCGTACTACCGGCAGGAGAAGCCCTGCACCCCGGTGCCGAACGGGCTGGCGCCGGGCGAGGTCCCCGCGCCGTGGGACCTGCCCGGGGTCAACCTCACCGGCGAGGAGAACTACGTCATCCTCGACGCCGAGGGCACCGGACACTACGTGGGCTGCGTGCTCAGCATCGACAACCACAACGCCTCGAACCAGCCGTACACCTGGCCGGGCGAGGGCGACGACATGATCTTCATCGACGGCGAGCAGTGGCCGCCGTCGCTGCACGGCACCGGCACGGAGGACTACTTCAACGCCGCATGGGGCTTCCCCAGCGGCGCGTACGCCGGCCCGTACCACGGGATCAGCCTGGCCAGCAGCCCCCAGGAGCACTTCGGCCTGTGGAGCATGTACCGGTTCCACATCGAGGACCCGGTCCGCTTCTCGACGTCGATCAAGGTGACGATCGAGCACGGGCACGCCAACGACCAGGGCAACGACTTCTCCTCGGTGGCCTACTGGTACCAGCACCACCCGCACAAGCCGCTGCCGGAGCTGCCGCCGGTCGAGGAGCGGCTGCCCCGCCGCTGGCCCGAGCACGGCCTGTGGGACGAGTGACCGGTCCGATACCGTTGGCCGGTCGTCCATCCGGGCCGACCGGGCCCACCCGAGCACGGCGATGGTGAGCTGATGGGACAGAAGGCGAGCATCCGGGACGTGGCCGCCGCGGCGGGCGTCTCGGTGACCACCGTGTCCCACGTGCTGAACAACAAGTCCGGCACCCGGGTCAGCCCGGAGACCCGCGAACGCGTCGAGACGGCGGCCCGCCAGCTCGGCTACGCGGCGAACGGGCTGGCCCGCGGGCTGCGGCTGCAGCGCTCGCAGACCCTCGGGCTGCTCAGCGACGAGATCGCCACCACCCCGTACGCCGGGCGGATCATCCTCGGCGCGCAGGAGACCGCCTCGGCGCGCGGCTGGCTGCTCATGCTGCTCACCACCGGGCGCGACCCGGAGGTCGAGCGGCGGGAGATCCAGGCGCTGGCCCGGCACCGGGTCGACGGCGTGCTCTACGCGACCATGTACCACCAGGTGGTGCGGGTGCCGGAGGAGCTGCGCCCGATGCCGGTGGTGCTGCTCGACGCGAGCAGCGCCGACGGGCCGTACCCGTCGGTGGTGCCGGACGAGCGCGGCGGCGGCGCGGCGGCGGTCCGGGAGCTGCTCGCCCACGGGCACCGGCGGATCGGCTTCGTCACCAACGTCGACGACATTCCGGCCACCCACGGCCGTCTCCTCGGCTACCAGGAGGCGCTGCGGGAGGCGGGGGTGCCGTTCCGGCCCGACCTCGTGCTCGCCGAGGTCTCCGACACGCACGGCGGCTACCGGGCGGCCCGGGCCCTGCTCGACCGGCCCGACCGGCCCACCGGCCTGTTCTGCTTCAACGACCGGATGGCGATGGGCGCGTACCGGGCGGCGACGGAGCTCGGGCTGCGCATCCCCGACGACCTGTCGGTGATCGGCTTCGACAACCAGGAACTCATCGCGGAGGGCCTCTACCCGGGTCTCACCACCGTGGCGCTGCCGCACTACGAGATGGGCGCCTGGGCGGTGGAGACCATGGTGGAGCTGCTCGACCAGCCCAAGGGGTCGCGTCGGCGTACCGGCCCGCAGGTCGTCATGCCCTGCCCGCTGGTGCGCCGCGCCTCGGTCGCCACCGCCCCGAACTGACCGGCACCGTCGGCCCCCACCGACGTACCCCCGCCGCCGCGCCTCCCCGGGACCGCGCGGCGGACCCGACGTACCCCCGACGCCGCTCGCGGCGTGGACGCACCCGCCGCCGGAACGCGGCGGCCGAGCCAAAGGAACCACCGTGCTGCGACTTCCCGACGCCTGGATCTGGGACTTCTGGTTCGCCCGCGAGGGCGACACCCATCACCTGTACTTCCTGCGCGCTTCCCGGGCGCTCGGCGACCCGGACCGGCGGCACTTCCGGGCCAGCGTCGGGCACGCCGTCTCCACGGACCTGCGCGCCTGGACCCTGCTCGCCGACGCGCTCGTCCCGGCCGACCGGCCCGCCTTCGACGACGTGGCCACCTGGACCGGGTCGGTGCTGCGCGGCCCGGACGACCGCTGGTACATGTTCTACACCGGCGCGGGCAGTACGGAACGGGCCCTGGTCCAGCGGATCGGCCTGGCCACCTCCACCGACCTGGTCACCTGGGAACGACACCCGGCCTCGCCGGTGCTCACCGCCGCCGGCCGGTGGTACGAGCGGTTCGGCGACTCCACCTGGCAGGACGAGGCGTGGCGGGACCCGTGGGTGTTCCCCGACCCGGACGGCGACGGCTGGCACATGCTGATCACGGCGCGGGCCAACGAGGGGCCGGTCGACGACCGGGGCGTCGTCGCCCACGCCCGCTCCCACGACCTCGTCCACTGGACGGCCCAGCCACCGGTCACCGCGCCCGGCAGCGGCTTCGGCCACCTCGAGGTGCCGCAGGTGGAGATCGTCGACGGCCGACCCGTCCTGATCTTCTCCTGCCTGCGCGACCAGCTCGCCGAGCGCTGCCGCGACACCCGCCCCTGTGGCGTGTGGGCGGTGCCCGGCGACTCGCTGCTCGGCCCGTTCGACGCGACGAAGGCGCAGCGCCTCACCGACGACAGCCTCTACAGCGGCCGCCTGGTACGCGACCGCGCCGGCCGCTGGCAGCTGCTCGCCTTCCTCAACCACGACGAGCAGGGCCGTTTCGTCGGCGAGCTCAGCGACCCGATCCCGGTCCGGGTGCGGCCCGACGGCACGGTGCAGCTCGGCGATGCCGAGCCCGGCGTGCCGTACTCGGTGCACGGCCGCCGCAGCGTGGCCCCGGACGTGGAGAACGCCTCGCGGCGCGCCCCCGCGGCAGCCGCCGTCGCCGGCGCGCCGTCCGCTGTCGTCGGCCCCTCCTCGGGTACGCCCAACGCCCGGCACGCCGCGCCCGCGCCGGCGGACGCGCCCACCGCCGGGGCCTGAGCCGTGCTGACCGTGCTCGGCGAGGCCGTGGTGGACCTCGCGCCCTCGGGCGGCGACCTGTTCGCCGCCCACCCCGGCGGCAGCCCGCTCAACGTGGCGGTCGGCCTGGCCCGGCTGGGCCGCCCCACCGCGCTGCTGGCCCGGTTCTCCCGTACCGCCTTCGGGCAGCGGCTGCGGGCGCACGCCGCCGCCAACCGGGTCGACCTGACCCACGCGGTGGCCGACGACCGGCCGGCCAGCCTCGCCGTCGTCTCCCTCGGCACCACCGGTGCGGCCAGCTACGACTTCTACCTGGACGGCACCGCCGACTGGCACTGGACGCCGCCGGAACTGGCCGAGCTGCCGCCCGGCACGCAGGTGCTGCACACCGGCTCGCTGGCCACCCTGCTGCCGCCCGGAGCGGACCTGGTCACCGCCCTGCTGGCCCGCGTGCACGCGGCCGGCCGGGTGCTGGTCAGCCTGGACCCCAACGTCCGCCCGGCGGTGCTCGCCGACCCCGCCGCCGCCCGGGCCCGGCTGCTCGCCCTGGCCCGGTACGCGCACCTGGTCAAGGCGAGCGACGAGGACCTGGCCTGGCTCTTCCCCGGCATCGGTGTCGAGGAGGCCGCCGAACGGCTGCGGGACCTCGGCGTACGCCTGGTCGTGGTGACCCGGGGCGCGGCCGGCGCGTACGGCCGCACCGCCGGCGGCGTCGAGCTGTCCCAGCCGGCCCGGGCGGTCGCCGTGGTGGACACCGTCGGGGCCGGCGACGCGTTCACCGCCGGCCTGCTCGACGCCCTGGTCGAGGCGGGCGCGGCGACCCCGACGGCGATCGGCACGCTGGACGCGGGCCGGCTCGGCGCGGTGCTCGACCACGCCACCCAGGTCGCCGCGCTCACCTGCCAGCGACCCGGCGCCGACCCACCCCACCGCACCGACCTGACCCCCCTGCCCCCCGCCTGCCCAGCGAGGTTGACCAAGGAGTTTGCGTCAGAAGCCACCGGATCCCCGACGCAAACTCCTTGATCACGGTGGTCCGGGGCGGGTGGGGTGGAGCGGGGAGGGTGGGGGGTCAGAGGGGGCGGGGGTGGGGTTGGTCGAGGGGCATCGGGACCTGGAGGTAGGTGGTGCCGCGCAGGTCCAGCCAGGCCCGGTCCGGGGCCCGGACCAGCCGGAGCATCACCGCCGTGCAGGCCGGGCAGCGGCCCACCAGGCCGGGGGCGTGCGAGTAGACGTGCAGCCCGGCCACCGGGCCGGTGGTGCCGCAGTTGTCGCAGCGGCCCATGGCGGCGCTGAGGTCCACCGCGAACAGCTCCCGCAGCGGTCCGTCGAGCATGTTGCCGTCCAGGTAGGACATGTCGGTCATGCGTCCTCCTCGCTGGTCACCCGGTCGGTCCGAAGCGCTCGGTTCGCACCCGCCGGGTCGGGTGGCCCAGCCCCACCAGCAGGTCCGCCACGGTCTCCACGAAGCCGGTCGGGCCGCAGACGTAGCAGAGCGGTTCCAGGTCCGGCGGCCAGCCGTGGCTGTTCACGTCCGCCAGGCCGATCCGGTGCGGCTCGCCGCGCCAACCCTCCGGCGCCTGCCGGGTGTACACGTACGTCACGTCGAGCCCCTGGTCGTCGCGGGCCCGGCGGCGCAGTTCCTCGGCATAGAAGACGTCGTCGGGGGTGCGCGCCGAGTAGATCAGGCGGAACGGGGCCCGGCTGCCGGCGGCGCGGCGGGCCCGGACCATCGCCATCAGCGGCACCACCCCGGAGCCGCCGGCGATCAGCAGCACCGGCGCGGCCTCCTCGGTACGCCAGACGAACCAGCCGCCGACCGGCCCGCGCACCTCCACCGGATCCCCGTGCGCCCACACGTCGATGAGGTACGGCGACACCTCCCCGTCGGGCACCTTCTGCACGGTCAGCTCGATCCGCTCCCCGTCGGCCGGCGCGGCCAGCGAGTACGACCGGGCCGCCTGGTAACCGTCCGGGGCGGTGAGCCGGACGTCGACGTGCTGCCCGGCCACGTGCCCCGGCCAGCCCGGCACGTCCAGCACCAGGGTCTGCGCGGTCGGGGTCTCGATCCGCCGCTCGGCCAGCCGGGCCACCCGCCAGGTCAGCGGGGCGATCACGCGTCCGCCGGTCGTGGGCGCGCCCACCTCAGTCGCCCTGGTAGCGCTGCTCGCGCCACGGGTCGCCGTAGTCGTGGTAGCCGGCGGTCTCCCAGAAGCCGGGCTGGTCGTCGACGAGCAGCCGGACGCCGCGCACCCACTTCGCCGACTTCCAGAAGTACAGGTGCGGGACGAGCATCCGGGCCGGGCCGCCGTGCTCGGCGGGGAGCGGTCCGCCCTCGTACGTGTGCGCCACCCAGGCCCGGCCGCCACGCAGGTCGTCCAGGGGCAGGTTGGTGGTGTACCCGCCGTACGAGTGGACCAGCGCGTAGCGGGCCGCGGTGTCGACGCCCTCGAGCAGGGTGTCCAGCGAGACGCCCTGCCAGTTGGTGCGCAGCTTGGACCAGCGGGTGACGCAGTGGATGTCGACGGTCGGCGTCTCCTGCGGCAGGCCCATCAGCTCGTCCCAGGACCAGCGGAACTCGGCGCCGCTCTCGGTGGTCAGCACGAACTCCCAGGTGTCCAGCGGCACCTTCGGGGTCGGGCCGGCCGAGAGCACCGGGAAGTCCTGGGTGAGGTACTGGCCCGGCGGCAGGGCCGGTTCGGCCGAACGGGGCCGGCCCTGGAAGCCGGGCGACACGATTCCCACCGGTCAGTCGTACCACCTTCGGTGCGCCGGGACGAGAGGTTCGGCCGAGAGCCGTCGCGGCGGGTGACCACCGCAGCCGCCGGGCCTGCGGGTCAGTGCCGCTCGGCCACCGCCCCCACGCCGCCGGGCTCGCGGTCGCGGGTGGCGCGCAGGCTGGTCAGCGTGACGATCACCAGTACGCCGATGATGACGCCGAGCGAGGCGAGGGTGGGGATCTGCGGCACCCCGGGCCAGATGCCGTGCGCCCAGTGCAGGCCGAGCTTGACCCCGATGAACGCCAGGATGGCGGCCAGGCCGTAGCTGAGGTGCACCAGGCGGCTGAGCGCGGCGTGCAGCACGAAGTAGAGCGCGCGCAGGCCGAGCAGGGCGAACGCGTTGGTGGCGAAGACCAGGTACGGGTCCTCGGTGATGCCGTAGACGGCGGGCACCGAGTCGACCGCGAAGACCACGTCGGTGGCGAGCACCGCGACCACGACGAGGGCGAACGGGGTGAGCGCGCGGCGACCCCGCTCGCGGACGGTCATCCGCGGGCCGTGGTAGTCGTCGACCACCGGCATCACCCTGCGGAGCAGCTTCACCGACCGCATCCGGCTGATGTCGACCTCCTGCTGGTGCCCGGAGAGGGCGTCGCGCAGCAGCTTGACCGCGGTGGCGATCAGGATGACCGCGAACAGCAGGAAGGCGAAGTCGAGGGTCTCCAGGGCGGCCGCGCCGAGGGCGATGAAGACCGCGCGCAGCACGAGCGCGCCGGCGATGCCGTAGAGCAGCACCCGCTGAGCCAGCACGGCGGGCACCGCGAACGCGGCCAGCAGCAGCATGAAGACGAAGAGGTTGTCGACCGAGAGCGACTTCTCGACGAGGTAGCCGGTCAGGTACTGGACGCCCAGCTCCGACCCGTACCGGGACCAGACCCAGACGCCGAAGGCCAGCGGCAGTGCGATGTAGAACGCCGACCAGCCGAGCGCCTCCTTGATCGAGACCTCGTGCGGCTTGCGGGTGACCAGGAAGTCCAGCACCAGCAGCGCGAGCACGCCGGCGATGGTCACCGCCCACATGGTGGGCGTGCCGACCGTGGAGAGCTCAGCGGCGGACAGGTACGACAACTCGGTCATGGAGCCTCCTCGAACACCGTGTCATGTTCGAGGTCTCCTTCACCCACCGTTCGTGGGCAACCACCCGAGGCCCGCCCGGGGCGTGCCGTACTGACCGGAATGGTTCGTGGGAAGTACTCCCCTCGCGGAACCCAGGTTAGGGCAACCTCATCCCCGCCGCCAAGTCGCGAGGTCACATGATTGCCCTGGTCAACAGCTGTGTGGGCGGCGGGGCATGGTGCTCGAAGCGGCAGAGTCCTATGGTGTCGCGATGAGCAACCAGGGGCCGCTCACCGGCGTACGGGTGATCGAGCTGGCCGGCATCGGACCGGGCCCGTTCGCCGCGATGATGCTCGCCGACCTCGGCGCGGACGTGATCCGGGTGGACCGGACCAGTGGCGGCGGCTTCGGCGCCATCCCCGGTGACCTGCAGCACCGCAACCGCCGCTCGCTCGCCGTCGACCTGAAGACGCCGGCGGGACGCGAGGTGGTGCTGGCCCTGGTCGCCGGGGCCGACGCGCTGATCGAGGGCTTCCGGCCCGGGGTCACCGAGCGGCTCGGCCTCGGCCCGGACGACTGCCTCACCGCCAACCCCCGCCTGGTGTACGGCCGGATGACCGGCTGGGGGCAGGACGGTCCCCTCGCCCGGACCGCCGGCCACGACATCGATTACCTGGCGCTGACCGGCGCCCTGCACGGCATCGGCCGGGCCGGCGAGCGACCGGTGCCGCCGATCAACCTGCTCGGCGACTTCGGCGGGGGCGGCATGATGCTGGCCCTCGGCGTCGTCGCCGCCCTGTACGCGGTCCGCGCCGGCGCCCTCGGCCAGGTCGTCGACGCGGCCATCGTGGACGGCGTCTCGGTACTGGCCACCCAGATCCACGCCCTGCGCCGGTTCGGCATGTGGCAGGACCCGCGCGGCGTGAACCTGCTCGACGGCGGCGCGCCCTTCTACGACACGTACGAGTGCGCCGACGGCCGGTACGTCGCGGTGGGCGCGCTGGAGCCGCAGTTCTACGCGGAACTGGTCCGGCTCACCGGCTTCCCGCTGGACGGCGACGAGGCCCCCGACCGGAGCGACCCGGCGAACTGGCCGGTGCTGCGCGAGTCCTGGGCCCGGCTGTTCCGCACCCGGACCCGGGACGAGTGGGCGGACCTGCTGGCCGACTCCGACGCCTGCGTGGCGCCGGTGCTGGACTGGGCGGAGGCGCCGGAGCACCCGCACCTGGCGGCACGGGGCGTCTTCGTCGACCACGACGGGGTCCGCCAGCCGGCCCCCGCGCCGCGTTTCTCCGCCACCCCCACCTCGGTCCGCCGCCCGCCACCGCAGGCCGGCGAGCACACCGACGAGCTGCTCGCGGAGGCCGGCTTCGACGCCGACCGGATCGCCGCCCTGCGCGCCGCCGGCACGGTCGCCTGACCGGCCCCGGTCGCTCGGGCGGGTGGCTCAGGCGCGGCGTGCGGTGGCCGGCGCCAGGGCCGGCTCCACCATGTCCCGGTAGTCGCGTGGCAGCTGCACCACCACGTCGTGGAACTCCCCGCTGGTGATCGACTCGCGCAGCGTGGTGAACACCGCCCGGACCGCGTCCCGGGCGGCGTTCTCGTCGCAGCCGGCCCGCCGGGCCACCCGGGCCACGAACTCGGCCGCCCCGAAGCGGTCGGCCGCCTCGGTCCGGGGGTGGGGCCTGAGCACCTGCCACAGCGGCTTCGGCAGTTGCGCGGCGAGGTCCAGCACCTCACCGCCGGTCAACCGTTCCGCGAGGGTCTCCAGCGTGGCGCGGGTCAGCTCCCCGGCCCGCTCGTCGGACGTCCCGGTACGCCGGGCGACCCGCTCCACGAAGGTGACGTAGTGCATCGGTGGTACCCCCTTCGCTGCTCCAGCCGGACGCCTACCCGGCCGGGGGACCCGGAAACGGGCGCGGGATTTTCCGTGGTCCGGCGCGTGACCGGCGACCCGGTGGGTAACCGCCGCCGGTCGTGACCGCAACTACAGGCGCGAGGAGCTCGACCCATGGCGAGTTACACGGACGTCCTTGAGTACCTGTCCGCGCTGGACTACCCGGCCGGGAAGGACGACGTCATCCGCGAGGCCGAACGGGAGGGCGCGCCGCCGGAGGTGTTGCGGGCGCTGCGGGCGCTGCCCGCGGTGGACTACGCCGACGGCAACCAGGTGGCCCGGTCGGCCGGCATCGACGCCGCACCCGAGGTGAGCCGCTCGCAGCGAGCCGCCCAGGCGCGGGACAGGCACCCGCGGGTCTCGCAGCACCTGCGCGGCATCTGACACCACCGGTGCCGCGCCGGCCCGCCCGGGTACCCGGACACATCCCGGCCGCCGTCCAGCTCGTGGTGATGGGGCTGGTCGGTGCCGTCTGCGGTGGGCTCGTCGGCGTGCTGGTGTCGCCGCTGCTCGCCCCGCTGGTCGGGTGGGACGCCGCCGCGCTGACCTGGCTGGCGCTGCAGTGGGGACGGCTGTCCCGGCTGGACGCCGCGCGGACCGCCCGGCTGTCGAAGCTGGAGGACCCCAACCGCGCGGTGCGCGACGTACTGCTGCTGGCCGCCTGCCTGGCCAGCCTGCTCGCGGTCGGCGTGGTGCTCACCAGCGCGCACGCGGTCGGCCCCGGTCTTCCCCGCGACCTGTACGGCGGGCTCGGCGTGGTCAGCGTGGTGATCTCCTGGTTCGTGGTGCACACCGTCTTCACCACCCGGTACGCCCGGCTGTACTACACCGGCGAGCCCGGTGGGATCGACTTCCACCAGCCCGAGCCGCCCTGCTTCGCCGACTTCGCGTACATGGGGTTCACCGTGGGCTCGACCTTCCAGGTCTCCGACACCGACCTGTGCAGTTCGGAGATGCGCCGGACCGTGCTGCGACACGCGCTGCTGTCCTACCTGTTCGGTGCGGTCATCATCGCCGCGACGGTGAACCTGCTCGCCGGCCTGGCGAAATGAGCGGAGACAGGCGGGCGCCCCGGGTCACGAACCGCGACCTGGGGCGCCACGCAGCACCTGTCCCCGCCGGTCCGCGCCCGAACCGGGTCGCGACCGACAGGCGGTGGATGTTCGCCCGAACCGGGCGGGCATCGCTGCCACGATCATCATACGACGAGACATCAGCCGAACGGGTGAGAACCGCGGAATTGTGGCCCGCGCCGCACCCGGCTCACCCGGTCACTTCGGCGTACCGCTTCTCCAGGTCCACCCGGGCCAGTGCCCCCACCAGCCAGGCCAGCCGCTCCGATTCGCCGGTGCCGGCCAGGCCGGCCAGGTCGGCCGCGGACCGGCCCAGGCCCAGCCGGCGCGCCGCCGCGAGCGCCCGCCGGTCCGCCACCGGGGCCACCTCGTGCCACACCGCCTGCACCTCGCGCAGGAACAGATCGGCGACCTCGTCGTCGACACCGGGCAGGGTGGTGAGCAGCCGCCGCTCCCGGGTCGGTTCCTGGTGCGCCTCGGTCCGCAGCCGGCGCAGGTCACCCCGGTACCGGTCCACGACGGTCTGGGCCAGGTCGCCGAGTACGTCGGCGAGCGCACCCACGTCGCCACGCTGACCGGCCGCGCGCAACACGCGTACCCGGTCCTCGTGCAACGAGCGGGCCAGCCGGGCGGCACTGTCCCAACCGGCGTCCCGCACCGCCGCCGCGGTGTCGACCGCCTTGCGGAAGTCGCCCCGTCGGGCCAGCAGAACGGACAGGTAGAGCACCTGGAACAGTGAGGACGGATTGTTGATGACGCGGAATCCGTACCGTTCGGCGAAGCCGCGACCGTCCCCGGCGAGCCGGCGGACCAGCCGCTTCTTGTCCTCGATGCTGGAAATCGCAGTGGTCGGCATGCCCGCGTCTACCCGTGCCGGGGCCGGACATTCAGCCCAGGATCCCGCCCCGCCGGTCCCGCGCCTTCAGCCGGGTCGTGGGAAGCGCCGGGGCCGGCAACGGCGGCGCCGGGTCGTCGGCGACCGTGCCGAAGCGCCGGCCGGCCATCCAGTCCTCCCGCGCCGCCGCGATCTCCTCGTGCGAGCGGCCCACGAAGTTCCACCACATGACCAGCGGTTCCTCGAAGGGCGTACCGCCGAGCAGCAGCAGCCGGCTGCCCGTGGCCGCGCGCAGGGTCAGCGTGTCCCGGCCGGCGCCCAGGTAGAGCAGCGCGCCCACGCCCAGCGACACCCCGTCCACCTCGGCCGAGCCGGACATCGCCAGCAGCCCGTACTCGAACTCGCGGCGCAGCGGCAACGTGGCCGGGGCCGGACCGCGGACCTCGAGCTGCGCGCCGACCAGCGGCGTGTGCACCACCGCCGAGGACCGCTCGCCGCCCACCTCGCCGACCAGCAGGGTGACGTCCAGTTCGCCGTCGCGCCAGCGCGGCAGCCGCGCGTGGTGGGCGAAGTCCGCCGCGCCGGCCCGCGCCGGGTCGGGCAGCGCCACCCACAGCTGCACGCCGTGCATCACCGGCGGGTGCGCCGCGGGCGACCGTTCCGAGTGGGCGATGCCGTGGCCGGAGGTCATCACGTTGAGCTGCCCCGGGCGGATCGGCTGGATGCTGCCGAGGCTGTCCCGGTGCAGGATCTCCCCGTCGAGCAGCCAGGTGACCGTCTGCAGCCCGGTGTGCGGGTGCGGCGGCACCTCCATGCCCGGCCGGTGGGCGACGTCGTCCGGTCCGAAGTGGTCGACGAAGCACCAGGCGCCGACCATCCGCCGCTGCCGTTGCGGCAGCAGCCGCCGCACCGTGGTGTAGCGGCCGAGCGGCACGTCGTGGCCGGGCAGCAGCACGCTGGGCTGCTCGGCGGGGGCGGCGTCCGGCGGGAGGGTCTGCGCGGGTAGGGATTCGGTGCGGTCCACCGCCCGACTCTACGCTCAGCCCGCCGGGGCGGTCAGCGGGTTCGCCCCGCGTGATCACGCTGGGGTCTCTTCAGGGGCTGGGGGCGAGGGTGACCGGCTCCGGGCGGTCAGGCTTGATCCCTACGCCGGTCACCCTCGCCCCCAGCCTCGTCGTGGGCGTGGTCCGTCCGGGCGTCACCGATCCGCTCGGGGACCTCTGGCTGCGAAGACGCCGCTGGCCGGCACCCCCTGTCTCTCGGGGTGCCGGCCAGCGGCGCTTGCTCTTCTGCTGGGTCAGCTGTTTCGGTCAGCTGTTCCAGTGCTGGGCGACGATGTCGGCGGCCTGCTGCTCCCACTGGGCGTAGGCGTCCGGGTACGCCGAGACCTGCACGGTCTGGGCGGCCTCGGTCAGCGGCATGTCCTGCCACCCGTCGACCTGCTTCAGACCCTTCAGGAACGCCAGGGTCGCGTACTCCGGGTCAGTGATCTGCTCCGGCGAACCCCAACCCGAACTCGGCCGCTGCTGGAACAGGCCCAGCGAGTCATGGTCGTTCTTGTCGCCGAGGTGGCCCAGGTTCTCCAGCTTCGACTCCTGCAGGCTGGTGGCGATCGAGATCACCGCGGCCCGCTCCGGCAGACCCGCCTTCTTCGTCGCGGCGATGATCGCCTTCGCGTTCGCGACCTGCTCGTCGTTCAGGTCGATGCGCGACTGCGCGCCCTGCACACCATGCGGGATCAGCTTCGCCTGGTCGACGCCAGGCTTGTCGGCCTGCACGGCGGCCACGGGCTTCCCGGCCACGGCCGGGGCGTCGGCGTGAGCGGCGATCGGACCGGCGAACACACCACCGGTGAAGGCCAGGCCAGCAATACCAAGAACGCTCTTACGAATGATCGTGTTCACGAGAAGCTCCATTCGGGGGTTGGCGCACACACGCCGATGGGGGTCGGCACGCGCGCAAGCACCGTCAGGCGCTCAAAGAACAAGAGGGGAAAGTCTTCGAGGAGATCCGGCTCGCGGGGCGTGGCCTCTTCGCGGCGCCGGGACCATGTGTAACGACCGGCGACCCAGCATCATTCCGGGCCAGCCACCCCGCCGTGCGGGGCGGTCTTCCTCGGCCGTTCACCCGTGTTCAACGACCCCCGCCCGCCCACCATTCCGGCCCCGGGATGCCGCCCGTCACTCGCAAACCGGACACACCACCCAGCCGCGACCAGACCACCCAGCGGCCGGCACGCTCAGCCCAGCACCCGGCGCGCTCAGCCCCGCACCCGGCACCGGCCAGCCCAGCGTCCGGCCACGGTCAGCCCACCGCCGGGGCGGTCAGTGGAACGCCATGGACGTCACCGGCCCCGGGAGACACCCATGGCGTTCCACCCATCGAGGCAGCGTGACCCGAGAACGGGACAACGGGGTGCATAGCCCCTGACGCTTCGGCTCGGCCCAGCTCCCGGACCACGCACGCGGCACGCCCGGACGGCGCCGGACCACGACGCGGGTGTGGCCCGCCGTGACCGGCGCAGGGATCAAGCCTGACCGCCCGGAGCCGGGCACGGCG
>NZ_JBICUB010000004.1:0-38218 GCF_043197935.1 Micromonospora sp. NPDC048930
AGGCCGGCCAGGGTGCGGCGGCCGCCCGGCACGCCCGGGCCCTGCTGACCGCCCCCGGGACCCCCCCCCCCCCCCCCCCCCCCCCCAAAACCCCCCCCCCCCCCCCCCCCCGGGGCCCCCCCCCCCCCGCCCCCCCCCCGGGGGGGGGCCCCCCGCTTCTCATCGCCGCGCGGCGATCCTACCGGGGTGGCCGCATGCTCCCGTCGCTGCCGAGCACCCGCACCCGCTCACCGGGCCGCGCGTACACCGGCTGACCGGTCGACAGGCCCAGGCTCAGCAGCAGCCGGCCGACGAAGCGGGCCAGCTGCGCCGGTCCGCTGGCGCCGGCGCGGCGCTCCAGCCACCGGCCGGCCTCGTAGATCCCGTAGCCGAGGATCACGCCCAGTGCGGCGGCGATCTGCGGCTCAGTGACCTCCAGGCCGAAGGTTTCGTGCAGCCAGGCCGCGACTGGCGCGCCGATGACGAGGACCCTGGCGGCGAGGTAGCCGAGCAGGTAGGGCCAGGCCGTCCGGATGCGGGCAGCGATACGGTCAGACACCCTGGCCGTCCTCGCTGAACGTCAGGGTGTACGGCCGGCCCACTTCGAACCGGTCGGCCACCTCGCCCTTCAGGCCCATGGTCAGGGACAGGCCCGGGGTCCAGCGCGCCCACTCCTTGTTGCGGCCGTCGTTGTAGTCGGGGGCGAACGTGACGACGACCTGCCGGTCGTCGCCCTCGCCGGACTCCTGCTTGCTCTGGCACACGATCTTTGCGGTGATCATGTTTACCTCCTGGGTTACGGTCGTCGGATGGTGCAGGTGAACAAGCTCCCGGCGCGGGAGCGGCTGGTGCTGGCCGAGCTGTCCGGCGTCGCTGGCCGGTACGGCATCGGCACCGACCGGGACGCGCCCCGGGGCGAGGCGATCGCCGCGGTGCGGGCGGTGACCACCGACCCGAGGCTGCTTGGCATCGAGGCAGGGACTGCGATGGCCGACCCGCGCGGCTTGAGTGGGCCGACCGTCGAGCTGCTGAAGGCAGCCGGCGCGGACATGGCGGTGGCCGCCGAGCACGCGGCCGAGGTGCGGGAGCGCCACGAGCGGATCGGTATCCGCTACGACCTGGAGTAGCGGCCCCGGTCAGCGAGTGGCGGCAGGCCCACCAGATGCGGCGGCCTGCCCGTGGGCGATCAGCGATTTCAGGTCGGTCACCTCAGCGACGCGGGCCGCCAGCTCGGCCTCCTTCGCGGCGAGCTGCGCGCGGAGCTGGGTAGCCTCACCGCGCGCCCGGTCTCGCTCGCCGCGTACCGTCGCTAGTTCCGCGAGCAGCTCCCGCTCCCGCGCCTCTTGCGCGTCGAGGCGCTTCCGCAGCCCGTCCACCTCGGTGCGGAGCCGGTCCACGTCGGCGAGGGCGTCCGCGAGTTCCTTGTCCATGCGGATCATCAGCCGCTCGGCGATGTTGGTCTCCAGGTCGGCGAGGGTGGCGCGACGCTGCCGACGTCCCAGCCACAGCCCGCTCAGGGTGCCGGCCAGGGCGGACCCGGCAGTGATGGTGGTGCCGACGACCGCCGGGTCCCAGCCCACGTCAGTCCACCATCCGCCCGGCGAGTTCGTCGGCGACGTCCTTGGCCAGCTGCGGTGGGATCGCCTCGGCGATCGCCTGCGGGGTGAGCACCGCGAGCAGCGCCGGCGCGAGCTGCGCGGCCAGCTGCTGCTCGTCGACCAGGTCCCTGCCGGCCATTGCCGCCAGGTCCGCCCGGACGGCGGCGAGCTGCGCACCGAGCTGCTTCAGGCCGGGCACCGCGCCACCCCTCCCCCAGACCTGCTTGATCAGCGCGTCGTCCTGGTCGGCAAGGGTCCGCAGCCAGAACGCGTTCGCGTTGCCCGGCTCCACCGCCATCGCCACGAGGGCCCGGCGCAGTTCCTCGATCTGTCGGGACAGGCTTTCGGCGTCGGCCATGGTGATGCCTCCATTGATGAGTCCGATGGTGGTCAGGTAACGGCGCTTCACCGCCGTCAGATCGCGGCCCGCCTTCGTGGCGTCGCGGAAGTAGCTCTCGTGTGTGTGCCCAAGGTGTGAAGAGTCGCCCGAGCTACGGATCCCGAGGCGGTCCCAGCGCCGAACGACCTTGCCGTCAGGCGAGTAGATGACCTCGCGGATGTCCCGGGTGTCCGGCGTGCCGGCCGCGCATTGGGCGACCAGCCAGCGGGAGTAGTGCGGCAGGTCGAAGCTGCCCTTCGGAGTGGTGACGCGGAAGTACCCGACGTCGAGGGCTGACGCAAAGTCGCACAGCCCGTCCCGGTCCCGCTGCGACTCGTCCACCGAGTAGTCGTCGGAGTCGACGCGGTCCTCGCCGCAGTGGTAGCCGCCGCGGTGGCTGGCGTCGCCGACGATGCCGACCTCGGCGGGGTCCAGATCCGTGGGGTAGGCCGTGCTGTTCTCGTGGATGTCGAGGTGGTCGAGCAGCAGCCGGCGGGCAGCCAGCAGGTTGGCCGGCGCCCGGGTCACTGGGGCTCCGCCCCGGTCGGCGTGACGTCACGCGAGATCGTCCACATCTTCGTGGCACTGTCGAGCCGGAGGTCCGGTGAGGCGTCGATCGCGTCGACCAGGGCCTGCAGAGCGGCCGTCGCGGCGGTGTCGCTGGTCATCGAGTAGTCGACGCTGAAGACGAACGAAGACGCCGCGCCGGTCGGTAGGTGGGTGAGATAGATCATCGCCTGGCTGGGAGATTCGGGCGTCGGGCTGCTGAAGGGCATTGCGGTTTCCTCTCTGGGAGTGGTCAGAGACGCATCCAGGCGACGCTCATGGACGAGGCGGCCGCGCCGCCGGCCACCGTGGCCAGGGCGCCCCCGCTGTTTTGGAAGGCTCCAAGCTCGACGTAGTCACCCTCGGCGAGACGCATGAGCCATGGGCGGGCCGGGACCCGGGTAGCGGTGGCACCGACTGTGACGGCCATAAGCATCACGTCGCTGCCGTCGACGACAGCTCCGTTGAGCAGCCAGGCGCAGCCGCGGGCGTTCGTGACGTTCTGCGAGAAGCCAACACCGCCGCCGAGCAGGTAGAGGCCCGGGTAGCGGCAGGTGTAGCGGCTGGTGTTGGTGACGGTGGAGTGGCCGCCGATACCGTCCGGGTCGGTGTCCTCCACCTCGGTCGTGAAGGTCACCGCCGTGAAGGTCCCGCCGCTCGGAATCGACTGGGCAACGGTCTGGACCAGGCGGGCGGCGGGCCGGTTCATCAGGAACGTGAGCGGGTCGCGGAGGGATGCGTTCAGGTTGGTCGAGTTGAGGGCGTCGACGCCGTTGGTCCAGCTGGCCTTGGTCTGGGGTACGGCGGGCACTGCGACCTCCTCAGTAGGCGATGATGGCGGTGTTGGAGACCAGGTCCCCGACCATCGGGCAGGACGGGGCGCTGCCGGCGGTGGCGCCGAGCACCGGGCTGGTGGTGAGCGTCATTTCGCGCTTCTCCACGCCGACCTCGTCCGGCGCGAAGCCCTCCACGATCAGGTGCCGGGCCTCCGGCGGGATCGTGGCCGGGCCGCCGGTGATCTGGATCCGGTCGCCGATGTCCAGGGCGAGCAGCTGGGCGCGTTCGGCGGCGGTGCGCGGCAGCAGGTCAATGACCAGCTGCGGGCAGCGCATGCGCGGCGTCTTGTAGGCGGTCACGGTCCAGGTGGCGCGGTTGCTGAGGTCCGCGTCGACCGCGGTCTCCAGGCTTGCGGTGTCGCTGCCGACGCCGTACCGGCTGATCGACGCCGCGTCGGTACGCCGCGTGGAGCCGCCGCCGGCCTGCGACACGGTGACGTCGTTGATCGGGGCGTCCTCGCGGAACCGCAGTCCCCGCGACAGCCACTCGTACGGGATTTGCAGCGCGACCAACTGGTTGTAGCGGGCCGCCCGCGGCCGCAGTCGGATCTTTCCCGGCCCGGTCACGAACAGCCGGCCGCTTTCGGTGGTGGCCGCGGACCGCATCGCGGTGGTGGGCTTGGTCCGGGCGAGGCGGGCACGCTGCATCGGTGTCGCCGCTGCGGCGTCGATGGTGAGGTCGGCTGTCGGCACGCCGGCGTACCCGGCGAGGGTGGTGAGCCGCTCGACCACGGTCTGGCGCTCCAGGCCGCGGTAGCCGTGCGCGTACTGCGCCAGGTGCATGGCCCGGGTCATCGTGCTGGCGGCCGGGCCGACCCGCACCTGCACGTGGGCGATGCCGCCCGCCCAGGCGAAGCCCATGTTCAGCGTGTCGAACACCATCGGCGCCGCCGGCGGGGTGACGGTGGTGGACACCGCCACGTCCGCGCCCACGTAGAGCTCCAGCAGGCCGGTGGACAGCGTGAAGCGGGTAGTGCACAGCCGCCAGGTGTGCCGCTCGTACTCGCGTCCCGCGTTCAGGTTGGCCGTCGCGCCCAGGCCCGTGTGGTAGACGCTGGCGCCGTTGTAGAAGGTCGATCCGCTGACGAAGTCTTTGCCGAGGGCCAGCAAGACGGTGGGGTTCGCTGCCTGGATGCGGACCGTGTAGCCCTGGGGCTCCACGGACCCCGGGGCCATGTTGTAGTCCTGCAGCTGCACCCAGGCGGACAGGGCGATCGTGTCGGTCAGCCCGGCGGTGATCGCGATCGGCGCGGACAGGTAGGCGTCGGCGAACAGCGACAGGCCGCCGGCGTCTCCCACCGGGGCCCACCGCAGATAGGTGGCGTCGTCACCGGGCGGGCCGGTCATGCCGGGTTGGATGAGCTCGCCCGGCTCCGCGGGGATCGGGGCGTCCGCCCAGCCCTGCGCGATGCGGGCCGCGATCCGCTCCGTGAGGTACGAGGTGGCCTGCTCGGCGCTGGGGTCCCACAGCGGGAACCACTCGACCAGGTTGCCGGCCGGCGTGGTGCGGATGTGCTCGCCGAGCGTCGACGTGAACGCCGGCGCGGTGTCGAGCCGGCCAAGCCAGTCCACGGCCGTCAGGGTCACCATCTGCTCGACGCCCACGTCCGCCCAGTCCGTCAGGTCGAGCGGCTGCGTGTAGCCGGTGAACCGGACGTAGTCGACGCCGAGGACGGTCTCGACCAGGCGGCACTTGCGGCGCTGCCCCCACCACGACGCGTACGGCGAGGTGGGGTTGCCCGGGGTGAGCGCGTGGTCCTGGTTGTCCAGCAGCGCGGTGAGCGTGGACCCCTGCACGTCGTCGCGCTCGGAGCCGGCACCGCGGCGGATCGCCACCGGCCGGGTGCCCGTGCCGGTGGTGCGGACCCGGGAGGTCAGGTTCACCCAGACCGGCACCGCCGCGTCCGGATCCGCGCTGGAGACCTCGAAGCGCCAGCTGTCGTAGGCGGCCATCAGGCGGCCGCCGGAATGCCGAAGACCGCGTCCAGGGTGCCGAGCCCGGACCGGTTTGCGTGCCGGGTGACCTGCTCGGCGATCACCGACCCGTCCGGGTACTGCAGGATCGCCCGCAGCGTTACCTCGAGCGGGCCGCCGCCGGCGGCCGCGGCGGCCGCCGCACCACCAGCGCCGGCGGCCGCGGCGCCGCCGGAGGGCATCACCCCGGTGCGGTTGAGCTCGTCCAGTCCGCCCGGGCCGAACGCGGCCAGCAGCGCCTGGTGGCCGCGGCCGGTGGCCACCCACTCGTCCGAGGCCAGGATCCGCGGCTGCGTGTCCACGCCGGCCGGGCCGCCGCCGCCGACCGGGCCGCCGCTCGACATGCCCCGGAAGGAGTTGCCGCCGATGCCGGTCACCTCCGTGTACGGCTTGCCGAACCGGCGGAGGTTCTGATCGATGTAGATCTGGATGCGCTCGCCGTCGGCCTTGCGGAGCTCGGCCACCATCTCCTGGATGCGCTTCTTGGACAGGCCGGCCTTGTCGGCCGCCGAGATCAGGTCGGCGATGAAACCCTCGCGCATCCGGGCGCCGGCGGCGGCCGCCGCCTCGGCGCTCTGGCCCTCGGCCAGGGCGCGCTGCTCGGCGGCCTTGCCGGCCCGCTGCGACTCGGTGATCAGCGACTCGATCACTCGCAGGTTCGCGCGACCTTTCTCGCTGTTCTCGTCCAGGCTGGTGCCGTTGTGCTGCACCGAGTCCGACAGCTCCGCCAGCCCGTCCTTGAAATCGAGGGTGGACATCCGCACGCCCTGCTCGGCGCTCGCGAGGGTGTCCAGCTTGTTGGCCTGGTCGAGCGCGGCCTTGGCGGCCCGCTCGTGCTCCTTGGCCAGGTCTTCCATCTCGCCGCCGAGCAGCCCGGCGTCGGCCATCAGGCCGAGGAACTTCTGGTCGACCCAGTCCGCGGCGTCCCCGACCAGGGGTATGTCGTTGGTCAGCTCCCGCACCACGCCGGTCACCTGCTGGGTGCCGCCGATCAGCCCCTCGTACACAAACGCCAGGCCGGCGATCGTGTTGCCGAAGCCCTTGATCGCCTCGCCTGCCAGGTCGAGCACTGTCACCAGGGCGAGGATCTCGCCATCGCGGCCCTTGGCGACGGACGAGAAGAAGTCGCTGATGTCGTCGCCCAGCTCGGGCAGCTCCCGGCCGAGGACTCTCAGCATCGGCCCCGAGGCGCGCAGGGCGTCCTCCAGCCCGGGGCCCATCCGCTCGACCATCTCGGCGGCCCCGTCGACGACCTCCTCCAGCACGGGCGCGAGGTCGGCCAGTTCGTCCTTGGTCTGCCCGAGCAGGTTGCCGGCTGCCTGCTCCAGCCGCTCGATTGACCGCACCGTCGGGCCGGCGTAGTCCCCGCCGAGCGCGTTGGCCAGTTGCTGCTTCAGCCGGCCGCCGACGCCGCCGATCGCCTCGGCCACCGCTGGGTCCTGGAGCGCGGCGGCGATGCCCACGCCGATCCCGGCGGCGCCGATCCCGCTGACCACTGCGGCGCCCACCGTGGCCCCGAGCAGAGGTGCGGCGACGGTCGCCCCGCCGACCAGGGCGCCGGCGATGCCGGCCTGCGCCTGGGGCGGCAGGTTGGCCACCGAGTCACCGAGGATCCCGGCGACCTTGCCGGTGACCTTCGTGCTGACCTTGTCGACCGAGTCGAGCAGTCGGGCACCGAACCTGGAGGTGTGCTTGTCGACGTCCTCGTCCAGGTGCTCGGTCTTGATCAGCGGCGCGTCCAGCTGGTCGCGGAGCTTGAGCATCACGGACAGCTCGCGCTGCTGCTTGGACAGCTGCTTGAACAGGCCGCGGTCGCCGGTGCGGTCGAATTCCTCGGACAGCTTCTTGATCGCCGCCTCGGTCTTGGCGATCTCACCGGTCAGTTTGCCGGCGCCGCCGGCGGCGCCCCGCAGATGGTCGTCGGCCTTGTCGGCCTTGTCGGCGACCCGGTCCAGGCCGTCCGCGGTGTCCTTCAGCACCCGCTTGGCGGAGCGGTCCTCACCGAGGACGTCGAGCTGCAACGGCTTCGCCACGATCGATCACCCCCCGCGCTGCTGCTGTCGGCGTGCCTGGTGGTAGTCGCGGATCCACTCGATGCGCTGCTCGATCTGGTCCCACGTGTACCGGTCGTGCTCGATGTGCCAGGGCCGGATCCCGAAGTAGTGCTCCAGGTCCGGCCCGTACGCGGCGATCAGGGCTGCGGGGTCGGGCCCTCGCTCGGGAGGGCCCCAGAATTTCCCTCGCCGTCCTCGCCCCCAGGCTGCTGCTCGGGCTCGTCCTCGGCGTTCGGGTCGTCCAGGCTCCACGCCAGCAGGTCGAAGTCCAGCTCGCTGTAGCGGACGTTGACGCCGGCGCGGCGCAGCGCCACCCAGGTCAGCGCCGCCTTGCCCTCCGGGTTGCCCTCGCGCAGCGCCTTGTGCATGTCGGACCGGTTCATCCCGGCGACCTTGTAGAGCGCGGTCGCCTCGGACACCTTCCAGGTGCTGGAGTCGTACACCAGCGGGTCCGGCGCGCCGAGACGCTCGCGGTCCTCGGCGGACAGGATGATGTGCAGCTGCACGGGCTACCCTCTCTCGATCTTGTTGACCACGGCGGTGATCGCCTCGTCGATGCGCTGACGGAACGTCCGGATGCCTTTCTGGATCGGCGGCCAGAACCAGGACCCGCCGACCTGGGTCACCCACATCTCGGTGTCGCCGAACACCGGGTGCCGCCAGCCCTTGGGCTTGTCCAGGTTGCGCGGCATGTTCTGCTGGCCGGCCGGCAGCTTCTCGGGCTTGGCGATGAACCGCACCCGGGCCTTGCCGGTGCTCTTCAGCTCCAGGGCGAGGCTGCGGGCCACCCTGTCCCGCAGCCCGGTCGACCGCTTGTTCGGCCGGTACCGCACCTGCACCTGCCGGACGGTGCCGTCGTCGCCGGTGACCCGCTTCACCCCGTAGCCATAGAACCGGCGCCCGGAGACGCGCAGGCCGCGGACCTCGGCGCGCTGGTCGTCGAGGATCTCCTGTCCGGCGGCCCTCATCCCTCGCATCAGCTCCCGGCGCAGGTCCGTCCGGTCGGCCTCCCGGCACAGCTGGGCCGCCCGGCGGAACTTCTCGCCGCCTTCCACCTTCACCCGCACGCCGGCACCTCCTCGGTGAGGACCTGGTCGCCGGCGCGGGGCCGGTACCCGGCCAGCCAGCGGACGATCAGCGCCCGGGTGCGCGAGCGGTGCGGCCGGGCGGCCGCGCGGCGCATCAGCGTCGCCGCCGGCGGGACCAGCACCACCACCGCGGTGGCGTCGACCAGGTCCGCGATGCGCTGCCGCTCGGCAGCCGACGCCGCGCAGCGGATCACCCACGCCCGCGCGGCCGGATCCCGGCCCACCGCGGCGGCGAGCTGCCACCAGTGCTCCTGCGCCGCCTGCCAGTACCGGTCCTCGTGATGCCAGCGCCGCGGCGATCCGAGCCGCCGGGCCAGGTCGTCGGAGTCCACCACCAGGTCGCCCGGGCGGGCCCGGGCCGCCGCGTAGGTGTTCTTGCCGGCGCACGGCGGACCGCACACCAGCACCACCTGGCGCCCCATCTACAGGGTGGAGTCGGTGGACTCGTACTCGATCTGCACGGCCGGGTGGGTGCCGGCCGGGTCACCGTACGCGCGGAAGGTGGTGCCGGCCGCGATGATGTCCGGCCCGGACAAACCAGGCGAGCCGGTCAGCAGCTTGGTCTGCGGGTAGGTGATCCGCAGCACCGGGAACTGGCCGGTGCCCAGGTCCGTCTTGCCGGTCCAGGTGAACTGCAGCGCGGTGGTGGTGTGCGCCGAGAACAGGGTGTGCAGCTGCGCCCGGTCGGCGAACTCCACGTCCAGCTCCCCGGTGTAGGAGCGCATCGCGTTCTCGATCTGCTCGGCCTTGATGCCGTTCGCGCCGGCGAACACCCGGTCGGTGGCCAGCCCCAGGGCGAACGCGAGGCTGATCCCGCGCAGGCCCTTGATGGCGGTGCCGCCGGCGATCGTGGTCCGGCCGGTCGCGGTGGTGGCCGTGCCGCCGATCGTCGCGGTGAACCCGGCCCAGGACCAGATTTCCCACCCGGTCGGGTACGTGTCCACCGCCAGCGCCGTGGCGGTGTCCTCGTCCCACATGTCCAGGTCGGCCGACAGCGTCAGCAGCCCGCCGCGGGCGCACGCAAACGTCGCGTTGGTGACCTTCGCCCCGCGGTAGGTGAACGGGTTGATCGTCGAGCTGTACGACTCGGGCAGCCCCACCTGGAAGGTCAAGCTCTTGCCGGTGAGGTCGCCGGGGGTGTGGATCTGCCGGTACACCGGGGCGGTCACGACGGTCGGCCCGGACACCGCGCCGAGGATCTGTTGCAGCAGCGGCCCGAAGCTCTTCGACCTCACGTCGGTGGTGAGCTGCGCCGTCGCGGCCCGGCCCACCACCACCGAGTCGTCGGTCATCGGGGTGGTGGCGCAGCCGCGGATGCCCTCGGACACCACCTCGCTCTTGGCGAGGGTCGGGGTGAAGCTGGTGACCGGCAGGAACCGGTCGACGGTGACAGCGGTACCGACGGTGGTCTCCGCCTTGAAACCGAGCTGCGCGCACAGGCCGCTACGCATCGTTCTTGCCCTTCCTGCTGGTCGTGGTGGTGGTCGTGGCCGTCTGCTGCTCGGCCGGCGTCGCCTGCTCGTCCGCCGGCTGCTCCGTGGCGGGCTCCACCGGCGTGCCGTCTTCGTGCTGCCAGTCGGCCCCCCAGGCGTACCGCCCCAGGAAGTCCTTGGGCACGCCCACCAGTTCGTCCGGCTCGACGACCTTGCCGAGCTTCGGCACGTGCACTCGGTCGGCGCCGATGTAGCGCAGCCGCACGATGTCCATGGCGCTGCTCCTCCCGCTCAGATGTAGACGCGGGACCACGCCCGCACGATGAACACGGCGCCGATCTGCGGCCCCGTGGTGGTCTGGATCTGCCGCCACCGCACGCTGGTGATCTCCGCTTGGAAGGTCACCGCGCCGCCGACGGTCACGTCGGCGCGCAGGTCGGCCGCGACGATGTCGAGGATCTCGGCGACGCCGGCGCGAACCGTAGCCAGGTCGGGGCCGTCCTGTTTCCACCAGATGCCGCAGACCACCTGCTCGTAGGAGTCCCGCTCGGTGGTGTTGGCGTTGGCCCACTCCTGCTCGGTGGCGCCTGCGTCCTCGCCGTCGCCGTAGTCCTCCCCGGACGCCCCGACGAACAGCTCCTTGTGGCCGGCGCTGGCCTGGTTGGTCGGCGGCCCGTCGTAGACCGCCACCTGCCGGTCCTTGAGCTGCTGATTCGCCGACCAGCGCGTGTAGAGCGCCGTGACCAGGGCGGGGAAGAACGTCTCGGGCATCACGCGAACCCGGGGAGCAGGTCGCCGGAGAGCAGCTCCGCCGCGCGCATCGGGATCGCGAACGCGATCCCCGGGACCATGACGGGCTCGTCACCGGGCATCACGCGGCCGCCGCCGCCGTGCTGGGCGTTCCACAGGTGCTGGCCGATGATCAGCGCGGCGAGCACGTACGACGTCAGAGGCGTGGCCGACCCGGCCTGGTAGACGACCGTGTACGGCCGGCCGCCGCCGGCGATCGGCAGCTTCACCGTCGCCGCGGCCTTGTCCACGGCATCGTCCTCCAGTTGGACCTGCCCGCCGTCGCTGGCGGTCACCGAGGTCACCGACACCACCGGCCGCTGGTCGAGCGCTATCCACCGGCCGGCTGGCCGGTGCTGCTCGGTGAACTCGCGCACGGTCAATGGGCCGACCTTGCCCTCCACCGCCTCGATGGCCGCGCCGAGGTGGATCGTCAGCTCCCCGTCGTCGCTGGTGTCCGTCAGCGACCGGTTGAGCTGCTTCTTCAGGTCGTCCAGCGTGGGTGCCGGCACCGCCGCCTCCTCGTCTCAGCCCCGAAGTGCCCGACAGTCAGGAGCTGGACCGGGCCGAGGCCGGCCGGCCGCCGCGGCTGGTGCCCGGCTGGCCCGGGGTGGCCGTCTCGGTCGGGGTGCGGTCTGCGGTGTCGGCGTCGGCTTCCCCGTCAGGCTCGCCCGGGCCGTCCGGGGTGGCCGTCTCGGCCGGCGCGTGGTCGGCGGTGTCGCGGCTGCCCGGCTGGGCGTCGGCGGCGAGCCGGCCGGCTGCGGCGTCGCGCAGCCGCTCGGGCAGGGCTCGGGCCATCCGGCGGGCTTCGGCCCGCTTGTTGGCCGCGTCGAGGTCCCGGAGCTCTTCGTCGGCGGTGGTGGCGTCGGCGAGCATCTGGTCGACGCGGGCGTTGACGGCCTTGGCGACACGGGCCACCTCGCCGCGGACCGCCTTGGCACGGTCCTTGTCGCCGTAGCGCTCGGCGCTGTCCAGCTCGTTGCGGTAGCCCTCCAGCTCCGCGATCAGGTCGTGCATGGTGCTCTCCCCTCGGGTCGGTCCCGGGTCCTGCTCGGTTCGGTCTGGGTGCGCCGGCACCCGCCCAGCGGCGGGTGCCGGCGGTCAGGATCAGTAGTTGGCGTTCGGGATCATGCCGGTGCCGGAGACCACGGAGATCGCCTCCGGGCGCCGGTTCGGCATGAACGCGCTGTACGCGTACACCTGGAAGCGGACCTGGAGCGTGCCGGAGAGCACCTCCTGGAGCGCCCGGGTACGCATCGCGCCCTCCCACAGGTACAGGTCGGGGAAACGCGCGACGATCGTGCGGGTCTCGTTGGTGCCGGCGCCCTTGTTGGTCGGCAGGTTGCCGTCCAGGTAGCCGGGCAGGCCCATCGAGAGCATGCCCGCCGGGCCCTCACCCGAGGCCAGGTCCTGCTGGGTGCCGGCCGGGTTCCAGCCGACCTGCGGCGGGACGATCAGCGGCCGGTTGGTGGTGTCCAGCTGCGCGGTCGCCCAGTACCAGATCGACGGCAGCACCACGGCCGCGGTCGCCGGCAGCTTCCGCAGCTTGTAGATCTTCGACGCGCCCTGCGCGAACGACGGGTACATCGCCGGCAGGGTCGGGGCCGCGTCGGTGTAGGTGACCGCGTTGATGCCGCCGACGTTGAGGATGCCCAGGTGCTGCCCGGCGGCGCCCGACCCGTCGATGACCTGGAGGTCCAGCCGCATGTTGTAGTCGGCGATCAGGTCGGCGAAGATCACCTCGTCGAACGCGATCGGCGACTGGTCCAGCAGCTGGATCGCCACGTCCTCCTGACCGGCGATGGTGCGCACCGGGGCGTTGACCGAGCTGTCGGTCATGTCCTGGCTGGTGACCGCGCCGCCGTCGGCGGTCTGCACGCCGGTGGCGGTGCCGGTGGCCACCTTCGGCAGGTTGATCGAGTCGGTGCCGGTCGGCAGGTCCATGTTGCGGCACAGGTTCGCCGTCTGGCGGCCGAACCGGGCCAGCTCGATGTACTCGTCGACCAGCCACAGCGGCGGCACAAAGTAGCCGCCCTGCCCGTCGGTGCGGTTCGGCGCGACCCGCTGCTCCTGGCCGCGCTCGAAGACGCTGGCGCGCTGCTCGGCGCTCCAGTGCCGGGCGTCCTCGATTCCCTCGAGGGCCCGCTGCGCGCGGGCCTCGCGGGCCGCCTCCCGGGCCGGCATCTCCACCTCGAGCTCGCGGGCGTGCCGCGCGAGCCGGTCCCGGGCGGCCGAGACACCGCCGTCACCGTCGCCGCGGCCCAGCTCGGCCCGGGCCATGTCCAGGAAGTACGAGTGCCGGCGGGCCTGGCGGCCGTAGGTCATCGGCTCGCTGGTGACCCGGGCGCCGCCCTGCTTGCGCTCGGTGCCGGGGCCGGTCCCGCCGACCTCCTTGTACGCCTCGGCGGCGCGCTGCTCACGCTGCTCGTCCTCCTCGGCGTCCTTGATCCGGGCGCGCAGCTGCTCGATGTCGTCGTCGAGCTTGCGGACCTCGGCGCGCTTCTCCTGCCAGGCCTTGTCCTCGGCCTCGGTGGGGGCGCGGTTCTCCTGCTCGGCGACCGCCAGGACCTTGTCCCGCTCGGCCGCGAGCGTGCTGCGCTGCTCCAGCAGCTCCTTCAGCTGCTTGCGCATGTGCTTGAGCACGAAGGCTCACCTCTCCTCGTTTGGTGGGGGATGGGCGGGCCTGCGAGCCGTTCGGGTGGTGGCCCGGGTGGTGGCCGCCGCGGTGGCGGCTCCGGCGCGGGCTCCGGCGCGTCTGGTGATGCAGGCGTTGCTAGGCCAGGCCGGCGGTGGCGCGGGCGTCCGCGTCGTCGTCGGCGGCCAGGTCGCGGTACCACGCCAGCGGGCGCCGCGAGTCGGTGGGCGGCTCGCTGCCGAGCCGCTGGCCCAGGCGCTCGTACAGGGCGCGTACGGCGTCCATGGGCAGCTGGTCGAGGTCCTGGGCGCGCAGCGCCGACTCGACCGACGTCGCGGGGTTCGCGCCGTACGTCACGACGGACACGTCACCGCGGTGGATGTTGTACTCCAGGATGTCCCGCTGGGCCCAGTCGGGCGACCACAGCTGCCGCATGACGCGGAACCGGAAGGACATCTCGGTCAGGATTTCCTCGTCGACGGCCTGCACGACGGCGCGGACGATGTCGCGCTCCCCGTTGAGGTTCGGGGCGTCCATGTGCAGGCCGGTGGTGTCCTCGGACAGCAGCAGGGCGCCGGCGGCCCGGGTTCGGGCCAGGGGCATGCCGGCGTGGTTGAGGACCAGGACGACGTCCGGGTCCTCGGACAGGGTCTTCGCGCCGGCGCCGCCGCGGACCACCTCGTCGTACTCGCCGAGCCAGTCCCACATGGTGTACGGCTCGTCATAGACGGACGCGTACCCGGTCAGCTGGTAGCGCGTGCCGCCGGTGCCGTCCTGCTTCGCGCGGACCTCGAAACGCGCGGCGTAGGTGCGCCGCTCGTGCACGCCGGTCAGCCGGCCCCGGTCAGCCTTGGTCTTCATTGCCGCCCCCGTCCTTGGTCGGGTCGTTGCTGCGGGCCGCGCCGACCGGCAGCGGCTGGTCGCCGCCGGGGATCGTGCCCTCCACGTCTTCGATGTCGCGGACCTCGTTCGGGGTGCGCCACCGGTCCCGCAGCGCCAGCGAGTGCGCCTTGTAGCGCTCCAGGGTCGTCGACTGGAGCAGGGCGTCCCGGTTGAGCTTCACGTACTGCCCGCGCGGCAGCATGCCCGTCAGGGCCCGCTCCGCCCGGTTGATCCACTTCGACAGGGCGTACACCAGCAGGTGCCGCGAGCGGCCCTCCACTGTGGAGTACGTCAGGCTGCTGCCGGTGTCGTAGCCGAGGACCTCGGCCATCCCCGGGCCGTACAGGCGGGCGCACTGCGCCTCGGTGTACTTGTTGGTCTCCAGGAACTGCGACTCGTTCGGGTTGACCTGGATCTGCTCGTACTTCCAGCCCTTGCCGAACACCACCGGCTCGCGGGTGCCGCGCACTGCCGCCAGGAAACGCTGCTTGGCGATCCGGGCGGTCGACTGCTTCATCTCGACCTCGGTGTTGACCAGCATCGCCGACGGGTGCGCGCCGTCGACGAACCACTGGAGACCGAACCGCTCGGCGGTCAGCCCCAGCCCGATGGTCGTGGCGTGGTACGCCACCGGGGACAGGCCCATCACCTGGCCCGGGGCCGGGTAGCAGCGGCGGTGCCACATGTTCTCCCGGTCGACCTCGCGGCCGTTGACCCGCCACGTCGGCAGGCCGCTGTTCAGGTCACGCCAGCCGGTCACCGTGTCCGGGTGGTACAGCGCCACCTGGGTGGGGAAGCTTTCCCGCCGGTCCCGGTCGACGATCTTGCCGTTGGCGTTGCCGCGCAGCAGCCACGACCGCAGCAGCTGGTCCAGCCAGTCCTGTACCCCGTACCCGTCACCGGCCGGGTCGAGCAGATACGACGGGGTGCGCAGGTGCGTGCGGTCCTTCTTCACCCCGCGGAACACGTCGATCGGCAGCTCGGACACCAGGCTGGCGATCAGGTCCACCGACGACCACATGGCGATCTTCTGCAGACTCGCCTCGGCCTCGGTCAGGTTCACCGCGCCGGCATAGCCGCCGGGGCCGGTCTCCAGCGGCGAGGGCAGCGGCGGGTTGCTGAACGACCCGCGCAGCTCGCCGTCGGCCGGGCGCCGGCGGCGGCCCCAGAAGACGCTCACGGGATCTGCCGATCGGCCAGCAGCAGGAACGCGCCGGCGGTGATGAACCCGGCCGGCGGGTAGATGTCCCAGGCCCCGTACGCGACCAGCAGCGCGCCGGCGGCGCCGGGCACGGACCGCACCAGGCTGCCCAGCACCTCGGCGCCCTTGACGACCAGGGCGGCGGCGCGGCGGCCGGCAACGGCGGATCGGTTCACGGTCGCCTCCCTCACCAGATGTTGTCCAGGGCGTCGTACGGCGCGGCCAGGTCCTTGTACCGCTCGAAGGTCGCCAGGGCGATCACGTCGGTCACCAGCGGAGAGATGTCCGCCCCGATGGACGGCTTGCGGCCGAGGCCCCACGCGCCGTCGCCGAGCGGCCGCGTGCGGGCGCCGATCAGCGCTGCTCGGGTGCGTGGCTCGCCGGGCTGGGACAGGGTGCCCTGGTTGACCGCGTCGGCCCACGACCCGCACGCGGCGCCGTAGTCGGTGGTCGACAGCAGCCACAGCCCGCCGCGGTGCGGTTCGGCGCCCATCGGCTTGATGCCGATGTCCCGCAGCTTCTGCTTCAGCGTGGCCGCCGGCGACCGCTCATCGATCCCCCACGCCACCGGGTTGTGCCGCTCGCGCAGCTCCTGCACCCGGCCGACGATCCAGTCCGTGCCCTCGCCGTGCGCCACCAGCTCGGTGCGGCGGATGCCGTCCGGGCGGACGCCGGCGACGGAGATCGAGGCGTGGTCGCGCAGCGGGGTGATGTCGATCGCGAACGCGACCACGTCGCCGGGGCCGGCGCTGGCCCGGTCGTCGGCGAGCAGGTCCCACGCCTCCACCGACGGCAGGTTCGGGTCGGCCTCGATGTCGTCGTCGTCGCGCGTCCAGTTCATGAACGCGCGCAGCCACTCGGCCAGCTTCGCCGGCTTCTCCTGCGCGGCCTCCAGCTCGGCCCGCATCGTCGCCGGCGTGACGGTGTGCCGCCAGCTCGGCGAGCACCGGCACACCCCGTCCACCGGGGCCGGGCAGAGCGCCGGCATGCAGCTCAGCCACACCCGGGGGTCGGTGTAGTCGGCGCCCGGCTCACCGGACCACTCGAAGTAGGCGGTGCTGGACGGCTCCCCGGACTCGACGATGGCCCGCCCGCGGTCGGTCTCATCGTTCAGCGGCACCGACTTCGACGTCCCGGCGGTGGAATACCACCACATCTGCGCCATCGGCACGGTGATCATCGCCGGGGTCCAGGCCGCCTCGATGCGGTAGTCCACCTGCGCGAAGTACTCGTCGGCCTTGCCCAGGTGCAGGGTCTTGCCGTGTCCGGCCTTCTCCGTGTTCGCCTGGAGGCTGTGGATCGAGCGGGTCTTGCGCCAGATGAACGCCTCGCGGCCGTTGGCCTTGCGGATGTGCACCCGCTTCGCCAGCGGGGACGCCTCGATCGCCGGGATCTGGTCGTCTTCCCACTTCTCCCGGGCCGCGGTGCCGTTCTGCGCCGCGTAGAGGATCCGCTGGCGCTGCCACGCCATGCCACGGTGCGCGGCCACCGGCAGGATCAGCGACGTCTTGCCCGACTGGCGAGGCACCCGCACCCCGAGCTTGCGGTAGACGAACAGGCCGGTGCGGCGGTCGACCTCCAGACCGGTGTCCGCGGAGTACCGCTGCCACGGCATCAGCGGCGTGCCCAGCGCGGCGGCGATCTTCGCGACCTTCCCGCCGTACGTCGGGTTGTCGAAGTTCCGCAGCGTCGCGTACCGGGGCGGGCAGGTCAGGCCGTAGTGGTCGTAGATCGCCTGCCGGTCGCGCTCAGTCGGGGGCATCGAGGTCGTCGAAGTCGTCTTCGTCGTCCGGGTCGTCGCTGCGCCGCGCGGCGAGCAGTTGCTCGACGGTGGCGCGCAGCTCCCGGGTCAGCAGGTGCAGCCGGGCCGCGGCGTCGCCGGTCGCGCCGTCGATCGCACCGGCGAGGCGCAGCGCGGTGGCGACCAGGGTCGGCTCCAGGTCGCCGAGCTCGCCGAGCTTGCCCACGTCGGCCCGCACCACGCGGGTCATCTCGCCCTCGCCGGCGGCGCACGTCGGGCACGGAGCCGGCTTGGCGGCGTCGCCGACGAAGAGGACCGCTTGGTCGCCGAGCAGCTCCATCGGCGTGACCTCGAGCCCGGCCGCGAGCGCGGCCAGCTCGTCCAGCGTGAAGTAGCGGGTGCGCACGCCGTCCCGCCCGGGCCGGCCGGTCTCCAGGAACCGGATCACCGTGCCGGTCAGCCCGGCCGGCGCGCCGGCCTCGGCCGCGGCGGCCGCCAGGTCCTCTCTGGACATGCCGGCACGCTCGCGCAGATCGCGGATCCGCGCGCCGATCACGTCACTGATCAGCGGCGTGATCCCGGTGGTCTGATCTTGCGTCACAGCGACCATTTCCGCAGGTCAGAGCCCCTTCGGGGAGAAAAAAAGGGAGCATGAGTGTGGGGTCCCCCGCCCCACCCCCTCAAAAGATCAACGCCCGCAATGTCCGATTCCGTTGATCACCACGGGCGGGACGTGATCAGCGGCCCGGCCACGACCACCGCGCTCTTGGTGCCCTTGCGCTGGTTGCAGTTGCGGCCACAGGTCGGGCAGGGGTTCCGCGTGTTGCCCCCGTTGCCGTGGGCCGGTCGCAGGTAGCGCGGGTTGTTCGGGTCCAGGCCCAACCGCACCAGCGTCTTGCGGGGCGGTGTGTGGTCGACCTGCCTCGCCCCTGGGTGCAGGCAGATGTGGCAGACGCCCCGGTGATCCTTGAGCACCTGGAGCCGGATGCGCCGCCACGGCCGGCCCTTCCGCCCTGCTGTACGCGCCGCCACCCGGTCACCTCCCCGGGCACGACGAACGCCCCGGACGGGGGGCCGGGGCGTTCGCCGGCCAGGGCCTCGTGGCCCCGGCTGCTGTCTGCAATCAGTAGACCGTCAGCGGGCATAGTGCACCTGCTGGCACCCATACTGAGATATCCGGCGATCATGGTCAAGCTGGTCGAGTCCGACCGCGTGTCGACCGGGCCAGGTGGCCGTCGACGTCCAGCAGTTGGTCCGCCCGGTACCACGACACGGCACCGTCGCGGCGAGGCCGGTCCAGCCGCGGGAACCCAGGCTTGGCGGCGCTGCGCCGCACCCAGTCCCACAGCTGCTCGGGCTTGATTCCCAGCTGGGTGCAGGCCCGCTCGCGGTCCCACCACAGGACACCGTCGTGGTCCCGGACGGCCCGGCCGACCCGGCGAGGCACCCGCCGCTCGGCCCAGCCGCCGTGCCCGTACACCTCGCTGCGTACCCGGGCCTCCGGGCCGCGCCGGCGGCGGTCCGCTGCCCGGACCGCGGCCCACAGCCCGTACGGGCCGGACAGCTCGCCGTAGGCCCAGGCGTGCCGGCGGCCCGGGTAGCGGATCCGCTGGCGGCAGCCGCAGCCCTCGCCGGCGCAGCGGCAGGCGTCGCTGATGCAGGACACCGTCCAGGCCCGCCGGTAGCGCTCGTCTTCCGCGCCCCGGTGCAGCAGTTCGTCTGACCCGTAGTCGAGCTCCAGCGACCGGCGGCCACACGCCGGGCACCGGTGGTCGACCGGGGCGTGGTGCTCGCCGTCTGGGGACCGGGCGGCCTCGCGGGCGATCCGGTTTGCTCGGGACAGCCGGGCGTTCACCACGGTGGCGATGGCGGCGTCGTCGAGCTGGGCGAGCACGCCGCCCGGCGGTGTCCGCCAGATCACCCCATCGCCGGTGGCGATCCAGCAGGGTGGCCCGCCGTCGAGCCAGTCCAGCGCGTCCCGCACGCCGGCGAGGCCGGCTCGGTCCCCGACGTAGCGGGCGCCCTCGGCGGCCGCGACGGTGCGGGCCACGTCCAGCACGATGCCGTGCACGGCGGCCCGGGCGTCGATCACCCCGATCCGGGCGCCCGGGCGGGACCCGGCGAGGGCGTACCGGCCGGCCGGCGCGGCGAACTGGCGTTGCCCGACGGGCACGTCGGCACCCCAGGCGTCCTGTTCGGCCCGCTCGGCGGCGATCGCCTCGTCCTGCCGGGCACGCTGGGCGTCGGTCAGTACGGGGATCGGGGCGCTGTCCCGGCCTGGCTCGACCAGATCGCCGAGCCACGACCACGCCTCGCGCAGGTCGGCGATGGTGGCGCGGATCTGCTCGACCAGCAGCACGGCGGTCACGGCGTCTCGCCGGCGAATCCGGACGGACGGCGGCCGTCGGCCCACCGCTGGGCGGTGCGCTGGTGCAGCTGCTCGGCGCAGGTGGTGACCTGGTCGAGCGGGGCGTGGCTCTTGACGGTGACGGTGATGCCGGGGCTGGTGATGGTCACCTCTGTGGGGTTGGTCGGGTCCTGGTCGTGGGTGGGGTTCAGCCATGGCGAGGGTCCTCGGGTTGCGGTGGAGTGGGCGGGGGCGAGGTCCGTGCTCGGCGGCCTCGTCTGCCCCGCTTGCGGTTCGTCGTGGTCGGGGTGGGTGGAGCGTCCGACCCGCCCCGTCCCGTCCCGACCCGACCCGGGTCCCTGCCTTTTGGAGGCTTGGGTCCTGACGGGCCGGCGGGTTCCCGGCCGGAGCCGACCGGGAGTGATCGTTGATCTTGGTTGGTGGTGCGCGGTGTGGCGGTGCCGTCGCGCTGTGCGCGGTGTCCCGGGGTCGGGGTCGCGCGGGCGGTGGTGGCGCGGTGTCCCGCCGGCGGCGGGGTCGCGCTCGCGGTGGCGCGGTGCCCCGGGGTCGGGGTCGCGCGGTGTGCCGGGCGGCTGGCGGTCGCCCGGTGGGTGGTGGGCGTGGTCCGGCCGGGTGCCGGGTCGCCGGGGGTGGCGTGGTCCGGCCGGGTGCCGGGTCGCCGGGTCGGTGCGGGCGCGGGGTCCGGCTGGTCGTCGGGTCGCGCGGGGTCGATGCGGGGTCCGCCGGGCAGGGCGGCGGGTCGCGGTCCGGTGCTCAGCGGCACCTGGTGGCCGTGGTTGGCGAGGTGCTCCACGGTGGTCTTGCCGTAGTAGGGGCTGGCGGGCGCGGGGATGGTGTGCCAGCGCTCCGGGTGGGAGTCCTTGCCGCGGCGGCCGTTGCAGTGGTTGCAGCACACCACCAGGTCGTCGGGGCCGCGGGCCGGGCGGCCCGGGTGGCGGTGGTCGTAGGTGCCGGCCAGGCCGCCGGTGCGGGCGTCCCAGTTGACGAGCCGGCCGCAGTAGCGGCAGGCGTCGCCGTCCCGGAGCCGGACCGGGACGGTGAGGAGCGGGTTGCCGTTGTCGTTCTTCCGCGTGCGCTCCCATTCGATCTCGGCCTTGAGGCGGATGTGGAACAGGTGCTCGCTGTCGTCGGCGAGCAGCCAGCCGCCGTCGATGCGGGTCCAGAAGCCGGCCCGCTCCGCCCACCCGGCTAGCCGCTGCCACTGCGGGCCGCCGTAGAGGGCCACGGTGCCGTCCGGCACGACGTAGTCCGTCTCCTGCCCGGCGGAGTAGGTGGCGCACAGCCACACCAGCCCGGCGACGGCGGGCAGGCGCAGGTCCCAGCCGTCCACGTCGTCGTCCGGGCCGCGCGCCCATGCGAGGGGGGCCAGGACGGCGGGGTGTTGGTTGCTGTTGTCGCTGGACTTCAGCCAGGCCACCCAGCCACCGCCTTAGTGATCAACATCTATGGTTCTCCCGGTAGCACTCGGCGCGGCCACCGCAATGTGGTGGCCGCGCCGAGGTTGAGCAGAGGGGACGGGCGGGCGGGCAGTGCCGCTATCCGGCTGGTCGAGATGGAGCCGGTGCTGTCAGGCTCTCGACTTTGGCCCACCACGCCGAGATCCGCTCCTCGGTCACCCAGCCCGTGCGTTTGCACGGCCGGCCCGGATGCCCGCGCTCGTGGAAGTGGGCGAGGACCTCGCGCGTCAGCTCGGTCGCCGTGGCGAGGCGCTCCCGGAGAAGGTCGTTGCTGTCGGCGATGGCCTGGGCGTCGGCGGCGTGCTGGTCGCGCTGCTCGACCAGCTGCGCCACGTCGTCGACCAGCGAGCCCAGGGCCTCCACCGGCCGCTCGCCGGTCGGACTCATCACGTCGCCGATGTCTGCAACCACCTTCGCGAGCTCGTCCCGCTCGGCGAGGGCCTGGCGCAGCGCCTCGGTCTGGCTGCGCAGGTCGTTCTCCGCCGCGTTCAGCTGCGTGTGCAGCTCGGTGTGGTGACGCCGGGAGGACAGGATCGGGCACTCAGGCATGGTTGCCCTCCTCGATCTTCGACCGCAGCACGTCCGCGGCCATCCCGATGAGCGCCGCCACGCCGGCGATGTGTCCGTCCGGGTCGGCTAGCGACGTCTCGAAGAGCGCCACGGTGGTGGCGCTGTCGTCGTTCGTGTAGGCGGCCACGAAGCGTGTCGCCCACACCTTCGGGCGAGCCTCCGCCGGCGCCTCGTCCGGGTTCATCGGCCGCCCGTCCGGGTCGGTCATCGCGATCCCGGCGAACCCCTGGCCGCGCTTCACGCCGAACCCGAACGTGGTGACCATCTGCGCGAGTGCGCAGCACAGTCCGTACACGCCCTGCGCGCCGTGCTGGTCGGCGATGCGGACGACCAGGTCGGTGGCGGCCTGGTAGTCCCGGTCGACGGCGGCACCGAGCAGCGCCTGCACCTCCTCCGCCAGTCCCTGAATGTCGCTCACTGGCTGCCGTCCCGATGCGTACCCATCACGGTGTCGTAGATCGCGAGGGCCCAGTCGGCGTCGCCGAGGGCGGTGTGGCGCAGCTCGGGCTCGCAGTGCAGGTCGAGCGCGGCCGCGAGGTCGCCGGTACGCCACGGCGGGGCGACGCTATCGCCGGTTCGGGCCAGGTAGCCGGCGGCGAGCGCGGCGACGTCGACCAGGTGGTGGTGCCAGGTCGGGGCGTGGCCGTGCGAGCGGAGGAACCGGGTCATGAACGCGGCGTCGAAGGCCGGGTTGGCGCCGACGATCGTCGCGCCGTCGAGGATCACCGCGAGCCAGCCGGCGACCGCGGTGCGGGTGGTCTCGCCGATCGGCGCGACGGGCGGCGGCGCCGGCGTGGCCGCCGATCCGATGAGCGCTGCGGGCCGGGCGATCACATACGCTCCGCAGCCGTTGCGGGAGGCGAAGTGGCGCGGGGCTCGCTCGTAGTAGCGGCCGACCCGCAGGGCGACCGGGTCAGCGTCGGTCAGGTTCGGTCGCATCATGATCTGCCAGCGGCCGCAGTACGCCGGGTCGCGGTGGTCGCGGACCACCGCGCCGATCTCCCAGATGTGGTGGCGGTCCGGGTCCAGGCCGCTGGTCTCCAGGTCCAGCGCCACGATCGTGGTCACCTCGGGTTGCTCCTTCACTCGGTGTCGGGGTCGGTGGACGCGGTGGCCTGGCCGGGGTTGGCCTTGAGGTAGGCGTCCATCACGTCGCGGGGTATCCGCCCCAGCGCCGGCACGTCGACCTTGTTCTGCCGGGCCCACGCCCGGACGGTCTTGGCCGGCACCTCCGGACCGGCGGCCGGGACCGCGGCGCCGCTCGCCGGCGGGCGGGCAGGCCGGCCGGTCGCGGCCCGCAGCTCCTCCTGTGCCTTCTTCAGCTCGGCGGCCAGTTCGTCGACGCGGCGCTGCGCGGCGGCGGCCTGTTCCTCCTTGGCGAGCGCCTCGCGCACCTCGGCGGCCAGGGCGCGCAGCTTCTCGCCGAGGGCCTGCACCCGCCGGGTGGGTGAGGCCGCGGCGGCGTGGAGCAGCTGCGTCAACGTGTCCGGGCCGGCCGGCGCCGCAGGCTGTGCGGGCGGGCGGAGGGTGCCGGGCGGCGGCACCGTGGTGGTCCGGGGGACGCCGGGGACGCCCGGGCGGCCCTGCGCGGCCGCCACGGCGCGGGCCCGGTGCTCGTACGCGGTGACCATCTGCCCGGCGACGACCTCATCGCCGGCGCACATGTCGTTGATGACCCTGGTGATGGCCTTCTGCGTCAGGCCGGTGGCGTCGGCGATCTCGATCTCGGACTTCCCGCCGACGAACAGGCGCAGCACCTCGTAGTCCGCCCGGCTGGTGATCTTCGGTACGGGCGGCATCAGGCCACCCCACCGACGCGGTCCGGGTCGGCGTTGGCCGCGTCCTCCTGGCGGCGGACCTCGGCCAGCACCTCATCGCCGAGCGTGGTGGTCGTGTAGAGGCGCACCCCGTTGCCGAGGGCCTCGGACTCCGGGGCCAGCTCGACCAGCCGCTGCCGCTTCAGCGGCGCGAGGCGCTGGGTGGCGCGCTTGAGGACCATCGGCGGCCCCGGCTCCTTCTCGAAGTCGGGACGGGTGAACCGGGGGTCGTGGTGGACGCGGCCCTGCTGCACGGCGGTGAGCAGCTGCACCTGGTCCGCGTCGAGGCTGATCCTCGCCATGGTGTTTCTCCGATCGGTGGTGCGGGCGGCCACGGCGGCCGCGGTGGTTGATCCGCCGTCGAGCACCGTCAGGTGCCCACGGCGGCGGGGTGGGGTCGGCGGTGCCGCCAGGTCGGCGGGGGCGCGGACCAGCGGCTGGGGAACGACCGGCGGCAGCCAGGTGGGCCCGTACCGCTCCACCAGCAGCGCCTCCATCAGCTGGTCCCGGGTCATGGCCGGCCGCCCTGCCCGGCCGCCCGGACCGCGCAGGCCGAGCAGTCGCGGGCCTTGTAGTGGTACGGCTGGCGGGAGATGGTCTGGGTGACCGTCACGCCGCAGACGTGCGGGTTCTCGGCGGCCTTGACCGGCCGGCCCAGCACGGTGCTGGCCACCAGCCACAGCCCGGGCCGGGCGATCGGCGCGGTCATGGCGTGTCCGCTGGCGGGGGTGTCCATGGGTGCCCGGTCCGGGCAAAAACGACGCGGCCGGACGCGTCGAGCGTGAGCGGGTCATCACCCATCCGCAGTAGGCGCGGGTCGATATCGACCTCGTGCTCTTCGTCGTAGATCCACACGCGCCAGGTCGTCACTTGGTCACCGCCTTGTCGGGCGGGGCGGTGGCGGCCATGCGGCGCAGGAGCAGCAGCGTGCGGTCGGCGGTGACCGGGTCGATCGCGTGCCGGACAGCCAGGGTGTCCGGGTCGACCTCGCCCCGCCACCAGGTGGCCCGCTCCCACAAGCTGTTGTGGCCGCCCCTGGGCCAGGTCAGCGCGTCCGCGTAGTAGAGGCGCAGCAGCGGCCTCAGTTCTTCGGGCCGCCAGGTAACGACCATCTCGGCGGCCAGCAGCGGCCGGAGCACCTCCGCCAGGCTGCCCGGTTCGACCGCATCGGCGGGGACGGCCTTCACCCGCGGCCCGGCCAGCCGGATGGTCGCCTGGACGCGCCGGCCGCTGATGGCGGTGACGGCGTCGACGCGCAGCGCCACCGGCTCCAGGTTGCGCCGGCCGGACGGAGCCGGCGGGCGGAACACCTCGTCGACGCGCACCACGGGCGGCGCCGCCGCGAGGACCCGGGCCGCCCACCGGGCCGCCTCGGTACGCGTCCGGGCGGCAGCGGCCACCGCGGCGCGCAGCCGGACCACCCGCGCGCACGCCAGGCAGAGCCGCCGGGTCGGCTCCGCGTCGCCGTCGGGCAGGTACGCGAAGCCGGTCACCGCGCCGAGCTCCGGCACCGGCCGGTCCGGGCGGGCGCCGCACTCCCCGCACACCCGGCCGGTTCCGGTCGCGGCCCGGTGGCGGGCCGCCTCCAGCTGCGCGGCGGTCGCCGGCGACGGCAACGACTCAGCCAGCGCGTACAGCTCGAAGTGGTCCTTCTTGCCGCGCCAGTTGCTGGTCTCCACCCACGCCCGCTGGGGCCCGCCCGGCACCCGGGGCAGGTCCAGGTCCGCCAGCTGCGTCTTGGAGTACAGGCCGGCCGGCACCGTCCGCCAGCCCGGGTACACGATCAGGTCAGGCACGACCGTCCTCCTCGATCAGTTCGCCGTCGATCGCGTCGCCGCCGCGCAGGCCGGCCTGGACGCCGGCGGCGTACTGCCGCGAGAGCTGGGCCGGCAGGATCCCCAGCGCGCAGAGCACGTCGAGCGCCTCGTCGACGCCGGGCGCCCAGATCCGGATGTCGCTGAGGACGTACCGCTCGGACCGGTAGCTGATCTCGATCTCGCCGTCGCGGTCCCAGGCCACCTCCACGTGCACGACGGGCTGCTGCTGGGGCTTCTTGTGGTAGTCGCGCGGCGGCCGCGGCGTCACCTCGCCGGCGACGTACTCCCGGCCGAGCACGTGCGGGATGGCACGGCCGGTATTGACGTACTGAGGGTGCCGGGCCAGGACGGCCCGGGCGTACTCGAAGACGGCGCGCAACCGGCCGATCTCGGCAACGGTCAGCATGCCGTCGTCGGGGGTTACCCCCGCCCCGCCGTCGGGGGAAGCCGACGACGGGGCAGGAGCTGGAGCAGCGTCACCCGCGCCATGAGGAAACGCGGTATCCGCTCCATCCGCCGGCTCGGTAGGCACACCGGCGGCCGACTCGGTGGGGGTGCCTGCCGGGGCGGAGCCGCGAATCTCCGCCCCGGCTTCCCGCGAGGCCCGGGGGTCGTGGGCCTCGGCGGCCGGCCCGGTCGGGACCGGTTCACCCGCCGGCTCGGTCGCAGGGACCGGCCGGCGGATCTGGAGCAGCTCGTCCCACCGCCAGGTCCGCTGGGCGGTGGCGGTGTGGACGCCGGTGCGGGTACGCGCCTGGACCCGCCAGCCGCCCGGCTCCGGCGGCATCGGGCCAATCTCCACCGAGGTGGCCGGCTGCCATCCCTCCGGCCCGACCCACACCAGATCGCCCGCGCGCAGCAGGCCGGCCGGCAGGGTCCGCTCCGGGCCCGGCGCCATCTTCGGGTCCTGCGCGGCGAGCTTCTCCTCGAGCATCTGCGCGTGATCGCCAGCGGTCAGGCAGGCCGGGCAGCGGCCGTTGTAGAGCACCACGGCCGGCACCAGGCTGTGACAGGCACGGCAGTCAACCACGCTGATGGCGGCCGCGGTGCGGCCCTCCGGCCGGCGGACGGTCACCGCCAGGTCGCCGGCCATGTCCTCGTGCACGGGCACGTTCTCACCGTGGTCGGTGAAGACCGTGACGCCGGCGTCGAAGTGGACCTGGACTACCTGGTGCCAAGCGACGAAGCGGCGCGGCCCGTACGGCCGGTCGATGTAGTCGCCGGGCAGCAGGGTGCCGAAGGTGACGCTGGTGGTGACGTAGTCCGCCGGCGGCATGAACCGGCACGCCGGGCACCAGCGTGGCGGGGTGTCGGGCAGGTCGCCGACCGGGGTCACCGTCGCGCACCGCGGGCAGGGTTCCTCGGTCGGCGGGGCGGGCGGCCAGCACTTGCGGCACCAGGTGGCCTCGTGCTGCTCGGCGGCCTGCCCGGCGGTCAGGGTGAGGCCGGTGCGGGTCGACCGGGAGCACCTGGTCGACGCCTTCGTCTTGAGCGCGTGCGCCTCGATGCCCCGGCGGGCGGCCGCGATCCACACCTGCTCGTCCGGAGCTGGGCCGGCGGCCGCGAGGGCGGTGTCCATCTCCTCGAGGGAGCCGAACCGCAGGCTCCGGCCGGCAGCGAGGTCCTCGTCCGGTGACGGCTCGGGTGTTGGGCGGGTGGCGGGCCGGTCGCGGCCGTCGAGCGACCGGACGGTGGTGGGCAGATCGTCTGTCTCAGCTGCGACAGTCGCGACCTCCCGGGCCACGGTGTCCTTGCTGATGCCCAGCGCGGTGCCGATCGCGCGAGTGGACATGCCGACCTGCCGCAGCACGGTCACCGCCGCCGTGCGGTGCACCTCCGGCACCCGCAGCCGGTCCGCGCCGAACTCGCCGTCCAGGTACGCCTGCCAGCTGTCGTAGCCGAGGACCTGCCAGTCGTGGCGCTCCCATGCGAGGGCGAACTCGGCCACGGTCTCCAGGTAGTCGCGCAGGCCCTTGCGGATCCGCTGCGCCCGGTCCCGGGCGGCCGCCGGGGTGGACCGCTCGGTCAGCGCGGCGACGTCGGGGCTCACTGGGCTGCCCTCCGGGCGGCGCGGCGGGTACGGCGGCGTGCGCCGGCCAGGGTCCAGCAGTAGCCCCACCAGGACCCGCCGTCGCCGGACATCACCGCCCAGTTCCACCGGCGCCGCCACCACGGGCGGCCAGGGGACCGCTGGGGCGAGAACTCGAAGACGGGCGACGGCGGCAACACCGCCAGCCGCAGGCCTTGCTCGGCGGTCTTCACCTCGAAGGACCGCTTGATCTGCTCCGCTTCGTCCTCGGAGAGCTCGCGGGCGGCCCGCAGGATGAGGTTCGGCTGCGGGTCCGCTGCCGCCGCCGGCTCGGTCTCCGGGCCCCAGATGTCGGCGTGGCTGTACCAGCGCGGCGGCGCGGCCACGGCGGGCAGCACGCAGGGCACGCCGGTCGGGTGGTCCGGGTGACCTGCCTCGGTGCAGCCGTTGCAGCACAGGTCGGCGGGCGGTTCGCAGTTCGCGTTGTGCATGTCGCAGCACGCCGGCGCGGGGCTGTCCGGAGCCGCGCCGGCGTGCTGGCCGGCCGGCTCGCCCCGCCAGTACGGTGCCAGCCGCTCCGGCTGTCCCGGCCGGTACTCCGGATAGGTCGCGTACCCGGGCCGGCGAGCGGCGGCGGCGCGCAGCTCGGCGTCGGTCAGGCGGTCACCCATCGGTCCGCACCTTCTGGTCGATGCGGTCGCCGAGGAAGAGCATTCCGGCGAACTCCTGCTCCCCGATCCAGCAGTCGTACCGGCCGAAGCCCGCCGGGGGCGGTCCGTCGACCTGTTCTCCGGCCGCGCGGTTGACGGGGCAGTCGAAGAGGTTCGGCCTGCAGGACAGCGGGTGCTTGATCGTCCAGCCGTCCTCGCGGAACTCGATGAGGTGGCGCGGGTCGTCGTCGAGCGGGGTGACGCCCAGCGCCGCCCAGACCAGGCCGGCCCGCTCCGTGGTGGCGCCCTCCAGGTCGACCCGGAGCCGGCCGACGGTCGCCCACAGCGAGTAGTCGACGCGGCGCAGGTCGATGTCGGCGAGGATCTGCGCGGCGGTCATGCCCCGGCCGCGTCGACGGTCCAGGGCCTCCTTGCAGAGCGCGCAGTCGGGGCCGTCGTGGTCGATGCACACGGCGGCCAGGGCGACCGTGATGGCCGCTTCGGTGGGGATGGTCCTCTCGGTCACCAGGACTCCTCCGGGTCGTGCTCGCCGAGGATCGCGGCGTCGCGGGCCTGGGCGGCTGCGGCGAGCGCGGGCGAGATGCGGGTCTGCGGTACGGGCGGGGGTGGTGGCGGCCGGTGGGCCGGGTCGTCCGGCGCGCCGGGCCGCTGGCAGGTGCGGCAGGTCTTGCGGCCGTTCCAGTCGGTGCCGAGGTCGGGGTCCGGGTCCCAGTTCGGGCAGGGCCGCGGCGCGGGTGTGCGTGGCCCGCTCACGGGGTGCCGTCCTCGGTCGCGGCGTCGAGCAGGTCCTGGCCGGCCCGGCCGCGCCGCCCGGACAGGCCGGGCAGCGGGACCGGGGCGGCCTGGGCGCGGGCCTTGCGGCGGCGCTTGCGCCAGCAGCCGGATCCGATCCGGCGGGACCGGGACAGTGCGCTGCGGCAAGGTGTCCCGCAGTCCAGGCACGGCACCCGGGCCTGTTCCTCACCCATCGCTGGTCCTTGGCCGGACCAGCCGGGCGTCGCCGGCGAGCGGCGGCGTCGGCGCGGTGATCAGGCAGCTGGGCACCGTGGTGTCCGCTGCCGGGTCGAACAGCCACGGGCGCCTGCTGCCCGGCTGGCCGAGGGTGGAGATCCGGACGGTCGGTTCGCTCGCGCCGGCGACGATCGCGCGGACGCGGCCCTGGATGTCTGGGGGCACCCAGCAGCCGGCGAAGTCGACCGGGTCGCCGGTGGCGTAGGCGTCGACCAGCCGGTGCGCGTACGCCGGGGTGAGCGGTGGCGGGGCGGCGACGTCCAGGGCGAGGCCGTCCGGACGCCAGTTGTCCCAGATGTCGGCGGTGCCGCGCATGAGCCGGACCAGGTGGACCGGGTCGCAGCAGGCCTGGGCGAGGTCGCGCAGCTCGCGGAACGCGCGGCCGGCGCGCTCGGCGTCGTCGGCGGCGCGGCCGCGCTGGGCCAGGCCGGCCAGGATCGCGCCGACGGCGACGCCGGCGACCAGGACGGCGGAGATCGTGAAGGCGAGAGCAGCGGGGTCGGTGATCATCGGGACTCCTGGAAGCCGGCGGGGAGCAGCCGCGCGAGCGCGCGGCAGGCTCGGTACTGGATGGCCTTGACCGCGCCCTCGTTCTTGCCGACCGCGATCGCGGTCTCGGCGACGGACAGGCCGTGGAGGAAGCGCAGGATGATGACGGTCTGCTGCTCGACGGTGAGCTGCTTGACGGCGGTGAGCAGCGCGATGTTGGTCAGGTGGTCGACGGCGGCTGCGGCCGGGTCGCCCTCGCAGCCGAGCTGCTCGTGGTCCAGGCCGGAGGCCGGGTCGTGCACATCCGCGGTGGTGACCTCCAGCCGGTAGCGGCCGGACTTGTAGTGGTCGGCGACCAGGTTCCGGGCGATGGTGACGAACCACGCACCGATGTCGCGGCCCTGCCACTGCACCCGGTCGATCCGGCGCAGCGCCCGGATGAACGCTTCGGAGGTGAGGTCCTCGGCGAGCTGGCGGTTGCCGGTCCGGAAGTAGACGAACCGGAACACGGTGTCCGCGTAGCGCGCGTAGAGCTGGCCGAAGGCGTCCCGGTCGCCGGCCTGCGCCGCCACGACCAGGTCCCACGTGCCGCCCGGGCCGGCGAGCTGCTCGACCGCGGGCGGGCCCGGCTGGGCCGGCACCAGGGCCGGCAGCACCGCGGCGGTCACCGCGTACCCGCCTGGTCCAGCCAGGTCGCCACGGCGAGCAGGACGACGACCAGCACCAGGCCGGCCACCTCGCCGGCGGCCGCCCGCATGCCCTCCACGATCGCGGCGCCCATCACTCGCCGTCCTCGCCCGGCTCGGGCTGCGGCTCGCGGTGCACCAGCGCGACCGGTCCGAGATTGCTCAGCAGGTCGTTCGGGCTGATCCGCTGCTCCCGGTACAGGTTCGGCGTCTCCCGCGCCGGCGACATCACCAGCCGCGCGCCCTCGAAGACACGCCCGTCGTCGCCGGTCCGGGCCGCCTTCACCGTCGCGAACCACAGGTCACCGTCGGCGTCACGCCACAGGTCACCGACCTCGGGCGGCCACTCCGCCGGCGCCACCCGCTCGACCGCCACGTCCTCGTCGGACAGCGGCAGCTCGTGGTCCAGACCCCCGAATCGCACGGTTAGCCACCCCGCCGCCGGCGGGCTCTTGACCTCGGCGAACCGGATCGTGACGTTCACCTGGTCGCCGGCGACGAAGGCCGGCCGCTCCTGCCCGGTCACGCCGACACCGCCTCGGCCTGCTTGCGGGCGGCCGGGTCGGTCTCCCGGACGATGTGGTGGTTCAGCAGGTCGACCGCCTCACCGGGGCTGTCGAACCCGTCGAAGACGGTGCCGCAGGCGCACCGGACCCCGCACTCACCGGGCCCGCCGGTCCACCCGCCGGTCTGGTAGTGCTCGCCGACGGCCGGGGCCTGGTCGGCGGCGGCCGGCGCGGCGACCGGAACGACGGAGACCAGGTCGACGCGGACACCGCGCCAGTCGACGATCGCGTGGTAGCCGGTCGCGCCGACCATCGCGAAGTGCCGGGCGCTGCGCAGCGCGCCCGGCTCCGCGCCTAGCCTCGCGGCCCAGGCGATCGCCTCGCCCTCCGTGTCGAAGTCCAGCTGCGCGGCGTGGGTGCGCGAGTCGAAGCGGACCGCCCGCGGCGCCGGCAGCGCCGCCCGGTCCACGGCGTAGCAGAGCCGGGAGATCTCGCGGAGCATGTTCGTCCGGGCGATCCGCACCAGCGCCGACTGACCGGCGGAGTCCGCCAGCGCCCGGTCGATCGGCGAGACCACCTGGTCGGGCCCGGCGGCCTCGGCGGCGGCTCGTGCCCTGCGGGCGATGTGGTTGCCCAGCAGACGCGACGACTCGCGGACGGACCCGCCGGCGTATACCGCGCCGCAGGTGCACCGCACCTCGCCGGCCGGGCCGGCCCAGCCGGGGACCACGTGGTGTTCGGTGTTCCCCGCCGGCGTGCCGCCGGCGCTGGACGCCACCTCGGCGGTGGCCTGTACGTTGGTCATCTCGACCGTCCTTCCTCATCAGGGTTGGTGCGGGTACGGGATTCCGGGGTCACGGCCGTTGCAGCGGGCGTGACCCCGTCTCGCTGGCGGGCGATTTCCTCGAGCACCGCCGCCATCTGGCGGGCGTCGTAGGCCCGCCGCTCCTGCTCGGTGGCCGGCCGCCAGCGGACCGGCACCGGCTCGGACGCCGGTGCGGCCGGCGCAGTGAGCGCGGTGACGATCAGGACGAGGCCGAAAATCACCATCGCCAGCGCCGAGGCGAGGCCCCTCGTGGGTTTCGCCGGCGGCTGGGGCTTGCGGGGCTTCGGTGGCTTGCCGGGGGTCCGCGGCTTCGGGGCCGTTGCCGGACGGGGCACGCCGCTCGGCTTCGACCACGGGAACGGGCTCACGCGGCCGGGGCGGCGTCGGCGGCGGGCAGCAGCGCGAGCACAGGCACCCCGAGGGCCTTGGCGATGAGCGCCAGGTCGTCGGTGGTGAAGGGCATCTCACCCGTCAGCCGCCGGCCGATGTAGCTCTGGCTCAGGCCGGTCGCGTCCGCCAGGGCCCGCTGGCTCATCCGGCGGCGGGCGAGCTCGACTCGGATCGCCTCGGAGATCCGCTCACGCAACCCGCTGAGTGGGTTAGTCTCTTGCATGCGGGTAGTTCTACCGGGACGCGGTGAGGGTTGTCAACCCGCCTAGCGGGTTATCAGTGAAAATCAGGGGAGCTGTTAACCCTTGAGACTTGCGCGTGACCCGCTAGGCGGGTCAGAATGGCGCTATGAGTGATACGGCAACGACGGTTCGAGGCCGCCTACGCGAGCAGACAGCGGAGGAAATCCGCGTGCTCCTGGCGCGCCGCCGCATCAGCGCAGCCGAGCTCGCCCGGCGTGCCGGCATGAAGCAGAGCACCCTCGCCCGACGCATGACCGGCGAGATCGCCTTCGACCTGGACGACCTCGAAGCGATCGCCGACGTGCTCGACGTCTCAGTGACTGAGCTGCTCCCGGCCCCATTCCGGCTGAACGACCGTTCGGGGTAAGTTTCTGGCACCAGTGACGTCGGCGTGCGATCCCGCATGCCGTGGGACCCGCAGGGAGGTCAGCGCGATGAGCGGTGGTGACAAGCTCGATTTCGAGATCCGTCCGAATCCCGCGCCGGTATCCGCCGCCGACCGGGCCGCCCTGCTGGCGAACCCCGGGTTCGGCCGGGTGTTCACCGACCACATGGTGACGATCCGGTACGCCGAGGGCAAGGGTTGGTACGACGCCCGGGTGGAGGCCCGCGCGCCGATCCCGATGGACCCGGCCGCCGCGGTCCTGCACTACGCACAGGAGATCTTCGAGGGGCTGAAGGCGTACCGGACCGGGGACGGGGCGGTCACCATGTTCCGTCCCGAGGCGAACGCCGCCCGCTTCGCGGCCTCCGCGCAGCGGCTGGCGATGCCGGAGCTGCCGGCGGAGACCTTCGTCGAGTCGCTGCACCGGCTGGTCGAGATCGACCAGGACTGGATCCCCGAGCACGAGGACGCCAGCCTCTACCTGCGGCCGTTCATGTTCGCCAGCGAGGTGTTCCTCGGTGTCCGCCCGGCCAACGAGTACCTCTACTGCGTGATCGCCTCGCCGGCCGGGGCGTACTTCCCGGGTGGGGTCAAGCCGATCACCGTCTGGGTCTCCCCGGACTACACCCGGGCGGCCCCGGGCGGCACCGGCGCGGCCAAGTGCGGCGGCAACTACGCCGCCTCGCTGGTGGCACAGGCCGAGGCGATCGAGGCCGGCTGCGACCAGGTGGTCTTCCTGGACGCCGTCGAGCGGCGGTTCGTGGACGAGTTGGGCGGCATGAACGTCTTCTTCGTCTACGACGACAACACCCTGGTCACCCCGCCGCTGAGCGGCACCATCCTGCCCGGGATCACCCGGGACGCGATCCTCACCCTGGCCGCCGAGTCGGGGCACCGGGTGCAGGAGCGGCCGGTCAGCTTCGCCGACTGGCAGGCGGACGCGGCCAGCGGCCGGCTCCGCGAGGTCTTCGCCTGTGGCACCGCCGCGGTGATCACCCCGATCGGCGGCGTGCGCTTCCCGGACGGGGAGTTCCTCGTCGGCGGCGGTGAGCCGGGCCGGTCCACGATGGCCCTCCGGCAGCGGCTGGTGGACATCCAGCGCGGCCGGTCCGCCGACCCGCACGGCTGGGTGCGGCGGGTCCTCTGACCTGCCCGTCCGCACCCGGCGACCGGGTTGCACAACCGATTGTCCGATAGCCGACACCGCTCCGGCGGTGTCGGCTGTTTCTCCTGGTAGAAGCCCCTGTCACGGTACGTGACGGGGGCGACGAACCAGACGTTCACCTGGGCATCTATGCCCATTGATCGATCTCGCCTACCTTGCTCCGCAGAAGTTGCGTCTGTGGGGGAGGCAGCATGTCGGGTCCGCTCGGCCGTCGCACCATCCGATCGAGGGTCTGGGCCGGTGCCCGACTGCGGTTCACCGCGACCCTCGCCGCACTCGTCATGCTGCTGGCCTTCGGGGTCCGCGCGGACCTGCCGGACCTCGTCCCGGCCTCGGTCTCCTGCGACTCGGTCGGCTACGCGTACGACGCCGCCGGCCAGCTCGCCGGGGTGCGGGACCAGGCCGGCCGAACGGCGCGGTACGGCTACGACCCGGCCGGCAACATCACCTCGGTCACCGACGACGGCAGCCCGGCGCTCGCCCTGCTGTCGGTGGTGCCCGCCCGGGCGGCCGTCGGCGCCGAGGTGACCCTCCAGGGTGGCTGCTTCTCCGACGTACCGGCGGAGAACACCGTCGAGTTCAACGGCGTACCGGCCCCGGTCACCGCCGCCAGCGGGCACCGGCTGGTCACCCGGGTGCCCGCCGGGGCGACCACCGGCCTGATCACGGTCCAGGTCGGCGGGGCCACCGCGACCAGCCCGCAGTCCTTCGTGGTCGCCGGCCCGGACGAGTCCGCGCCCACGGTCACCGGCGTCTCCCCGACCGTGGTCGTGCCCGGCGGCACGGTCACCGTCACCGGCACCGGGTTCGCCCCCGCCGCCGCCGACAACGCCGTCACGCTGAACCGCACCCGCGCCGCCACCACCGCCGTCGCCGCCGGCAGCCTCACCCTGCAGGTGCCCTCCGGAGCGGCCTCCGGCCGGATCGGGGTCCGCACCCGGTACGGCAGCGGCGACAGCGCGGCCGACGTGTTCGTCGCGCCCGCCCCGTACACGGTCGCCGACGTGGTGCACACCTCCCGGGTCGCGCTCGGCGAGGCGAAGTCGGTCACCATCCCCAGCGCCGGTGACGTCGCCCTGGTCGTCTTCGACCTGGCCGAGGGGCAGCAGGCGAGCGTGCAACTGGCCGACGGCACCTTCGGCTCCTGCGGCATCTCCACGGCGAAGGTCCTCGACCCGTTCGGGCGTACCGCCGCGTCGTCCGGGTGCGTGGGCGCCACCGGCTTCATCGACACGGTCAGGGCCCGCACCGCCGGCACGTACACCCTGCTGCTGGCGGCGGCGAGCGCGGCCACCGGCTCGGTCACCGCGACCGTCCGGGAGGTGCCGGCCGACGCCTCGGCGGGCACCACGCCCGGCGGCGACCCGGTCACCGTCACCACCGCCGTGGCCGGTCAGAACGCCGCGGTCACCTTCCCCGGCAGCACCGGCCAGCGGGTGTCGGTCGAGTTCACCGGCGGCACGTACGGCACCTACAACGCCACCGTCTCGCTGCGCCGGCCGGGCGGCGGCACCATCGTCTCGAACACCTCCTGCGGCGCGTCCTGCTTCTTCGACGCCACCGTGCTGCCGGCCGACGGCACCTACACGGTGTACGTCGACCCGGAGTCGACGTACACCGGGACGATCACCGTCAAGGTGAACGACGTGCCGGCCGACGCCACGGCGGGCACCACGCCGGGCGGCGCGGCCCAGACCGTGACGACCACGGTGCCCGGCCAGAACGCGGCGGTGTCCTTCCCCGCCACCGCCGGCCAGCGGGTGTCGCTGCAGATGACCGGCGGCACCTACGGCACCTACAACGCGACCGTGTCGCTGCGCCGGCCGGACGGCACGAGCATCACCTCGAACGGTTCCTGCGGCGCGTCCTGCTTCTTCGACGCCACGGTGCTGCCCACCGACGGCACCTACATCGTCGTGGTGGACCCGGAGGGCACGGCGGTCGGCGCGCTCACGGTGAAGGTCAACGACGTCCCGGCCGACGCCACCGCGAGCACCACGGTCGGCGGGACGGCGGCGTCGGTCGCCACCACGGTGCCGGGGCAGAACGCGGTGGTGTCCTTCCCGGCCACCGCCGGCCAGCGGGTGTCGCTGCAGATGACCGGCGGCACGTACGGCACCTACGACGCGACGGTGTCGCTGCGCCGGCCGGACGGCACGAGCATCACCTCGAACGGCTCCTGCGGCGCGTCGTGCTTCTTCGACGCCACGGTGCTGCCGGTCGACGGCACGTACGCGGTGGTGGTCGACCCGGAGGGGACCGTGGTCGGCGGGCTGACCGTGCAGGTCAACGCGGTGCCGGCGGACGACAGCGTCGCGACGACCGCGGGCGGGGCCGCCGTCACGGTGAGCACCACGGTGCCGGGGCAGAACGCGGCGGTTACCTTCCCGGGGGTCACCGACCAGCGGATCTCGGTGGAGCTGACCGGCGGCACGTACGGCACCTACAACGCGACGGTGTCGCTGCGGAAGCCGGACGGCGCCACCATCGTCTCCAACGGTTCCTGCGGCGCGTCCTGCTACTTCGACGCCACCCTGCTACCGGCCGACGGCACGTACACGGTGGTGGTCGACCCGGAGGGGACCGTGGTCGGCGGGCTCACCGTGAAGGTCAACGCGGTGCCGGCCGACGACACCGCGGCGACGACGCCGGACGGTGCGGCGGTCACGGTGACCACCACGGTCCCGGGCCAGAACGCGGCGGTCACCTTCCCCGGCTTCGCCGGTCAGGTCGTCACGGTGACCATGGCCAACGGCACCTTCGGTTCGAGCAACGCCTGGGTCGGGGTGCGCGGGCCGGACGGCACCTACCTGGTCTCCAACTCGTCCTGCGGCACCGGGTGCAGCTTCCCCTCGCTGTCCCTGCCGGCCGACGGCACGTACGCGATCGTGGTCGATCCGAAGACCACCACGGTCGGCGCCATCTCCGCGCAGGTCTACGACGTGCCGGCCGACGCGGTGGCGAACACCACGCCCGGCGGCGACGCGGTCACCGTGACCACCACGGTGCCCGGGCAGAACGCGGTGGTGTCGTTCCCGGCGGCTGAGGGCCAGCGGGTGTCGGTGGAGGTGACCGCCGGCACCTTCGGGTCGAGCAACGCGGTGGTGACGCTGCGCCGGCCGGACGGCACCACGATCGTCTCGAACTCGTCCTGCGGCACGTCCTGCTACTTCGACGCCACGACGCTGCCGGCGGCCGGGACGTACACCGTCCTGGTCGACCCGAAGACCACGGTCACCGGGGCGATCACGGTGAAGGTCAACGACGTGCCGGCCGACGCCACGGCGACCACCGCGCCGGGCGGCGCCGCCCCGACGGTGACCACCACCGTGCCCGGACAGAACGCGGTGGTGTCCTTCCCGGCGGCCGAGGGCCAGCGGGTGTCGGTGGAGGTGACCGCCGGCACCTTCGGGTCGAGCAACGCCACCGTCTCGCTGCGCCGGCCGGACGGCACCACGATCGTCTCGAACTCGTCCTGCGGCACGTCCTGCTACTTCGACGCGACCACGCTGGCCGCCGGCGACCACGTGGTCGTCGTCGACCCGAAGGGCACCGCGCTCGGTGCCATCACCGTCAAGGTCAACGACGTGCCGGCCGACGCGACCGCGAGCACCACGCCCGACGGCGCGGCCGTGGCGGTGACCACGACCGTACCCGGCCAGAACGCGGTGGTGTCCTTCCCCGGCGCGGCCGGCCAGGTCGTCACGGTGAACCTCACCGGCGGCACGTTCGGGTCGAGCAACGCCACGGTGACCCTCCGCAAGCCGGACGGCGCCACCGTGGTCAGCAACAGCTCCTGCGGCACGAGCTGCAACTTCAGCTCGGTGACCCTGCCGGACGCCGGCACCTGGACGGTGCTGGTCGACCCGAAGGGCACGGCGGTCGGCACCATCACCGCCCAGGTATACGACGTGCCGGTCGATGTCGCGGCGAGCACCACGCCCGGCGGGCCGGCGGTCACCGTGGCGACCACGGTGCCGGGCCAGAACGCCGTGGTGTCCTTCCCGGCGACCGACGGCCAGCGGGTCTCGGTGGAGCTGTCGGGCGGCACCTACGGGTCCAGCAACGCCGTGGTGACGCTGCGCCGGCCGGACGGCACCGCCATCGTCTCGAACTCCTCGTGCGGCACGTCCTGCTTCTTCGACGCCACCGTGCTCGCCGCGGCCGGCACCTACTCGGTCTACGTCGACCCGAAGACCACGGTCACCGGCGGGATCACCGTCAAGGTGAACGACGTACCGGCGGATGCCGCGGCGAGCACCACGCCGGGCGGCGCGGCGCAGACCGTGACGACCACCGTGCCCGGGCAGAACGCCGCCGTGTCCTTCCCGGCCACCGCCGGGCAGCGGGTCTCGGTGCAGCTGACCGGCGGCACGTACGGCACCTACAACGCGACCGTGTCGCTGCGCCGGCCGGACGGCACCAGCATCACCTCGAACGGCTCGTGCGGGGCGTCCTGCTTCTTCGACGTGACCGACCTGCCGGTCGCGGGCACCTACACGGTGCTGGTCGACCCCGAGGTGGCCGTGGTCGGCGCGCTCACCGTCAAGGTGAACGACGTGCCGGCGGATGCCACGGCGAGCACCACGCCGGGCGGCGCGGCGGTCACCGTCACCACCACCGTGCCGGGGCAGAACGGCGTGGTGTCCTTCCC